>JAJFII010000057.1 GCA_021775095.1 Rhodospirillales bacterium
CCCCATCGCGCGGGTATAGGCTAACACCAATGCTCGTCCCGGTTTTGATCAAACACCCATCCAGAATTATCGGTTCGCTAAATGCCTGGATAATTCGTTCTGCAAAGTGGGTTACCCGTTCTTCCCTATCAAGACGGGTCAGAACGATGGCGAACTCATCTCCGCCCAGCCGGGCAACCGTGTCAGTCTCGCGTGTGGCTTCGATTAACATTTTGGCGACATGCTTTAAAAGTTCATCGCCGACAGGATGTCCAAAAGTGTCGTTTACATCCTTGAAATGATCGAGATCAAACAGCAATAAAGCGATCATTGTACCATCGCGTTTGGCCGCGTTGATAGCTTCATCAAAATTTCGTTGAAATTGGTTGCGATTGGCCACTCCCGTCAACGGGTCGATCAGCGCTAGATTCTGGATCGTCTCCTGGTGCTTTTTCGCTTGTTTTAACGCCGCCTCTGCCTCTGCCCGGGCAACGGCCAGATCTTCCATCAATCGAATTGAGTCAGCGGCGTTGGCTTCAACGCGTTGGTTAAAAGCGTCCAACTCAAAAACTGGAATTTTCAGCCGTTCAATTAATAACGCCGCAGATTCTTCGGGTCCATTTTCTGAAGAGGAATTTTCGGCCATTTTTTTTACCGTTTTTAATCATATAGGGCTGCCCCCTATAAACAGTTTCCATATTTAGCGTTTATAAGCGGTTCGTATAAATAACGTGTGACGATGATGTGAAAGGCAATGAATAGGGAGCGGTTTGACGCTTGGCGTGGTGGCGAATGCATTCATCATCTTCTCGCCGGCCCAGGTTGGAGTTGTTGGCCATAGGGGTGAAACGACACGCCGCGAATAGGTGAACCAATCGCTGCTTTAACATCCTTTTTGCTCATGGCCTGTCTTCTTTATTACCAAAGTGATCGCGTCAATCACTCGCCATGGCCAACTTAGGGTCAGGACCCTAATTTAGAAGTCGTTTTTTCAGACCTATGGGTACAGGATCTAACCCGACCCGTTGAAGACAGGGTACGGTGCCGGGAACACTTGCCTTAAACCCCCGTATCGGGTGATAAAAGGACCCCCATATGCTTCATGCCCCTTACCCAGCACGGAGACGAGTTCCTGTTATGAGCAAAGAAACCAAATTTCTCTGTTACGTCTACGCCAAAGCAAAAAACGGACAGACTGTTATTGACGAAACCATTGAGTGTCGCTCGGAACTGGCAGCGGAAATGCGGGCTGAGAAAATCTGGCAAACGGGAAAGTGCCTGGGTGTCGACGCCCTAAGGGTCGCCGCCGATCCGGAACAAGGGGAGTATGATGAACCGGTTTTCCTGACCCGGTTGGGGACCGTACCAGATCACGATTGAAGGGCCGAGGGAACAGACCAGCTCATAAGAGGGCAGGGAAACAAGTGTCGCTGTTGCGTTGGAAAAAATATTCACAGAATACCTGCAAAGAAAAAACGGGGGCGCCTCCGCGGCGCCCCCGGGATCGCCTGATCAGCTGTAGCGATAGGGGCGACCGGCCTTTTCCATGGTCGCGTTGTATTTCTTAAAGATTTCCACGACCTTTGCCTTGGTCTCGGACTCGGCGGCGATCTCATCCCAGAACTCGAGGGCGGCGGCCTCGACGGTTGCCCACTCCTCATCCGGAATGGTGGTTAATTTCATTTTAGGCCCCTCCGTACGCAGCTGGGCTTCACCCCCCCAGTACCACCATTGCCGGTAATAGTGCGAGCTGTCCATGGTCAGCTTGAGCAGTTCCTGCAGATGGGCGGGAAGTTCATTATAACGGTCCATATTGGCAAAGAACGAACCGGCCCAGGCACCGGAAATGTTATTGGTCAGGAAATAATTGGTCACATCGGCCCAGCCGACCGTGTAATCCTCGGTAATACCCGACCAGGCGATCCCGTCGAGTTCTCCGGTTTGTACAGCCACTTCAATGTCTTCCCAGGGCAGAGTTACCGGCACGACACCAAACTGGCTCAGAAAACGGCCGGCCGTGGGGAAGGTAAAGACCCGTTTGCCTTCTAAATCAGCAAGACTGTTTATTGGGTCCTTTGTCGCAAAATGGCAAGGATCCCAGGCACCGGCCGACAGATGTTTGACCCCGACCTTCGAATATTCCTGATCCCAGATTTCATTGAGGCCGTATTGATTAAACAGCACAGGGACGTCCAGGGAATAGCGACTGGCGAACGGGAAATAACCACCAAACACGGTCACTTCCGTCGGCGATGCCATGCTGTCATCGTCCGATTGAACCGCATCGATGGTACCGTTTTGCATGGCCCGGAACAATTCACCGGTGGGCACCAATTGATCGGCAAAAAACAACTCGATTTCCATTTCATCCTTGGCGATTTTATTAAAGCTGTCGATGGCTGGTTTAATGACATGTTCGGCCAGGGCCGGGCCGGCGTAGGTTTGCATCCGCCATTTGATTTTCGACTGGGCGTGAACGGCAGGTGCGGCCAGGGTTGAGGCGCCGGCAATGCCGGCAGCGCCAGCTGTTGTTAAAAACTTCCGTCTCGTCGTCATCTTACTCTCCTTTTTGGTTGGTTGATCCTACGGGTTGTTTTTTTAATTACCTGTGTTTCCCCCGTACTTGGTTACTTCCCATAGACATAGTCGGGCAGCCACAGGGCAATTTCGGGAAACGCCATAATCAAAACAAGGGCCATAAGCATTACGCAAACGAAGGGAAATATTGAGCCATAAATATCACGTAAACTGATTTCCGGTGGTGCCATCGCCCGCATTAAAAACAGATTATAACCAAACGGTGGTGTCATATAGGCAATCTGTGTGGTGATTGTATAAAGAACCCCATACCAGACCAGATCAAACCCAAGGGCGTGGACAAGGGGAACGTAAAGCGGTGCGACGATGACCAGCATGGCGGTATCGTCCAGAAAGGTACCCATGAGCAGAAACGACAACTGCATGAGAACCAGGATCATCCACGGATCGAGTCCCAGTTGATCTGTAAACAAATTATCAATGGCCCGGACCGCTCCGAGGCCGTCAAATACCGCGCCAAAACTCAGGGCCGCCAGGATAATCCACATAAACATACACGAGATCGCCAGGGTTTGCCGGACCGAAACCTCGAGCACGGCGCGGCTCATGCGGCCTTTCGCCATGGCGGCGACAAATGCCGTCATGGCACCAATGGCAGAGCTTTCCACCAGACTGGTCCAGCCATTGACAAACGGCACCATCATGGCCGCAAAGATGACAATCGGCAACAACCCGGCCCGCAACAATCGAAGCTTTTCCGACAGGGGAATATTGCGTTCATCGTGTGGTAACGCCGGTCCCAGTTCTGGCTGCAGTCGGCAGCGAATGACAATGTACAAAATAAACATCGCGGCCATCATCAACCCGGGAAAGACTCCGGCAAGCCACAATTGACCCACGGGTTGACGGGCAATCATGGCATACAGCACCAAAACAACCGACGGGGGTACCAATATGCCGAGCGATGATCCCGCCTGGACGACACCGGTCACCATGCGTTTGTCATATCCGCGCCGTAACAGTTCGGGCAGGGCAATGGTCGCGCCAATGGCCATCCCGGCAACCGACAGGCCGTTCATAGCCGAGACGAGGACCATCAAACCGATGGTGCCAATGGCCAAACCGCCGCGGATCGGGCCCATCCAGACATGAAACATTTTATACAGGTCATCGGCAATCTTTGATTCCGACAGGATATATCCCATGAAGATAAACATCGGTAAGGTGAGCAAGGGGTACCATTTCATCAGTTTCATGGCGGACGAGAAGGGAATATTAAAACCGCCGGTTCCCCAAAGGGCCATGGCGGCAATGGCGCCAACAGCACCGATCGCGCCAAAGACCCGTTGACCGGTCATCAGCATAAGCATCATCGATGAAAACATCAGGATGGCGATCACTTCATAGGACATCAGAGTTTTACGCCCTTTATTTTTGCCACGTCCTTGATCAGTTCCGAGATCGATTGCAGGAGCATTAAAAATATACCAACACACATGATCACTTTGACGGGCCACATATAGGGCCGCCAGGCGGTTGGGCTGCGTTCAAAATAGGTAAACGAATAGGTCGTGCTTTCGATGCCGCCGTACAACAGCACCCCCAGGTAGAAAATCAGGAAAAGCACGGTGAACGCATCGAAGGAAGCCTTTTTGCGGTCGGACCAATTGCCATAAAACAAATCCATGCGGACGTTTGAACCCAACTGAATGGAGTAGGGTCCGCCCAAAATGTAATAGGCGACCAAGGCGAACTGGGCGATTTCCAGGGTCCACAGCGATGGCAGGAAAAACGTCTTGGAAATGGATGACCAAATGAGAATACCCACCATGACAAATATGCCGTACATTACGCAACGCCCGAGACGGTAATTCAGACCGTCGATCACCCGCACATAGGTTTTAAAGAACCTTGGCATGCTGATGTCCTTGTTCGATGTCAATGCCCAAACGTTGTAAGGCCTGTTGCAACGCGCCGGCAAGTATAGTGGCAATACGGTTTTGCTGGGGGGCGGATAGCAAAAGGTCATTTTTAATTTCGACCATGACATTTAGGAGATCGTTGTCCACCCCATGGTGTCTGAGAGTATGGGTAACACCGTCCTCCTGGGCGTAGGGTTGATTACGCCGCACCTGCAGTTGCAATCCACAACCCAAGGCGCTCAGCATTTCATCGGCCAGGCGGCGATCCCTGTCATGAATAATACCGATTTCAACGTCGCGAACCTGATTGGCAAAGACCGGAGCAAAACTGTGGATGGTGACAAGTGCCCGGATCTTAGGGGTGAGGAGCGTTGTCAAGCGGTCATGGAAAGGTCGGTAGTAGGTCTCAATCCGTTGTTTCTTATCATCGCTGCTGAGATTTTGATTTCCCGGGATGTCGTACTGTTCGCTGCGCCGAGGAATGGCATCGGCCATCTCCGGTGACCGGTTGCAATCGTACATCAGGCGCGAAATGCGGCTGGCGATCAGGGTGGCGTCGAGGCGTTTGCTCATGGCTTCGGCAACGGCACGGGCACCCGGATCCCATGCGATGTGGCTATGCTGCATTTGCCTCGACAATCCCAGTCCCCGATAAATTGCCGGAATAAAATTTGACGCATGTTCACAGACCAGCAAAACCGGCGACAGACCGGTCTGGTTTATCAGCTCTACCGGATGAAGGTCCTGGTCAGCAGAAACCTGAGAATTTGACGTCTGTTTCACGAATTGCCCCCTCTCGGAATATTTCGTGAAACGGGCCCGGTCGTCAACAGTTAATTGAAAATTTTCCTTCACACCAGATTGATATGTTGGTATACCCGTCAAATGGGAGAATGGTTTTGTCCGCAGACAGCGATACAATAGCAGAACGATTGCATAAATTTTTCGATGTTTTGACCCGTGCCGAACGCCAGCTCGCAGATTCAATCCTAGAAAACTATCCGGTCTCCGGCCTTGGTTCCATTACCACCGTTGCCGAAAATGCCGGTGTCTCAACACCCACCGCCGCCCGTATGGTACAAAAACTGGGCTATAAGGGGTTTCCGGAATTTCAAGCCGAACTGCGGCGCGAATTGGAAGCCAAAATTTCCAATCCGATCGCCAAACATGAAAGCTGGGCAGAAAAAGCGCCTGATGGACATATCCTGAACCGCTTTACGGATGCGGTGGTCGGCAATATCAAGCAGTCCCTGGCACAAATGGAAACGGAAACCTTTGATCAAACCTGTGAACTTTTAGCGGATCGGGAACGGGCGGTTTATATCGTTGGCGGACGCATTACACGCGCCCTTGCCGACTACTTTTTCCTGCATATGCAAGTGATTCGACCGGGCGTGACCCACATTCAATCGAATTCCAATACCTGGCCGCATTATTTGCTCGACGTGAGTACTGCAGATGTATTAGTGATTTTTGATGTGCGCCGGTATGAGAACAGCACTTTGAAATTGGCGGAAATGGCCGCAGAACGCGGCGCAAAAATTATTCTGTTTACCGACCAGTGGCGTTCGCCGGTCAGTAAATTTGCTGACCACTGTTTCAGCAGTCGCATCGCCGTTCCATCTGCCTGGGATTCGTCGATTGCCATCATGCTGATCCTGGAAACGGTGATTGCCAGCGTTCAGGAAGGCATGTGGACCGATACCCGGTCACGGATGGAGGCCCTCGAAGAGATGTTTGATCGCACCCGGATGTTTCGTAAATTCACCTAAATAATGCGCCGGGCGCAGTCAAATCTCGCCATTGGGGGGACCGATCAAAAGGCTTTATTTAGCCCAGCCGAGGGCACCCCGGCGTTAAATCATGCGACCCATACCTTTCGGTTTTGCCGGGTCAGGTTTTTCACATTTGAGAAATTTTCCGTGGCCTTCCGTGCCGCAATATTCTCCGTCTTTGACAACATATGTGCCCCGCGACAGGACGGTTGTTGGCCATCCCTGGACCTCGATTCCCTGGTACGGGGTATAGTCGACATTATGGTGCAAAATATCGTTTGTAATCTCAACGGTCCTGTGCGGATCCCAAATCGCAATGTCCGCATCTGCACCAACGGCTATGGTGCCCTTGCGTGGGTACAGTCCATAAATGCGAGCCGGATTGGCAGCCGTCAGTTCGACGAACCGGCGCAAATCAATGCGCCCTTTGACAACGCCTTCCGAAAACAACAGGGGCAGGCGTGTTTCGACGCCCGGAACGCCATTTGGAATCGATTTGAAGTCGGCTTTGGTGCCGCCAATTTTTTTCCCTTTTGGATCGTCAAAGCGGAACGGCGCATGGTCCGACGAAAACACCTGAAACGTACCGTTCTCAATTCCCCGCCAGACGTCTTGCTGGCTCTCTTTGTCCCGGGGGGGCGGGCTGCATATGCATTTTGCTCCCTCAAAGTTATCCGCTTCCATGTCATCGGCAGTCAAAAACAAATACTGCGGGCAGGTTTCCGCATAAACCCGAAAACCGCGATTTTGCGCCCAGCGAATTTGTTCGATGGCCGCTTGCCCGGAAACGTGGACGATGAGAACCGGTACATCGACCAGCTCGGCCAGGGATATGGCGCGATGGGTGGCTTCACGTTCAACGATTTGCGGTCGCGACGCACCATGGAAATGGGGCGCCGTTTGGCCGGCCTGTTCCAGTTTATCTGTCAACCAGGCAATGCAGTCGGTATTCTCCGCATGGATCATCGCCATCGCACCATCGCGACGGGCAACGGAAAGAACCTCCAATATCTCCCGGTCGTTGAGCTTCAGGGCATCGTAGGTCATGTAAATTTTGAAAGAGGTATACCCTTCTTCGATGAGCGCCGGTAATTCCTGGCCCAGAACCTGATCCGTTGTTTCGGTCACGATCAGATGAAAGGCATAGTCGACGACGGCCCGGCCTTCAGCTCTTGTGTGATAGTCATTCACCGCATTGCGGATCGTGTCGCCTTTTTGCTGACAGGCGAAGGGTATAACCGTTGTGGTTCCGCCACAGGCTGCAGATCGGGTGCCGGTATGGAAATCGTCGGCCATGACCGAACCATCGCCGGTTGGTTGATCCAAATGAAGGTGGGCGTCAACGCCGCCAGGCAAAACGATTTTACCCGTGGCATCAATTACTTCGTCGCCGTCGAGATTTTCTCCGAGCGCAACGATTTTACCATTGGTAATTCCGATATCGCAGGTAAAAACATCCGCTGCCGTGGCAATTTTTCCATTGCGTATAACCATTTGGTGAACTGTCATCATTTTCCCTTGCGATTAAGTGTTAACGGCCGTTTTCGATCAATCGAGTTAACGGCTCGGGTAATCCGGTCACGGGTTTCAGTGCCGGTTGGCGAAACGAACCGGCGATCGCCTTGCGGGGTTGCAGTGCAACCAGTCCCTCGGCAATTTTTATACTCGCTGCAACGCCCTCAACCACGGGTACCGGAACCCGATCCCTGACTTTTGAGCCCAGGCCGGCTAGGGGAGCGCCGGCCAGTATTATGACTTCAGCACCATCTTCTTCTACCGCCCGACTGGCAAGTTCGACAAGCAGATCCTCATTTTCTTCCTGTACCAATCCGACGTCACCGACGTGGGCATCAAGCATCCGTATGCTTGCCAAGCGGCCGGCCATGCCGTGCCAGGCAATACATTCCCGGTACCAGGGTGCCAAACGAGAGGAAAATGAGACAACCGAAAAGGTGCGACCCAGGGGGCAGGCCATCAGAACCGAAGCCTCCGTCAGACCGACAACGGGGATCGCCATCAGTTCGCGAATGGCGCCGAGCCCCGGATCTCCGAATGCCGCAATAACCGCACCATCGAACTCGTTCTCACGTTCGGCGAGGATTTCAAGTGCCGCCCGCCCCCCAATCAGCGCCTCTGCCCGGGTGGCAATATAAGGGACGCCGTATCTTGCGGTGACGATTTCGACGTCAGTCCCCTGCGCCGCCGCCGCGCGCGCAACGGCAGCAATTTTTTCGGTCACGCTTTCGGAGGTATTGGGATTGATGACCAGGAGTTTCATTGTCAGTCCTTTGTTTTTTATTGCCAGTATGCCTTAGCGGTTCACTGCCCGTTCAATTAATGGGTATATGCGAGCGTCGGCCAATCGGCGAGCCAGCTTTGATGGTGTTCGATTTGTTGCGCCAAACGCAGTAACAATTCGTCCTGACCAAAATCGCCGACGAACTGGATGCCAATGGGCATTCCCGTCGGGCTTCTTTGACCAGGCACGGTGATCGCCGGATGGCCTGTGGCGTTGACCCACCCGGTATACACCGCCGATCCGCGGGGACCAACCGGTTGGCCGTCGATGGTTGGCGGAAAATCAATGGACGTCGGCCAGGGCATGGCGGCGCAGGCCGGCGTCATAATTATGTCAACGGAACCAAATACCGCCGCCGCCTGATTCCGCAGCTCAGAAATTATTTCCGTTATTGCCAACAGGTGCGAAGCGCCATAGGGCTGGTCGGCCCAGCCAACGTACTTTGCCGATGCAAGGTCGCGCATTTTTGGTTGGCGTTTTAATAATAACCCCAGGCTGATATTAGCAATGGCTGGCCAGCTCTCGTTGATCGCGTCTATGGAAAGGGGCAATTCTCCCGACTGGATCCGATGTCCCAGGGTCCCCATTAGCTCTACCATTTGTCGAAAGCTGGACCGGATATCCGGGTCCAGGGGGGCCGCGCCAAACTGTTCAACGGCAATTATATGAAGCGGTTTGGGGGGGTCAAACAGCAGATCAAGACTGCGGGCAGCTGAGAACGGACGCGACCGGTGGTCACGTCTGTCAGATTGCGCCAATATATCAAATAACAGGGCCTGATCCCGAACCGATCTGGTTAAGGGGCCAATCACCTCCATGTCGAGCAACAGTTGTGGCAGACCACCGCCCCTTGGTATGCGCCCGAGAGTCGTCTTCATTCCGACCAGATTGTTATATGCCGCCGGGCGGCGGACTGAACCACCACCGTCGGTGCCAATGGACAGGGGTGCCAGACCCATGGCAACGGCGGCGGCGCTGCCGCCACTGGAGCCGCCCGGTGTGGTCGTCAGGTCCCAGGGATTGGCGGTAACACCAAACAGGGGATTGTCCGTAAAACCCTCGACGGTAAATTCTGGAACATTGGTTTTACCAACAAGGATGGCGCCGGCCTGGCGCAATTTTGCAACCGGTATTTCGTCAGTGTCGGCCCGGTTATTTTCATAAAGTTTGCTTCCCCAAGTGGTCGTCATTCCGCCTACCACCAAATTGTCCTTGATCAGAACCGGCACACCGTCAATGGCGCTCAGGGGCGTGCCGTCCCTATACCGTCTGGCGCTGGCCTGTGCGTCTTCCCTGGCACCGGCATTTAGGCAGATGACGGCGTTGAGCCGGTCGTTGAAATGCTCAATTCTGTCGAGATAATGTTCAACAACTTCAACCGCAGAAACGGCTCCGGCGCGCAGCTGTTCGGCCAGCAAAAACCCATCGCGTTGCCATAGGTTCTTTGCCATTTAAATGCCTGACGCCAGAAATAACGAAATGGACGGAAAAAAAGTTACCAAAAGGATCACAACGGCTTCGCAAAGGACAAAAGGTAGCGCCCATTTGGCCGCTGTTTCGAACGGCACATTCCCAATTCTGGCGGCCAGAAATAATCCAACCCCGACCGGTGGTGTTAAATGCGCCATGGATAGATTAACCGTCATGATGGCACCAAAATGAATCAGGTCGACGCCGGCACCAACCAGAGCCGGTTTGACCAGGGGGACCAAAAGATACATGGCGGCGATGGGCTCCAGAAATGCACCGGAAATGATCAACAATCCATTGATAATCAACAACATCAAATTCGAATTGCCGCCAGACCATTCCGTAAGATTACCGGTTATTATTGCCGCCAACCCCTGGGTCTGCCAGATCCAGGCAAACACCGATGAACAGGCAATGATCAAGACAATAACACCGATGGTTTTGCCGGCCTCAAACAGCAGATCGGGGTAATTATTCAGTCCGATTTTTTGATATATGAACTGGTCGACGAGAAAAATATACACCACCGCCACCGCTGCGGCTTCCGTTGCCGTAAAAATGCCGGAATAAATCCCGCCGAGAATAATCACCGGCGCCATTAACCCCCAAAACGCGTCTTTCAGGGCGCCGAAAAAAGAACTCAAGGTGCGTTCAACGGCTTGACCACGATAGCCGTTACGTCTTGATATGAAATAAATACAGGTGCCCAGCACCACAAACATCAATAATCCCGGGCCGATGCCGGCAAAAAACAATTTCGGGATCGATTGTTCTGTAATGACACCATAAATAATCATGCCAATGCTCGGTGGTATGACAACGCCGAAGGTGCAGCCGGCCGCAACAACGGCCACAGCGAAAGGCCTTGGGTATCCGACATTGGCCATCGCCGGAATTAAAAAACTAAGCGCTGCAACCGTCGCGATGTTTGATCCAGACATCGAGCTGATAATGGCACCGGTCAAGAGGGTTGCGAGGGCCAGGCCGCCGGGCAATTGACCGAGCACAATTTGTGATAGGTTAACAATTCGTTGTGACATGCCGGAACGGGTAATCATTGCACCGGCAATGATAAAAAGCGGTGTCGCGAGCAGTGGGAACTTGTCGAGGGAGCCGCCCAGAATGTAAGGCACAACGGTCAGTGGGGCCGCGTCCAGCACGACGATTGTGAACAAAGCAGCCAAACCGAGGGAGGCAAAAACCGGCATGTTGAGCAGCAACAAACCGATAAAAACGGTAAACCCGATTATGCTTGGATTACTCAGAGTTTCCATTGCCAACCATCCCCTAGGTGTCTTGGTTTAGGGGTTCGACGGACGGCAGTTCGGGTTTGAATGCGCCCAGGAAAAACCCCTGAATACAGCGAATGGCGCCAACCAGGAAGGCCAACATCATGCCGAAATTAATGGTCCAGACGGGAATTTCCGTCGTCGTGCTGATTTGACCGCTGTCAAAGGACTTGAGGGTTGAGACACCGGTCATAAACACCAGATAGGACATAAAAATAAGGACACCGGCAGCGACAAATATCTCGATGAACCGGCGCCCGCGGGGGCCAAAACGATTGACGATCAAGGGGATGCCACCGTGCTCGCCGGTTCGAAAGGCCGATGACGCGCCCAGCAGGGCCCCCCAGACAAATAAAAAGCGGGCCAGCTCCTCTGTAAAAGCGATGGAATAATGAAAAACAAATCGCGACAACACACCGGAAAAGATAAGGACCACAATCGCCAACAGAAAAACAACAACAATGGATTTTTCTAGGGTATCGAAACCCAAACTTAAAAACCGTAGGGCCGTGCTAATAGAATGGGGCGCTTTATGATTGGCCATCATCATATTCTCTTAAAAAGGGGGTTGGTAAGCTGCCGATGCCTTGACCGATCTCCTTGTCGGGGAACAGCCAAAACATCGGGAGAAACCCTTACATCTTTATACCATTGAGGCTATTTGCTGAGTGCTTGGACTTCGCTTTCGACGCGGGAAACGAGGTCGGCCCCGACTTTGTTTTTAAATTCATCATAAACCGGCTTGGCAATGGTTTTAAACTGGTTCAACTCGCTGGCATTTGGGACGTAGATCTTTGACCCCGCCGCCGTCATTTTGGATAGATAGGTGCCGTTTTCCTCCAATGCCGTCGCCCGTTGCGCAACCATTCCCTCAACGGCAGCCTGTTTGATGATCGATTGGTCCGTATCGCTGAGCTGATCCAGCATTGATTTGTTGGCAATCATCCCGACGGATTCAAAGGAAAAGTTTATAATCGACGTGTAAGGAGCGACCTCGTAGAAACGTTTTGCATAAATCAGCGGTGTTGTTGCCACACCGCCATCTATGGCTCCCGATTGTAAGGACGAGAAAATTTCGGCAAAACTGATGGGTGTCGGCACGGCACCAACCTTGTTCCAGGTTTTGACGAATATCGGATTTCCGGGAACACGGATTTTAACACCGTTTATGGCATCGGGAGTTTTGATCGGACCTGTTTTGGAATACAACTGAAAGAACCCGCCATCGCCCCATGCCAGCGCCTGCAGGCCGACTTTATTTAAGCTGTTTGACAGTTGAACACCGGTTGGGCCGTCCATCACTTTCATCGCGACTTCGGCGTTGGGAAATATCCACGGCATGGCGGTAACCAAAAAGTCCTGGTTCAATTGTGACAGCCAAATGGTTGTTTTCATAATAATGTCGATGGCACCGGCCTGTGCCATTTCCAGTTCAACGCGGTCATTGCCGCTGGCCAGCACGCCGTTCGGATAAATCTCAACCTTGTGAGCGGTTTTCGCCTCAACAATTTCCTTGAACTTATTCGCTGCGACCAACCAGTTTGATGTTTCCGGGACCGTCGTACTGATCTTAATCGTTTTGGCCATCGCCGTACTGGCGAACGCGGCGACAACCAGTGACAAAAGTCCCATTCTAAATTTGCGCATCATATAGTTCCTTGTAACATGGGGAAGGGTTGTATGTTCCTCAGGAGAGGTGAAACGATAAAATATTTTTGAATAAAAAACAATAAATTTTTAATAAAGAATTAATTACGTGTGTAACCAATTGAAAATATTGAATTATAATTTTAAATTTATAACAACCAGTTAGTTTTTTATCAACGGAAATCCAAAGTCCACGGGTTTTTGGGTTTGCAGAGGTTTTGGGAAATCAGATTTTCCAGTCGGCCTGGGCCGTTGTTCGGGATGCCGTTTTCCGGGGAAATGGCCCGCCATCAGTCAGCGAGATCGTCACTTGTGATCGCTTCTACCGACTGATCCTGCGGCAGGATCGTCGATCACAGGCAAAAAAACCACTGGGGCAGGGAAATTCGGAAGTTTCGGTTCCTTGCGCGGTTAACCGAACGATCAGATTGAATACCCCGGGAAACCGAATTCAATAGCGACGATTACTTAAGTTCTTCGCCGCGATAGACGCCCCACACATCAACCCGGCGCAACCAGCCGTTTAAACCCCGGACTTCGACCTGGCACCAACTTGAGGAACCTTCACATTCGATGAGCTGACCAATGACCCCGGGTTCGACCCTGGCTTTTGGATCACTGTCGCTGTCGGCCGATTTGCGGATGGTTCGTTCCGATCCAATGACCACAAAATTTCTTTTGCCGCTGAGCATGGACTGGTGGATCCAGCCCTGTGTGCCCTGCCAGTCCCGGACCTTTCGCCAGGTGCCGTATTCGGCGATGACCTCAGCCGGCAGGCCCTGGCGTTTGTAAACCCATTCAACGGGATATTGTACACCGGGACCGGCTCGCATGTTCACCTCATCGGCGCGAAAGGTCACAAAACGCGGCAGCGGCAGTCCGGAACCGCGGTTTTGCGCGAGCGCACTCAGGGTCGGCAGCATCAGACAGCCCGTCAAAAACAGGAACAGCCCCAGTAGTGGCGAAAGTCGATGGCGTTTCATTAACCCGTTTCTTCCCGTAAAAACCATTAGTTAAGTTCTCCGTCCTCAACAGAGGCACGACCACCCGTATAACGGATTTGAATTGACAGACCGTTAACGGTTGAGGAACGGCAGCAAATAAGTTAACACCCGTTGCGGCTGCTCCTGTTGCACCCAGTGGCCGGCCCCGTCGATTAACTGACAGCCGCGCAAATCCAGGCAGGCCCGTTGTTGCATGTTTTCAAAGTCCCCCGGTTTTTGATAGACGCCCCAATCGCTCCGACCGGCCAAAAACAACGCGGGCTGATGAATCTGGCAACCGGAAAACACCTTTAAATCAGCTGCATTCAAACCGCTGGTTACACAGCGATACCATTGCAATCCGCCCTGGAAACCGGTCTCTGCGTAGGCCTGGCTATAGATCGCCAGTTCCCGGTCCGGTAGCCACTGATTGACGGAAATCTGCTGCGCATCAGGCATCTGCGGAGCGACCGTTTCCGCCATTCCCAGATCCCGATCCATAATATAATAGGTTGGCAGTTGGGCCAAATCATCGGCGGTCCAACCGGCCAACTTATGGGGAAGGTTTTCCGTCCAATCGGCACTTTTAAAATGGTAGTAGGCCCGCAGGAAGGCATGCAGGCCCTGGCGGGCGTTAACCATGTTGGCGTTGGCCTCGGGTTTGGAATAATACCATTGGTAATGTTTTCGCGGACGGGCAAGGCGTCCGAGGTCCTCGTGAATGTCGGTGCGCCCTGGAGAACCGGCGCCAAACAACACGGATTCTGAACCGGCAAAAGGGGCGCTCATCATCACCACAGAGCGGAACACATCCGGGCGGATCAGTGCACAATAGGCCGCGACGGGGGAGCCAAAATCATGACCAATGACGCCGTGGACTTCTTTTATTCCCAAGCCGGCAATCAATCCGAGGATGTCCGTAACCAGATTTACGAACCGAAAGGCCGTAAGATCACCATGATAATTTGCATCCCAACCGGTGGTTTGCCCATAACCCCGCTGGTCCGGCGCGATCACGTGGTATCCGGCGTCGGCAAGGGGAAGCATAAGTTTTCGCCAACTGTAGGCCAGTTCAGGAAATCCATGCAGCAGGACGACACCGGGTTTACCGGTACCGTCATATCCCGATTCCAGGATATGCATATTTAGACCATTACCGTTTTCAACAAACCGCGACCTAATGCCCGTCGGCAAGGCCATATCACTCAAGTGATCGTGCACTGGCTTCCCCATGTCATTTGTTCCTGGCCATTATAAAATGCCGTCTCCCGTGAAAACAGTTTTTCCTTCGGACCGTCAAATGCGGCCTAAATACAGCATACTGGACAAGCCCTGTCGGGGTTGCTATGGCCTGAGGATACGCGTGCAATTCGAAAGGTAAACGCATGTCAAATGCAAAAACCCGTGTGGTAGTTACCCGTAAACTCCCGGACGCCATTGAAACCCGAATGATGGAGTTGTTTGATGTGGAACTGAACCTGGAAGATACGCCCTTTTCGAAAGCCCAAATGATAGAGGCCGTAAAAAAAGCCGATGTCCTGGTGCCGACACTTACCGACAAAATTGATGCCGGTATTCTCGCACGGTCAGGTAAAAACTTGCGATTGATCGCAAATTACGGGGCCGGCGTCGATCATATAGATCTGGCCTCCGCCCGTCAGCGCGGCATCTCCGTCACCAACACACCGGACGTTCTGACCGAGGATACGGCCGATATGACCATGGCCCTTATTCTCGCCGTTCCGCGTCGGTTATCGGAAGGTGAACGCAATTTGCGCGCTGGCAAGTGGACGGGATGGGCGCCGACCTGGATGCAGGGGCATCGAATTTATGGCAAACGCCTGGGCATAATCGGTATGGGACGGATCGGACAGGCCGTCGCACGCCGGGCCAAGGGATTTGGGCTGTCGATCCATTACCACAATCGCAAACGTCTGCATAAAGATATAGAAAATGACCTGGAGGCAACCTACTGGGAAAGTCTCGATCAGATGTTGGCACGGATGGATTTTATATCCGTCAACTGTCCGCATACGCCGGCCACTTATCATCTGCTTTCTGCGCGGCGGCTTAAGTTGCTGCAACCCCATGCGGTTCTGGTCAATACGGCACGTGGTGAGGTGATTGATGAAAATGCGCTGACGCGCATGCTTGCCGCCGGGGATATTGCCGGTGCCGGGCTCGATGTTTTTGAAAACGAACCGGCGGTAAACCCAAAATTGCTGGCCATGGAAAACGTTGTCCTGTTGCCGCATATGGGTTCGGCCACATTCGAGGGCAGGATTGACATGGGGGAGAAGGTTTTGGTTAATATTAAAACCTTCAGTGACGGTCATACACCGCCGGACCGGGTCTTGAGTGATAGTTTTTAAAACGTTTTAAGGCGTTGATAAATGGGGAAACGGAATGTCAAAGGACGATAAACCTGCGCACGGCCGTTACGGGGTGGATATCGACTTGCCTGCCGACATCCCTGACGCCATTGCAGCCCTGCTGGATCGTCGGGTTATTCGAAAATACAGCTCGGCGGCAATCAGCGAAACCACCATGGCCCTGCTTTTGAGTGCGGCACAATCCGCACCGACCAAATCTAATCTGCAGCAATATTCGATTGTCGTCGTTCGCAATCCATCGGTTCGCAATCAAATCGCCGACCTGGTACCGTCCATGCCCTGGATGAAAACAGCGCCAGTCATTGTGGTTTTTTTGGGCGATGTCCGACGCATCCGCCGGCTGGCTGAAATGCGCGGCCATACCTATCAAAATAATAATGCCGACACCTTTATGAATGCCGCTGTTGACGCCGCCCTCGCGATGCAATGTTTCATTACCGCCGCCGATCACCTGGGGCTGGGGACCTGTCCCATCAGTTACGTGCGCAATCGAATTGACGATCTGGCAGAAATTCTGGCCCTGCCGGACGGCGTATTTCCCATTGCCGGTCTTTGTTTGGGTTATCCCGATGCCGCCGGATATCTATCCATGCGACTGCCGCAAAAAATTGTCGTCCATCGGGATCACTATGACGACAGCGAGCTCGAGGACGATATTGCGGATTATGACAATCGGGCGCACGATCGGTTCGCGTTGTCGCCGACAAAACAACGCCATACCGATAAATATGGGGTGCTTGAAAAATGTACCTGGTCTGAGAACGCGGCGCGACAATTATCGCTGCCGGAACGGGCGGGTTTTGCTGATTTCCTCAAGCGCAAGGCAATTAACCTGGCCAGTGACGAACCCTGAGAAACAGAAATCGAGTGCCCCTTCGTCACGCGGGAAAAACCATCATCTGGCAACGGGCGGTGGCGTGAGGCGGTGCCACGCCAAAACGGTGGGTCATCGGTCGGCCATTTGCAAAGCGGTTTTTCTATATTCTTATTCGGGATCCTTGACCGAATCCAAATCAACCAGGGGGAAGGAAATGGTAAATGTCGATCCTTTTCCGATGGTCGAAATGACGCCAATGGTACCGCCCATACCCTCAACCAGAGCCTTGGTAATGGCCAAGCCCAGGCCCGTGCCACCGGTCGCCCGGGTGTCCGTCGAATCGATTTGTGAAAACCGGTCGAAAATACGATCCAACGCATTTTGCGGAATGCCAATTCCCGTATCAACAATGCTGACGTTTGCATAACCGGACAGCTCGAAGGCTTGCACAAGAATATCCGCATGGTCCTTTGAAAACTTGGCGGCATTTGACAGCAGGTTGGACATGACCTGATCGAAGCGACGAGGTTCGACGCGTATTTCCAGGCGTTGCGAAATTTGTTGATATACAAACCGGGTGGCATATTCGGTGGCAAAGTTTTGATTGGTGTCTACGGACTTGTGGACAAGCGTGTTCAAGTCACATTCGACTAAATTAAAATCCATCTTACCGGCGACAATTTTTTCATAATCCAATAAATCGTTTACCAGGGTAATCAACCGCTCACTATTGCGGATCGAGATATCCAACAGTGAGACGGCCTGATCGGGCATGGCCTTGGCAAAACCACCGCGCAATAACCCCAAAGCACCATGTAAGGCGGTCAAAGGCGTCCGTAATTCATGGCTCATGGTCGCCTGAAATTCTGTTTTTGCCTGGCTCGCCTCTAAGGCAGCGTCTCTGGCGATCATCAAATGACGTTTGGCCAATTCGTTTTCCGTGGTATCGACGGTGTGGGCTATGAAGTAGACGGGTTCATTGTTCTGGTCCCTGACCAGCGATGCGGTGACCTCGCCATAAATGCGATGGCCGGATTTGTGTCGATAGGTGCGCTTATTGGTATAAGAGGTAATTTCGCCGTCCAGGACCTGTTGGCGCAAATGTAAACTTTTGTCCAGGCTATGGGAATCTCCACTGGTCACCGACATCGGCGTATCGACCAGTTCATCGACAGAATAGCCCAAAAAGCCCGCCAAAGCCTGATTGACACGAATTCTTTTCCCGTCGAGGTTAATCAACGCCATACCAACCGGCGCGTTGTCGAAGGCGTGACGAAACAGCTCTTCACTTTGTAACAGGGCGGCTTCGGTTTTTTTACGTTCGCTGATGTCAACGGCCAGGGACCCGATGGCGGAAATTCGCCCGGAAGCGGTACGGACCGGATATTTAAGCAGGATCCAGTCCCGACCGAGACCCTCATGGTGATGAACCTGAGCCTCAGTCTCTATGGTTTTACCGGTTTTCAGGACCTCTTTTTCGATGGCGGCAACATTTTGGATATCCACGGAATCGGGAAACAGTTGCTCCATTTTTTTCCCAATTAATTCCGCCCTGGGAATTCCTAACCAGTCTTCATAGCGTTTATTGACGTAGATAAAACGCCCCTCAAAATCCTTCATATTTTGAAACAGTGGGGCGCTCTCAACCATGTCACGCAATGATGACTCCAAACCCGTCGTAGAATCTGTCCGGTTACGAGCGGTTTTGTCTGGTTTTTTCATCGGCGATGTTGCATTCAAATTTAGATCGTAAGAATTGATCCGTGTTTAGAGGCATCATGTAAAAAACTAACAACCCCGGCAATATCAAAGACTAAATCTTCGCGCAACGCCTGCACATCAAGATTTTTTGCCCGTAGGCCCATTTCACAAATCATACATTTTACATTTAAAGCGATACAGGCGCTTAACAGTTCTTCAAAACCACCAATTCCCCTGTCCCTGTAAAACTGGTCCCGCTCGGCTCCGGTCCCCGGCTCATCCGACAGGGGCATCAATTGCCAGGCGGAGGGTTTATCGGCGTCAATCTTCAGTAGGGCCTGGCAGGCCCCCATGGTAAAAAACAAGGTTACCGGTTTACCAATGGCCGCCGCAGCTGCGGCCATCACCAGGGCATAATGCACTTTGTCAAAATGATGGTCATAAACGACAATCGAAAGTTTATCGGGTGAACTCTTATTGGCCATGGCCCGATAAATCCGTAATTGTAGGAGTGTCGCCACAGACCGGGCACCCCGGGTCGCGATTGACTTTTATTTTTCGAAACGTTGACCCCAAACCGTCGCAGATAAGCAAGGACCCGGACAGGCTTTCACCTATTCCCATCAATTCCTTTAGAATTTCGGCGGCCTGCATGGACCCGATCATGCCACATAACGCACCCAGAACGCCAGCTTGCGCACAGGACGGGACCTGTCCGTCCGGCGGCGGTTCTCGAAAAATACATCGGTAACAGGGGCCCGCAACACCAGAGTCGTCATGGACATGTGGTTTAAATGTGGCGACCTGACCGTCAAAGCGCAGAATGGCACCGGAGACCAAAGTTTTTTTGGCGAAAAAACAGGCGTCATTAACCAAAAACCGGGTCGAAAAGTTGTCGCTGCCATCGGCAATGACATCGTACTGCGAAATCAGCTCCAAGGCGTTTGTCATATCAAACCGGGTTCGATGGGGAACCAGTGTGACATCGGGGTTGATATCCTTAACACGGGCAGCGGCGCTGTCGACTTTTAACCGTCCAACGTCGCTGGTGTGGTGAATGATTTGCCGTTGCAAATTTGACAGATCAACGACGTCATCATCAACGATGCCGATTGTCCCGACCCCCGCCGCCGCCAAGTAGAGAATCAAAGGCGAACCCAGCCCACCGGCGCCAATAACCAAAACCTTTGACTCCAAAAGTTTCTGTTGGCCGACGCCACCGACTTCACGCAGAAGGATGTGGCGGGCATATCGCTTGACCTGATCTTCGGTGAAGGCCATTACGCCATACCGTCAAACAAAGCAGTAGACAGATACCGTTCTGCGAAGGAGGGCAAAATGGCGATGATATTTTTACCTGCCATTTCGGGCCGTTCGGCAATTTCCAAGGCTGCCGCCACGGCAGCGCCCGACGAGATACCGCAGGCAATGCCTTCCAGGCGGGCAACTTTCCGGGCCATGGCGAAAGCCGTTTCATTGCCGATTTTGAGGACTTCGTCAATCAAATCCTGATCCAGGTTATTGGGCACGAAGCCGGCGCCGATCCCTTGTATTTTATGGGGTCCGGGAGTGCCGCCAGACAGGATCGAACTGTCTTCGGGTTCGACCGCAACCACTTTGAAGGCCGGGTTATAGGATTTTAATACCGACCCACAACCGGTCAGCGTCCCGCCGGTTCCGACACCGCTGACCAGCACATCCGCCTGGCCACCGGAGTCGCGCCAGATTTCCTCAGCAGTTGTATTCCGGTGTATTTCCGGATTTGCCGGATTATCAAACTGCTGCAGGATAATCGCGCCAGAGATTGTTGCCGCCAGTTCGTTGGCCCGGTCGATAGCGCCGCGCATGCCCAACGTGGCCGGTGTCAATTCGATTTCCGCCCCTAACAGGAGTAACATTTTGCGCCGTTCAACGGACATACTTTCCGGCATGGTCAAAATCAGGCGATAACCCTTGGCCGCACAAACAAAGGCCAAAGCGATCCCCGTGTTACCCGATGTCGGTTCGACCAAAGTCGCGCCCGCCTTAATCCGGCCGTCTTTTTCAGCGGCTTCGATCATCGCCATCCCGATCCGGTCCTTAACCGAACCCAGCGGATTAAAAAATTCACATTTGGCGATGATCTGCCCGCCGACCCCCGCCGCGTCGGTTAACCGCGACAGGCGGATAAGCGGTGTGGCACCCACGGTGTCGATGATATTGTCGTATATGCGGCCGCGAAATTCGGCGTTCTTTTGCGCGTTCATAGGTTTTCCTAAATGGTAAAATCGAGATTTTCGCGGCCTTCACTGGCAATTCCTGCCATGTCGGCACGTGTACAAAGATCATCAATAGAGGTTGCGCCAAGGCGTTCCAGCGCAACTTCTTGCAGTTCATTCCACAGGGGACGGACAACTTTCTGCCCCAAATCCGAACCTTCCGTATGATCGGTGTCCTTTTTGCCCGCCTCCATGGTGCGAACAACCCCGACAATATCCGCAACGGAAATTCGGCGCCGTTCCTTGGCCAGCCGATAACCACCCTTGGGACCGCGGGTTCCGACCAGAATATTATGGCGCACCAACTGTTGCAAAGCCTGTTCCAGATACCGTCTTGGGATCCCCTGGCGGCGCGTGATTTCTCGGCTTTGCACGGGTTCCGCGCCAGCGTGATAGGCGATATCCAGGACCGCTTCGATGGCGAACAAAACCTTTTTTGACAGTCGTAACATGGTGCCTCCTTTATACGCCAACCCCGGTCGAGCCAAAACCGCCGCGTCCGCGCGCGGTTCTGTCCAGATCATCAACTTCGTTCCATTGGGCGACAACGTAGGGGGCAATGACCAATTGTGCGATCCGCATGCCGCGTTCAATAACCACCGGTTCAGTGCCATGATTAATCAAAATAACACCCAGTTCGCCCCGGTAATCGGCATCAATGGTCCCCGGGGCATTCAAGCAGGTAAGGCCGTTAGTGATGGCAAGGCCAGAGCGCGGTCGGATCTGCGCTTCAAAACCCGGCGGTAAGGCGATCTGCAGTCCGGTGGGAATAATCCGCCGGGCACCGGGCGCCAAGCTGAGGGAACCCTCAATCGCAGCCAATAAATCGGCACCGGCACTGGCCGCCGTCGCATAGGCCGGCAAGGCCAGCCCTCGACTATGGGGTAAGCGGGAAATGGCGACGGTGACGGCATTCATGGTTGCACCTGAAAATGCTTGACGATTCGATGTGCAAGAGTTTCTCCGACAGCATCTTTGCTCATTTCCGGCCAGGTTTCTGTCCCCAATTGAGTGATAAAATGGACCTGGTTGGTTGGACCGTCAAAGACGCCGGATGCGGTTGAAACGTCGTTGGCAAGGATCCAGTCGCAGTTTTTGCGTTGCCGTTTTGCCGTCGCGTTAACGATCACATCATCGGTTTCGGCGGCAAATCCGACGACCAGTTGGGGTCTGCCGGCCCGGGCTTTAGCCAAAGTCGCCAGAATATCTGGATTCTCCGTCAAGGCCAGTCGCGGCGGTGCTCCGCCGGCGGTCTTTTTGATTTTCGAATTTTCCTGCTGATCCATGCGCCAGTCGGACACCGCCGCCGCACAAACCACGATGTCAACTGGCAACGCGGCTTCGCAGGCGGCCAACATTTCCCGTGCCGACTCGACGGCAACAACGCCGACACCACCCGGGTCCGGTTGTCGGGTCGGGCCCGATACCAAAGTTGTTGCGCAGCCCAGCGTGGCTAGGGCCCTGGCGATGGCATGGCCCTGTTTACCCGACGACCGATTGCCGATGAAGCGGACCGGATCGATGGCTTCAAAAGTCGGACCACTGGTAACCAGAGCGCGTTTTCCGGTGAGTGGCAAGTCGCCGGCAAAATAGCGCGCAAGGGTTTCAGCAATCTGCAGCGGTTCGCGCATCCGCCCCATGCCAAATTCCCCACAGGCCATGGCCCCGTCGTCCGGCCCAATGATTTCGACGCCGCGCGCCCGCAGGGTCGCCAGGTTGGCTTGGGTTGCCGGATGGTCCCACATGCGATGGTTCATGGCCGGTGCAATGAGAACCGGTTTGTCACTGGCCAGGAGCGCCGTCGTTGCCAAATCGTCGGCCTGTCCGTTGGCCATCTTTGATATGATATTGGCGGTTGCCGGCGCCACCAAAATCACATCGGCTTCCCGCGACAATCGAATGTGTCCCATTTCGTTTTCGTCGGTCAAAGAAAACAAATCTTGATAGACTTTTTCCTCGCTCACCGACTGCAGGGCCAAAGCCGTCACAAACTGGGCACCTCCTGCGGTTAACAGGCAACGGACCTGATTGCCCTGTTCGCGCAGCCGTCGGACCAGCTCGGGACATTTGTAGGCGGCAATACCACCGGTGACGATCAACAATATCCGTTTGCCTGCCAACACCCGTTAATCCCTTACATTTCACGAAAAATTAGTGTTGATAAGTTAATAACCCGCCAGCGTCCACACAAGGCCTTATTTGTCGGCGGCTGCCCTAAAAAAACTTTATGGCGACGACGAGAGATAACAAAAACAAAACAATGATCCAAAGGGACGGCAGGACCGGGCGGTGAGCGGATTCGCCTTGCAGCGCCCGAATTGTATCCGGGTGCAGTTTGAGCTGCCCGTCCGCCATTAATTGGGTTCCCTGTTCGATCCGATCGATCATCGTCGGCAACCGCTCGGCCACGTCAGACAGGTTTGACAGGGTATCACGAAGCCGCGCCTGCGGCCCCAGGTTTTCCATCATCCAGGATTCGATTAACGGCCGTGCAAGAAACCACATATTGGCCTCCGGGCACAATTTGCGCGCCGTCCCTTCAGCCACAAGCATGGTTTTCTGTAACAACAACAATTGCGGTTGTGCTTCCATTTCGAAGGTTTCGGTAATCTGAAATAATTGGCCGAGCAATCGGGCGATGGAAATTTCGTTCTGGGGTTTGTCGAGTATCGGTTCGGCAATCGAGCGACAGGCCTGGCTGAAAGCATCCAGGGACTTTGTTCGGGGAATCCATCCGGCTTCGAAATGAATTTCTGCGGCGCGGCGGTAATTGCGGTTTAGGAAGGCAAGCAGCAACTCTCCCACAGCCCGGCGGGTTTTTAGCTCCAGCCGCCCCATAATACCAAAATCGACGGCGGCGATTTGTCCTGATTTCGTAACAAAGATATTACCGGGATGTACGTCGGCGTGAAAAAAGCCGTCACGAAATACCTGTCGGAAAGATGCCGCCGACGCCTTTTCCAGGATATCGAGAGGATCAAGTCCGGCTTCGATGATCGCGTCGCGGTCATCCAGGCCCCAACCGGTTACCCAATCCGATGTCAGCACCCGCGCCGCCGTTAATCCCCAGTCGATTTCCGGAACCATAAAATCCGGATCCGTTGCAAAGTTATCCGCCAGCTCCGCACCCGCCGCAGCTTCAAACCGTAAATCCATTTCCATCTCAACCGTTTCGGCAATGGTTTCGATCATTTCAACCGGTTTAAGACGCCGTAAATCGGGGCGCGCCCGCTCAACCAGTTTAGCGACCCACCGGAACAGCCCCAGGTCCTTTCGAAAGGCCTGCTCTATGCCCGGGCGCAGGACCTTGACGGCGACGGTATTGCCGTCATGGGTTACCGCATAATGGACCTGTGCAATGGAAGCGGCGGCAATCGCGTCGTTATCGAACTGACGAAACAAATCATCAACCGGCTCGCCCAGCTCTTCCTCGATAATACGCCGTGCTTCGGTGCCGGGAAAGGCTGGCAGCCGGTCCTGCAGATCCGACAGGTCCTGTGCCAATTCTTCCCCCAACAGGTCCGATCGTGTGGACAGGGCCTGACCGAGCTTGATGAAGCTCGGGCCCGCCTCGTTGAGTGCTCGGGCCAGTCGCTGACCGGGGCGCCCGTCAACATTTCGCCGCGACAGCAGGCGGGCGACGGCCACATAAGCGGGCGCGACTTTCAGATATTCGAGGGCAAATAACGCGTCATGGCGGGCCAGAATTCGGGCAATCGCAAGGAATCGTCTGATGTGAATTAAGGCCTGATACATGAGTTCCGCTTAAATCCGCCAGGCCGAATGGATGGCGGCGATGCCACCGGACAGGTTCTGGTGGGTGGCCCGGCTCAAGCCGGCATCGGAAATCATCTGCTGGAACCGATGCTGATCCGGAAATTGGCGAATGCTCTCGGCCAGATATAAATAGGCCTCCCGATCCTGAGCGATTTTTCCACCGAGCCAAGGTAACACTTTGAAGCAATAGGTGTCGTAGGGTTTTTCCAGCAGGGGTAGGGCGATACGGGAAAATTCGAGGCATAAAAACCGGCCACCGGGTTTCAGAACCCGCCGTGCTTCGGCCAAGGCCCGGTCGATATGGGTAACGTTGCGGATACAAAACGCGATGGTGAAGGCGTCGACACTGCTATCGGCAAGGGGTAAATGTTCGGCGTCACCGGCCATCCAGTTCAGACCCTTGAGAAATCCCCGGTTGATGGCCCGGTCACGCCCCCGGTTCACCATTTCCTCATTGATGTCACAAACGGTGACCCGGCGACCGCCCTTCTCGAGAAATCGAAAGGCGATATCGCCAGTGCCGCCGCCCACATCCAGCAGGCTCATGGTCGGCTGTGGCCGCAGGGTCTCGATCAGGCTATTTTTCCACAATCGATGAACTCCGAAACTCATGAGATCATTCATCACATCGTAATTTGACGCAACCCGGTCAAAGACTCCTTTAACCAGGGAGGCCTTTTCGCTGTCCAGCACGTTCTGGAAGCCGAAATGAGTTGTCTGTGGGCCACTTGTGTTTTTTACTGACATGGCGGGACCATAACCCATGACTAGGGTCAAAGCCCATTAAATATCATACCCCTTATATGAAATAAAAGCTGGAAAGCCCCCTTTAATGCCAGAATTACCCGAAGTCGAAACGGTACGCCGAGGCTTGATGCCGGTCCTCGAAGGTCAACGGCTTGAGCGGGTGCAAATTCGCCGCGCCGATCTGCGGTTTCCCTTCCCCGATGGATTTGGTCAACGGTTGACCGGGCGGACGGTAATCGCCGTAAAGCGGCGGGCGAAATTTTTGCTGATCGATCTGGATGATGGGACCGTATTAATTTCGCACCTTGGCATGTCGGGAAGTTATCGTATCTATGCCAAGGACCCGCCGGTTCTCGATAAACACGACCACGTGATCTTTGTCACAGCCGACGGGCAGGAGGTGCGATACAATGATCCCAGACGCTTTGGTTTTATGGATTTGACGACGCACGATGAAATGCCCGACCATAAGTTGTTAAATAAAATCGGACCGGAACCGGTTTTCCCCGGATTGGACGGCCGCCAGCTGGCGGCGCGGCTGAAGCACCGGGCGACACCCATTAAGGCCGCCCTGCTGGACCAAAAAGTCATCGCGGGGATCGGTAATATCTATGCCTGCGAAGCCCTTCACGACGCCGGGATTTCACCCAAACGCAAGGCGTCGTCGGTTCAGGGGAAACGGGCGGAACGACTGGCCCGCGCCATAAAAGAGGTTTTGCTGCGCGCCATCGATGCCGGCGGGTCATCGCTTAAGGACCATCGCCAACCGTCGGGTGAGTTGGGGTATTTCCAGCATACCTTTCGGGTTTATGGCCGGACCGGTGCGGCCTGTTCCGTTTGTGGTCCCGAAGTCCGCATTAAACAACTCACTCAATCGGGACGTTCCACCTTCTTTTGTTCGCATTGTCAGAGATAAAGGTTTATATGAAAGCCATGAAATGGTGCCGCTTCTCCCTGATTGCCCTGTGCCTATGCGGTTTGACTTTTACTATTCTGCCCGTCCATGCCCAGACGCCGGTGTTTTTGAGCGTGATCGAAGATCTGCCGCTCATGCCTGGATTTGTTGAAGATTCCGACAGTGCCTTGAAATTTGAAACGGAAGCCGGCCGGATCGCCGAAATAA
The DNA here is from genome assembly GCA_021775095.1 of Rhodospirillales bacterium. Lineage (GTDB taxonomy): Bacteria > Pseudomonadota > Alphaproteobacteria > Rhodospirillales > Casp-alpha2 > JABMNT01. The sequence continues at coordinate 26,719 of JAJFII010000057.1, forward strand.
CCGCCTCAGGAGCCGGTACAATAAGTGCTGTCATTGATTTTTACAGCCGGACCCTGCCTCAACTGGGCTGGCGGCTCGAGACACCAACCCGTTATCGACGGGAGGGGGAAATTCTGATCCTGGACGTTTTGCAATTGGACAGCAAGGGTGCCGGCGTTGAAGTGCACTTCCTGCTTTCACCGGCGACCGCAAAATAACCGTCTCTCAACCCCTTATGGACCCTTGACGTGGTCTTGAACGGGCTTTATAAGCCAGCCCTTCAATGGAATAATAAAGGTTTGAAATTCATGGCCAATCATTCTTCGGCTAAGAAACGTATTCGTCAAACAGAACGCCGCACGGAAGTAAACCGTCATCGTGTCAGCGCTATTCGCACCGGCCTGCGCAAGGTCGAAGAAGCGATTGCCGGTGGCGATAAGGGCGTTGCAGAAACAGCATTTCGCGCAGCCCAGCCACAACTGATGAGCGGTGTCAGCAAAGGCGTTATGCATGCCAATACGGTGTCGCGTAAATTGTCTCGTTTGTCCAAGCGTATTAAAGGCATGGCCGCTTAATCTGCGGCGTGTTCTGTGTCCTGATCGAGGGCCGTGTGGTTCACTCCGCACGGCTTTTTTGCGTCTGTAATCGGCCAATCGAAACGCTTCGACGGACTCGGGATGGAAACGAAAGTCAAGAAGATTATTTTACGTGTTCCCCTTTCGAACCTGTTGTCAGAAGACGATTCCATCCGTAGTATTCAGATCATCAGGACAGGCGCTGTAGAGTCGTATATAAGTATGAAACCGCAGTGTCACTTGGACTATATTGTACTGATAGGGGTGAGTATTTAGATGCGCTGCAAAAAATACAGTAATAATATTATCGGCGAATTATAAATATAGTAATAAGTCAGGGAATGCCGGTAAGGCATTGTTAAGTAATTGGCCGTCCTCTCGCAGGTTTGCCACGGGTGTTGGATTTTGATTGGCGATGATTTTAAAGGTTAAGACGATTTCTCAAAAGGGGATTGATCCAGACAGTAGAGTTAATACCTGACCCTCCTGGCGGGTTTTGATTTTGCGCCGCAGATTGTTTTCTGCAGGGGAGATTGTTGTATGTTAGCAGGAACTGTTTCTTCCGGCGCGGGTTAAAGCGACGGGCGGAAACCTGTTTCAGGCAGCGTCGGAGATAATAAATGGTACCCGGCACCTGTCGGAAGAGATAAATGAATGTGGGCTGTCGGATGGTGATGGCGTGATGTATCGGGGCGAATAAATGAACCGCATTACGGATAAGGCATGGAGCTGATGACGGTACCTTCAGAAGAAACTGCGAACGGCGTTAACGTCAATGGAACAAATATGGACGAATTGAAATCTGAGTGGCAACGTGTTGCTGAAAATTTACGGGGTTCGATTGGCGAAGCGGCATTCCAAAGCTGGATAAAACCGATTTCCGTGCGCGGTTTGCAAGATGGAATTGCACGGATATCCGTGCCGACCCGGTTTATGCGCGATTGGGTAAATGCCCATTATTGTGAGCGGATAACCGAGTTGTGGCAGGATGAGAATTCAGATGTTGAGAACGTCGATGTTGGGGTGTTCACCGATCGCGCTTTAAAAGCGACGGCCAAACCTGACGTGGCAACCGCTGTTGTCCAACCCCTAGCTGCCACCGATACCGTTTTGTCCAACCACGCCGCCCAGATTAGCGCCAGCCTCGACCGCAGGTATACCTTTGATCAGTTTGTTGTCGGCAAACCAAACGAGTTTGCCTATGCGGCGGCCCGCCGGGTCTCGGAAGCCGCCAAGTCGACACCTTTTAACCCGCTGTTTTTGTATGGCGGCGTGGGTTTGGGGAAAACCCATCTGATGCATGCCATTGCCTGGCATATTCGCGAGCAGGAGCCGACGCGCAACGTCATCTATTTGTCGGCGGAAAAGTTTATGTACAAATTTATCCGCGCCCTGCGTGAGCAAACCACTGTCGATTTTAAGGAACAGTTCCGTTCGGTCGACGTTTTGATGATCGATGATGTGCAGTTTATCGCCGGCAAGGAATCAACCCAGGAAGAATTTTTTCACACCTTTAATTCCCTAGTCGACGAGGGCCGGCAAATCGTCATTTCAGCCGACAAATCGCCGTCCGATATTGAAGGCATGGAAGAACGCCTGGTTTCGCGCCTGAACTGCGGATTGGTTGCCGATATTCATGCCACCACCTACGAGTTGCGCCTCGGGATCCTGCAATCGAAGGCACAACGGGTTTCCGCCCAGATCCCGCCCAAGGTTCTTGAATTTCTGGCCCATAAAATCACCGCAAATGTACGGGAACTGGAAGGGGCGCTCAACCGGGTTGTCGCCCATTCCCAACTGGTCGGAAGGGACATTTCCCTGGAAGCGACGCAGGACGTTCTGCATGACCTGTTGAGGGCCAATGATCGCCGGGTGACGATTGAGGAAATTCAAAAACAAGTGGCATCGCATTTTAACATTCGCATGGCTGATATGCATTCGGCTCGCCGCGCCCGTTCGGTGGCCCGACCGCGCCAGGTGGCGATGTATTTGGCCAAACAACTGACGTCGCGCTCGTTACCTGAAATTGGCCGTAAATTTGGCGGTCGTGACCACACCACGGTGATGCATGCGGTTCGCAAAGTCGATGAATTGCGTGAACATGACTCGAGTTTTGCGGAAGATGTTGAGCTGTTAAAACGCATGCTCGAGGGCTGAACCGGAACCGCACTGGCATTTGCTGGTGCCGGTTCCTGGAAAATAATTTTACCCGTAAATAAATCGCAATAATGCTTACGGAATCCAGGGGTTCTGGTATACTGACCTGCCGAAAAGGGGGGCCAATTCTGGCTTTGGAATTTGAATTCTTTTCAAGTTCCGATACTTCGGTAAAATGTATGCTAAGGGCTTGAAATTAAACCATGAAAATTACTATTGAACGGGCCGAACTGCTTAAATCATTGGGCCACGTGCAGAGCGTTGTTGAGCGTCGCAACACAATTCCGATTCTGTCGAACGTTAAAATTGAGGCCGCCGATGGAAAATTAACCTTAAACGCCACGGATATGGACCTGGATATGGTCGATTCCGTTGCCGCCGACGTGCAATCGCCAGGCGCCACAACGGTCTCCGCCCACACCCTTTACGACATCGTTCGTAAACTGTCCGAGGGCTCACAAGTCGAGCTGAACGCGTCCGGCGACGGCCAACTGCAGCTCAGTTCCGGTCGTTCCCGATTTACCCTGTCGTGTTTACCGACGGAGGAATTTCCGGTGTTGTCCGGCGGTGAGTTGCCGCACAATTTTTCAATCACCGCCGCCGAACTGAGAACCCTGATCGACCGCACAAAATTTGCCATATCGACGGAGGAAACCCGCTATTATCTGAACGGTATTTATTTGCACAGGGCCGAACGGGACGGGGTTGCTGTGTTGCGTGCCGTGGCCACGGATGGCCATCGTCTGGCCAGTGTCGAAGGCCCCATGCCAGCGGGTGCCGATGATTTGCCCGGCGTTATCGTGCCGCGCAAAACCGTCACCGAGCTGCGCAAGTTGATCGATGAGTCCGGTGATGAAGTGAGGATTTCCCTGTCAGAAAGCAAAGTTCGGTTTGCCTTTGATAATGCCATTCTTACATCGAAGTTGATTGATGGCACTTTTCCCGATTACCAGCGGGTCATCCCGACCGGAAACGACAAGGATATGGAAGTGGATTGTCGTTTGTTTGCCAACGCGGTTGACCGGGTTTCGGCCATTTCCAGCGAGAAATCCCGTGCCATCAAATTATCCTTGAGCAGTGGTTTGTTGGCCCTGTCTGCGTCGAGCCCGGAGCATGGCAGCGCCGAAGAAGAAATCGAAGTTAAGTATCAGGGGGAGCCCGTCGACATTGGATTTAATTCCGCTTATCTGCTCGACATTACCCGGCAAATAGAAGGTGAAATGGCGCAAGTGTCCCTGGCCGACGGCAATTCGCCAACCATCTTGCGCGAAGTCGACGATGCCAGCGCGATCTATGTTATTATGCCAATGCGCGTTTAGGCGGAGGAAATAAACTGCAGCAACGCTCCCCTTTGGCGACGCCCGACGATAGTAAAACCATGACATCCGCTGTTGGTGTGCCACGTCGATTTGCCATCGACAGATTGACCCTGACGAATTTTCGATCCTATCCAAGCCTGCGCGTTGAAACCGGCGGATGTCCTGTGGTTCTTACGGGCGCTAATGGCGCTGGCAAAACCAACATTTTGGAAGCGCTTTCCCTGTTGGTGCCGGGACGTGGGTTACGAGGCGCAAAAACCTCGGAAATGGCCCACAATCAGGGCGATGGCAGCTGGGCCGTCGCCGCCTCCATCGCCGCACCGGAAGGGAATGTCAATCTGGGGACGGGGTTTGTCTCTGCTGGCTCGGGCCGACGGGAACGTCGCGCCGTGCGGGTTGACGGGCAGACCGTTGCCAGCCAGGCGGAGTTATCGCGCCATATGGGGGCCCATTGGATAACCCCGCAAATGGACCGGTTGTTCGCCGACGGTATATCGGCGCGACGCCGGTTTTTGGACCGACTGGTTTTCGCCTGGGATCCGGCCCACGCCGGCCGGGTGCAATCCTTCGAGCAGTCCATGCGCCAGCGCTTAAGGTTATTAAAGGACCATCCGCATCCGGACACCGGTTGGTTAAAATCCCTGGAAGACGGTATGGCTGAGCGCGGCATGGCCGTGGCCGCCGCCCGCCGGGAATTGATTGCCCGTCTGGCACCATCGGTGGCCGAAGGACTGGGGCCGTTCCCCGGCGGATTATTGTCGCTTGACGGTGAAGTCGATGGTTGGCTCGATGACGGACCGGCCCTGGAAGCCGAAGACCGGTATCGCCAGCGCCTGGCCGACGACCGCAAACGCGACCAAAGGAGCGGTCGGACCCATTCTGGTCCCCACCGTACCGATTTGATTGTTCGCCATGCCATCAAAGGCCAAGCGGCGGCGCTCTGTTCGACCGGCGAGCAAAAAGCCCTGCTCATCGCCATTGTTCTCGGCAATGCGTCTTTGCGGGGGCGTGAAGAGGGTCGGGTTCCGGTCCTACTGCTCGATGAAGTGGCGGCCCATCTGGACGGCCATCGGCGCGACGCCCTGTTCGAGCATTTACTGGCCCTAGGTGCCCAGGTTTGGTTGACCGGGACGGATGACCGGTTATTTGGGCCCTTGAAGCCCCACGCCCAAATATTTGAAATAGAAAACAATGGATTAAAACCCAATCCATCGAACTGATTGACCCCCCGATTTTGAACGGATCAAAAGATGACTGACAAGACAACAGACCAACCCACTGAACGCCAATCGACGGCAAGTGCCGCCGAGGAATATGGAGCTGATTCTATTAAGGTTCTGCGCGGGTTGGAGGCCGTTCGAAAACGTCCGGGTATGTACATCGGCGATACGGACGACGGATCGGGCCTGCACCATATGGTCTACGAAGTGGTCGACAACGCCATCGATGAGGCTCTGGCCGGCCATTGTGATATTGTGAAGGTTATTTTAAACGGCGATGGTTCGGTTTCAGTCAGCGATAACGGTCGCGGTATTCCGGTCGACCTGCACCCGGAAGAAGGCGTGTCGGCCGCAGAAGTCATCATGACCCAGCTCCACGCCGGTGGGAAATTTGACCAAAACTCTTACAAGGTTTCCGGCGGATTACACGGGGTTGGGGTGTCGGTGGTCAACGCCCTGTCCGATTGGATGGAATTAAAAATTTGGCGGGACGGCAAAGAACATCTCATTCGGTTTATTAATGGCGATGCGGAAGCGCCCCTGAAAGTCACCGGCGCCGCACCGATCACCGAAGACGGTAAGCCACTGACCGGTACGGAACTTAAATTTCACGCCTCGGCGGAAATTTTCACCCAAACGGAATACGACCTCGGCACCCTCGAGCACCGGTTGCGCGAACTGGCCTTTCTGAACTCCGGCGTCTATTTGCAGTTGACCGATGACCGGGGGGTCGAGCCCAAGGTCACCGATCTGCACTATGAGGGCGGGCTGGCAGCCTTTGTCAGTTATCTCGACCGGGCGAAATCCAGGCTGCATGACAACGCCATTTCCATCATCGGTGAAAAAGACGGCATTACCGTGGAAGCTGCCATGCAATGGAACGACAGTTACCACGAATCGACCCTGTGTTTTACCAACAACATTCCCCAGCGCGACGGCGGCACCCACCTGGCGGGTTTTCGAGGTGCCTTGACCCGAACCATTAACAGTTATGCGGTCAACTCGGGAGCCGCCAAAAAAGCCAAGGTCAATATCACCGGTGACGATGCCCGCGAGGGCATGACCTGCGTGTTATCGGTGAAGGTTCCGGATCCCAAGTTTTCCTCGCAAACCAAAGACAAACTTGTTTCGTCGGAAGTCCGCCCGGTGGTCGAATCGCTGATCGGATCAACCCTGGACCAATGGTTTGAAGAACACCCGGGCGATGCAAAACGGGTGGTCGAAAAAATTGTTGAAGCGGCGGCGGCCCGGGAGGCCGCCAAAAAAGCCCGCGAACTGACCCGCCGCAAAGGTGCCCTTGATATCAGCTCCCTGCCCGGAAAACTGGCCGATTGCCAAGAACGGGACCCGGCGCTTTCTGAATTGTTTATTGTCGAGGGTGATTCCGCCGGCGGTTCCGCCAAACAGGGCCGCCATCGAAAGAACCAGGCGATCCTGCCCCTGCGCGGCAAAATCCTCAATGTGGAACGGGCCCGGTTTGATAAAATGTTGAGCTCAACGGAGATCGGAACCCTGATAACCGCTTTGGGTACCGGCATTGGCCGGGAAGATTTTAATGCGGAAAAATGCCGTTACCACAAAATCATCATCATGACCGACGCCGATGTCGATGGCAGCCACATTCGCACCCTCCTGTTGACCTTCTTTTACCGCCAAATGCCGGAAATTATTGAAAGGGGATATCTGTATATAGCGCAACCGCCCCTGTACCGGGCCAAACGGGGAAATTCGGAAGTTTATTTAAAGGACGACCGCGCCCTGGAAATCTACTTGTTTGCCTCGGCCATTGATGATGGCACGGTATTCACCACCCACGATGGCACTCAAATGGCCGGCCCGGACCTACATGCGACGGTCGAAGAATGTCGCCAGGTCAAAGAACTGCTGGTTCATCTGGCCCAGCTGGTGCCGATTTTTATTCTCGAACAAGCGGCGATTTCCAGCGCCCTGGATCCAGAACTGTTGTCCGATCCTGAGCGGGCGACCGGTGCCGCTGAATATATTGCCAAACGTCTCGATGCCATTTCCGATCCGGCCGAACGGGGCTGGGCCGGTGCTTATACGGGGGAAGGCAGTTTGGTGTTTATCCGAACCCTGCGCGGGGTTTCCGAACGCCACGTCATCGACAATGCCCTGATCCGCTCCTCCGACGCCCGACGCCTCAACGACCGGGCCGGACGCCTGCAGCAGCTGTTTGTCAGCCAGGGCAAGTTAACGGTCAAAGACAAGGACCATACGATTTTTGGCGCGGTCTCCCTGGTAGAAACGGTTTTGGAATTGGGCCGCAAGGGCATTGCCTTCCAGCGCTATAAGGGCCTCGGCGAAATGAACCCGGAACAGCTTTGGGAAACCACCCTGGATCCCAATGTGCGGTCCCTGCTGCAGGTCAAAATCAACCATACGGACGACGCCGAGGATGTGTTTTCGACCCTCATGGGCGACGTCGTTGAACCGCGCCGCGAGTTCATTCAGGAAAATGCCTTGAAGGTGGCAAATTTGGACGTTTAGGGATTGGATTGATTGGTCACTTAAACCACCCCTCCCTCCCGCAACCCCTGGATCTCAGCCGCCGAGTAGCCGAGCCCGGCCAGCACGTCATCGGTGTTTTCACCAAGCTTGGGGGCAATTCCGATTTGCACCGGGGTTTCGGAAAACTTCCACGGTGAGCCGTGGACTTTCAGGGTTTTGCCATATTCGGGATGTTCGATCTCGGTCACATATCCGTTGGCCAGCACATCCGGGTCGTTCGACGCCTCCAGCATAGAGTTGACCGGTGCCGCGACAATATCGGCGGCCCGCAGGATTTCCACCCAGCGGTCCCGATCGCCGCGGGCAAAACAGCCGTCGAGGGTCGTCAGCATGGATGCCCGCCGTTCTTCCGACGTGACGACAACACCCAGATCGGCAAACCCGGCATTTTGCAATTCTTTATAAAACCCCAGCGCCGTCATCGCCGCTTGCCATTTGGTGCCATTGAGCTGGAAAACAAAAGGTTTGCCCTGGCCGTCAGAAAAATTGGCACTCATGCTCGGCCGGTCGGCGGTTCCGGCGATCCGTACCTGACCGGTGACGGGATTTTGATTGCGCCACATGTTGGTCGTCAGGGTCCAGCCCATGAGGCGGATCTGACCGCCGAGCAGGGAGGTCTCGACTTTCTGGCCGAGCCCGGTGGTCCGCAAACTATGCAGGGCCGCCAGAATGCCACCGAATGTCAGAATGGCACAGGTTTCATCGGCGACGGAAACGATGCCGGTGCGCAGCGCTTGGCCGGGGGTCGAATAGGCCTCGGCAATGCCGCCCAGGGCCTGGCCCATGGCATCGGTTCCCGGCAGATCGGCGTGCGGGCCATCGGGCCCGTAGCCGGATATGGACGCATAAATCAGCTGCGGGTTTATTTTTTTTAGATCGTCATAACCAAAGCCATTTTTTTCGGCGGCACCGGGTCGAAAATTCTGGCCAAAGACGTCGGCATCGGCGACCAGTTTGTGTAACACGGCAAGGCCACGGGGGTCCTTAAGGTTAAGGGTCAGGCTTTTCACACCGCGATTGTTGGTCTCAAAAAAACTACTGGGATATCCGGGATCCTGGCTTTGCGTCCGGTTGCTGTCGCCAGATCCCGGCACTTCAATTTTAATCACATGGGCACCGAGGTCGGCCATCAGGCTATAGGGCACGGTTCCCGCTTGCGCCGTCGAACACGAGATGACTTTTAAACCATCAAGCGGGCCCTTTGCTGATGTTATCAATTATCCCTCCCTTATATTGTAAGGCTTAATTTTCAATGGGTTATACCGCGCTTACATCGGTGGCGGGGCTGAGTTTTGGGCGATGCGGTGGCTCAGGCCAAGCCGACATAAAACGTCGAAGGCCTTGCGCATGGCTCCCAAATTGGCGACCCCCTGGCCAGCGATATCAAAAGCCGTGCCGTGAGCCGGTGTGGCAACGGCGATCGGCAGGCCCGCAGCAATGGTCACACCGCGCTCAAACCCCATGAGTTTCATGGCGATCTGACCCTGGTCATGATACATGGTGACGACCGCATCCAGCAGGCCGTCACGTCCCCGTAAAAAAACCGTGTCCGACGGCCACGGCCCATCGACATCGATCTGCAGCTCGCGGGCGCGTTTTACCGCCGGTGCCAGGATATCAATTTCCTCGGTGCCAAAATTACCAGCGTCGCCGGCATGGGGGTTGAGCGCGGCGACGCCAATCCGTGGCCGGTCAATGCCCGCCGCCCTTAAGGTATCGTTGGCCAGTTGCACAGCGGCGATGACTTTGTCCTGGTTGATATTGGCGACCACGTCTTTGAGGGCGATGTGGCTGGTCACCCGGGTGGTGATCAATTCATCCAACAAATTGATTTCAGAATGATAACCGGTGAACCCCAGATATTGCGCAATATAACGGTGTTCATCCTCGACCTCCATGCCACCCAAATGCAAAGACGTTTTGTTAAAGGGACCGAACAAAATGCCGTCGACCAGACCCGCTGTTGTCATGTCGATGGCCCGGTCCAGGGTGCGCAGGCTTGACCGGCCGCCGGCTTCACTGGTCTCGGCAATACGGACCTCGCCGGCGGCAATAGTCTGCATCGGTATCCAGGCAAAAGACCGGCCGTTCGAGTCGTCCGCCGGGCCTTCAGGATTGGCCTCATGCATTTGCCAGTCTGTGCCGGCCTGTTGCTGTCCGAGCTCAAAAACATGCCGGTCGCCAACCAAAATCACTTGGGCCAAATCAGATAAATCCGGTTCGGCAAGTAATTTGGCAACCAATTCGGGGCCAATACCGGCCGGTTCCCCATGGGTAATGGCAATGCGCGGTTTCATGTTCTTATCCTGTCGGTAAACGCTGCGGAACAGCCCGTGAGTCCAATTACCGTAAAACCGTTCCGGCGGAAATAATAGTCCTAGATTTGGCATACAATCTGACAAGAGGTCAACAAAATTAAACCGCCCTTTTGTTTTTAACGGCCAAAGATGTCGAAAATAATAGCAGTTACCAAAGAATTAATAGGGGGTTGCACCGTGACCCCGCAAATAGTCAGGTTTAATGTTTTCTAGCCTGAGCCGCAAATTTTGCATGCCAAAACAACCAATCCTGTAGTAGGGTAAACCGATAAACTGCAGTAGCGAGGCCGCTTTGAGTGACGAAGAAATGATGTCAGCGCCGGAATCGCCAGAATTCCAGGGGCCCCTGGAAGAGGTGATCGATGACCGCCAGGAAGATTTAAAGACCGCCCGTCTGCCCTTGACCGGGCAGGTCGCGACGATCATTCGTGACATGATCATCCAGGATAAGCTTAAGCCGGGCGAAAGAATTCGCGAACGCCAGTTGTCGCAGGAATTAAAGGTATCGCGGACGCCACTGCGTGAAGCCCTGAAAATTCTTGAAGGAGAAAAACTGATTTCCCTGCTTCCCAACCGGGGCGCAGTTGTTGCCGATCCGGCACCCGACGAAGTTAAGGACCTGTTGCAGGTGCTGAGCGCCCTGGAAGCCCTGGGCGGGCGATTGGCCGCCGAAAAGGCCACGGATGAAGAGATCTGTGAAATCCGGGCCCTGCATTTTGAGATGTTGGCCGCCTACAGCCGCAAGGACCGATTGGCCTATTTTAAACTCAACCAAAAGATCCACAAAGCGATCGTTGCCGCCAGTCGCAATCAGGCGTTGATTGACACCCACGCGCAGTTTAATGCCCGGGTCTATCGGGTACGGTATCGCTCAAACCAACGCAATGCCATGTGGCATGAGGCGATCCGCCAACACGAAGATATTATCACCGCCCTCGAAGCCCGCGATGGCGATGTGTTGGCCAATCGATTATCCAGCCATCTGGGCAATACCTGGGAAAAGTTCCAGGCCGACGACTATGTCAGCCGTCCACGGACGGCACCGGATGGCACGACAGCCGGGGGCAGGCCGGAAAGCTAATCGTCAGGCAGCGATGGAGATATCAAAAATCCACGGATTTTTGTATGCCATGTTTACCAGGGGTGGATTTCGGTGCATCTAAATTGCCTGTAGGTTTTAAAACAAAAATGGATTATGCGAACTCAACCAGGGAGAACCTATTAAAACCTTGAAATAAAACGCTTTTTGAAAGGCCCGTGGGTGGTTGGCCAAGACCAAACAGGGCGAGAGAATGGTTTTTAAGTTTTGGTATACCAATTTTGTTGACCCCACATCAATCTTGCGTCACTGTACCTGGAAAAGAAGGGTCAATCGGGGCCCCATCGAGACAACAACCGGCAATTTATCCAAACAGAGAGGAATCTACGATGAAACTCAGCCCGACGCGTAAAAGCGTCCTTATGTTTACGGCCCTTACGTCCGGTCTTGGCTTGGCCGCCCTGACCACTGCCGTTAGCCAGGCCGCCGAAAAACCGGCCATCGAAGTTATCACCCACGCGGGTGCCGGCGGCGGCACGGACGTCAATTCACGGATGATGATGCTGCGCGCTCGTCGTACCCTGAAACAGGATATGGTGGTCGTCAACAAACGGGGCGGTGGTGGCGCGGCTGCCATGAATTATTTCATGAGCCGACCGGCCGACGGCAATACGATTCTAACCTTTACGGTTGGCCACGCCATTACCATGGCGAAAGGCAAGACCAAACTGAAAATCGACGACATGGCACCGATCGCCCGAGGTACCAACGATCCGCAGATCCTGATGGTTAACTGTAAAACCAGTCCCTACAAAACACCGGAAGCCTTCGTTGCCGGTTTGAAAAAAGGCGACAAATTAAAGTTTGGCGGTACCCAGTCGGGAACCATCGATCATTTGACCGTTTATCTTTGGGCGAAACGCCTGGGTCTGCCCATGCCGACCTATATTCCGTTCAAGGGCGGCGGCGAACTGGCAACCCAACTGGTCGCCGGATCGGTCGATGTGGGAACCCTCAATTTGTCTGAAGCCGCAGCTCCAGTTGAAGCCGGCGACATTTGCCCCTTGGTCATTCTGGCGGAAGCCGGCATGGCACCCATTCCAAAAGCAAAGACAGCGAAGGCTTTGGGCATTGATCTGGTTTTGTCGACGACCCGTGGTTTTGTGACCCATGCCGGGGTGTCGGAAGAACGGCGTGCGGAATTAGAAAAAGGGATATCAAAGGCCATGGAACATTCCATGTATCAGGCTTATCTCATGAACTCCGGACTGGATACGACGTCACCACAGGCTTCGGCGGCCTGGGGCAAACAGATCAAATCCATGGTTGATGAATTCGGCCCGGCCCTCAAAGATATGGGTCTGGTCAAATAAACCTCCTTTCCGTTTTGGGAGACGGTGCTTCCTTCGGGAAGCACCGTTTGTTTTCGTAATGCACGTTTTTTTCGTACCGGGCCTCATTGCCGGTTTTTCCCTGATAGTCATTTGGGTAGCCCTGCAATTGGATGTGTCTCCGGCGATGATTGTCGGCGACAGTATGCAGCCCCGGGTTTTCCCCATCTTCCTGATGGTTATCAACCTGTTTTTGGCAGCACTTCTGGCCGTCCAATATAAAAAATCACCGCCCAAAAAGGTTTCCCGGGAATCGAAACAAACCTGGGCAACAATCGGGCTGTTTGTGATCTTTTATCCCCTGACGGTTTATCTCGATATGCTTATTGGAATTGCCGTGGTGATGTTCGCCATGTGCATGATCTGGGGCGAGCGGCGTTTTTATGTGGCCGGTGCGGTAGCACTTATTACACCCGCGTCGGTATTTTTATTGTTCGATCTGGTCCTCAGGGTTCGTTTTCCCCGCGGTCTGATAACCAACTGGTATTACGGTTAAGGGGCAGCCATATGATCGAAGCTTTACAAGCCATGGGATCGGTGATGCTCGATCCCTACCTGATTTTTCTGATTTTCGCGACGACGATTCTGGGCGTGATTATCGGCGTGCTGCCGGGCCTCGGCGCGACCACCGGTGCCGCCTTGCTGTTGCCCTTCACCCTGACCATGGACCCGGTTCATGCCATTGCCGTGCTGGCGACCATTTATGTGTCGGCGACCTTCGCCGGCTCCATTACTGCGATCTTAATTAATACACCAGGCACGGCCGCCGCCGCGGCAACCACCTTCGATGGGTACCCACTGGCGCAGCGGGGCGAAGCCGGTCGGGCCCTGGGCATTGCCGTGGTCTCAAGCACCATTGGAGGCATTTTTTCGGTCCTGGTTTTGTGCATCGCCGCACCCATGCTGGCTCGTGTTGCCTACGAATTTCGACCGCCCGAATATTTTGCCCTGACCCTGTTCGGCCTCTCCATGCTGGCGTCGATCAGCGCCGGCGGCACGGTGCGTAATCTGATTGGGGGCGCCTTTGGCGTGTGGCTGGCGACCATTGGTGCCGAACCGACCACCGGGATCGAACGGTTTATGTTCGGCAATTACGAACTGTACGAGGGCCTGGGATTTGTTCCCGTATTCATCGGCCTGTTTGCCATTTCGGAACTGCTTATTCAGTCGGAACGAATCAACCGGATCATCGAGACGATCAGCATGAAGGCGGTCAAATTACCGACTCGAGCGGACTATAAACGCATATGGAAGACCGTGATGCGGTCCTGCGGGATCGGCACATTTATTGGCGTGTTGCCGGCCGAAGGCGCGACCGTCGCTTCGATGATCGGCTATTCGGAAGCCCGCCGTTGGTCCAAGAACAAAGACGAATTTGGTAAGGGGTCGATAGAAGGCATTGCCGGGGCCGAAGCCGCCAACAACGCGGCGACCGGGGGTGCCATGGTGCCGACCATGGTCCTTGGTATTCCGGGCAGTGGCACGACGGCGGTTATTCTGGTGGGTTTGCTGGTGCACGGTTTGCGCCCCGGCCCCTATTTGTTTACGGAACAGGTTGACAAAGTTTATCAGATTTTTGGTGCCATGCTGTTGGCCAATGTGATGTTTTTGGTGATGGGTTTGTATGCGGCAAAACTGTTTGCCCGAATTTCCCTGGTACCCCTGCAGATCCTCTGGCCCATCGTTTTTTCCCTGGCGGTGATCGGTGCCTACGCCCTCAGTTCGTCGCTCCTCGATGTCTGGATTGTCCTGATATTCGGCGTTATCGGTTTTCTGGCAAGGCGCAACGGGTTTGCCGTGGCCCCCATTGCCGTCGGTTTGATCCTGGGCGAGATGGTCGAGACGAATTTGCAAAACTCCTTAAAAATGTTCGACGGTGAATGGTGGCAGATCCCGATGCAACCGTTGGCCGCCCTCTTCCTTGCGTTTGCATTTCTCGGATTGTTTGGCGCGCCCATTTCAAAATGGATTGCCCGTCGGCGTAAAGCGGGTAACGGATAGATTAACCCACAGGCGAAAGAAGGCCGAACCAGATATGCGTACTGTTTTTGTCCTCTTTGACAGTCTAAATCGCCGGGCTCTGTCGACCTATGGCGGTAGGTTGCCAACGCCTAACTTTGATCGCCTTGCCGAGCGCGCCGTGGTGTTCGAAAATCATTACGTCGGATCCCTCCCCTGTATGCCGGCACGGCGTGATATCCATTCGGGTCGCCTTAATTTTCTGCACCGCAGTTGGGGGCCCTTGGAGCCATTTGACGACAGCTTCACAAAGTTAATAGGCCAAGCCGGGATTTATAGCCACCTGGTCTCTGATCACTATCATTATTTTGAAGATGGCGGCGCCACATACCATACCCGCTATGACACATGGGATTTTATTCGTGGCCAGGAATCCGACCCTTGGGTGGCCATGGTTAAACCGGCACTGGACCGGTTTCGCGAGCAGTACCATCCCCTGCAATATGAAGAAACCCGCGATGGCCACCGCCTGCAGGGGATGATTAACCGGTCACGCATCGTCGATGAGGCCGACTTTCCGTGCGTGAAATGTTTTGATGCAACTCTGGACTTTTTAAACACCAACGGCGACACGGACAATTGGTTTGTGCAACTGGAAACCTTTGATCCCCACGAACCTTTCGCCGCGCCCGCGCGCTTCAGAGATCAACTGAAAACCGCCTATGAGGGACTTATTCTTGACTGGCCCAGATACCAGAATGTGGATGAATCCGACGCCGAAATTGACGAACTGAAAGCCAATTATGCGGCTCTGGTCGCCCTGTGCGATGATCAGTTGGGACGTCTTCTCGATGACTTTGACGCCAACGACCGATGGCAGGATACGGCGCTGGTTTTGACGACGGACCATGGATTGTTATTGTCCGAACACGACTGGTGGGCGAAGAACCGCATGCCGTGTTACAACGAAATTTCCCACATCCCGCTTTTTATTTATCACCCGGAGCTAATATCCCGGGCGAGTCGGCGCGTTAATGCGTTGACCCAGGCGATTGATATCATGCCGACCCTGATGGAAATGTACGGCGTACCCATCGGCTCCGATGTTCGCGGAAACTCCCTGCTTGGGCTTGCGTCGGGGCGATCACAGGAGGTGCGGGACATTGCCATTTACGGAATTTTCGCCGGCGCGGTCAATGCCACGGATGGCCGCTATAGTTATTTCAGGTACCCCGCCGATATGGAATCCCAGGACCTGTTTGAATATACGTTAATGCCCATGCATAACCGAAGTTTATTCGAAACTAAGGAATTGCAGGCCGCTGAACTCCACCCGGGATTTAATTTTACCAAAGGGGTCCCCGTCCTAAAAGTTCCGGCCCTTGCCGACGCCAAACGCTCGCCACGTCAGGGTGGATTTGCCGATACCCGCACGGTGCTCTTTGATCTGCGCAACGACCCGCACCAATTGACGCCGGTTTATGATCCAGAGGTCGAGCAAAGGTTATGCGACGCCATTTGCCGCGAAATGCAGGCTCACGACGCCCCGCAGGAGCTCTATCGGCGCTTTGGATTACCGGCGATGACGTGAACAATCCCGTTCCTGTAAAGCCGGCGTCAGACCGCTAATTTGATCACAAAAAATATGGAAACCGCTAGATGAAAATAACCAAAGTTGAAGCGCGTCGCCTGAGTGGCAACACATCGGACACCTACCATGCGGAGATCATTATTGTCGACGTATCCACCGATGCGCAAATCACCGGCGTTGGTTTTGCCATGGCGGCGCCAGGTATGGGAGCGTTGTTTAAACGCCTGATCGAGCACTTGCTGGCGCCACAGATTATTGACGGAGACCCGCAACTGACTACGGATCTGTGGCAGAAAATGCATCAGCAGGCCATACCGAGACGGGGTGGCGACGGGTTCGTGCGGATTTGTATTGCCGCCATCGACATGGCGCTGTGGGATATCAAGGGCAAGGCGGCGGGAGTGCCCATAGCAAGTTTGCTGGGTGGCTACCGCGAGCTGGTTCCGACCTACGCCAATTGCGCCCACCATCTGCCGGCGGATAAACTGGCGGAGCGGGCGGCGGCTTATGTGGCGGCCGGTCATCGCGCCC
Organism: Rhodospirillales bacterium; assembly: GCA_021775095.1. Taxonomy (GTDB): domain Bacteria; phylum Pseudomonadota; class Alphaproteobacteria; order Rhodospirillales; family Casp-alpha2; genus JABMNT01. The sequence goes on from JAJFII010000057.1 coordinate 43,327, forward strand.
TGAAAATTCGCGGGACCCGCAGTTTTGTGACACCCGCCGAAGCTACGGAACGGGTCCGCCTGGTTCGTGAAGCCATTGGACCTGACGTGCGTTTGATGGTCGATGTGAACGGAAGTTGGGACGTCGACACGGCCATTCAACAACTAAAAATCTGGCAACCCTACGACGTTTATTGGCTGGAGGAACCGGTACCGCCGGAGGACATTCCCGGGTACGCCCGGGTTCGGGCCCGGTCCGGCCAGACCTACATTGTCGGTGGCGAACAGCATGCCGGTTTGCTTGAGTTCCGGACACTCATTGAGCAGGGCCATGTGGATATGGTGCAGCCCAACGTTATGATTACTGGCGGCATAACCGACTGGCTCAGGATCCACGCCTTTGCAACGGCCAAGGGAGTTCCCGTCTCGCCCTGGAATTTACAACCCGTTCACATTCACCTGGCCGCCGGATTGGCAAACGTCAAATGGATCGAATATTTTATGGCCGATAATGCCCTGCTGGAATTCCAAACCAAATTGATCACGGGCCCGGCGACCCGCGAAGTGGTGGCCGACGATGGTATTTATTTGCGGGCACCGGATCAGCCGGGCCTCGGTCTGGCCATCGACCCGGAGATTGCCGAGCGCGCATTGGTGCGCGATTGAACGCACCAGGACGGGAAAAATGATGCGGTTTCAACCGCCACCGAACCGCTGATCCGGTAGCCGCAAAGCGAAAACCCAATAAAGCCTGGTTAAGGGCGGAACCCGAATGACAGGCGGATAAACCACTTGCTTGATCGATAACGCCCGATGCCAAAACTCCCTGCGGCCGGTACGTCACGGTTCAATCCGTCGTCACAGCGTCTTATCAGGGCACGGGGCCATGGATTGAAGGACCCCATAGGCGATGGCCCCGCACATAACGGCCGATGGCGGGATCAACCAATACATAAAAAGACATGTCTTAATCTGTACATGGGATTGCCGTCATCGAGGCAATAGTAGTATCGATAACCTGATAATATCCATAACATAGGATCCTGACCCTAACTACAGATTATGAAAAGGCAATTTGCGTTTTCATGGCCTGGCTGCGGTCGTTTGCGGTCTCGAAGGCGATCAGGGCATCGGTTAAGGGCAGGGTATGGCTGATCAGCGGTTTCACTTCAATCAATCCCTTTTGCATCAGCTCGACGGCAAAGGCAAATTCTTCGTGGAACCGGAAGGAGCCGCGCAAGTCCAGTTCCTTGGCGGTTAACATGATCATCGGGACTTCCATGTCGCCGCCGATGCCGAGCTGCATGATCACGCCGCGCGGCCGCAGGGCGGCCATGCCGGCGACCAAAGCCGGGGCCGAGCCGGAACATTCGAAATGCACATCGAAATACCCCTTGTCGGCGCTGTAATCTGCCAGTCCCTGGGGCTGGTCGGCCATATTAACGACTTTGTCGGCACCAACTTTGCGGGCAAAATCCAAGGCATTTGTCGCCAGATCGGTGACTACGATCTCGGCGGCACCGGCCCGTCGGGCGGCTTGAATACAGAGCGCGCCAATCGGTCCGGAACCGGTGATCAGGACCTTTTTACCGAGAATTTCGCCGGCCCGCCGGGTGGCGTGTAAGGCCACCGACAGAGGTTCCGCCATGGCCGCTTCACCGGCACTTAAACCCTCCGCGTTGACACACTGGACGGCATCAACAACAAGCTGCTCGCTGAACGCGCCCTGAATGTGCGGATAGGGCATGGCCGAGCCGTAAAAGCGCATGTTCAGGCAATGATTGCGCAATCCTTCCTGGCAATATTTGCAATCACCGCAGGGCCTCGACGGTAAGACCGAGACCAGTTCACCGATCCGAATGCCGGTCACACCGGCTCCCAGTTCGGCCACATGACCGGAAACTTCGTGACCGAGGATCATTGGTTGTTTTAATTTTACCGGGCCAAACCCGCCATGGTTATAATAGTGCAGGTCCGACCCGCAAATGCCGCCGATCGCCATTTGCAGCAGGACTTCACCAGGCCCCGGTTTGACATTTTCGAGTTCATCAATTCTCAGATCCTTGGCTTGATGGGCGACGATTGCACGCATTTCCTGATCTCCTACAAAACAGCTGTCAACAGATTTTGCCCGCCAAACGGGGCCTTCGTCATATCAATTAGCAATTTACCCAGGGCCCTCAGTGGCCGGCAACGAGGCCGGCAACGAGGCCGCCAACGAGGCCGCCAACGAAGTCGCCAACGTGTGAGGCAACACGACCCTATGGAACCGCATAACCCGTGCGCCGAGGACGGGGTGTCCACCACAGGTGTCCAAGGCAGCGGCTCCAATTGACCATTTTCCCGGGCCGCAAGCAACGCTTGTGCGTCGATAGGTGAAGCCCGGCAAAGGGTGATGATCCTCGTTTCGGTCCCGAACGCCGTTGTCCCAGGCCGGATAGGTCTCGACGTTTCGGCTCCGGTTGTCCGTCACTGGGGTTTGACTCGCCCCGGGGGAAGGCTTAATGTTATCGATAACATCATTGCACCCTATGGGGTTCCATGTCCAGTGTCGAGCGCATATTTTTTCATCGATTAAGCCTTCAGGAGCGATTAAATCGTGACCCACTCAAACTCATTATTTGATCTAACAGGGAAGACCGCCCTGATAACCGGATCCTCCCAGGGGATCGGTTATGCCCTGGCTAAGGGATTGGCCAGCGCCGGTGCCGGGGTTGTCATCAATGGCAGAAATCGCGACAAAATAGATCGTGCCGCCGAAGCGCTGCAGGCGGACGGCGCAAACGTCCATAAATTGGCCTTCGATGCGACCGATCACGGTGCCGCCCAATCGGCGGTTGATCAGTTTGAAGCGGCCACCGGCTCCATCGATATTTTGATCAATAACGCCGGCATGCAGCATCGCACCCCGCTCGAAGACTTCGACCCGGAAATGTTTGAAAAACTTCTCAACACCAACATTTCAACGGTCTTTAATGTGGGTCAAGCCGTCGCCAAACATATGATTGGTCGCAAACAGGGCAAGATCATCAATATTGCCTCGGTCCAGACCTCCCTGGCCCGCCCCGGTATCGCTCCCTACACGGCGACCAAAGGGGCGGTCGGTAACTTAACCAAAGGCATGGCCACCGACTGGGCCAAGTATGGATTGCAGGTCAACGCCATTGCCCCCGGGTATTTTGATACGCCCCTGAACGCCGCCCTGGTTGCCGACCCAACGTTTACCGAATGGCTTGAAAATCGGACACCCGCCGGGCGTTGGGGACGGGTCGAAGAGCTGGTCGGTGCGGCGATTTATCTCAGCTCGCAAGCCTCGAGTTTTGTTAATGGCCACATTTTGTATGTGGACGGTGGCATAACGGCGTCGCTTTAAGCCGATTGCCAACGGACATTGGTGACCGCCCCCAAGACAAAGAATCAGTAAGCTGCCGACGCCGCCAACTCAAAAAAGAGAACCAAATGACAAATAAAATTGCTTTGATCGGTGCCGGAGTTATGGGGGGCGCCATTGGTGCCCGCCTGCTGGCGACGGGAAACGACCTTTATGTCTTTGATCCGGATCCGGCCAGGGTCGCGGCGCTTACCGCCGACGGTGCCCATGCCCCATCGACGGCGGCGGCAGCGGCGTCAAACGCCGACTATATCATCCTCAGTCTGAACGTCGCGGCCATTGTCCGCGCTGCCGTATTCGGTGAAAACGGTGTTGCCTCCGGTGCCAAACCAGGGGCCCTGATCATTGATATGTCTTCCATTGATCCGGAATCAACGAAGGCCTTGGCCACCGACGCCCGGGAAAAAGGCCTGCGCTGGCTCGATTGCCCGCTGTCTGGCGGTGCCCCCAAGGTTCGGGACGGTGCCCTGGCAGTGATGGCCGGTGGCGACAGGTCTGATTTTGAGGAGTCAAAATATGTCATGGACCACCTCTGTGCCAATTATACCCTGATGGGTGAGAACGGTGCCGGCCAAACCACCAAATTGATCAACCAGGTTCTCTGCGCCGTGAATTTTGTCGCCGTTGCGGAAGCCACCCAACTGGCTCTCGATGCCGGGGTTGATGCGACAAAAATTCCAGAAGCGATAAAAGGCGGCCGGGCCGATAGTGCCATATTGCAGGAATATATGGCAAAAATGGCGGCCAAGGATTACACCCCAACCGGCCGTCTCGACAATATGGTCAAGGATTTGAATGCGGCCCAGGACCTGTCGCGCCAGACCGGCACGGCGATGCCGCTGACCGCCGTTTGTGCAGAAATTCACCGTCTGTTGACGTCGGCTGGTCTGGGTGGTGCCGACAGCGCCGCCCTCATGAAATTCTTTGAAGGCCCAAGTACCAATGGTATGCCAGATTAGCAAAACCAACGGTGCAGCCATTCGACAACCCATAGACATTCCGTGTAATGGCAACTAAACCCGGCCCGGCAAAAATGTCTGATGTTGCCGAACGTGTCGGCGTGTCGACCATGACCGTGTCGCGCGCCTTAAAAGTCGGGACCTCAGTCAGTGAGGAAACCCGCCGGCAGATACGTCAGGCCGCCGATGATCTTGGATATGTCCTCAACAGCGCCGCCGCAGGCCTGTCGTCACAACGTACCGGCTTTGTCGCCGTTATCATCCCTTCCGTCAATAATGCCAACTTCGCCGATACCTTGCGCGGCCTGACTGAAAAACTCCACGGCTCGCGCTTGCAGATCCTGCTCGGATATACGGATTACGACATCAATCGGGAAGAACAGATCATTGAACAATTCCTGTCCCGTCAACCAGAAGCCATTGTTGTCACCGGTGGGTCCCACACGGACCGGGCGCGCCAGCTGCTGACGCAGGCTGGTGTGCCGGTCGTTGAAATGTGGGACCTGCCGACACCGGCCATCGATCAGGTCGTCGGGTTTTCCAACGCCCGGGCGTCAACCCTCATGGTCGAACACCTGTTTCAGCAGGGTTATCGAAAAATTGGTTTCATCGGCGGTGATACGGAACGCGACACCCGTGGTCTCGACCGCCGCCGGGGATTTATCACCGCAACCAAAAAGCTGGGCCTGCAATATCACCGTCTGGTGGCGTCCGGGCATCCGCCGGTGACCATGCGCGAAGGGGCCGTGGCCATGCAGATCCTGCTGACCCAATGGTCCGATACGGAAGCGGTGATGTGTGTCTCCGATCTGTCGGCCTTTGGTGCCATGACTGAATGTCTGAGATCTGGACTCCGGGTTCCCGGCGACATGGCGATCGCCGGATTTGGCGATTATGACGTGGCTGAATATGCGGTTCCGTCGATTACCACCATTGACGTCGGCGCGCAAATGATCGGCGAACAGGTGGCCGGAATCATCCTGCGTGAACTTGCTATTATCGACGATAATTCAGGGCAATCGGTCATCAAAACCGAACCGAAATTGATCGTTCGGGAAAGTACCAAACGGCTCTGAACGCCGATCCCGCAGCCGCCCCGTCCCTGCCGAGGTTTTACACGGGGTTTGGAATGCCGGTGTATCGTCAAAAAAATCAGTGAATTCCACGGATGATCGATTACCTGTCACGGGCCAGTCGCAAACCGGAAAATTGCCATTTTTGATGGGGATAAAAAAAGTTGCGGTAGCTGGCCCGAATGTGATCGGCCGGGGTGACACAGGATCCGCCGCGCAGGACATATTGGCCGGACATAAATTTACCATTGTATTCGGCCACAACGCCCTCCATGGATTTAAATCCGGGATAGGCCATATAGGGGCTGGAGGTCCATTCCCAGACGTCGCCAAACATTTGATTTAATCCGTCGCCCTTGTCGCCACCGCCAGCCGCCGGCAGGGGGCGGTATAAGGCACAGTCGGCAAAATGCCCGTTTGTGTCAACACCTTGAGCAGCGACTTCCCATTCAAATTCTGTCGGCAAACGATGGCCTGCCCACCGGGCATAGGCGTCGGCTTCAAAGAAACTGATGTGGCATACGGGGGCGGTTTTATTTACCGGCTGAAATCCGTGCAGCGACATGGTCCACCACTGGCCGTCGCGCATTTCCCAATAGGCGGGAGCCTGCCATTGGTCTTTTTGCACCAGGGCCCAACCGTCTGAAAGCCAATGCAGGGGATTTGTATATCCCCCGTCTTGCATGAAAGTGATCCATTGACCGACGCTGACCGGATGGGACGCCAGGGCGAAGTCCTGCAGCAAAGTTTGGTGCCGGGGGGTTTCACAATCAAAGGCAAAACGGCTCCCCTGGTAACCGACTTTGTGAATGCCGCCGGTAAAATTAACCCAGGCGGGACCGCTTGGCGTTGCGCCCGAATAGGGGAGGGGTACGGGTGGCCGATAGGCCGGGTTCAGGGGGTTTTGGGCAAACAGGTGCAACAAATCGGTAAGCAGCAATTCCTGATGCTGTTGTTCGTGGTTCAGCCCCAGTTCGACTAAATCCATGACGCGATGCGAAACCTCTGATCGATCCAGCAATTGCACGAGATGGCTGTCGACGTGGGCGCGATAGTCCCGCACCCGATCCAGACTCGGGCGGGTTAACAGGCCCCGGTTGGGACGGGCGTGGCGGGGACCAAGCGCCTCATAATAAGAATTGAACAGGAAATGAAAGGTTTCATCGAAGGGTTTATAACCGCCCTGATGCCGGTTAAGAATAACCGCTTCAAAAAACCAACTGGTATGCGCCAGATGCCACTTTGCCGGGCTTGCATCGGGCATGGATTGCACCGTGGCGTCGGCGTCGGATAAACCATGGGTCAGGACAAGGCTGTTGTTGCGCACTTCCTTAAATCGCTGAAGCAGGTTTTTACTGTCCTGACGGGATGCCTGTGCGGGGTGGATTTCGGCGTTCATTTAGGCGCTCCTTCCCGGCTTCAATCCGCCGCCAAATAATGCACGGAAAAAAGCTGATCCGCATCTGTCCAGACCTTAACGGGCGTAAAACCGCTGTTCAGTGCCAGTTCTTGAAAACCCCCAATGGTATATTTGTAGGAGTTTTCCGTGTGAATGGATTCGCCCGCTTCGAAGGAAAAACACCGGCCTGAAATGGTCACGTCCTGTCGGCAGGTGCTGACCAAATGCATTTCAATCCGGCTCTCGGTTTCATTGAAAAAGGCCCGGTGATCAAACTGCGTCAGGTCAAAATTTGCAGCCAGCTTGCGGTTGCACCGGTGCAGCAGGTTTTTGTTAAAATCAGCCGTCACGCCTTTTTTGTCGTCATAAGCGGCGTTGAGAATGGCCGTCTCCTTGACCAGGTCAACGCCGATTAAAAAACCGCCGCCGTTCAGTTTGTTTTTTACCCGGCGTAAAAACCCGGTCGCGTCCTCGGGGGTAAAATTACCAATCGTCGAGCCCGGGTAAAACCCCACGTATTGCCCGTCGGTTATGGGCGGTAATTCAAAATCCGAGGTGTAGTCGGCGCAAATCGCCGCCACGGTAACGGCCGGGAACCGCCGCGCAAAATCCGCCGCCGATAAGGCCAGGTGGTCACGGGAAATATCGATGGGCACATATACAAGCGGCTTATCCAGGGCGTCCATCAAAATCCGAACCTTAATGCTCGACCCACTGCCAAACTCAACAAGGTGACACTGGCTTCCCGCCAGGGCCGCCATTTCCCCCTTATGGCGCTCCAATATTCCCAGTTCGGTTCGTGTTGGATAATATTCCTCCAGTTGACAAATCGCTTCGAACAACTGGGACCCGGCTTCGTCGTAAAAAAACTTGCTGGCAATGAATTTTTGCGGCTGCGAGAGACCTTTTAAAATGGCACTCAAAAAATCCTGATCGTCCGGCTCGAAATCATGGAAACTGTTGGCGGTTTCGGCTTGTGAACGGGGCATCGATAGGCTTTCTGTGTTGTGACCCTGGGTCAGGGACGTCAAATCAAAAGATCATTCCGGCGACCCGGGTACGACCGTTGAGATACTGACTATAACGGACTAATAAAGAAACAAATATGACTTATATTGTCAAATTCCTGTGCAAAATTGTCACAATTTACAAAATCGATGACCATGGATTGGGATGATGTCCGTTATTTTCCCGCTCCGTCGCGGTGCGATTGTTTGTCCGGGCGCCGGGCGGTTGTGTGATGACGGTCGTCGGTGAGGATGGGGTGGAAACCGCCCGCCTGTGGCTTTTAATAATAATTAAACCGCAGAGGCGTGTCCGTCTTAACCGCACAGTTTTTTAACGCAGGCCAATTCAACGCAAGCGCATAAAACGTTCATGGCGTGTTCAATGTCGTTGACCGAAGGCAAGGTCGGGGCAATACGAATGTTGCGATCCCTGGGGTCCCGGGCATAGGGAAAGGTGACGCCGGCGGCAGTCATTTTAACGCCCGCTTCGGCGGCCAACCGGACCACCTCCTTGGCGCAGCCGTCGACCACGTCGAGACTGACAAAATACCCGCCTTGCGGTTTGCTCCAGGTGGCAATGCCTTTGCCGTCCAGTTTTTCTGTCAAAATCCTGTCAACCGTCGCGAATTTTGGCGCGATGATTTCAGCGTGTTTATCCATATGGGCACGGACCCCGTTCATATCACCAAAAAACTTAAGGTGGCGGATCTGGTTTATTTTGTCGGGGCCGATGGTCGCATAGGAAATTTTTTCTGCAGCGTCTTTGATATTGGTCACCGATCCGCCCATCACCGCAATGCCGGAACCGGCAAAGCTGATTTTTGAGGTCGAGCCGATCAACAGGGGCCGGTTTGCCGTTCCCGCCGCTTTGCAGGTGCTGAGAATATCTTTGACCACTGCCGGGCCCTGGCCCAGGTGGTGATAGGCGTAGGCGTTGTCCCAAATGATCCGAAAATCCCTGGCCGCCGTCGCCATGGTCGCCAGCCGGTCGACAACCTCATCAGCATAAGTGGCACCCGTCGGATTGGAATATTTCGGCACACACCATATACCCTTAATGGTCGCGTCCTTGGCAACGTAGTCTTCGACCTGATCCATATGGGGCCCGTTGTCGTTCATTTCAATCGGGATCATTTCGATACCCAGACGTTCACAGATGGCAAAATGCCGATCATAACCGGGTGCCGGGCACAAAAATTTAATCCCGCCCTGGGCACTCCAGGGGCCGTCGCCGTCGGGCATACCAAACAACATGCCACCGACCAAAATGTCATACATCAGGGTCAGGCTGGCATTGCCGCCAATAATCACTTCATCGACAGTTACTCCCAAAAACTCGGCGAACAGGACCTTTGCCTCCTTGGTCCCGGTGCCCAATCCGTAATTGCGATAATCTGTGCCGTCGTCGGCAAAACAATCTTCACGGTCAATTGCCGCCAACAGGCCATCGGCCAGATCAAGCTGTTCCGACGAGGGTTTGCCGCGGGTCATATCAATTTGGATATTCCGCAATGTCAGGGTTTTGTACTGCGCGTCCAGTTGGGGCAGGGCCTGGGTCAGGGTCTCGGTCGATTGTTCCGTGTAGCTCATGAAATATTCCCGTTGGCGATCAAGTTTTGATGGCCGCGAGATTAAGTGGAAACCGGGTAAACGGCAAGCAAGGGCTCCTTTCCCGCCGATAAATAATGCGGTTTATTAACCCAATGCTAACGGCCTAATTCCATAAAGGGATATGAACAAAAGCTACAGGCCCGTACGACCCGGATATTCGTCTGCTGTGCTCTCCGTTTTGAAATGGACGGCGACCGTTGGTGTCTGGGGATTTATCGCCGTCCTGTTGATGTCCGGCTGGTTTTTTCTGACCCTGCCCAACATAGACGCGGCCCTTGACGCGACCCGGCGGCCAACCATTACCCTGCTGTCAGCCGATGGTTCCGTATTGGCCGCCAAGGGAGATTTATACGGCCTGCCGGTGCAACTGACGGAAGTTCCCGACGCCCTGCCAAAGGCCATCCTGGCAACCGAGGACCGGCGATTTTACAGTCATTTTGGATTGGATGTGATCGGACTTCTGCGCGCTGCCTGGCGCAATGTAAGGGCCGGCAGAATTGTTCAGGGGGGCTCAACCATCACCCAACAGGTGGCTAAAAACCTGTTCCTGACGCCGGAACGCTCCATCAAACGTAAGGTCCAGGAGGTCATGTTAGCCCTCTGGCTGGAGTACCGGTTCTCCAAAGATCAGATTCTGACGATTTATCTCAACCGGGTATACCTGGGTGCCGGCACCTATGGCGTCGATGCAGCGGCGCGCAAATATTTTGGCCGATCCGTGACAACCCTATCGACCTACCAAAGCGCCCTGATCGCCGGCCTGCTCAAGGCACCCAGTCGGTATAATCCCCACGCCAGTAAAAACCGCAGCCGCGAGCGAACCCAGCAGGTCCTGCAAAATATGGTGGCGGCCGGTTATTTGACCGATGACCAAGCCAGCGCCGCCGTGAAAAAACCAGGCCGAACCCTGCAGGCCGCCAGCAAACGGCTGGGTCGGCATTTTGTTGACTGGGTCATGGCGCAACTGACCAGTTACGTGTCCGCCGGCGACCGTGATCTGACAATTATTACGACCCTCGATGCCAAGTTGCAATTTCAGGCCGAAAAACAAGTCCGTCAGGCGCTTGCGAAGAACCGTAAAAAACTGAAGGTTACGCAAGCCGCGGCCCTGGTGATGAGCCCGTCTGGTGCCGTACTGGCGATGGTCGGCGGTGATAATTACGGGGCCAGCCAGTTCAATCGGACCACGCAAGCCCTGCGCCAGCCCGGGTCGACCTTTAAACCGTTTGTCTTTGTTGCAGGTCTGGCGGCCGGACTGACGCCGGAATCCCGGGTGAGTGACGCCCCCATCGATGTCGCCGGCTGGAAACCACAGAACTTCAAACGGACTTTTGCCGGGGAAATGACCCTAACCGACGCCATGGCGAATTCCGTAAATACTGTTGCCGTTCGTGTCGCCGAAAAAGCCGGCGTCAAGCGGCTCATCAATACGCTCAGGCGGTTTGGTATCACGTCGGAAATGCAGGCAGACCTCGGCCTGGCACTGGGTGCATCTGAAGTGACGATGATGGAACTGACGGCCGCCTATGCGTCTTTTGCCAATGGCGGTTTTGGCGTTTGGCCCTATGCCATCCGCGAGGTTCGTGACGGTCAGGACCAGGTGCTCTACAAGCGCCAAGGCGGTGGTCCGGGCCGTATTGAAAGTGCGGCAAAAGTTTCCGCCATAAATGCCATGCTCAGCCAGGTCCTCAAACGGGGTACCGGTAAAAACGCCCGCATCGACCGACCGGCAGCGGGAAAGTCCGGCACGACCCAGAACTACCGGGATGCCTGGTTTGTTGGTTATACGACGGACCGGGTTGCCAGTGTGTGGCTCGGCAATGATGACGGCGCGTCCATGAACAGGGTGACCGGCGGTGGCCTGCCGGCCCGCATGTGGCGGGATTTAATGATATCGGCACACGGCGGAATTTCCAAAAAGGACCTGCCCACATCGGACAATCCCAGGCACCAATCCAAACCGCTGGCCAAGGTCGAAAAGGGTCTGTGGCAAAAACTGACAAATATATTCGGCGGAGACTGACCGGCTGCTGAAAACCATAGAATTTGCCCATCGACGGATCAGGACCGCCGTTTTAGCGGTTACCAGCCATGGTCTAAATGGGCCTTGCCCTGGGCCCCCGGAACATCGGCGACAAAATGCCGGACCCGCATTAATCTTGCGGCATCGAACCGCGGCTTTAGGGCGCCATCGTCAATTGACCCCAAAGCAGGTGACATTGTTCGCCGCACCCGGCTTTGGCGGCTCGATCGCCCTTGAAAAGGTTTTGCTGTAGCGGGTGGGTGTCATGCATCGCCATTTCGCATGCGGGCGATGGTATTGGTTGTCGATAATCCGTCGACCAGCCGGGCCCGAACGATCATGCCTCCTGCCGCCTTGACGGCGGCGGCACCGACAATTTCGTTCTCCTGATAGTCCGCCCCTTTGACTAACACATTGGGTTTTATCAGTTCGATCAATCGTAACGGCGTATCGTCACCAAACAGCACCACCGCATCGACCATCTTAAGCGACGACAAAAGGCTCGCCCGATCCATTTCGTTGTTCAGCGGTCGGTCCTGACCTTTTAGTTTGCGAACCGACGCGTCGGTATTAACCGCAACAATTAACCGGTCACAGGCATCACGGGCCTGTTGCAATAAAGATCGATGGCCATTGTGCAGAATGTCAAAACAGCCGTTGGTGAAACCAACGCGCAACCCGGCGTTTTGCCACTCGGTTACCTGCACCATAATGTTTTCGTCGTCGAACACGGGATGGGCGGCCAACGAGGTAATGAGTTCCTGAATCAAAACGGTCGCCGTGCCGGCCTTGGCGACCACCAGGCCGGCGGCGGCGTTGGCGAGTTTGGCCGCATCATGGAGGTTTCCCTGCGCCGCCAGGCTCAAGGCCATGGCGGCACAGACCGTGTCGCCGGCACCGGAAACGTCGAATACGGCCCGTGCTTCCGCCGGCAGATGCCATGCCGGTGCTCCCCTTTGGATCAACGACATGCCATCGTTACTGCGGGTTGCCAGGATTCCTTCAATACCGGTTTGTTCCATCAACCGAGCCGCCGCATCAACAACTTCCGTGTCGGTATGGGTCGGCATTCCCGACGCCAGTTCCAGTTCCCGCCGATTTGGTGTCACCAAAGTTGCCCCGGCGTAACAGCTGTAATCCTTGCCTTTTGGATCAACGATGATCGGTTTTTTCTGGGAGCGGGCAAGGTTTATCAATTTCGCGAGGACCGCATCGGACAAAACGCCCTTGCCATAATCGGACACCATCAAGGCACCGCATTCGGCCAGTTCCTCTGCGGCAATTTCCAGCAGGATCTGGGCTGCCTCATGGGACAGAATTTCGGTGGTTTCTTTGTCGGCCCTTAACATTTGTTGATTGCCAGATACAAATCGACTTTTTTGGGTGGTCAGCCGCTGTGGTTCGACGATCAGGTGACTATCCAACCCGGCCACGTCCGTTAAAAGATCTTCCACTTCCTGGCCAGCCGGGTCTTCACCGATCACCGAGATCAGACTGACATTACCGCCGAGGCTGGAAATATTGCGGGCCACATTGCCGGCACCGCCAAGCATGGTGCGCTCATCATCAATCCGCAAAATGGGAATGGGTGCCTCCGGCGAAATGCGCTCAACCTCGCCGGTGATGAACCGGTCCAGCATCACATCGCCGATGCACAATACCCGTCCTTCCGGCAATTTTTGAATCAGTGATTCCAAGGAAACAGAATTTGTCATACCAGGCCTAAATTTCGTTCAAGGCCGTCACACAGCAAATGACCGATCAGAATATGCATTTCCTGGATGCGGGCGGTGGTATTTGACGGGACGACCAGATAGGGAGACGCCAGCCCGTTCATGCGTCCGCCCCCTTTGCCGCCAAATCCTGCCGCAGTCATATTCATATCGCGGGCGGTCTGCAGGCCGCGAATGACATTTTCTGAATTTCCCGACGTGGAAATGCCAATGGCAACATCCCCGGATTTGCCCAGGGCTGCGACCTGACGGGCAAAAATGTTTTCGAAACCCATGTCGTTGCCACCGGCGGTTATGGCAGAGGTGTCGGTACTCAGGGAGATGGCGGCAATGGGGGCGCGGTCTGCCTTGTAACGGATGGTCAATTCGGTCGCCAGGTGTTGGCTGTCCGAGGCACTGCCGCCGTTGCCGAAAAACAGAATTTTTCCGCCACTGCGGATGCTCTGCACACAGTCGTCGATCAGCTTTTCGTAAGGGTCCATCAGGGCCAGACGGGTCGCCGCTAAAACCTCCTGGTGTTCGTCAAAATTTGAATTGAATAGGTTTTTCAGTTCCATGGTGTTCCGTAAGATTTGTTTAGAGGGTTATCGGTTTGCCCAGTTGCAGGCTCTCCAACGCGGCGATGGTCGCCGTGCTCGTTTCAATGAGTTGCGCTTCGTCCAGGGCCGGCACAGCGCCGGATGTAACCGCCGCCACAAAGGCCGTCAGGGATGCGGTAAATCCCTTGTCGGCGGACCCCCGTTCTGAAAGGCGTTTGCCACCGCCGGTAATCTCCAGACGTTTGAAGTCGTCGATCAAGCCATTTTGGCCGCCGGCAAAAATTTCATAGCGTTCTTTCCCGGCCGCCAAATCGCCCTGCGCCGTATAGAGGATCGTCGCCAGGGAGCCGTCGGTGAAACGCAGGGTTACCGTCACATCGTCGCCCAGCGACCCCACGCCGCCGGCTGCGTGACTGTGAACGGTTGTCAGCCGGCTGTCCGCCAGAAACCGGGCAAAGTCAATGAAATGGCAAACTTCACCCAACAGGCGCCCGCCGCCCTGATCGGCGGATTGCACCCAATGATCACCGGCAACGGCACCGGCATTGATCCGGAAATTCATCATTTTGGGACCGGGGTGCATTAAAAAGTGATTTTTGAGTTTGATCGCCATGCGGGCAAACCGCCGATTGAAGCCCACTTGAAAAAATGCCTGATCCTGATTGTTTCGCGCGGTAATCACCTGGTTGATGCCGGCCAAGTCAAGGGCCAGGGGTTTTTCCACCAATACACATTTGCCGGCGGCCAGGGCCTGGGCGGTCAACGGGGCATGGCTGTCATGGCGGGTGGCAATCAGAACCGCATTGATCTCGGGCGTTTCAAAAAGCCGCTCGGGATCGGTACAGGCCTGGAGAAAACCAAAAGTTTCTTTGCCGTGATCGGCCGTCGCGCCGCGTTGCGTGGCTAGGGTATGCAATGTAACATTCGGCAATTTTTTCAGTTGCGGTAACAAAACGGATTTGGCGAAATTGCCGGCCCCGATAACACCGAGAACACAGTTGCCGGGTTTGACAGATGGAATTAGAAAGGACGGTTTAGGCGGCTCGGGGAGCGACGGATAGGTTAAAACCACACCGAGGTGGGGTTCAGTCCCGGAGGTGATCATTTTATAGGCATCTTCCGCCGCCGTCAGTTGCAGACGATGGGATATCAGCGGCGTCACCCGCAGCCGAATGTCGCGGTTCGATGCCATGAGCCGCACACATTCAGCCAGGTTTTCGGTTTCTGTCCATCGGACCCAGCCCTCCGGATATTTGACGTTACGCCCTTCGTAGTCCGGATCATAACGGCCCGGCCCATAGGAGCGTGAGATGATGATGTTGAGTTCTTTTTTCATAAATTCGGCGTAGGGAAACTCGGTTCCGGTCATTCCCACCATGACGACACGGGCCCGGTCACGGGTGATTGCAGCGGCCGTCAGGAACGGTTCGTTTGAAGACGTTGCAGCGGCAATCAACAATGAATCGCAACCGCGACCGTTGGTCATGTGAGAGACAATCTGGGTCACGTCGTCCTGTGCCAGGTCGACGATCATTTCTGCGCCCAGGTCTTTTGCCAGGCGCAGACGGGATCGGTCATAATCCAGGGCGATGACCCGGGCACCGGAGAGTTTTAACAACTGGCTTGCCATCTGGCCGACCAGCCCCAGGCCGAGGACACAAACCACATCGCCGAGTTTTGGTTCGGCGTTGCGCACCGCATGCAGGGCGATAGCGCCCAAGGTGCCGAAGGCCGCTTCCTCATCGCTCACATCGTCGGGCACGGCGGCCGCCAGATTGCGCGGCACGACGTTTAATTCCGCATGATTGGCTATTCCGGCACCGGCCATGGCGACCCGTTGTCCGACCCGGTACAGACCTTCCAATCCGTGGCCGACGGCGACAATCTCGCCGGCCGCCGAATAACCAAGCGGCAGGGGCTCGTCAAGCCGCGTCATGACCGTTTGAAAGGTTGACCTGAGGCCGTCTCGTTTGGTTTTTTCGATGACTTTTTTAACCAGGTCAGGCCGCGCCTTGGCCTTTCCCGCCAGGCTCTTTTTGGCGAACTCAACAACCATTCGTTCCGTGCCGGCAGAAATCAGCGAGGCATTGGTTTTGACTAGAAGATGGCCGGCCCGGACTTTTGGGTCCGGGACCTCCTTGAGCGCCAGTTTTCCGGTGCGTCGGCTTTGAATAACTTGCTTCATAGGACCTTTTAGCCACATTTTGCGGGGGAATGCAAAGACAGGAAATCATTAAAAAACTTTGACTTGGCGATGGCGCACGTTATGAAACTCCCATGTGCGGAATTGCAGCCCTCTTTGCCTACCATTCTGACGCCGAACGCGTTGATCGCGATGAGCTGCAACGGATCAATGATCAGATGCACAGGCGCGGTCCCGACGGTGCGGGGTTTTGGTATTCCGACGATGGGCGGGTCGGGCTTGCCCATCGCCGACTGGCGATTATTGACCTGACGGAAACCGGTCACCAGCCGATGTCTCTGGTCACCCAGAAGCGCAGGTATCACATCACCTATAATGGCGAAATCTACAATTATCGCGCCCTGCTCAAGCAACTCGAGGAGCAGGGATACCGCTTTGTCACCCAATCCGATACGGAAGTTTTGCTGCGCCTGTATGAACGCGACGGATCAGACATGGTGCAACATCTGCGCGGCATGTTCGCGCTGGTGATTTGGGACTCGCGCGAGCGAACGCTGTTTTTGGCTCGCGACCCCTTTGGCATCAAACCGCTCTATTACGCCGATGATGGCCGAACCTTGCGCATGGCGTCGCAGGTTAAAGCCCTGCTGGCGGGTGAAAAAATTGACAAAGCGCCGGAACCGGCCGGTCATGTGGGGTTTTTTGTAACGGGAAGTGTGCCCGAACCCTATACCTTGTACCGGGCGATCAAAGCTTTACCCGCCGGCCACTGGATGCGGGTCGGGCAAAATGGTGACCGCCGGATTGAGCGGTATTTTGATCCCAAACGAGGCCTGGCCAAGCCACCAGACGGCGCGCCTCAGGAAATTTTGCGGGACGTTTTGTTAGACAGTGTACAGGACCATTTTACCGCCGATGTGCCGGTGGGTGTGTTTTTGTCGGCAGGGCTGGATTCAACGTCAATTGCCGGGCTTGCCGCCGAATGCAAAGGCCAGGGCATCCAATCCATTACTATGGGGTTTGACGAATTTAAGGGCCAGCCTCTGGATGAGGTGCCGCTGGCGGAAGAGGTGGCGCAGCTTTACCAAACGGATCACCAAACGCAACGCATTGGGCGCAAAGATTTTGACGCAGCCTTTGATGATATTCTCAACGTTATGGATCAACCCTCCATTGATGGCGTGAATACCTATTTTGTTGCCCGTGCCGCCGCCCAACAGGGGCTAAAAGTCGCGCTCAGCGGGCTCGGCGGCGATGAATTGTTTGGCGGTTATGACACCTTTGCCCAGGTTCCCAAAATGGTCACGGCCCTGAGCCGAATACCGGCCGTCGGTGTTTTGGGTTCGGCCTTTCGGGTTTTGACAGCACCGTGGATTTCCCGTCTGATGTCGCCGAAAGCCGCAGGAGTGTTCGAATTTGGCCATCGTTATGGCGGCGCTTATCTATTGCGGCGGGGGCTGTATATGCCCTGGGAGTTGAACCGGATTATGGATTCGGACATGGCCCGTGCCGGTTTGCGCGATCTTGAGCCGGTCTTGCGATTGGACCAGTTGGTCGACGGTATCGCCGAGCCCGAACGGAAAGTCGCGCTGTTGGAAATCACTCAATATATGCGCAACCAGTTGCTTCGGGATTCGGACTGGGCAGGCATGGCCCATTCCCTGGAAATCCGCGTCCCCCTGGTCGACCGGTTTGTCTTCGAAAAACTGGTGCCGACCGTCCTGCGATCCGGTGGGCCAAACAAAAAGAAGATGGCCTTAACCCCCAAAACGCCCCTGCCCGCAAGTGTGATGAACCGGCCAAAGACCGGTTTTGCCATACCCGTTGATCGGTGGATGGAAGAACGCAGCGGCACAAAAGAGCGTGGTTTCAGAGGCTGGGCGCAAACCGTTTACAAGTCGGCAGTGGCAGGTTAGGCGAATTACCTTCGAGCTAACCTGCCGGTTTATTCACGAACGGGTTTTAGGGCAGCATCCAATCCCTTAGGCGTCGACACGTGACAGGGCACCGTCTATGGCTGCGCAAATTTCATCGATCTCATTTTTTGACGATATGAGTGCTGGGCTCAGGCACAGGGTGTTGTTCATGCCCGGTATGGAGCGGTTGGTCATCCCGATAATGACCGCAGCATTTGCCAGGCAATCACTGACAATCGACTGAGCAATGGCTTCGTCGACCGGCTGGCGACTGTCCCGATCCGTGACAAGCTCAAGGCCGCAGAACAGACCTTTGCCGCGCACATCACCAATGATCTCATATTTGGCTTTTAAGCCGTCCAGTTTTTCCAGCAAATATTCGCCCATGGCGGTGGTGTTCTCCAGGAGGTTTTCGTCCTCCAGAATGCGCATGTTTTCCAATGCTGCAGCGGGGCCAGCCGTGCATCCGCCAAAGGTTGATATATCACGGAAATAACTCATGGGGTCATCGGGATTGGCCTTAAATTCATTAAAGACATCCTCCGTTGTCACCGTGCAGGAAATGGCGGCATAACCCGATGCAACTCCTTTTGCCATGGTAACCATGTCCGGCTGAACGCCATAGTGCTGATAACCAAACCAGGTTCCGGTCCGGCCCATGCCGCAGACCACTTCGTCAATAATCAACAAAACATTGTAGGTTTTGCATATTTCCTGGACCCGGTCCCAATAACCAAGCGGCGGTTCGATCACGCCGCCACCGGCGGTTATCGGCTCAAGAATCATCGCCCCAACCGTATCGGCACCTTCGCGTAAAATGACTTTTTCAATTTCGTTGGCTGCACGAACGCCGTAATCTTCAACGTCGCCCCACTGGGAATGGTATTCCAGACAATGGGGAACTTCGACAAAACCCGGTGTGAACGGACCATATTGGCCGCGCCGCTCATCCTGACCACCGGATGACAGGGTGGTGATGGTGGTGCCATGGTAATCACGCTCGCGATACAGGATCTTATACTTTTTCCCCTCATATTTGTTGTGGGAAATCTGACGGACGATTTTGTAGGCCTTTTCGTTGGCTTCGGAACCGGAGTTGGAATAATAAACGCGGCTTAACCCGGGCATTTTTGCGATCAGTTTTTCCGCAAAACGGGCCCCCGGAATGGTTCCGGCAGATCCGGCAAAATAGTTCATTTTGACCAACTGATCGCGGACCGCATCGGCAATGGTGGCGCGGCCATAGCCGACGTTTACCGTCCAGACACCACCGGAAACCGCGTCTAAAAGTTCCCGGCCCGTCTGGTTCCATACGCGCATGCCTTTGCCCTCAACGATGATCAGGGGGTCCTGCGCTTCGAATTTTTTATGCTGTACCAAATGATGCCAGATGTGGGCCCGATCACTTTCGATTACGTCATCCAGGTTGTTGGTTGCTTCAAATGATAAGTTCATCTCTATAATTCCGATGCTTCACGGTGTGAATAAGGTATACGGATCCAAGGGGTATCACCGGTTTTTTAAAACCGTGCCGGCAGCGGTCCCTTGTTTCGTAAGGCACGCCTATGACAGCACCAGTACCGGTCTTACCGTTAGCACCAGAATGCCATATTAGACCGGTCCAGCTAAAAACCGCAGGAACCGGCCTGACCTCTTTTATCGGGCCGTAAACACCAGCCCTGTATCAGGCGGTTAGATAGGCCCTGAAATAATCGATGGTTTTTTGCAGTCCCGTCTGCAACTGAACGGTCGGTTGCCAGTTTAGGTGTTTTACGGCCAGGGAAATATCCGGTTGACGCTGCAGCGGATCGTCCTGCGGCAACGGGGCATAGACCAATTGGGATTTTGCACCGGTAAGTTTAATGACCGTTTGCGCCAGATCTTTGATTGTAAATTCATTGGGATTGCCCAGATTGATCGGTCCTGAGACCTCGTCATCGGCGTCCATCATCCGCACGAAACCTTCCACCAGATCATCGACATAACAAAAGGAACGGGTTTGCAATCCGTCGCCATAAATCGTAATCGCCTCGCCGCGCAGGGCCTGCATGATAAAATTGGAAACCACCCGACCGTCATTGGGATGCATTCTCGGGCCATACGTATTAAAAATTCGAACCACTCGGATGTTCAAATCGTGTTGGCGTTTGTAGTCAAAAAACAAAGTTTCGGCGCATCGTTTTCCTTCGTCGTAACAGGAACGGGGGCCAATGGGGTTTACATTGCCGTTGTAGGATTCGGGTTGCGGGTGGACGATGGGGTCGCCATAGACTTCACTGGTCGACGCCTGGAAAATTTTCGCCCCCGTCCGTTTCGCCAGCCCCAACATGTTGATGGCACCGTGAACGCTGGTTTTTGTCGTTTGCACCGGGTCAAATTGGTAGTGAACAGGTGACGCCGGGCAGGCCAGATTGTAAATTTCATCGACTTCCACATACAGGGGAAAGGTCACGTCGTGGCGCATTAATTCGAAATGCGGGTTATCCAGTAACGGGACGATATTATCCTTGGTTCCGGTAAAAAAATTATCGGCACAGATCACGTCGTGGCCTTCGCCGACCAGCCGATCACACAGGTGGGAGCCCAAAAATCCAGCCCCCCCGGTAACCAAAATTCGTTTTCTTGAATGCATATTCAGACGCGCGCCTCACCAAATGTGGATGGGGCGGAGCTTATCACCGCGTCGCAAAAGATACAAAACCTATGAACAGCCGATGATTGTCTGTCCGAAGGTTACGAAGCGCGGTTGGTGGGGCAGTAAGCGGCGCCAAGAATCGGTGTGCCCGGGGCCTGCTGGACCAGTATCGCACAGCCCATTCCCGCAGGTTCAGCTGGCCCCATGACGCGTACAGCCAGGGATGAGCCCGTCCAGTCGGCTATTTTGTGCAGTTTGGTGACGATGTGATGACTGGTCAGGTTTTTGCCCTTGTTTTCGCCCGATCGAACCTTGGTCTCGATAGTGCGATGGAACAGCACCATCCAGACCGATGCGGAACCGCCACCGGTCCCCGCAACCCGGACATTCAGGAAATTGGTATCGGCAGTTTGCACATGCACAGCCAGTGGTTTTTGTCTGGATTGCGCGTGCCGACGAATGGCCCGCTCGACTTTAGGTTTTTGCGAACCGACGGTTTCCATACTGCCGCCAATGACCATTTGCGGCGTATAGACGCCGCCGGTATTACGAATTTGCAAATTATAACTGCGTTGACGCCGGGTGTTCTCGGCACTGGAAAACGGGTCCTTCCATTTGCCGGCGCTGCCGTAAACCAGATCATCCCAGTAGTCGACGTGAAATTCGAGCGCAATGACATCGGGGCGGCTTGTCAGGTCGCCCAGATAGGCCTCCGCCGGAGGACAGGAATAACACCCTTGCGAGGTGAATAATTCGACAACGGTCGGTGTCGGTTCTGCCGTTTGCCCCGGTCGTGCCGGCGCAACCAGAACAAGCGCGGTAGCCAACAAAACCGGCCAAAAGGAACGGGTCCAGAGAGCTCTCACGGGTCTGTCCTTTGATCATTTTGAATTGCCGCAAACGATAGACGGCTGCGCAATACATGTAAAATAGCGGTTCTTCACATTTGTGCGAGATCACACGCTTTCCCGTTGTCTCATTCGGGAAAGCAGTTGTCCCACCAGATGACGGTTGCGGCGCTCGCCGTTTCGATTTTTGATAATACCTGGCGAACAGCGTCCATATCGGTCGATTGATTTTCGGCGAGGCTGGCCAGGGCCGACAACCGCACCGCAAACATCGACCCACAGGACCCTTTAATCGCGTGCGACGCGGCAACTATCTTTTCGGGATCAGCCGTGTCGACGCCGTCGCGCAACTCCTGCAGGCGCTCCGATAATGAAATTTTGACCGTGGTCAGAAGGGTTTTTATCATTTCCGGTTCCAGCTGATTGCAAAATTCGTCAAAATTTGCCTGGTCGCCAATGGGTAGATTATCGGTTTCCCCTTCGGCTTCTGATTTCGGCGGTTCCCGGGGTTCGGTCTGGGGTGTTTGGGCCGGTTGGGGGTCGGCGTTCCGATTGAATTTGTTCAATATTTCCGCCAATTGTCGTTCGGTAAATGGTTTGGTTAATACGTCATTCATGCCGGCTTCCCTGAAATGACGGTGACGTTCAGCAAAAGCCTCCGCCGTCAGGCCAACGATCGGCAGATCATCGGCGTCAAATCCCGATTGCCGGATCCGTCGGGTCGCTTCAATACCGTCCATTTCAGGCATGTGAACGTCCATCAGGATGAGATCCGCCCAATCGTCCCACGCGGCGGCAACGGCAAGTTTTCCGTTTTCTACATGCCGAACCGCGTGGCCAAATTTTTCCAGAAAGGATTTTGCGATCATTGCATTGACCGGATTGTCTTCCGCCACCAGGATTTTCATGGGTTGGGAATGGTTAATTTCTTCCAACAGAGTGGACCGTTGGATTTTCTTGGCTTCTTCTGCGTCTGCTTTGTGGAACGGCAGAGTGACAATAAACCGTGAACCCCTGCCGATTTCGCTTTCGGCTTCGATGGTGCCGCCCATCAAATCACTCAACTGCCGGACGATAGACAGGCCCAGGCCGGTGCCGCCAAATTTTCGGGTGATGGAATTATCTTCCTGAGTAAAAGCATCAAAAATTGCATCCAACCGGTCGGGGGTTATGCCCGATCCGGTATCTTCAATAACAAATCTCAAGGTTACATCTCGAAATCCACTGTGCGCGCCTGGTTTTGGTTTTTTTTGCGAGATGGAAAGGTTGACACCACCCTTATCGGTAAATTTGATGGCATTACTTAACAGGTTCCACAGGATTTGCCGTAAGCGAATGGGGTCGCCTATGAGGACCAGGTTGGAATTAAAGCTGTCGCTGACTTTAAGTTTCAGCCCCTTGTCGTCAGCCAGACCCTGGAAGGGCGTGGCGATGACAGAGACCAAATCTCGCAACAGGAAAGTTGTGTTTTCAAGCTCCAAACCGCCCGCTTCGATTTTGCTCATGTCAAGAACATCATTGATAATCGCCAAGAGGGTTTGGCCGGACGATAGAATGGTTTCAACCTTGCTTAATTGATCCCGGTCAAGATCCGAGCCCATTAACAATTGGGCAAGGCCCAGGACACCATTGAGGGGGGTGCGGATTTCGTGGCTCATGGTTGAGAGAAAGTTTGATTTTGCCTTGTTTGCTTCCTGTGCTTTTTCGTTGGCCTGGATGATTTCCCGCTGTGCCTGACGTTGTTCGGTCACATCGCGGCCGACGGATTGGTACATGAAAATTTTCCCATCGGCGTCGAACTGGGCAAAATTTGACCATTCCAGGTCGCGCAATAGGCCGTCATGGCGCAGCAATTGATTTTCGTTTCTTTGGATCGCGTTTTCCGGGGTAAACGACTTGAAGTAGGAAATCAGGTTTTGCGTAATGTCCTGGGGAACATCGTCGAACATTGACGAGCCCAACAGATTTTGTTCCTCTGCGTTGACAAACTCACAATAGGCGCGATTTACAAAGGTCAGTTTCCAGTCCGGCGAAAACCGGGTGATCAGGTCATTTTGCATATTAACGATCATCTGGAACTGCGCTTCACGAACGCTCAATTCCTGTTCAATTTTTTTGCGATCCGTAATGTCCGTACTGACGCTGCCGATGCCAATCAGTTTTTGATTTGACGCATAAATGGGGAATCTTTCGGTTAAAAAGGTGTATTCCGCTTCGTCCGGATAGGTGACGGAAAATTCGAAAAGTTTGGATTGATTATCGGCAAGGACACTCTGGTTCTGTTCGGTTACGATTTTGGCGGTCGCCGGCGGGAATATATCGTCGACGGTTTTGCCGAGGATCTGGTCGCGCCGCAAACCCAGATTCTTACAGACAATTTCGTTGACCAGAATATAAAACCCGTCGGGATCAATGATCGTCACGGGCGAAGTGGAGTTTTCAGTGAAAGCCAGCAACTGTGCCTGCTGGTCGAGTAATTGAGTCCGCAGAAGATGCTGTTCTGTGATGTCGACGCCAATGCCGCGGTAACCGGTGAACTTATTTTGGCGATCGAAAATAGCCCGGCCACTGTTGCTCATCACCCGCAGTCCACCATCGGCGCGCCGATAGGAGAAACGGAAATTATCGAAATCTTGGTGGGCGTCAAGCTGATCGAGAAATTCAAGCCAGGTGTCGCGTTCCTCTGGAAATTGTTCCTTGTACATTTCGCGGCGGGTCCGTCCAATCAGGTTGCCACTTGGTTTGCCCGAGGTTTTTTCATAGGCGTCGGATACAAAGGTATATCGCAGCTCCGCATCCATCTCCCAAAACCAGTCTGAGGCAATTTCCGCATAATCGCGAAACCGTTGCTGCGTTTCTCGAATTTCATCGGTGCGCATCTGCACTCGGGCTTCAAGGTTGGAATTTATTTGCTCGATGGTTGCCTGAGCTTCGACGGCGTCGGTGATGTCGAGGTGCCAGATTGCGAGCCCCGGCTGTCCTTCAAAAGTGGTCACCTGGGAATTCATCAGGACCCACCATTTGGAGCCGTCCAGACGCAGCCGAAGGGCCTTAAAATTGATCAGGCTCTTGCCGGAGTGGACGAGTTCATTGACTTGTTGTAAATGGTCCTGATCCGCCCAACTGTCGCTAACGTTTTTAGTCAGTAAATCGTCGACAGATGTGGCACCAAACATTGCCACGAGTTTTTCGTTAACAAAAACCCGCTCGTTGGTCTTCGGATTAAGGATCGCCAATCCAATGGGGCTGGTATCAAGTATATGCCGCATAGGCTGGTTATAACCCCTTATATCGGGTGAATACACCCTTAGGCATGACGGTTGCCGGTGAATGTATCGGAACTGTCACGGCGAACGGTGGTTTAAAATTGATTTTCGCACAGATATTATTTCTGCACATCAAGGACCTCTGGATTTATGACGGCGATTGGCGTCATCTGTTCATAGGAAATAATCTGGTCAAAGATATCGGCAAACTGTATTTCGTATTCGTCTATAGTCACATATCCGATATGCGGTGTGCACAACAGGTTTTTCAGGTGCAGCAGCGGGTGGTCGGGGTCGTGCAGGGGTTCGTCGTCATAAACATCGACGGCGGCCGAACCCGGGTGTCCGGCGTTCAGTGCGGTGACCAGGGCACCGGGCGCGATCAGCCCGGCGCGACTGGTATTGACCAAAAGTGCAGAGGGTTTCATGCGAGCAAGATCCGCAGCGGTTACAATTCCCCGCGTCGCCTCATAAAGCCGCATGTGCAAAGACAAAACATCGCTGGATTCGAAAAAAACCTGTTTGCTGGCGGCCACAGTAAACCCGTCCCGCCGAGCCCGCGTACGGGACTCGGCGCTGGCCCAGACGAGAACGTTCATGGCGAAGGACCTGCCGTAATCGGCGACCACCCGTCCGATTCGCCCATAGCCGAATATACCCAAAGTTTTGCCCCGCAAGGTCCGGCCCATTGCCGATTGCCAGTTGCCGGCTTTCAGAGATGCCGATTGTTCGGGGATCTTGCGCATGGCGGCAAGAATTAACCCCCAGGTCAGTTCGGCGGTGGCATAGGAGGGTGATCCCGGATGTTGGCTGGACGACAGAATAACCCCGAACCGGGTACAGGCGTCAACATCGATGTGTGGGTAAACACTGCGCTGGCTGATGATTTTCAGGTTAGGCAGCCGCGCCAACAGCTCGGCTGTGATTTGAGTGCGTTCACGTATTAATACCAACACTTCGGCGTCCGCAATTCGCGTTGCCAGGCTGTCAACATCCTGAACACGGTCGTTCCATATGGTGACCTCGTGATGGTTTATTTTGTTAAAACAATCCAGGGTGCGCAGGGTATCGAAATAGTCATCGAGAATGGTGATTTTCATGGCGGCGTCGCTGCTAGGGTCAGGTCCCATTAATTTCATGCAATTCTGTTTGTCCGTAAGCTTACGAATACAAGAAAACAAGCGCAAGGACATGCTGGCCATATTCGAGCCTTGTTTTCGCACAAGGCGTGAGCTTACGGACAACCCCTTGGGGCGGGGCGCTTTATCTCTCTGGCTTCGTTGAAAAAACTTGAAAACCGTGGGTTTTCCTGTGTCTTTCCGCCTAACCGATAAGATAAATCGCCTCCGCAGAATGGATCAAATTAATGGGTCCTGACCCTTATGTATCGTGAATCTGCTAAATATACCCCAGCCCCTCTCTTGGTAAAGAGTTGGGCTGGGGAGGTGCGGGAAAGAAGAGTTTTAGGGCGCCGCCGGAGCTCGACCCTTTTGCGATAAAAACCGTTTACCGGCCTCCGTCGCGACCACCCGGACGCCCAAAACACGGTCATGCTGGCGCACCAGGTATCCGCTGTCGACGGCGTCTTCCCACACCGTCAAGCGCGGACAGGAGGTTTTCCATGCGTCCATGACATCCGCATAGGGCCGGGGTTCTTTTGCAACCCACTCAACCAGATCCAGCACCAAAGGTTCAATATTCTGCATCGCCGATTGCCTCCCGAAGTCACACAAAAGATGTCCTGGCAATATACCATGAAATTTTTGACGGGGTCCAAAAAACCCAGCCCTTGAATTCCGTGCCAACCTGTTGGCTAATGGGGTGGACATTTTGGGGAGCGGTATGGGTAAAGTCTTCATAGGTTGCGGCGCCGGATTTTCAGGTGATCGATTTGATGCTGCCAGCGCAGTTGTCGATACCCTGGCGCGCTGTGACGGCGAGCGGTTTTTAATCTTTGAAGTCTTGGCCGAACGCACCCTGGCAATTGCCCAACGGCTTCGCTTAAACAACCCGGATGCCGGTTATTCTCCTTATCTTGATGCCTATTTGGAACCGATCCTGAAAAAGGCCAAAACCCACAAAATCCGGATTGTCTCTAATTTGGGGGCGGCCAATCCAGTGGCGGCCGCCAAACGCGTTCACGCCATTGCCCGCGAGCAGAAAATTGACGACGTCAAAGTCGCGGTGGTTTTGGGCGATGATTTATTGGGCGTTTACGGACCGGAGGAAATCCAAAAATTACCGACCCTGGAGGGCATTTCCTTGGGCGACCGGGAGATTATTGCAGCCAATGTCTATTTGGGAGCGCAATCCATTGCCGATGCCCTGGCCTTAAATGTCGATGTCGTGCTGGTTGGCCGAACGACCGACGCCGCCCTGACTTTGGGTCCATTGCTGCATGTCCACCAGTGGCCGACCGACGATTGGGACCGTTTGGCACAGGGAACCCTGGCCGGCCATTTGCTGGAATGTGGGGGCCAGGTAACGGGTGCCTATTTTGCGGACCCGGGATTTAAGGAGGTGCCCAACCTGGCCGAAGTTGGTTTCCCCATCGCCGAAATTGACGCCACCGGTGACCTCGTCATCAGCAAGGCCGATCATACCGGGGGGTTGGTGTCGAAGGCCACTGTCACCGAACAAATCCTCTATGAGATGCACGATCCGGGCAATTATTTGACACCGGATGTCACCCTCAATGTGACCGACGTCAAACTGCAGGATCTTGCTGCCGACCGGGTGCGTGTCAGCGGCGCTCGCGGCAAACCGCCGCCACCGACCCTGAAGGTTACCGTTAGCGTTGACGGCGGCTGGTTGGGCGAAGGGGAAATCACCTATGCCGGACCGAACGCCCTGGCACGGGCTGAATTGGCGGCAGCGGTTATCTGGCGGCGGAGTCAGATCCTCGGCATTCAGGAACCCTTGCGGGTCGATATTTTTGGCACCGGTGCGGTTCATGACAACGACATGTCGGCCAGGCGGCAAAAGCAGAAAATTCCGGCTGATGGCGAATATCGGGTGCGCGCGGCAATTCGCAGCGTCCATAAAAAAACCGCCCAGCAAATTGCTGATGAAGTCCAAAGCCTCTATTGTTCAGGCCCGGCAGCCGGCGGCGGCGTGCGCCAATATGTCAGCCAACAGGTCAGTACGGCTTCGGTATTGGTGGCACCGGATATGGTGATCCCCCACGTTCGGGTAGAGCTGGTGTCGGCATGAGTTCCATCGTCGTCCCCCTGCATGCCATTGCCCATGGTCGGGCCGGCGACAAGGGCAATCGTTCGAATATTAGTGTCATTGTTTATGATGAAGCGCTTTATGGGCTGGTATGTGAGCAGGTTACCGAGGAACGGGTTTTGAAAATCTTCAGTCATCGCGGTGCCAGTCAGGTCCGGCGTTATGAATTGCCAAATCTGTTGGCCCTGAACTTTGTCATCGACGATGCTCTGGAGGGCGGCGTGAACGCCAGCCTGAACATTGACGGCCACGGCAAAACCCTGTCGTTTTTACTGCTGGGTGAGTTGACGGTTAAGCTCAGCCGCAGCCAATTGCCCGACGGTTCGCCTTATGTATCCTGAACGTTTCTCCGGTGGGAGATCGGTTCCGGATCTGACCGGGCGGTGGTTTTAAGCCAACGCATTTCGGTGTGTCAGGTCGTCAGAAATTGCTGCGACGTGCCTTCCAGAACCAAACACGTCAATTTGCCGGAAACCACGGCACCGGTATCAATACCAATACGATTGGCCCGAACCACCGGCTTGTCAGTGATCGTGTGGCCATGAACAACGACTTTGCCAAAATCCTCGTCAGAACTGAGAAACGGATCCCTAATCCACACCATGTCAGCTTCCGTTTGACGCTCAAACGGCACGCCGGGTCGCACGCCCGCATGGACGAAAAAATAGTCGCCAGCCACGTAGGAGATCGGCAAATTTTGCAGAAATTCTTCATGCGGGCCTCTTAAGGCGGCGCGAAACACATCGCGTGCTTTGGTCTGCATAGGGGCATCCGGCGGGTCGTCAATCGCCACCCCATAACTCCGAAAGGTTGACATTGCGCCAGCTCGAAACCACGACGGGCGCGCCGCTTCGCCAGCGCAGAAACTCATAAGATGATCCTCATGGTTTCCCTTGAGCCATATTTTGTGAAGCCAGGGCTGCGGATTTGACAACAAAAAGTCGATGACGCCCCGGGAATCTGGACCCCGATCGATATAATCTCCGAGATGCACAATGGTTGCCTCGGCGGGCGCTTTGCAACGATTATCTTCGGCTATTTTCCCATAAATCTCGGTCAACAGGTCGGTGCAGCCGTGAATATCACCGATCGCATAGATGCGGTGGTTATTCGGCACTGCAGCCACAGAGCTGCCGGGTCCCCTGGACGTGTTCATTATGCGTTGCCCACCATGTCGTGTTACGACCCTATAGATGATCGCTGGTAATTTGATATTAATCGTTCAAGATTAATAACTAAAGGCGGATCCGGTTAGCGGTTAACAAAATTGGTTTTTGTTGCTCCAGGTGAAGACCGCCAAGGGTGGAGGCCCAAGCATTAAAATGGCTGAGTGGGGTACAGCGTCGACGGGGATGATGTCTGCTGCGTCGAGCAGCGAAAATCAGCTCATTGGCAGGTTGAAGCGCATTGAGAACAATGCAAGCGGTTATTTTGCCATCCAGGTTCATCTGTCGCAGTTACGCAAGGCCCATCGCCAACCCCACTTTATTCAAGTCGCCACCCGGACCTTTGATAACATGATTGAAGGCCATGATGCGACCCTTTTTGCCATGGCCAATCTGGATCTGGTCCTGGTCTGTCACAATATAGATGTCGATGATGTGGACCGGGTCATCGACAAGGTTCGTGGATTATTTAACGAGGACCCGCTCACAGAAATTGACGAATCCGGGTTTGAAGACAATTTTGCAACCTGGTATGACCTGTCCAATTCCGAAGACTTTGCCTCTTTTTTCTCGGTCATTGCGGATCTGTCGTTGGAGGCGGAACGCCTTCTCGCCGAACTGCAAAACCAAAAGGATATCGATAAGGCGGCGGGAGAGCCCCTGGAATCTGCCAATTTGTCAGAAATCAATCGAAAATTGATGCGCAGCCGGATTGCCGACCTGCTGCAGCATCAAACTTGTTTGCTGGTCCGCGCGGGTGGTGCCGGCGAAGTTGTTTTTCGTGAACATTTTGTCTCCATGGGCCAGGTCCGCGAACGGGTTGCACCGGACAAAAATCTGTTTGCCAGCCCCTGGTTATTTCAATATCTGACCGAAACCCTGGACCGGCGAATTCTTTCGGTTCTCAGCGAATGGGATTTCGCGGACGTTGATGAGCCGATCAGCATTAATATGAATGTCAGTACGGTTTTGTCGCGGGATTTTCAGGCCTTTCACAAAGCGGTTGGCAAACACACGGATAAGGTGGTCATCGAAATGCACATTATCGACGTGTTCGCCGATACTAAAAATTTTGGATATGCCCGGGATTCCCTGCAGGAGCGCGGATATCGGGTTCTGGTGGATGGCCTGGATCCCATGTCCCTGCAGTTTTTTGAGGTGGCAAAATTTGCCGCCGACTTTATCAAAATTGGCTGGAATCAAAGTCTACAGGAGGAGGACGGGAAAAATCACCTGGAGGAAATGAAAGAAATTATTCTGGCCGCGGGCCGCGAATCTGTGATTTTAGGGCGCGTCGATACGGAAAAGGCTGTGAAATGGGGTTTGGGGATTGGTGTGAGTCGTTTCCAGGGGTTTTTTATTGACCGCCTTGCCGAAGTTGCCGGCAGTGGCAAAAAAGTCCTTTAGGGTCGGGTAAATGGCAGAATCAAACGGCAATAACCGAAATCTACCGAGCCAGGAAAACCTGCTGCTGGACTATATCCATCGTCTGGAAAGTCATAAGGACGGGCGCCGGGTGGCGCATATTCACCTGTCGGGTTTGCGCCCTTTTAACCGACGCGATCAGCACATTCGAATGGCGGCCAATCACTTTGATGGGCTGATATCCGACCTCAACGGCCAACTGTTCACGATGAAAAACTCAGATATCTTTTTCATCTTCAAACAAACCGTGCTGGCGGAAGTCGAGACCATTGTGCAAAAAGTCAAATTTTTATTTGATGATGATCCGCTTATCGCCGATGCGGACAAACACGATTTGCCCTTTGTCACCTGGTATGACGCGAGCGATGATTTTGAAACCGTCCTGAATTTAGTACAAAGCATCGCCCAGGCGGAAAAAAAGCGCCAGTCGGTGGTCCGGGCACGCATGGATGCCCGCGCTGCCCTGAAAGCCAAGCAGCAGCAGGGCGAACCGATGACCCCGGACGTTCTGTCCCGGCTGGAAACCGCCTTGTCGCGCGCCGATCTTTCCAACCTGGTGCGTCGACAGTTCGTCTGTAGTGTGGATTCCAAAATGGTTCCCGAACAACTGTTCAGTGAACTGTTCATCTCGATCAAGGATTTACGGGAAACCATGTTGCCCGGTGTCAACGTCACGGCAAACCGGTGGTTATTTCAGCATCTGACGGAAACACTTGATAAACGAATGCTTTCCATGCTGACTAAAAACGACGGAGTCTCCATTTCCGGTGACATCAGTTTTAATGTCAATATCGCCACTCTCCTGTCGCAGGAGTTTCAGATTTATGATGGTAACGTCGCCGCGTCGCGCCGGGGTACGATGATTATTGAGTTGCAAAAAGAGGATATATTCTCAAATTTGCCATCCTATCTGTTTGCCCGAGAAATGGTTCAGGACAAAGGCTACCGGGTTTGTCTCGATGGCATGACCCTGGATACTCTGGCGATGATCAATTTCCCGCGCCTTGGTGCCGATCTTTGCAAACTGATCTGGCATCCGGAGCTGGTGGATGGCGGCGAACTGGTTCACCAAACCCTGCGCAGCGTCATTGAAAAAATTACCGCTGAAAAATTAATATTATGTCGCTGTGATAATCGTGAAGCGGTTGATTTTGGGCGCTCCATCGGTATCAACCTGTTCCAGGGCCGTTATGTGGAAAGCCTGATCGCGGAAGATGGCCGGCGGCGGGAGTTGTTGCGCCTAAAACGACGCATTGAGCGCAACTGATCCGGCGGCCAATTGCGCGAAATAAATGGGCCCTGACTCTAATTTTCCTTGTCGCTCACCCCGGCTTCGGCAAACGTCGCCATGCCGTTGTGGCAATTGATCGCGGCTTTTACAATGGCCGTTGCCAAAGCCGCACCTGAGGCTTCGCCGAGCCGCATGTTAAGGTCGAGCAGGGGTTGTTTTTTTAAGGATTTTAACAGCAAGTTATGACCTTTTTCGGCCGATGCATGGGCGACCAAACAGTGGTCGAGGGCTCCCGCCCGGGTGGTTTCCAGGGCGGCGGCTGCGGCTGAGGAAATGAACCCATCGATCATCACAGGTACGCGGGATTGGCGGGCCTGCACAATGGCCCCGGTGATCGCCACCAATTCCCGCCCGCCGAGTTTCTGCAGGGCATCAAGACCGTCGGATATGTTCGACCGGTGGCGGCTGACGCCGTCGGCAACGACCGAGACTTTCTTTGCTAAGGCGGCGCCGGCAACGCCGGTGCCAGCGCCGGTCCAGGCTGCCGCATCGCCACCATACAGGGCGAGGCACAGGGCCGCCGCCGATGTTGTATTGCCAATCCCCATTTCACCGACACCAATCATATCCGCATCCCCGGGAACCGCAGCCGCGCCTCTGTTAAAGGCGTCAACAAAACCGGCCTCGTCGAGGGCAGATGTTTCCGTAAAGTCGCCAGTCGGTGTCGCCAGATCAAGGGCGATAACCTGTAAGGTAATACCAAAGGTTTGGCTCAACTGATTAACGGCGGCGCTTCCCGCCTCAAACCCATGGACCATTTGTTGCGTCACTTCTTGTGGATAGGCCGAAACGCCTTTTGCGACGATGCCATGGTTGCCGGCAAACACACAAATATGAGGGCTGTCCATTTGTGGCGGGTGTTGACCCTGCCAGGCCGAAACCCAGGCCGCCAGTTCCTCCAGCCGACCGAGTGACCCGGGCGGTTTGGTCAACTGGGGTTCGCGGGCTTCGGCCCGCTTGCGGGCGCTTTCGTCAGGCTCCCGCAGGGTGCCCAACTGGTTTCTCAGATCCTCTAACGACGTTATCGACATGGAACGGCAACGGCCTTGTTTTCTTTGCGGATAAGCTCACCTATAACCGAAATAGACGATCATGCACGCGCAATTATAAACCGAGGTCAGCGGATGGAAGACCCATCACAAGACAAATACAATCTCTCGACCGGTTACAGGTCCTGGCGTCATGACTTTACGGTTGCTGGCGTTTTTTTAACGCGCCTGCCGTTTCGGGTTACCGGTCAACTGAAGACCAGTGATTTGGCGACGGCGGTTTGGTGCTTCCCCTTGATCGGCCTCGTCGTTGGTGCCACGTCTGGCGGCGCTCTGATGCTCTCGGCGGAACTCAACTTACATCCCCTGGCCTGTGCATTGATTGCCCTGGCCGTCGCGGCGCTGGTCACGGGTGCTCTGCATGAAGACGGATTGGCCGACCTGGTGGACGGATTCGGTGGCGGCGATAACCGTGAAGCCAAACTGCGGATCATGCGTGACAGTCATATGGGCACCTATGGCGTCCTGGCGCTGGTCTTCAGCGTCGGCTTGCGGGCGGCAATTCTGGCCGGATTGATGGGGCCTGGGATCGCAGCGGCAACCCTGCTGGCAGCCGCTGTCCTGTCGCGAAGTTTTTTGCCGGGCATCATGTGTTTACTGCAGCGCGCCCGAGGCGACGGCCTGGCCGCCGATGCCGGTCGTCCGTCATCGATCCGAGCGGCCACGGCGCTGGTGATCGGGGTTTTGATCGCCTGGCCGTTCCTCGGTCTCGGGGTCGGATTTGTCTGCCTGATAACCGGCTTGCTTTCAACTCTGGTTGTGGCTTTCATCGCCCATCGTCAGATTTCCGGTTATACGGGTGACGTTCTCGGCGCGGCACAACAAATCGTCGAGATCACCGTCTTAGTGACTGCAGGGGCTTACGCAATATGAGTACTGTTACAAGATGGTGGTGGGTGCGGCATGCGCCGGTTGTCGGTGTTGAAGGCCGGATTTATGGATCCAATGACGTCGAATGCGACACCACAGACCGCCAGTCGTTCGAAAACCTTGCTGACCGATTGCCCGGCGACGCAATTTGGTTGACCAGCCACCTGAGCCGGACCCATCGGACGGCAAATGCCATTGGTGATGCCGGCCTGGAATTCCCCAAGCCAATCCGCGAAGCCCAACTGGGTGAGCAGGACTTTGGCCATTGGCAGGGCGAGACCTGGGATGAAATGCGATCCAGAGACGAAGCCGTATATGACCGGTTTTGGCAAATGCCGGCTCGAAACCGACCGCCGGGGGGGGAAAGTTTTGCCGATCAGATCGATCGGGTTGGCACCATCATCGACCAATATACGACGGATCATCCGGGCCAGGATATCGTCGCAGTAACCCACGGCGGAACCATCCGCGCGGCGATTTCCCACGCCTTGGAATTACCGCCCGAAACCGGTATGTCCTTTACCATTGGGACCCTGTCGCTGACACGGCTTGAGCATATCGAGGGCGGTCTGTTAAAGGGCAAGGGTCGATCCTGGCGCGCTGTTACCATTAATCAGCCAGCTAAATAGACCCATGGATTTGGCAAAAATCACCTTGGTAATGGGCGGCCAGAGGTCGGGCAAAAGCCGATATGCGGAACAGCTAATCGAGAACGCCGGTGGTGGCATCTATCTGGCAACGGCGCAGGCGTTTGACGCTGAAATGGCGGTTCGAATAGAAACCCATCAAAACCGTCGCGGCGGGCTTTGGCAAACCTCTGAAGAACCCCTGGAAATCGCCTCCAGATTGCGCCAGTTTTCAACCAACCAGACCCCCGTTTTGGTTGATTGCCTGACGCTGTGGTTATCCAATCTGCTGCTCGCCGACCGCAATATTGAAACCAGCCTGGCGCAGTTAGACGCGGCTCTGCAGGCCTGCGAAGGTCCGGTCGTTCTGGTTTCCAATGAAGTCGGGCAGGGTATAATACCCGATAATGCCCTGGCCCGACAATTCGTGGATTGCGCCGGGCGTATGAATCAGGTAGTTGCAGAGGCCGCTGACCGTGTTGTGTGGTTGACGGCGGGCATTCCGCAAATTTTAAAGGGCGATTAACCGATGAAAATTCCCGCAACTGTCATCACCGGGTTTTTAGGTGCCGGCAAAACCACACTGATACGCCACATGCTCGAAAATGCCGGCGGCAAACGGATAGCCCTGGTGATCAACGAATTTGGTGACTTGGGAATTGACCGCGCGCTGTTGGCCGGATGCGGCATTGCAGGCTGTGACGACGACAGTATCATTGAATTGGCAAATGGTTGTATTTGTTGCACCGTCGCCGATGATTTTGTGCCGACCATGGAGGCCCTGCTGGATCGGCCCGAACCGCCAGAGCATATTGTCATTGAAACCTCAGGTTTGGCCCTGCCAAAACCCCTGGTTCAGGCTTTCAACTGGCCGGAAATCAAGTCGCGAGTAACCGTTGACGGGGTGGTTACCGTAGTTGATGCGCCAGCTGTCAGTGCGGGCCGTTTTGCCGACGATCCAGATGCCGTTCAGGCATCGCGCCAGGCCGATGAAATGCTGGACCACGAATCGCCTTTGGAAGAAGTTTTTGAAGATCAATTGCTGTCTGCGGATCTGGTCGTGTTAAATAAAAGTGATCTGCTCGATGCAGCCGCCCTGGCCGGTGTCCGTGAACGGGTTGCCGAAGATACGGATCCGGCGGCAAAGATTGTCGCCGTGCAGCAGGGTCAAATCGATATCCAGGTACTTTTGGGCATCGACGCTGCCGTCGAGGATGTGATCGAAACCCGAAAATCCCATCACGACGGCGAAGACCAGCACGATCACGACGATTTTGACAGTTTTGTCGTATCGCTTGGCGACATTGCCGACCCGGCGACCCTGGAAATCCTCCTGAAAGAGTTGACGGCGGCGCACGATATTCTGCGAATCAAAGGGTTTTTGCATGTACCGGGCAAGCAGATGCGGCATGTTGTTCAGGCGGTTGGACCGCGCCTGCAGCGGTATTTTGACCGACCCTGGCAGACCGGTGAAGCTCGCCGGTCCGAGTTGGTTTTTATCGGTCAAACGGGCATGGATGAAAAAGCCATCCGCCTGGCACTCGCCGGCTGATATGCACCTGCTGGCGGCCCAACCCGGCGGCATAAACGACGGTTCCGAGGCCGTCGATCTGGACCAGTCGCCTGGCGACATTGTCTTTCTATCGGCCGCCGATACGGAATTGGCGGCGCTTGCTGACGCCCAGGCGGTGATAACGGATGGCCGGCTAAATCAACCCTCCCTGCGGCTTGCCAATTTAATGCATTTGACCCACAACATGTCTGTCGATCTGTATGTGGAACGGATCATCGGTGGCGCAAAACTGGTTATTGTGCGGTTGCTTGGTGGTCGCGGATATTGGACCTATGGCAGCGATGAAGTGATTGCCACGTGCCAGAAAAATAATATTCCTGTTGTATTTCTGCCCGGCGATGATCAACCGGACGCAGAGCTTGCAGAGCTGACCTCCGTACCGGCGGATACCCATTACCGGCTGTGGCAGTACCTTGTCCATGGCGGTCCGGAAAACGCCATCGGTTTTTTGCGTTACGCGGCAACTGTGCTGGGCCAGGAAACCGAATGGCTAGAGCCCCGGCCGCTGGTTAAGGCCGGCCTGTATTGGCCCGGCAGAAGATTTGCTTCCGTCGACGAAATTCGCGCCAACTGGCAACCGGACCAGGCCGTGGCTGCGGTAGTTTTTTACCGTGCCCTGGTGCAGGCCGGCAATACGGCAGTGATCGATGCCCTGGTCAACGGCCTGATTGCCGCTGGTTTAAACCCCCTCCCGGTGTTTACACAAAGCCTTAAAGACCCGGTCGCGGCGGCGATTATGGAACATATATTTGCTGAAGCGCCGCCGGATATCTTTTTAAACGGCACTGGGTTTTCCGTCGCCGCACCGGGTGCCGGGCCCGTGCAAACGCCCTTTAATGCAGGGCGCGGTGGCACCGCACCTGTGGTTCTTCAGGTTGTGTTTTCCGGCGGAAACCAAACGTCCTGGCAGGCCGGTCAAAGCGGATTGTCGGCCCGCGATATCGCCATGAACGTCGCCTTGCCGGAAGTCGACGGACGGGTTTTAAGCCGCGCCGTTTCCTTTAAGGGGCTTGCCCGCCGGGACCCGTTGACCGAAACGGATATTGTCCGCTACGAACCGGTCGCCGACCGGATTGGTTTTGTTTGTGCCCTTGCCCGGTCCTGGAGCCATTTGCGACGGACGCCAATAAACCATCGGCGGATCGCCCTGGTCTTGGCCAATTATCCGAACAAGGACGGGCGTATGGGGAATGGCGTTGGGCTCGATACGCCGGCCGCCACTCTCGTTGTCCTCAATGCCCTTAAGGACGAAGGATACGACGTGGGGCCGTTGCCGGATAACAGTGATGATCTGATTACCCGAATGCAGGCGGGGCCGACCAATGATCACCGCGCCCTGGCCCAGCGGCTCGTTTCCGAGCGCTTGAGCCTGGCTGATTATCACCTGTTTTTTGGCCAGTTGCCCGACGATATCCAAACCCGTGTTCGGGACCGTTGGGGGCCACCGGAAGGAGACCCTTTTTACCAGGCCGGGCAGGTCGATTGCGGAAGTTTTGCCATACCGGCCTATCGGATGGGGCGTATTATTATTGGTTTACAGCCGGCCCGCGGATATAACCTGGACCCGGTCGCCAGTTATCACGATCCGTCGCTGGTTCCGCCCCACAGTTATTTGGCTTTTTATGCCTGGTTACGCCATGACGTTTGTGTCGACGCGATTGTCCATATGGGAAAACATGGCAATCTCGAATGGTTGCCGGGCAAGGCCCTGGCGCTGTCTGAAAGCTGCTTTCCCGAAGCGGTTTTTGGCCCGACACCACATCTTTATCCGTTTATCGTTAATGACCCTGGCGAAGGCACCCAGGCCAAACGGCGGGCGCAGGCGGTTATTATCGACCATCTGACACCCCCGCTGACCCGCGCCGAAAGTTATGGTCCGTTGCGCGATCTGGAACAGCTGGTCGATGAATATTATGAGGCTGCGGGCGTCGATCCGCGGCGCTTAAAGGTTCTCAAAAAAGAAATTTTAAGCTTATGTCAGGCAACGGGTCTGGATACGGATTGTGGTATCGACAGGGCGGATGATGAAGCGCAGGCGCTTGCCAAACTGGACAATTATTTATGTGAATTGAAAGAAATGCAGATCCGCGACGGTTTGCATATTTTTGGCCAATCGCCGACCGGCGCGCTGCTTGATGATTTGCTTGTCGCCCTGGTCCGGGTTCCGCGGGGCACCGAGAGGCCTGGCGATCAGTCGCTGTTGCGGGCCATGGCAAGGGACCTGAACCTGGGTTTTGATCCGATGACCTGTGTCATGGCCGATGCCTACCAGGGACCGAGACCGCAGCTGCTTGCGACGTGCTCCGAGGCGCTTTGGCGCAGTTGCGGCGATACGGTCGAACGCCTGGAAGAATTGGCCAGCGCTTATGTCTCCGGGCGTCACATCCCGGCGGCGGATCAGATCCATACCAAAGCCGTGCTTGGACAAATCGCCACGGTCCTTCGTCCCGCCGTTGAGCGTTCGGGCGCGGCGGAACTTGCCGGTTTGTTAAGCGGATTGAACGGATGTTTTGTGGCGGCCGGCCCGTCGGGTGCGCCGACCCGGGGTCGACCGGATGTGTTGCCGACGGGACGGAATTTTTATTCCATTGATACCCGAACCGTGCCGACTCCGGCGGCCTGGACCCTGGGTTGGAAATCCGCGACGCTATTGATTGAGCGCCATATGCAGGACGCGGGCGCCTGGCCGACGACCATGGCACTGAGCGCCTGGGGCACATCGAACATGCGAACCGGCGGTGACGATATTGCGCAGGCGCTGGCTCTCATGGGCGTCAAGCCGACTTGGGATACGGCGTCCCGGCGGGTATCCGGATTTGAGGTTCTGCCGGTCGGTGTTTTGGGCCGTCCACGGGTTGATGTGACGCTCCGCATATCCGGTTTTTTCCGGGATGCCTTTCCGAGCCTTATTGATCTTTTTGATTCCGCCGTTCGCGCCGTCGCAGATTTAGATGAGACGCCTGAAACCAATCCACTTGCGGCCCGGGTTCGCGTCGAAAGCAAAAAATATGTTGCCCAGGGACTGGCGGAAGACGTTGCGAAAACGCGGGCGGGTTATCGGATTTTCGGAGCAAAACCGGGGGCCTATGGCGCGGGTCTGCAGGCACTGATCGACGAAAAGGGATGGCAAACGGACGACGATCTGGCAAAGGCTTATATCGCCTGGGGGGGATATGCCTATGGTGCCGGCACACCGGGCGAGGCCGAACACGGGTTATTTGAAAGCCGCTTGAAACGGGTCGAGGCGGTCATCCATAATCAGGATAATCGGGAACATGACCTGCTTGATTCCGATGACTATTATCAATTCGAAGGGGGCATGACGGCAGCCGTGCGATCACTATCTGGAAACCAGCCGGTGGTTTACCACAATGACCATTCGCGCCCTGAAAACCCCAAAATCAGAAATCTCGAAGACGAAATCGGGCGGGTTGTCCGGGCCCGGGTTGTTAACCCCAAATGGATCGAAGGGGTCATGCGTCACGGTTACAAGGGGGCCTTTGAAATGGCGGCAACCGTCGATTATCTGTTTGCCTTCCAAGCGACAGCCCGCTGCGTGAAGGACCATCATTTTGATGCGGTTTTTGATGCCTACTTAAATGATGAGCGGGTCGTACAGTTTTTGATCGACCATAATCCGGCGGCCCTGCGGGAAATGGCCGATCGCCTGATCGAAGCCCAGGACCGGGGATTGTGGACGTCGCGCCGCAATGATACCCATCAGGTCTTAAACCGCTTGCGTGCCGGACGGTGACGCCAACCGGGGACCGCAAAAACGTCTTTCGTGCTTCCTTATGGATGGTCGGCACGCTTTTCTCCTTTGGTGCAATGGCACTGAGTGTGCGTGAGCTGTCGGATACCATGTCGACCTTTCAACTGTTGTTCTTCCGAAGCTTTGTTGGTCTGTTTATCATCGGCTTCCTGGTGTGGCGTTCTGGTTGGCAACAAATGATCAGCCAGCAGTTAGGCCTCCAGATCTTGCGGAATGTGGTTCACTATGGCGGCCAGTTCGGCTGGTTTGTCGGTATCGCCCTGCTGCCCTTGGCGGAAGTGTTTGCGATTGAATATACGGTGCCGATCTGGACGCTGATTTTTGCGATTCCGATTCTTGGCGAACGGTTGTCGGGGATCCGTGTGATCGTCGTTGCCGTTGGTTTTGTTGGGGTGCTGGTGATTTTGCGGCCCGGTGCGGAAATCCTAGACATTGGTGCCATCGCTGTGCTTGGTGCCGCCGTCTGTTATGCGCTTTCTCATGTGCTGACAAAAAAACTGGCGCGTACCGAAAGCACCCTGACCATTCTTTTTTACATGACTATTGTGCAATTGCCATTGGGGTTGATCCCTTCACTGAACGCCTGGTACTGGCCGGTCGCCGCCGAATGGCCGCTGATCGTAATTGTCGGTGTGTCCGCCTTGGCGGCGCACTATTGCCTGACCTCGGCCTTCCGGCTTGCCGACGCGTCGGTCGTTGCCCCCATGGATTTTCTGCGGTTGCCGTTTGCCGCCGTTGTCGGCGCGTTGGTTTACAGTGAACCCGTGGACCCGTTTCTGTTTGCTGGTGCCGGTCTGATCCTGCTGGGGATCATTGTGAATATCCGGAGCGGGTGATCTTGGTGTTTTATTGCCTGTGCAGCACACTAATACCCGCAAGGTTATATGGCAAAGAGATGTGATCAGTCCGACATGTTCAGACTGGACGGGCCCAATTGAACAACCTAAAAGATTGAATTGAAACGATTTATAGTCATCTGGTGGTAATTCTTCGGAAATTGATCAAGCGAGGGATTTAAACCACCACAAGGACATGCAACTCCACCTAAATTCGTTGCCCCCGTCCAAAAATCCCTATAGGCTAAACGGTTTTAAAATGTTTCAGCACGAAGTTGGGGAGAATCCGGGCTAAACGTCACACTGATTTGATCAGCGGGAGCGAGCCTATGACGCAATTTTCCTCTAAGGACATTATTTCCTATTTGTCGGCGTTGTTAATTGTTGTCTTTTTTTCAAGTGTTGGATTTGCCGACGAGCGGACGAACTCGGCGTCTATTTTACCCGCTGCCTTTACATCAAATGCCATCATTGGCGACAGTTTGCCAGCTGGTGCCTGGTCGGTAGTATCTGTTGAAGGCGATGTCCAATCGCGCCGGGATTCCAGTTCAACTTGGATCCCCACTGCCGCCGGGTCGATTGTCCAACCGGGAACCCAAATTAAGTCAGGTGACTTTGGGTGGGCGATGCTGGCACGCCGTAAAGATCG
Organism: Rhodospirillales bacterium; assembly: GCA_021775095.1. Taxonomy (GTDB): domain Bacteria; phylum Pseudomonadota; class Alphaproteobacteria; order Rhodospirillales; family Casp-alpha2; genus JABMNT01. Next base: position 84,336 of record JAJFII010000057.1, read on the forward strand.
AATGGTTCTTGCCGCAAAAAGTTCATTGGAACTGCCCAATAAAATGGAAGTTGGTGTTACTCGGATTTTGCAAAACCTGGGGAATATGCTGTTCAAGATTGAAAAAAGAACATCACTCAACTTTTTAACCGCCGCCGGACAGCCAAAACAACGATTTCAGGTCGAAACGCCGTTTCTGATGGTCGGCGTTAAAGGTACGACCTTTGGCGTTCAAGTCGGCGATACGTCGGCTAGCGTTTCGGTCAGTGAAGGCGTTGTTGGCGTATCCACTTCGGACGGCGGATCACGCGCGGATGTGGATGTTTTGGCAGGTCAAACCGCAAACGTTTCGCCGAGCGCGAGTCCCGGAGCCCCCGCCACCATCAACGTCAGTGTGACATCGTCGCGGCAAAGCCGCGGCAATTCAAATCGTTCAGGCGACAGACCCAATATTGGCAATACTTCGAAGGGACTTACGACGGCCTCGAACGATGGCACCCCCGGGCAAAACCAAAGTGATCGGCAATCCGTTGGTAACCGTGGCGGTGGTCAGGGTAACAGCGGCAACAATAATCGAGGCGGCAATGGGAATGGCGGTGGATTCGGAAACGGTGACAGCGCTTCGAGCGATAATAGGAGCAGCAACGGCAGCAGTAATAGCAGCAACAATAGTAATAGCAGTAATAGCAGTAATAGCAGTAGCAGTAATAGCAGTAGCAGTAGCAGTAATAACAGTAGCAGTAATAACAGTAGCAGTAATAACAGTAGCAGTAATAGCAGTAGCAGTAATAATAGTAGCAACAACGGCAACAACGGTAACAACGGAAATAACGGTAATAGCGGCAACAACGGTAACAACGGAAATGGCAACGCCAATGGCAAATCAAAATCCAAATCCAAATAAAAAATTGATGTGAGCCGATATGCTTGCCTCAATTGGTGCCTCATCCAGATGAGGCGATATATGCCTCACCTCTTGATCGCGCTTTTTGTTGGCGTGATTTATCTGGCTGGCGGGGTGAATTTTCTAGAGCGCCGGTTGACCGACCTGCGGTTTGAACTCTTTGGCAGCAATGCCAGTGGCGGTCTGGTTATCGTTGAGATTGACCCGGAAAGTTTGCGTGAAGTGGGTGTTTGGCCCTGGCCCCGTCGATTGCACGCAACCGTATTAAATAACCTGTTTGCCGCAGGCGCAAATAGGGTCGGAATGACAGTCGACTTCAGTTCAAAATCCAATGAACACGATGACGCTATATTAGAAGAAGCATTAACCCGTTTCCGGGGCAAAGTTATTTTTCCAGTATTTGTCCAGAAAGCCCACGTGCAGGCGGTTTCAAGTGATCTTGTAACCCGCATACCACTGCCAAGATTTCGACACCATGTGGTGGTTGCATCGGTAAATGAATTTCCTGAGGCGGATGGTTTGGTCCGGCAAACAATCCATCAGGTGAAATGGAATAAAGAGACGGTATTAACGATGCCAGCGGTCATGTCAGGTGTCGATGGCTGGGGGGAAGCCGCATTGGCCATAAACTATGGAATTGATCCGGCGACAATCCCAAGGGTTTCCTATTCGAATATCCTAAATGGAAGATTTGATCCGGGCCTTATTGTGGGACGCAATGTGATCATCGGAGCAACGGCACTGGAATTGGGTGATTGGCTTGCGGTTCCTGTATATCAGGCGTTGCCCGGGGTTATGGTTCATGCGTTAGCCTATGAATCTATCGTTCAGGGAATTGGATTGCGATCTGTTTCGGACGGGGTTATCTTGGGGTTTGTTGTTTTGGTCTCCTTGTTGTTAGGCCCCTGGCTCGCTGATCTGCCCTGGCGTTTGGGCGGTACCGGTTTAATTATCGGCATTGTTGTCGCCCTCGGTATCGGTGGCGTGGCGCACACTATTTTTTCCATATCCGTTGATACAACCCCTTGGATCTTTGTTGGGATGTTAAGTTACGGTTTTGGATTGGTGCGCCAGATCGATCATCAATCCGTTCGTATTTTTGTTAATTCCATGGCCGAAAGGCATAATAAGACAATGATTCGTAACCTGGCAGAGAATACCTCTGACGGGATTATCGCCGTTCGATTTGATGGCCTAATAAATTTCACGAATCCGGCCGCAGATCACCTTTTTGGTTATGGTCCAGGGGAACTGTTAGATTTACCGATTGATTCCATCCTGCCAGCGGTTAATTTTCGAACGGATGAGGACCCGCCGGAAGCCCCTATAACGCCGCAGCCGCACGAACTCATGGGGCGCCGGAGGGGTGAACCGTCCGCCGTATTACCACTGGAGGTGTTGAAATCCACCGTCGAACTGAATAGGGAAAACGACCGTTGGGAGCGCCGCGATAGGTCTCGGGTTTCTGTTATCTATACGGTTCGCGACATCAGCGCCCGTAAAGAAGCGGAACGCATTTTGATTGAGGCCAGACAAGATGCCGAAAATGCGAACATGGCAAAGTCGGTATTTCTTGCAAATATGAGCCATGAATTACGCACGCCGCTTAATGCCATAATTGGATTTTCCCAAGCCATTCAAAATAACCTGTATGGCCCTGTCGGCAATCCAAAATACGAAGAGTATATTAACGATATCGAAGGCGCTGGGGTCCATTTACTCGGGTTTATCGACGATTTACTCGATGTGGCAAAAATTGAAACAAAGCAGTTGAAGTTGGTTGAGGAGCGAGTCGACTTAACGGAACTTATGAACGCGTGCGAGCGGGTGATTAAAACCTCGTTTCCTGAGGACGCCTATCGGATTAGCCACTTTTCCGCCAATGATCTGCCCCCTATTCATGCAGATTCGCGGCGCGTTCGACAGATCGTGATCAATCTCGTTGCAAATGCCATAAATCACGCCGGCGGTTCGTCTTTGATAGAAGTCGACGCTTTTATGTCGTCATCTGGCGGCATAACGATACGTGTTGCCGACAAAGGGAAAGGAATCGCTGCCAAATATTTGCCTCAGGTGTTTAAGCCGTTTGTGCAAATTAATGTGACGGATGCAACGACAACAGCAGGCGGCTCGGGTTTGGGTTTGGCCTTGGTTAAAACATTGGTAGAGTTACATGGCGGGAAAATTGAAATTGAAAGTGTGATCGGGGAAGGTACGGTTATTTTAGCCAAATTTCCGCCGCACCGTACTTTTGCTCCCTATAATGAAAAAAAAGCGTGATACCCGGCACAATTCGGTTAACTGAATTTATTCAAAACGAGGCCGCCAACGGGTGACTTGGATATCGATCCATCGCCTTTTTTTGGGGTCGACAAATGTCCGGGCGAAGTCGCGGTTTAACGCGGCCCCCGGTTGCTTCTCGCGGGTTGCCAACTCGAACCAAAACAGCGCAGACGCCAGGTTTTTTTTTACTCCATGCCCCCTAAAATAAAGCGTTCCAAGATGATCCTGCGCCGGGGCAAAACCCTGATGTGCGGCACGTTCTAACCAGGCGGCCCCCTTAATCTTATCTTGTTCGACGCCGTGCCCATTCAGATACATACGGCCCAGATTATTTTGAGCTTCGGCATTTCCCAGATTGGCAGATTTTTCAAAAGCCTCAGCGGCAAGTTTATAGTTTTTATTAACACCGATACCGTCGTCATAAAGATTTCCGAGGTTTAACAAGGCCCCATCGTGGTCCTGTTTCGCGGCTTTTTGATACCAGACGAGTGCAGCTGTCGGGTCGGCCTTATCGACCAGACCCTTTTCGTAAATCCAGCCTATTCCATTTTGTGCGCTGGCGTCGCCCTTCAAACTGGCAAGCGACCAGTCCCTGAGTGCGGATTGGTAGTCGGACTTTTCAAAGGAGTTAAGCCCTGTCTCAAAGGGCGACGGGGTCAATGTGCAGGATACCAGGAGGGAGCCAAAAACCATCGGTGCCAATAGGGCCTTGATAAGTTTGAACATGCCAAATTTCCAACATTTAATGCGCACGATAGCCATTTACAAAATTACCAGTTAAACAAAACGAGAATTTTTACCCAAACCAGATAAATTATTTCAACTTTATTCTACGCTCTAGCCAAAAGACGATGATAATTGCGAGTGAAAGGTGTTGGGTTGCAAGTAATATCCTCCCTGACGGCTTGGCAAGTACATGAAATGCCGGCGCAAATTGGTTGTTTTCGCCAACGCGAAATGTCGGTGTGCCGGTAACTTCTAATTGTAGAACATTTCCAGCGATAATTGAATCGCCGAAAATGCCGTGACGCATTGATATTTGCGTAAAGCCCGGTTCGCAAATCAGCCCATTTTTTCCGGTTCTGCTGGATAAGTCACCGGCATTTGATTTTCCGGCGGCACCGATCAGCATCATCCGGTTTTATCGGTAATTCGCTGGTGCCACTCGGCAATGGTTTCGCTCGGGTATTCGTCAAAATACTGATTGGTGTTTGACCGCTCGACGGGGACCCATGAGGCTTTGGATGCGAGCATCAGATGGGTATATTCGGGCGATACCGGCAGCTCCGTATCAATGGCTCCGGCGTGCGGATGTAAAAGCTCGGGCCACCGCGGGTCCCAGACCCAAAGGTGCGAGCCACATAATTTACAGAAATTGCGTTGGCCAGGACTTGCAACGGCGGTATGTGATTGAGGATCGGTTTGGCGCGCCTGATAAATCCCGAGATTTTCCTGTCCCCGGACGACAAGGCTGCCCCTATCGGCCGACAGGTTAATGGCATAACCGCCGCTGCCTGCGGTTTTTCGGCATATGGAACAATAACACCTATTAAAGGGGTAGGGGTGATCGGATTGCACCTCAAAGCCAATTGCCTGACAATGACAGGATCCTTTAAGTATCATGGGAACTCCACTGACCATAAGAAGTGATGGCGATTTTGCCTGGGGCCCCTTGTCGGAAGCAAAGAGCGGGCCAATCCAGGCATGTTGCCGCACTGCCAAGCACCATCGCTGTCGAGTTTTGACACTGTTTTGCGGGTGTCACTGGCTGGCCCAGATTATTCTGCTCATCCACGCCAGTTTTTCGATTTCAATCGTCCGGTCGGCTTGGGCCGTGTTAATGGAGACAAGTTCGACCCGTTTTGTCGATTGTCGCTGCAGGTTTTTTACCATCAGTTCGCCGTCCGTGGTTTTTACCACAACACGATCACCGCGACGGATGTGGGAACCAGGAGAGACGATTAACGTATCACCGTCACGAAATACCGGCGACAGACTGTCGCCACTGATCTCCAGAGCAAAAACTTGAGGGTCGGCAAATCCGGGAAAGGGAATTTCATCCCAATTGGCTCCCGTCGGGAAGCCGTTGTCGTTAAAATAACCTGGTGATCCGGCCTGGGAATAACCGATCAGGGGAATGTTCCGGTACACGCCGGCACCGCCACTTTCGCCAATAAAAGAAACATATTCGTTAAAGCTGGCCCCCGTCGCCGCCAAAACTTTCGCCAGGCTTTCGGTGCTTGGCCAACGCAATTTGCCCTCGGGGGTCACGCGTTTGCTTTTATTAAATGTCGTCGGGTCCAAGCCGGCCTGTTTGGCCAGTCCTGATGCCGAAAACTCATATTCGGCGGCGAGCCTGTCAATGGCCCGCCATATATCTGCGTGTTTCAACATGGGAACATTGTCATATAAATAACGACGTCAGTCAGTAGGAATATATATATTAACAATAGGACGATATAAATGCAACTGACTGATAATTAACCACAAAAAGTCGTAAAAGGCGTTTTTGCTTCCAATCCATTTTTGCCCTGGGCCTTTCGGCGCGGAACCAGGGCAGGGGCCATCAGCCGTCCTGGTTAATTTTTTGCACAAGTGCGGTTTTAACCGTATCGGCCAACAGGGGGTCGGCCTGGCAGGTTCCCGCCGCATGGTGTCCACCACCGCCATATTTGAGCATCAGATCGCCCACATCGGTCTTCGACGACCGGTCGAAAATAGATTTTCCGACAGCGAAGACAACGTTCTGTTTATCGCGTCCCCACATGACATGCATGGAAATATTGCATTCCGGCACTAACGCATAAATCATAAACCGATTGCCGACGAAAACGGTCTTCTCTTCGCGTAAATCGAGGACGACCAAATTGCCATGGACCGACGCGCAACGTTTCACCTGGTCTTTGAATAGTTCAGCCTGTTCCTGGTAAAAAACCACCCGTTCCTTAACATCTTCGATTTCTAAAATCTGCTCGATGGATTGGTCCTGGCAATATTCGATCAGGTTCATCATTAATTCATAGTTGGGAATGCGAAACCCCCGGAACCGGCCGAGGCCGGTTCTAGAATCCATGATAAAATTGATAAGTGCCCAGCGTTCCGGGTTAAGCACCTCTTCCATGTTGTACTGCGCCGAATCGCCCTGATCGACCGCATCCATGAGTTCCTTTGAAACCTTTGGTAATCCTTCGGCACCGCCGTAATATTCATAGACAACGCGGGCCGCAGACGGGGCGTCGGGAATAATAATATGATTGTCGTGTTTTTGCCCGAGGCGGGTAATTTCACTCATATGGTGGTCAAAGGACAAATAACATCCCGGCACATAGGGCAGGTTTGTGGTGATATCATTTTTTGTAATATCGACCCGTCCTTCCTGCATGTCATTGGGGTGAACGAATAAAATATCGTCAATCATGTCGAGTTGTTCGAGCACCACGGCACAGACCAGGCCGTCAAAATCACTGCGGGTCACCAGTCGATAGGTTGCCCCCGGTTCGGGGGTGCCGCGCGGCGGTCCCACATCAATGCCCAAAAGCTCGGCAAAGTCATCATCGTCTGTTGCAAAGCTTGCGGCTGGCACTGCGGGTTCAACTTCGCCACGGGTTTGGTCCGCCTGCGGGCTTGGTTGCGTCGCCTGAGCGTCGTCATCACCGGACAAAAGAGAGGCCAGGGCCGCCGCCGCTTCTGCGGCTTCTGCGGCTTCTGCGGCTTCCGATACTTCCGCCTCGGCGGGCCTGGCACCGGAGGACAATACGGAGCCGATTTTTGCCGTCGAAAACCACCTTAGGAAGGCCGCAACATGCTTGCCTGCGAAGGCCGGACCGCGATGCGGCACCACAAAATCGATCTCCAGTTCGGTGACCCGAGCCAACCAGTCATCGCGCGCCCGTTCCGAGGCAAACCAGCGACCGTGGTAGTCCTCCAGGAAACTGACGTGGTCATCAAAATTATCAACAATGAATTCGCCCGTCGAATTGGCCGTGTTTCGGCTTGAACCAACGGATCCGGAATAGAGAATTTTGGCAATTGGATCATAGACACTGTAGGCGGCAGCGGCGTGTAAATGGTGGGCCGGGATCAGTTGCAGGCTACTGTCACTGGTCAGGGAAACCACACCGCCATCATCGCCGACCGTTCGAAACCGGCATTTGCTGTCGAGGTGGCCCATGAGATCGGTCCACAGGGCCGGGGCCGAGATGATCAGACCATCATGGCAAATCTGGTGCCATAGGGGCAGCGATGACGAGACGTCCGGATCCGGTGAGGTTAAAACCAGATTATCAATCCGGTCGACGGAGACCAGACTGGTTAACGCCGCCAGAAGGGCCGGGAAAATTTCTATACCACCGGGATCAATCAGGGCCGCCGAACCGTCGACAACCACAACAAGTTGATTGGTATCGGCGATATGGGCGTCCCGTTCTGAATCCCGACCCAGGATTACCCATTGGTGATTGCCGTTGGAAAAGAGTGTATGGGTCTTCATGGGCGGGTGCTTTCCCGGTTCTGACAATAATTAAAGCATCAAACATAATGCGTTCAAGTGACGATGGGCCCAGCCCTTAACAGCCAAGACAGCCAACCTGTCCCCTATTCGATACCAGCCTTTTCGAGTCTAGGAAAGGTCAAAGGATTGGTCAACGCTCAACCCGTTAAATAGATCTGGGCCGGTTCGCGGGCCGGTTTTTGGTTGGGGTGCGAACGCCGGCGCGCCCCCGCCGGCAGATTGGCGATGGGGTGAGCGCCGACGGGCGACATTATAAACCCGCAGGGCCTTGGTGTAACGGCAGGTGTATGGGGAAAATTAATCAAAAACCGATTAATTAAAACAAACTATATATATTAACCTGATTATGATTATTACGTCTACTCAGCGGCCAGCCGGTTGCGGGCGATGAGGTCGATAATTTCCTTTGCCGCCTTTGGAATATTTGTACCGGGTCCGTATATGGCCGAGACTCCCTTGGCCAGAAGACCTGGATAGTCCTGGCTCGGAATAACGCCGCCGCAGACCACCAGAATGTCTTCACCGCCGAGGGCATTGAGGGCATCGATCATTTGTGGAACCAGGGTTTTGTGGCCGGCGGCCTGGCTCGATACGCCGACGACATGAACGTCGTTTTCGATGGCTTGGCGTGCCGCTTCATCGGGAGTTTGGAAGAGCGGACCGACGTCCACATCAAAGCCAATATCGGCAAACGCCGTGGCAATGATTTTTGCCCCACGGTCATGGCCGTCCTGGCCCATTTTTACAACCAACATGCGCGGTCGCCGCCCTTCATTTTTGGCAAACCGGCTCACATCGTCGCGAATTTTCTGGAACCCCGCGTCGCCGTCATAGACCGCCCCGTAAACCCCGGTAATTGAGCGAATTTGTGCTTTGTAGCGGGTGTATTCACTTTCCAGGGCATCGGAAATTTCGCCGACGGTGGCACGTGCCCTGCTGGCCCGCACGGACAAATCCAACAAATTGCCGTGACCGCTCGCAGCAGCGTCACGCAAGGCCTCAAGCGCCGCTTGATAGACAGCGCCATCGCGGGTTGCCCTGATGTGTTTTAACCGGGCAACCTGCTGGTCGCGGACGGCCGCATTGTCGACATCAAGGATTTCCATGGTGTCTTCTTCGTCGCGCTGGTAAACATTGACACCGACCACCTGTTCGTCGCCCCGATCGATGCGTGCCTGTTTCCGTGCTGCGGCTTCTTCGATCCGCTGTTTTGGCATTCCGGCACTGACGGCTTTTGTCATGCCGCCCATGTCCGCAACCTCTTTGATCAATTTGCGGGCTTCGGCGGCCAGGGACTGGGTCAGGCTTTCAATGTAAAAACTGCCGCCCAGGGGATCAATGACCTTGGGAATCCCGGTTTCTTCGGCGATCACCAATTGGGTATTGCGGGCGATCCGTGCAGAAAACGGTGTCGGCAGCGCGATCGCCTCATCGAGCGCGTTGGTATGCAACGATTGAGTGCCGCCAAGAACCGCCGCCATGGCTTCGATGGTTGTCCGCACGACGTTGTTGTAGGGATCCTTTTCCGTCAAAGAAACGCCCGATGTCTGGCAATGGGTCCTTAACATCAAAGAGCGCTGATCCTTTGGCGCAAATTGTTGCATTAACTCGCACCACAGCAGACGGGCGGCGCGCAATTTGGCGATTTCCATAAAAAAATTCATACCAATGCCGAAGAAAAAACTCAGACGAGGCGCAAAATCATCCACATCCAGGCCCTTGGAAAGCGCCGCTTTTACATATTCAAGACCATCGGCCAGGGTATAAGCCAATTCCTGCACGGCCGTGCCACCGGCTTCCTGCATGTGATAACCGGAGATCGATATGGAATTGTATTTTGGCATGTGGCGCGAGGTGTATTCAATGATATCTGCAACGATCCGCATGCTCGGTTCGGGTGGATAAATGTAGGTATTTCGAACCATAAACTCCTTCAAAATGTCATTTTGAATGGTTCCCGACAATTTATCGGCGGTCACACCTTGTTCTTCGGCGGCGACGATGTATCCGGCGAGCACCGGCAGAACGGCACCGTTCATGGTCATCGACACAGACATTTGGTCAAGCGGTATCTGATCAAACAGGATTTTCATGTCTTCGACCGTATCGATGGCGACACCCGCTTTGCCGACGTCACCGACGACCCGAGGGTGATCGGAATCGTAACCCCGGTGGGTCGCCAGATCAAAGGCCACGGAAAGCCCCTTTTGCCCGGCCGCCAGATTATCCCGGTAGAACCGGTTGGAAGCCTCAGCCGTCGAAAACCCCGCATATTGGCGGATCGTCCAGGGTCGATTGGCATACATGGTCGCCCGCGGGCCACGGGTGAACGGTGCGAACCCGGGCAGCGAATTGACGTCACTGTGGCCTTCCAGGTCGGCCGCCGTATAAAGCGGTTTTACGTCAATGCCCTCCGGGGTATTCCAAACAAGACCATCAAGGCTGCGCCCGCGCAATTCCTTTTCCGCAGTTTTTCTCCAGGTGTTCAGGTCGGCTGATTGGGTCATGATCCGTTTCTTTCGTCTGTGTGACGTAACATTTTAATTGGCAGCCAGAGCCTGAAGGCCCGGCCGGTTAAAAACGTCCTCGGGTAAGGACGCAATAAAATCATTCAGGGTCCCGCCCTGTGCCGTCAAATGGCCGGCCATCAAATGTTCCGCTTGTTCCGGATCCTGCGCCTCGAGCGCCGACAAAATCGCCTTGTGTTCGTCAAAGGATCCCTTTAACCGACCGTTCTGATGCAATTGTGAGCGTCGGTAGGGTGCCAGCCGATTGCGCAGGTTGGTCGTCTGCTCGGCGAGGAACGGATTACGAGCGGCCTGGTAAATGATTTCATGAAAGTTGACGTTACATTGGTAATAGGCATCGTAATGGCCGGTTTCGACAGCGCGTCGGCTGGCGGCATGGACGGCGGTCAATTGGTTCAGTTCGTCTTTCGATGCCCGCCGCGCGGCAAGCCGGCCACACATGCCTTCTAACTGGGCCATGACTTCAAACATGTCGAGCAGGTCCTTGAGGCCAATTTGCGCGACGATGGCACCACGCCGCGGCCGCAATTCCACCAGGCCCATGGAGCTCAGTTGCAATAACGCCTCGCGAACCGGGGTCCGCGATACGTCAAACCGTAGCGCCAGGGAACCTTCATCCAAACGGGCACCCGGTTTTAAACGACCAGCAATAATGTCCTGTTCAAGCTTGAAGCGAAGACTGTCGTTGCGGTGACGTGGCATAGGCAGGGTTACCTCACGTAAAATCAAATACATAAATGATATTAATAAATATTACAACGTAATTTTAGTATACTACATTCACTCATAAAAAAAGAAATGGCGAGCCGTACTTTCCCTAGACCGTTGTTTTGACTCATAAAATTTGATTTATCCACATGCTACAAACATACAATATGTGGTGAGCGCCTTGATCTTAATACCAAAATGTGGTTATAGTAACTTCATATAGACGGCATCTTCGAAGGTGCCAACGGGTCAAATTATTAATACGTCGCGTCTGAAATCCTGGGCCATTCAGACAAAGCTTTGGGAAAAACAGGAAAAAAAATGTCATTTGAATGGACACCAACGCGCATCAGCGCACTTATCGCCCTCTGGTCAGAAGGAATGCCGACCAGCGCCATCGGTCAGCGCCTGGGGATTACGAAAAACGCCGTTGTCGGCAAGGTCCACAGATTGGGATTGCCAAAACGCGGCTCCCCCATCAAACAAAAACCACGTCCGGCCGAAGTCATCAGTCTGGGGTCCCTGCGCCCGGGCATGTGCAGTTGGCCGGAGGGCGAACCGGGAACCGACAGTTTCCACTTTTGTGGTGAACCGTCCATCGCCGATAAACCCTATTGCCTTTCCCACTGCGAACGGGCCTATGTGAAACCGTCAAAGGAAAGAAAACCCCGGGCCGCTTGATCTCGCGCCGCCGTAAAATTTATGCAAATATAAACCGGGCTCGGCAAGTCCGGTTTTTTTGCGACGGGTATCGGCACATATGGTAACTTCCCAACACTTTGTCTTCACAATTACCGCCGGGCGGACGGGTACGTCCTATCTGGCGCAGTTGTTACAGACCAACCTTCCCGCCGCCGAAGTTCACCACGAACGCATTGACTATGACACCATGGGCCTGGATTCACCCGACGTCTCCCATTTGATGGCCTTCAATGCGCGCGGTAACGGTCCTGCGGTCCAGGCTTTCTGGCGGCAAAAAGCCGAACGCATAAAACACTCTCCGGCAGATCTTTACGGTGAAACCTCACACTTCAACGCCCGCGCCGGACTGGTCGAAAACATCCATGTATTTACCGATCAGGGCCCCGTAAAACTCATTTCCCTGTTGCGCGACCGCTTGCAACTGGTCTGGAGCCTGTATAACCGGTTTGACTTTTTTAACCGGGGGTTTACCTGGTTGTTTGCCCTCGACCCCGGATACCCCAATGTCATCGTGCCTTCAAAGGATTATCTGTCCTCTGGCATGGCCGGATCCGCCCTCTGGTATGTCGACGAAATGCAGGCCCGGGCCGCCTATTACAAATTGCTGGTCGACGACATTGCCGGCGTCTCCCTGTTGTCAACGACGACCGCCGCAATGGCCAGCGACGACGGTGCACGAAAATTGCTGAGCTTTGTCACAGGATCCCCCATCGACGGCACAATCACCCGCCCAAAACCGCAAAATCAATCAACAAAATGGCATTTTGAAGACGCCGAAAAAGATAAAATATCGGCGCTCATAGAGACTATGGACCGCGATCCGAAAACCCTGGGCGAGGAATTTTTTAATTCCGGCAGGCGATTGTCTGACCCGGGCAAAAGACGGCTGCGCATTCAGGTGACTAAACCAGCAGCCGCAGCACCCGACCGACGGAGCCTTCTGGCCCAGGCGCGATCCTCCGGCCAGCTGGAAACGGTGATTGCGATCAGCGAAAGCCTGCTCCTCACATCGCCTGAAGACCACCTTCTGCGGGCCCAATTTGCCCGCGATCTCAACAGTCTTGGTCGCAACGACCAGGCGCTTGCAGAATTTGACCGATTGATCCGTGAAGAACCGGATAACCCTCGGCACTTGACCGCAAAAGGCGCCGTCCTGTCGGAGATGGGCCAGCCCGAAGCGGCCCTCGAGACCAGCCTCGCTGCTGCCCGGTCCGACCCGGTCGGTTGGTTAAATGTCAGCAGTATCTATCGCAGCCAGGGCAAACAGCACGACGCGCGAAGGGCACTGGAGCGTTGCATTGAGGCCCGCCCCAACAACATTCTTGCGCGTAATGCCCTCAACATGCTGCTGTTTGATCTGGGTTTGACCGAGGCCGCCCGGGTCCAGGGCAGCAAAGCCCTGGAGCTCAAACATAAAACCAGCCTAAGGGCGTTTCCGGTGCTTGGCAAAAAGCTCGGTCTGGCGTTAGGGCCAAGCCGGGCCCAACCAGCGAAAACCAATATCATCGCCTTCTCCCTGTGGGGCGACGATTATATGTATGCCCAGGGGATCCTCGAAAATATCAAACTCGCCGCGACGGTCTTTCCCGGTTGGGTCTGCCGGGTTTACCACGACGCTTCGGTCCCGCAAATTGTCCTCAAACAGCTGCAAAACAACGCGACCGAGCTGGTCTCCGTTGCCGGCACTCTCGCCAATCTGCATGGCGGGTTCTGGCGGTTTGACGTGGCCAGCGATCCGTCGATCGATCATTTTATCATCCGCGATGCGGATGGCCGCCTGAATGACCGGGACGCCGCCGCTGTCGACGCCTGGCTCGACAGCGGCAAACGGTTTCACATCATGCGCGATCACCTGTTCCATACGGATTTGATGCTCGCTGGCATGTGGGGCGGCGTCGCCGGCTGCCTGCCTGATCTGACGGCCACGGCCAACGCGCTTTACGGCGGCCGGGTCAGCCGGTGGAGTGATCAATTGTTCCTCGCCCGGGTTGTCTGGCCGCTGATCACCGAGCACTGCCTCATTCATGACAGTTTCTACCACCAGACCTTTAAAGGCCTGCCTTTTCCCGAACCGCCGGCCCGGACAGAGCAAAACTATATTGGCCGTGGCTTAAAGCTCGAAGGCTGGATGACAACGGTATCCGTGCAAACAAAACAGGCAAAACCAAACGATCCGGGTTAACCCCAAAGCTCGGAGCGAAGCCGCCAACCGACGGATCCGTCGACAGCGATTGCACCGCCCGGACAGACGGTTTTATGAGTTCTTGAACGGCCGGCTAAGAGGCCCTAGACTAGGCCATTATGTATCTGACAAACCACACAACAGAGATCGCAATTTTGCGAATTACAGTCCCGGTTTCTCGTTCTTAAACGAGGCCCGGGTTATATTGGCTGTTTTTTTATTTCTCTGTTGAAGGTTTTTTCACAATGACCAAGTCTCTTTCTCTGGTTCGCGACGATGTTCTCGACACCACCGCGTGTTTTTCTATCACCGCCGTCAGTGATCCGGCGACCCTGCCCCGGGTCCTGGAAGTTTTTGCCAAACGCGGCCGCACCCCCTTCCAATGCCATGCGACGGCCTTTGGCAGCCCTCAGGAAGATCTGCAAATCGACCTGCAATTTAAAGACATGGACCTGCCAGAAGGCGAACATATGGCCAGGGCCCTGCGCGGCTGTATTCTGGTGATGTCGGTGCTGACGTCGCAAAAACACCAGCGGATGGTCGCCTGATGGGCGACGGAGCGGCGGTTTTATGAGCCTGATCGATCGGATCGCCGCCTGCGGTCCCTATGACGCCGGTCTTTATCTGGATTTTTGCGTCGACGGTGCCCGGATTGGCGCTGTCCGGCGTCACGATCTTTCTCATTTTGAAGGGTTTCAGGACCTCCTGACAATCTCCGACGACCGCCTATCGCTGGACCCCAAACTGACGACCTACCAGGCCCGAACCGGGGCGATGGCGCGGATCGCCAACGATTTAAGGGATCGGGGACAGGTTCCCGGGTGGCGCGACGAAGCGTATCCGGTGGGGGTCAAATTTTCAGCTCCGGCCCTGTTCCAGATTGAACGGGCCGTCGTTCCGTTGTTCGGATTTAAGGGCTATGGGGTCCATATGAACGGGTTCGTACGCGACCATCAGGGGATTAAACTTTGGGTCGGCAAACGGTCTCAGAGCAAACCCACGGGGCCCGGCAAACTCGACCAAATCGTTGCCGGCGGACAACCGGTCGGTCTGGGTCTTAAGGACAACCTGATAAAAGAATGCGCCGAGGAGGCCAATATACCCGCCGCCCTGGCGGCCCAGGCCGTGCCCGTGGGCACGGTTTCCTATTGCACGTCGCGGCCCGAGGGTTTGCGCGACGATGTCCTGTTTAACTACGATCTCGAGCTGCCTGCGGAATTTCAACCGAGCAATACCGATGGCGAAGTCGAGAGGTTTTATCTGTGGTCGAGCGATCAGGTGCGCGAGGTTTTGGAAACCACAGACGACTTTAAATTTAATTCCGGCCTTGTGGTTATTGATTTTATGGTGCGGCACGGCATTATTGACGCCGATGAACCGGCCTACACGGATCTTGTAGCCGGCCTGCATCGGTAACGGAACAACCTGTGGAGACACAAATGACACAACAAAACTGGTCGATATATTTATCCGGTGAAATTCACTCCGATTGGCGCCAGCGTATTGCCGCCGGCCTTGCAGCCGCGAACCTGCCGGTGACAACCCTGGCCCCGGTCACCGATCATGCGTCCAGCGATGATTGCGGTGTCAGCATTTTGGGTGACGAAAACTCTGCCTTCTGGAAAGACCATAAGGGGTCCATGGTCAACGCCATTCGCACCCGCACGCTAATCGACCGGGCCGACGTGGTGGTTGTACGTTTTGGAGATAAATACCGCCAATGGAACGCCGCTTTTGATGCCGGTTACGCCAGTGCCAAGGGAAAACCAATCATCACCCTGCATGACCCGGCACTGACCCACGCCCTGAAGGAAGTGGACGGTGCCGCCCTGGCCGTGGCCGAAACGCCGGAACAGGTGGTTCAGCTCATGCGTTATGTGATCGAAGGTAAACTTTAAACCGATGGACGCCCAGGAACCCCGTCACGACCTGTACCCAGCCCTTGAACCCCATGCGTCGGGCCTGCTGGCGGTCGATGGCGCGCACGAGATTTATTGGGACGTATCGGGCAATCCGGACGGCGTGCCGATCCTGTTTATCCACGGCGGACCGGGGGCCGGCACCGGTCCGGCCCACCGGCGGTTCTTCGATCCGGCCCATTACCGGATTGTCTTATTTGACCAGCGCGGATCCGGCCGCTCCAAACCCTATGCAGAGATCACCGCCAACCGCACCGATCTGTTGATCGCCGACATGGAGGCCCTGCGCTGCCATCTGCAGATTGACCAGTGGCTGTTGTTTGGCGGGTCCTGGGGCTCGACCCTGGCCCTTGCCTATGGGCAATCCCACCCGGATCGAGCCTTGGGTTTTATTTTGCGCGGTATTTTTCTCGGCCGGGCGCGGGAACTCGCGTGGTTTCTGGGTGGCATCCAGACGGTTTATCCGGAAGCCTGGCAGGCTTTTGTTGACTACCTGCCGGGCCCTGAACAAAGCGATATTCTGGCGGCCTATCACCAACGCCTGATTGACCCGTCGCCCGCCGTGCACGGGCCGGCGGCACAAGCCTGGAACCGCTTTGAGCAGGATTGTTCGACCCTCAAACACGCGCCCAGAACCGGCACCGCCCTGAGCGGATATTCGGCTTTGGCTCTGGCCCGTATCGAAGCCCACTATTTTATCAATGCCATGTTCCTAGGTGAAAACGAGTTGCTGGAAAATTTGCACCGGATCGATCACCTGCCGGCACAGATCATTCAGGGCCGGTATGATATGGTCTGTCCGATGATTTCCGCCCATACCCTGGCCGTCAACTGGCCCGGTGCCAAACTGAATGTGGTCGCCGACGCCGGCCACAGTGCCATGGAACCGGGCACCCGCAGTGCCCTAGTCGAGGCAACGGAAAGTTTTAAAACCCTGATCCTGTAGGCGCTGCCAGAGCGCTCGCCATGGCTTGCAATCTGTTGCGATTTACCTAAGATGCCAGACAACGACGACAAAAAAGACAAATTCTTGCGGGGGATGTTGGTGTGAAGTGGTTTTTCAAGGCGGTTTCCCTGGTTGCGATTGCAACCGCTGTATTATCTGCGCCGGTTGGTTTTATGGCACCGGCTGCCCTGGCTGCCGGCGCCGATGACCCGGATTTTTTGACCGTTGGCGCCGGTTGGTTTGATTTCAACCGCAAAAAGGACGAAGGTGCCGAATTTCGCCTGGAATACCGCTCCAATTATAAACTCTGGGAACTCAAACCCTTTGCCACCCTGGCCGTTGCCTCCAATGGCATGACTTTTATTGGTGCCGGGGTTCTGATGGACGTTTATTTTGGCCGCCGCTGGGTGGTGACGCCGAGTTTTGCCCCGACCTGGTGGCAGGGCAAAACCGACACCCTCGACATGGGCCACGCGGTCGAGTTCCGCTCGCAATTGGAAGTGGCTTACCGGTTTGATGACCGCAGCCGCCTCGGCCTGTCGGTCTCGCACTATTCCAACGCCAGTCTCGGCGACACCAACCCGGGCACCGAGACGGCAATGGTTAATTATTCAATTCCCTTTGCCAAACTGTCCAGCTGGTAACCGGCTGTCTTTGGCGACGGCCGACAGGGCCCCGGCCCGGCCACCAAGCCGGACCTTGCCTCAGCCGCGTTGGTGTTATAAATCCTCACACGTGGCCCCGTAGCTCAGTCGGATAGAGCGACAGATTCCTAATCTGTAGGTCGTGAGTTCGAATCTCGCCGGGGTCACCAGTTTATGAAATGCACTCAATCGGGCCGATTTTTTAAAAAGAGAACAAATTATGAGGTAGTTGCCTGTCTGGCAAACCGTCAAATTTTTACGGCTCATTTGTTGCTTTTTCCGGTTACAGACTTGTCAAATTCAGACCCATAGCGAAGGCCGTTTTTGGTATTGGTGCGGTGTCCGGTTAAGGATACCGCATCTCCTCATGGCCCGATTGCTTCTGTCGGTCAGTTTTACGCTGATTTCCCTAGGTATGCGGCCTTAATGGCCGGGTCATCTTTCAGGTTTGCGGCCAGGCCCTGGTGAATAATGCAACCGTTCTCCAAGACATAACCCCGGTCAGCTACGGTTAGGGCCAGGTTCGCCATCTGGTCGACAATGAGGATCGTCACGCCTTCGTCGCGCAGGTCGGCTAGGACATCAAACAGCTCGCCAATCATTGCCGGCGACAGTCCCAGCGAAGGTTCATCGAGCAACAGGATTTTGGGTTTGGCGATCAAACCGCGGGCGATTGCCAGCATTTGTTGTTCGCCACCAGATAACACCCCGGCGTTACTTGAAAGTCGCTCTCTGAGGCGCGGGAAGCGGCTCAGAAGGGCGTCAAATTCGTCTTCTGTCACCTGATCTTTGCGTGTCCACGTACCCAACATAATGTTATCGCGAAGCGTCATGTCAGGAAAAACCTGGCGGCCTTCCGGGACCAGCATCATGCCACTGGCAACAATTTGATGGGTACTCTTGTCTGAGGTTTCCTGATCGGACAAAACAACAGAACCTGTGATCGGGCGGTGCAAACCACACATCGCCCGCAGCATCGTCGATTTGCCGGCACCGTTTGCCCCCAGTACGGCGACCGTTTCACCCGGATAAACGTCAATATGGACATCGTCCAAAACCGGAGCTGCGCCATAGCCGGCGGTCAGTTTATGGGCTGTTAAGGTCGTGCTTTGGCGATCGGCCAATGTGCCGTTGCGGGGCCGACCTTTAAAGGCTGTTGCGCCCAGGTAGGCTTGCAATACCAATGGGTTCTCCTGCACGTCAAGCGATGTCCCCTGCATGAGCGGCGCGCCGGCATCCAAAACCACAACATGGTCGGAAATATCCATCACCAGCGACATATCGTGTTCAACAAGAATGACGGCGATACCGGCACCGGCGATCACCTTCAAAAGGTCTGCCAAACGCACTTTATCTTCGCTCATCAGTCCGGCTGCCGGTTCATCAAGCAACAAGATTTTTGGTTTGGTTGCTAACGCGCGGGCAATTTCAACCAGCCGCTTGTCAACATGGGGAAGGTTGCCTGCCAACATGTTGACATTACCGCTGTAACCAACAAACCCAAGAAGATCATCGGCAACGGCGATATCGTCGGCGCTGCAATGACTTAACAGCCAACCCAGTTGACCTTGGCGCAGGGCAACCAAAATATTCTCGCGCAGGCTCATGTGTTCAAAAAGCTGGGTTGTCTGATAGGTTCGGGAAACCCCGGATCTGGCGATTTCGTGAGCCGCGATGCCGGAGATTTTTTCACCCAATTGCACCGAACCTTCATCTGGTTTGTAGAACCCACCAATGATATTCAGCACCGTTGTTTTGCCCGCACCATTGGGCCCAATGACACTGGTGATTTTACCCGGGTATGCGGTGAAACTGACGTCCTTGGCCGCCTGAACGCCACCAAAAGAAATGCCGATGGCATCGACGACAAGTGGCAAGGTATCTAGTAATTTTGCGCCAAGATAAGAACCCAGATCAAAATCCCGAACCGCGGCTTTTTGCGGCTCATCAAGTCTTAACCAGTAAAATAACGTGCCGACAATGCCTCGCGGTGCCGCCCACAGAACGCCTAACAAAAGGGCACCAAATAAAAGTAATCTGTATTCAGCAAAATCCGACAGAAATTCCGGTAACAGGACAACAACAAGAGCACCGACGACCGGCCCCCATAGGGTTCCCGCGCCGCCAATAACGACGGCTAGAATAAATAAAATCGATTGGAAAAACGGAAAGGAGCTGGGTGAGATAAACATATTGAGCGGCGCATAAATGGCACCGGCAAGTCCGGTCAATAAAGCCGACAGAACAAAAGACATGGTCTTCATAATCAGCGGATTGAGACCAATCGACTGCGCCGCGATTTCGCTGTCGCGGACGGCCCGCATGGCACGACCCCAATTGCCGGTGGCCAGGCGCTGATAAAAAAGCAAACCAACTCCGGCAAGGATGATGCTCATCAGGGCAATATCGGCTTCATCCATGGTGTGGCCAAAAAACATCGGGCTCGGGAATCCCATCAGGCCGTTGGATCCGCCGGTAAGCAAATGCCATTCAATCGCCCCATGTTCGATGATGAAAGCAAAGGCGATTGTCATCATCGCCAGATAAGGGCCACTCACCCGCAAAGCCGGTAAAGCCAATAAAAATCCTACCGCCGCCGAAATCAGACCGGCGGCTAAAAATGCCGGCCAGAATCCGAACCCGTTTAACGTCAGGACGCCGCTGGCATAGGCACCAATGGCAAAAAAGCCCACATGCCCGAAGGAAACCTGGCCGGATAGGCCCAAAAGGATATTCAAGCCAATTCCGACCAGAATATTCATGGCGGCAAGGGCCAAAATAAAATTTATGTATCCATCAACCGAAGCGGCAAAGACGGCGCTCATGATCGTTATCAGAATAATCGACGCATAAACCGCTTTGCTGCTGCCAACTAGAGCCCGAAGTGCGGTCATCGGTCCGGGTTTTGCAATTTCTGAACGGGAAGGAGATTTCATTGCATTAGACTTTCTGGGCCGACGCGCGACCTAACAAACCATTGGGCATGGCAAACAGGACAATGATAATCATGCTAAAGGCAATAATCTGGGTATAGGACGATCCGAGATAGGCGGTCGTCAAGGCTTCAACCAAACCATAAAGCATACCCGCCAGGACAACCCCCCAGGCACTTGTAATGCCACCCAGAATGGCCGTTGCGAAGGCTTTAATGCCAAAGACGAGCCCCATGCCTGAGGAAACATTAAACAGCGGCGCGATTAACAGTCCGGCAACCCCGGCCAGCACCGTCGATATTGCAAAGGCCGCAGCAATCACGAAACGCGTATTGATGCCCATCAATTGCGCCGCTTCCGGTTTTTGCACGACGGCCGACATGGCCTTGCCGTATTTGGTTTTTTTAAGGACAAGACTGAGAACGATGGCGGCGGCAATCCCGACAACGGGAATGATCAGTTGCAAGGGATAGGCACCAACGCCAAAAATCGATATGGCGTCCGTTGCCAGGGGCGACGGGAAATTTCGCGGTTCTTTGCCGAACGTAAAAAGCACGACATTATCGAGCACAATACCGCCGGCAACGGTCGCCATTAACCAGGCGTTTGATCCCCGGTCGGCAAAAGGACGTACCAAAAACCGCTCAACAACCAGACCAAACAGGGCACAGATGGTAAGCGCTGCCAGGATCGCGATTGGCAACGGCCAACCCAAGGTGACGGCAAAGGTATAACCAAGAACCGCGCCCAACATCATTGAGCTGCCTTGGGAAAAATTTACGGTGTTTGAGACGACGTAAGTGATGTGGAAACCAAGGGCGAGCAGACCGTACATCGCGCCCAGCCCCAAACCGGTAATTATGGCTGAAGTAATCAACATTTCCTGATGGTATTCCCGTTCGGGGTACTTCGAAGTGGGATGAAGGCGGCATTTTTTGCGGTGCCGCCTTCTTCCTTTCTTCTTTACTTAAGGATTTATATTATTTGATAGGAATAATTTTGCCGTCAATAAAGCGGGTGAAGACCAAATCCTCCGGACCCAGACCGTCGTGCTGCTCAGCCGAGAAGGGGTTTACGTAGGTTTTGATCAAGCCCACATGTTTTTTAATCGCATAGAACCCGTTGCGCACGGCGGGACCATCGGTGGAACCGGCATTTTTAATCGCTAATGCAGACAAATGCATGCCGTCATAGGCGTTGGCAATGCCGACTGCGGGGGTTACGTCGGCTTCACTTTTGATTTCCGGAAAGCGCTTTTTAAGCTTCGCCATCATTTCCGCTGCGCCAGGAGAATCATTTCCTGAGAACGTAAACGTCTGAATCATTTCCACGTCTTTGGCGCGCGGTCCCCCCAATTCAGAGAAACGACCGCCAGCCGGTCCCCAGTGCGAGACCACGGGAACATCCCAGCCCATACGTTCAAGCGATTTCATAACCTGCGCCGAGGGTCCGACGTTGGCGACCATGAAAATCGTATCCGCCCCATTCGATTTCAAGCGCGTCAACTGCGGCACCACATCCACATCGGAACCCTCAATTTTTTCAATCCCGGCACTGGCTAAACCTTTCGCCTTCATTGCGGATTCCAATCCCTTTTGATTGGACTCGCCCCAGGGATTGTTAATCAGCATCATGCCCGGTTTTTTAGCGCCATGAACTTTCATCGCCCAATCGACAAGTGCGACGTCGACCATGGCATCGAATGCCGACACCCGAAAGATGTAGTTCTCCTTCGCGCCATTTTTGGTGATCGGCGTGCCCGCCGCCCAGGGGCCCATGAAGGGTTTTTTGATCTGGTTCATAAACGGCACGATTGCCAGGGAAACAGGGGTTTGCAGACCGCCAAACAAGACAGCGACTTTTTCCCGTTGAATCAGCTCGCGTGCGGCAACCAATCCCTTGCCGGGATTTGCCTCGTCGTCACGGCGGATCAACTCAACCTGCTTGCCAAGCAGTCCGCCAGCCGCATTAATTTCATCAATAGCAATGGTAAGCCCGCGGGTGATCGCTTCGCCAGATTTTGCTGACGGGCCTGACAGGCTTGCGATCAAGCCAATTTTGACCGTTTCCGCTGCAAATGCAGACAGGCAGGAAAATGCTGTAACCGTCGCAACAGCCGCTCCCGCAAGAAGCGACCGGCGCGAAATTCGTGATTTCATTTGTATATTCATAGCAGTAAAGTCCCTGTTTGTTATGAGTTGTATGTCACATATCGGCAAACCACATGCCAACCACCCTGGCAGGCAAACTAACGACGATTTTTATGCACAGGCTGTAAATCGACTATATTTTGTCCGGCAACTATCGGTCGCCTTTTTTAGTCATTTTCATTGCCCTGTTATTACATCCCGGCAAATACTATATGACATTTTGCTGACATGGAATATGCGTTATTAAAACAAGAGGAAATAATTTTGGGAGTCCGAAATGAGCACTGTTACGCCCTTTGAAGCTGTCAATGATGAAACGGGCCAAGCCAAGGCCATCGTTGAAGCTTTTCTTGTCGCTTCTATGATACCTGATCCGGACCAGGCGGCAACCTATCTCGACGATGACGCCGTTATCCTTTTTACCGGTGCCCGCCGGATGACGCACCCGCGTGAGATGACCGACTACAATGCGGCCAGATACACCTGGGTTAAAAAAAATATGGAACGCTCCGACGTTGCACCCGGCGTCGGCGAAACGGTCGTCTACTGTTTGGGAACCCTGTACGGTGAATGGAAAAACGGTGACGCCTTTGAGGGCAACCGATATGTGGATCGTTTTGTCGTGAAGAATGGAAAAATTGTCAAAATTGATGTCTGGAACGATAGTGCGGAACGTATCATGAAAGGCGACGCCGAATAAGTGTTTTTAACGCCTGGGCCGGAGATCGTCGAGTGGATACCATTCTAAAAAACCTTGTGGTGCTCGGAAGGCACGGCGAAATTCGAACGGATATTGGCATCGCCAACGGCAGGATCGCAGCACTTCAGAGCGGACTTGAAGGGCATGCGGAGACATTGGATATGCAAGGCCGCCTGGCTGTTCCGGGTTTCGTCGAGTCGCACATTCACTTAGACAAAGCCTGCATCATGGACCGCTGCAAATCCGAAGACGGCACATTGGATGAAGCGATCCGTGAAGTCTCGGCAGCGAAAAAAGATTTTACCGTTGCCGACATTCGCGCACGCGCCGTAAAAGTTCTCGAAAAATGCATTCTTCAAGGCACAACCCGTATGCGTGCACACCTTGAAGTTGATCCGGTTATCGGCAGCAAAAGCATTGAAGCCGTGCTGCCGTTAATACAGGAATATAAATGGGCGATCGATCTTGAGATTTGCGTTTTTCCGCAGGAAGGATTGCTCAACCGTCCGGGAACGGATGAACTGATGGTCGCAGCGCTTAAACGCGGGGCGACGGTTGTTGGTGGCTGCCCGTACACGGACAGCAACCCGCGGGGCCAAATGGAACGGATTTTTGAATTGGCACGCGAGTTCGATGTCGATATCGATTTTCATCTGGATTTTGACACCAACCCGCAAGGCATGACGGTAGGCGATGTTTGTGAATTAACGGATGCCTATAAATATGGCGGACGCGTCGCCATTGGTCATGTCAGCAAACTGTCGACATTACCGCCCGGCCAATTCACGGCGACGTCCCGTCTTTTGGCAAACGCCGGTGTCGCGGTAACCGTATTGCCTTCGACCGACCTTTATTTGATGGGGGGTGAGCGCGATCATAACATCGTGCGCGGCGTCGCTCCGGTCCACCGGCTTATCGAAGAGGGTGTAAACTGCGCCCTTTCAACAAACAATGTCCTTAACCCCTTTACCCCGTTTGGCGATTGTTCAATGATCAGAATGGCCAATCTCTACGCGAATATAGGGCAAATCGGCACGGGGTCCGGATTACAGCAATGTCTGCACATGGTGACACATAAACCGGCCCTGCTCATGCGGTTGGATGATTATGGAATTGCAATCGGCAACCCCGCCGATATCATTATCCTCGACTGCCGGTCGGCGATTTCGGCCGTGCAGGAACTGGCGATCCCCTTGTGCGGATACAAAAATGGCCGACGCACTTTTACCCGGACCCCCGCACAACTTCACAAAAATCCAAGCGAACGAATTTAAAAAGCCGTTCGCGGGGGTCCCAACCCGACTTGGTCAATGGCCATCATGGCGGATCAACTTATGGGCGGTCGGTCGTTTAGTAGGGTGCTGAATATATCAGTATCAGGCTGATGGAATGGGCTGAAAAACGCCAAATCTGCATCCAATTTATCCAACCAGGATAACCACAGCACAACACCCATGTGCATCGCTATAACTGGAGAGTTCGTCAAGAATGGCGGGAGCACTCCGGCAATGAAACTGAAACTAGCCGCGTAAGTCTGCTCACAATACCTCCTAATAAGGGGGGAATTACCGGTCACCCCTTCCGACGGAAAACGGCGACCTTTGCCAATATGGCCCCATGAGTGCGATTTTGCCGTGGTTGTTTCGTCCGGCCCTTCAGGGCTGGAAGTTCACGGTCGGCAAGTTGCGGGGTAAATCACCCGTTGGGCAAATCAGATCGCTGTTAATGGCCGGGTCACAACATGCCCGACAGCGCGGTGGCAATTCCCAGGAAGGACATAAAACCGGCAATGTCGGTTACCGTCGTCAGGACGATTGACGATGCCACCGCCGGGTCCTGGCCAAGCCGGGTCAGCGCGATCGGTACCAGCGCACCGGCGATGCCTGCCATAATCATGGCAATGATCATGGCCGATACAATGACGATCACAAGACCGACACTTCCGCTCCAGAAATAAACCCCGATACCGCAGGTGATTGCGATACTAATACCGTTCCACAAACCGGTATTTATCTCTTTCAAGGTGACACGCACCCATTGGCGGACACTGATTTCTCGCAACGCAAGGCCGCGCATGGTAATCGCCAGGGCTTGCGCGCCGGCATTTCCCGACTGGCCGGCGACAACAGGCAACAGCACCGCCAGCGCTGTAAAGCTGGCAATTGTGTCTTCAAAGATGCCAACAACTGCGGCCGCCAAAAACGCCGTCAGGAGATTGACTTGCAGCCACGGCATCCGCTTACGAACGGCAAACCAACTCGATGATGTGGCGCGTTCGTCCTTACTGACACCGACCATGGTCTGCAAGGTGTCAATGGCCTGTTCGCGCAGCGCATCAATCAGTTCCGGATGGCGGATAACCCCTAAAAAGCTTCCATTCGCATCGACAACAGGTATTTCTTCGAGCTTAAATTGTTCCAGTTTCGAGACCACTTCTTCTCGCGGATCCAACGACCGCACGACGGCGGAAACCGGTCGGGCGATTTCACCGAGGGTTTGGTTTGGTTCCGCCAAAATCACCGCGTTGATATCGACATGGGCAATTAACAGGTTGTTGTCATCAACAACCTTCAACTTATGGCCAATCATTTGATCTCGCGAACGCAGGTAGGCGAGGGCTTGGGTAACGGTCATGGAAGGGCGATAGGTGTGGACTTTCGCATCCATTAATTGGCCTGCAGAATTTGCCGGATAGGTCAGAAAGGATTGAAGTTCCTTTGCGACACCGGGCCGCAGAAGGGAAAGATAGTGGTGCCGCGTCGTCTCATCAAAACGGCCCAGTAAATTAGACGCCGGGCCGGGGTCCATTTCCTCCAAAATTGGTTTTGCAACGTCATCCGACAGGCCGGGCAGAATTGCCACACACTGTGCCAGGCCGATGGCCTTCCATACCTGTCGTCGGGTTGGCTCGCCCAGTTCGGAGATAATTTCGGCGGCTTCGAGGGCCGGTAAAGTTTCTAAACATCGTGCTGCTTCACGCGAGTGCTCGGCCAAAAACTTTTCACTGAGGGCCTCGACAACCAATTCAGAATTTTCATTCATTTGTCAATTTCCTTGGTCATTCTCGAACTCTCATTAAGGCCTGGTGTCAGTGAGGCATTTAAAATATCGGTAACGCCAAATACTGATCCTTCAATAAATCCCATCATCAGGTCGGACGGCTGCTCATTTCGCAGCGAACCGGAAGCATCTTCCAATCCAATTCTCAGTCTGGCGTAACGCAAAACCCCGATAAATTTCCGGGCCCGGTCGAGAACCGGCAGATCATCGAAATATTTCCAGCCCGGGTGGTTTGCAACCGATACCAAGGTTGAGCGCGCGGGAAGCGAATAACCCGGTGTCGACATAATCGACGCGACTGGCGCATCACCTTTGGCGGCGACCAGCCGTTCGGGACTGACAATTCCTTTTAAAAGATTGTCATCATCAACAATATATATGGGACAATAATTTTCAAAGGCGCTGGCGGATATGCGCTGTCGAACTTCGGTTGCAGAGCATGACAAAGGTACCGACCTGACATTGGGCGTCATCCACGCACCGACCAAGGAAGGTGCATAGTCCAACAACAGCCTGCTCAGCATCGCCAATCGCCGAGGTAACTTCTCCATTAACTGGCCAACATGGTCAGGCGAAAAATGCCGCAATATTGCGGCAACGGTTTCGGGTTTCAAAGGTGCGAGAGCTTTGGAGGAATGAACGATCTCAACGGATTCCAGTAAACGTGCCGCATGCAGTGGCAACATGTGCGGCCAAATCCCGTTCATTGCCTGCGCCGGCATTTCCTGAATAAAAGCCGCAACATTCTCCAACGGGAGTTGTTCCAGCAGACGGGCCGCCTGCATGGGATACCGACCCAGGAATTCGAGGGCCAGTGTCTGTTTTTCAGGCATTTACCGTGCCCTTATCGAGCAGAATGCTCGGCTGGTCACTGAAGGTATGGGCGGGGATGACAACGCGCCCCGCCGCCGTGCTCAAGGCGACAAAGACCGGGGTAACGGCGATTATCTGACCTTCGAACTCGCCAATCTTGATCGAGTCGCCGATTTTAAATTCGTTTTTCAAATACCGCGTCGCTATTAGATTTCCGGCAATTGAGCGGAACCCAAGTCCGAAGGCCAAAGCCAGACCAAAAAATAACCCGCCGAGCGTAATCGCCACAACGGCCACGACAATTGTAATATCAATTCCGATCTGCCCCGCCGCAATGGTTGCCATGATGACCAGAATGGTGAGTTGGGCGGTGCGGCCAAATATTTCACGTTGCTGCAGAGGTGTTGACGTCAGGGAGCCAAGAACGGTGCTGCGTGCGATATTTCCAAAGACGAAACCACCGGTTAGCATGAGCGCACCGGCAAGGATGTTTGGCAGTTGGACAATCAGTCTATCCAGCCAGGTCGTAAACATTGTCAGTCCGAAAATATTTGCCGCGGAAGTCGCGAAAAACAAAAGCACAATCCAATATACGACAGATCCCAGGGTCGCAGAGGTGTTTTCATTGATCACATTTTTGCCCATTTTTGCGGCGTCAAATATACGATCCATACTGTCTGCGAGACGAATTGTCAGCGCCCGGAGTCCTTTGGCGACAAGCCAGCCCACCACCAACAATATGATTCCGCCAAGGAGTTGAGGCAAATACTCTAAAAAATTCTGAATCATTCGAGACACTGCGACTATCAATGGTTCTGTCAGATCGAATATTTTATCCATTTAACCGTTCCCTATTTTTCATCCGCTAGAAATTAAAATATTCTACCATGGTCTATCCGCAGCTATCTATTTTCGCCCCTTAGTCACCGCCTCGATTGATACCCGTTCGACGTGACGGTCCTTTACTTCAAGAACGCAAAATTTGAAGCCATTGTCTTCGATTTGGTCACCGACAACGGGTATCCGTTCGAGTTTCGTCATAATTAACCCGGAAATTGTATTGGCATTGAAGGCGTCGTCGACGGAAACGCCAATTATTCTTTCCACATCTGACAATGAAGAAAGGCCATGGGCCTCCCAGTCCTTACCTTTTTTGATAATTGAAAATTCCGGGTCTCGGTCATCTACTTCGTCGGCAATTTCACCGACGATTTCTTCAAGCAGGTCTTCCAGAGTGACCAACCCCTTAAACGACCCATACTCGTCCAAAACACACGCCATATGGGCCTGACGCTCACGCATCATATCAAACAGCTTGGAAATCTTCAGTGTTTCGGGAATTACCAATGTTTCACGAATGTACTCGCTGAGGTCTGACCAAGGGTTCTGTTTGCCAGCCAACACCGCTGTAAGGAGGTCTTTGGCCAAAATGATACCGACCAGATTATCCTGACCCCCATCAACCACCGGAAAACGGGAGTGTCTGGTTTTTCTGATGATTTCAGCCGTTTCGTCCGGAGCCTGGTTTATCCGAAGAATATCCGCTTCCATTCTTGGAACCATAATCCGTTCCACAGATCTTTCATCGAAGCGGAACAGATTGTGAATCATTTCCGCCTTATCTGCGTTCATTTCACCCAACTGGGCTGAAACGTCGATTAGGCTGCGAATTTCGTCATTACTAAGAATCTCCGCGTGACCCGCTTCTCTGATTTTAAGCAGGGATAAAATGGACTTAGACGCGTAATTTAAGGCCCAGGTTAATGGAAAAAATATGACATAGAAGGCATGTAGGGGATAGGCGATCAGGAGCGAGACGGGCTCCGCCTTGCGGATCGCGTACGTTTTCGGCACCTGCTCGCCAACGACAATGTGAAGGGAGGAAAAGATCGTAAAGCCAATCGCGAATGAAATCAGATGAAGCGTATCTTCGCTGATGTTAAGTGGCACTAGAACCGGCTTCAATATTGCGGCAACGGCCGGTTCTCCGATCCACCCAAGGCCAAGCGACGCCATGGTAATGCCCAACTGGCAAGCCGCCAGATAGGCCTCTAAATGATGCAGGATGTGAACGGTTCTTTTTGCGGCACGATTTCCCGACGATGCGAGATCCTCAATTCTTGACCCACGCACTTTGACCAGCGCAAATTCTGCAGCGACAAAAAATGCGTTTATTGCCAGCAATATAAGGATCAGTGAAAAACTGATTAGTGTGTCTTCAACGGTCAACTGTTTTGCTCCCAATCGTCCTGGAAGATATCGATCGCTTCCGTTGCCGCATCGGTGTCGTCGACCCGTGCGATATTGAAAATTCCATCACCTTGATTGATGTTTGGTAAGTTGTTGCGGCCGATCACGATGCCGTCGGCAGGACACTCAATGGGAAATTCACTTTCGCCGAACGGACTGGCGATGGTTCCGAGCAGATCACCAACGGAAACTTGCGATCCCATCTTGGTCCGCGCGCGAAAGATGCCCCCTTCCGGAGCTCTGACCCACACACTGCTTCGAGATATGACGGGGGCTGCAGGCGCCTGATCCAGGCGACGTCGTCGGATCATCCCAAGATCACCCAGGACCCGGACGACGCCCTTCACACCAGCGCGAATCGAGACCTCATCAAACCGCAAGGCTTCGCCGGCTTCATAAACAATAACCGGCACACCTTTTTCGATTGCCGCCTGACGGAGCGAGCCAGGACGCAGAGCCGCATTCAAAATGACGGGAACACCAAAGCTCTCCGCCATTTGACGCGCCTCAGGAATTGATAAATCACATCGGATCTGAGGAAAATTAGATCGATGAATTGCCGCAGTATGCAGATCAATGCCGTGCGTCGATTTCGCCACAACTTCATTCATGTAGAGATGGGCCAGGCGGGACGCGAGAGACCCGGCCGACGAACCTGGGAAACTTCTGTTTAGGTCCCGACGGTCGGGTAAATAGCGGGTGTTTGTCAGGAAGCCATAGACGTTAACGATCGGAACAGCAATCACGGTGCCAGCCAATCGTTTTAACGCCGACAGGCGTAATACGCGGCGAATGATCTCGACGCCGTTGACTTCGTCACCATGGACGGCACCGCTAACAAACAGGGTTGGACCCGGTTTCCGCCCATGCACGACCTGGACGGTCAGGGTGATCGGTGTGTGATCGGAAAGAAGGCTGAGAGGCAGGTCGATTGTTTTACGCGTGCCAGGCGCAATACTTTCATCACCCAGAAGAAAGGGTTCACGACTAACTTTAACCACGGCCACGTGTCCTTGTTTTACCCGGTTTGGCATTTTCTTCGATAAACTTGATTATTTTCCCGGCAACATCAATACCTGTTGCATTCTCGACCCCTTCAAGGCCGGGCGAAGAATTGACTTCCATGACAACGGGGCCGTGCGCCGACCGCAGCAAATCAACACCGCAAACGTTGAGCCCCATAATTTTTGCCGCCGACACGGCTGTTTGACGTTCCGTTGGGGTGATTTTTATGGGCTTCGCAGATCCACCCTGGTGTAAATTCGAACGAAAATCACCTTCTTTGCCGGTTCGTTTCATTGACGCGACGATTTTGCCGCCAACCACCAGACATCGAATGTCCTCGCCATTTGCTTCCTTCACAAATTCCTGGATAAGGATATTCGTATTCACACCACCGAAGGCTTGAATGATACTCGACGCCGCATTGTGCGTTTCGCCAAGGACGACTCCGATACCCTGTGTCCCCTCGAGCAGTTTGATAACCACCGGGGCCCCACCAATGATGTTCAGAAGTTCGTCGGCCTTGCCCGTTCGGTGCGCAAAAACGGTGACGGGCAGGCCAATACCCTCACGCGAAAGCAGCTGTAAACTGCGAAGTTTGTCGCGAGACCGGGTAATCGCCACAGACTCATTGACCGGATAAACCCCCATCATTTCGAATTGACGCAGAACAGCCGTCCCGAAAAAAGTGACCGATGCACCAATACGCGGGATCACGGCATCGTATTTCGGCAGCACTTTACCCTGATAATGAATTTGCGGCCGGTGGGAGGTAATATTGACATAACAGCGTAAATGATCAATTACATCAATTTCATGGCCACTTTTTTCGGCCGCTTCAACAATTCTCTTATGGGAATAAAGTTTAGCATTTCGACACATAAGGGCAATTTTCATAAGTCTTTCCTTTATTTAAACGATTAATGCCCAAGCAACAAGGATGGGCCTGGATCAACATTGTCGTATCCGCGAATGTCAGCGCGTTCTACCGGAACGTGGCTTTGCGCCAATATCAATGATTTAAGGCATTTTCGCCGGAAATAAGTGATCTTATGACCATTCCGGTTTTTCTGCGAAGATAAACCACTGCGCGGTGTGCGTGCTCCGGGCGGTGGCGGGGAATGGTTCGGCAAAACCAAGCCATTCCCGCCAACCGATCAGAGCCCTTTCGGGTCGTTTTTCCTTCATCAGGAACACGTCCGACAAGTAGATCTAAACATCAAAGACAGGTTGATAATTGATGTAGGGTTTTGTCTCCGATGGCCACGGTCTTTCCTCTTCATTTTTTGGCCACGGTCTTTCCTTTGGTTTCGCGCGTCCGCACTGAAGAACTTCCGCGTTTTTGATTAGCAGGTTTCTTTGCTTTAGCGGTCCTATCGCCGCGCCACTCCTGGATGACCTCGGCTGCGATATCGCGCCCGCCTACACCAAAGGCGATTGCCCCAGCGATACCAACAGCACCAAGCGTCACGCCGAACGCCAGTGAAATGATATCGTTGCCGACACCCATCTGTTCCATACCCATGGCGACGGCCAACACAACGACAGCAATATGTGCAATATTGGCAAGTAGTGACGCCTGAGGGGGGTTGGCGGAGCGGACGAGGTCGCCTGCGACCTTGCCCAGAAACACCCCAAGGCCAATAACGACGACTCCGAAAACAATTTGACTAGCAAACACCAGAAAATCGGAAACCAGGGCTGCGAAATTGGAGAATCCAATCAATTCCAGGGCCTCAATTCCGGCAAACAGCATGATCGCCGTCAGTGTCAGATATCCGGCAATTTCCGATATACTTTTTGTCCCAACAATCTTCGCTCCGCCAAGTCCGATTTTGCCGAGCACAGCATCGAACCCAACTTCGGACAACAGGTTTGTCATCAATCCGGCAACGATTCGTCCGACAACATAGGCAACAACCAACACCAGTACACCGGCAAATAAATTTGGCAGAATGGCCAAAACGTTGGAGAGCATGGCGCTCAAGGGCCGTGTTACGGCATCGATCCCAAGCGCGTTTAAGGTGGCAACGATCACGGGCACAAAAACAAGGATATAAATAATCAGGCCACCGAGGCTTGAAATTTTCTGATCACCAATGATTTTTTCTACGCCAACCTGCTTCACCAGATCATCAACCCCTGAGGCGGCAAGCAGTTTGCTGACGATGCGTCGCAATACACGGGCAACCAGCCAGCCAACAGCGAGAACCAGCCCGGCACCGAGCAGATTTGGAAGATAGCTGAGGATTTCCTTGACGACGTCGCGTACCGGCTCGAGCAGGCCGCCAAGATTGAGGGCACTCAGTACGGCGGGCAGGAATAGCAGCATGGTTAACCAATAAACGGCATCGGCCAACGTATCTGCCAGCGGCTCCTTATGTTTTTTGTCGACAGCATCCAGATCAGCCTCGACCCGTAACCGCGCGCCGATCATTGACGATTGCGCTGCTTTGCGGACAATAATTCTCAGGACTCTTGCCAATATCCAGGCGATGGCGATCAAAAGGGTCGGGCCAATCAAGCGCGGTGCGTATTCAAATAACTCATTGAGAAAGCCAAGGATCGGTTCGGAAATCTGGGTTACCCCTAAAATCTGGAAAAACCCGACAAAAACAAACAGCATCAGCAGATAAAATACGGCGCGGCCAATCCATCGTTCCACCAATTGAGGTTCTTCCGAATCCTCATCAGCAACCGCATCGGCGACTTTCACCCCCAGTTTTGTTTTCTCCAGAAGCCGCTCGACGCCGTTTGCGACGAACAGGGCAACAAACCAACCCGCTATTAACAGGATCATCGCGCCAAAAAGATTAGGCACATAGGTGAGTATTAAACTCCAGCCCTGCGACGTCGCTTCAATTAGATTGTTCCCCATTGTTCAATTTCCCTCTGTCCAGTCATTCATTAAACCGTGACTCCTTCGGGCAGCCCCGCATACAAACGGAGCGCCCATTGCCAACACCTAATCGCCTTATTGCCCATAGTCGATTGTAATCGTCCTGTGAAAAGGGAACAGAAATAACCGACAGGGGAAATGCACCTGTATTTTGGATTTTATGGGTTGTTAAGATCTGTTCTGCTAAAAACCCATTTTATATCCTGTCGGAGAAGGATATATTCAGTTTGTGTGGCGGGATACGGTTAGCTGGGAATCGGTTTTCTGATTAGTTGTGGCTTGTTATGATACCATCCAAACGGTGAACCGGAGTTCGATTGTTCAGATATGAAATTGAGAGCACCTAGACGTTTTGCATCAGCCGTCACGCGTATCAAGAATGCCTTAGGTGATGATAAATGCGCTGAGATCGTGGGCCGATCATCGTCTTTGATCAGAAAATGGTCGGATCCGGATCATCCCAGTCGGCCGAATCTGAAACAGGCACTGGTCCTCGATGTTGCTTATATGGAAGCGGGCCATGGCGTGCCGCCCATTTTGAGCATGTACCAGCAACGATTGGCGCGTGCCGTTACGATTGAATCGAAGAAACCGGCCGTCGATGTCGCCCTTGCGGCGCTCTCTGTGCAAGCGGCCGTAGGTGACATTTCAGAAAGCATTCTATCCATTAAAGCCGGCAGTGCAGACGGAGTCACTTTTTCTTCCAATGAACGCAATCAGATATTAGGTCTGCTGGAGAAGCTGATGACCCAAGTTTCAATGATCGAAGAAACCCTCGATGACAATCCCACCGATCTCGGTTAACCCAAAGTTATCATCCTGACTCTGCATCGGGACGGTATCCACAGGAAGTACGCGATGGATTATGACCCCGGTCCAGGGTCGAAGGTTTGCCTGTGAATGGGTTCGACGGGGACTTTTTGCCGTTCAGGTTGCAAATCAATGTCAGCCTAAAACGCCTTTCGTTGGTCCAACCGTTAAACGCGATTTGGTTGGCCGTCCGTGGAACGAATTCGGGTTATGCCCGGTTGTAGGCCCTGGTTAAACCCAATTGTGCGGCAAAAACAAAAGCTTACTTTTGTCGGGCGCGCACCATATGATCGGAACCACACCTCAGCCAATAACGAGTGATCGCCCCGATGCCCAAAGCCAAAAACCGCCGCCGTAAAAAGAAAGCAAAACCCACGGCAAAGACGGCGCGGCAGGCGGGCGAAATCAAGCCCGCCATGGACCCCATAAAACCATCTGAACTGCCGTCCGAGGCTAAATCAAAAGTTCTCAATCAGGCCGTTGAACTGGCAATGCAATATCAGGTCGCCGGCCAACCGGACGAGGCCGAAGGCCTATACCTGAAAGTTCTAAAGGCCGATCCTGCCCATTCCATCGCCCTCAACATGCTGGCTGTGGTCACCCATCAAAAGGGCTTCTCGGACCGCGCCATTGAACTGATTGATAGGGCCCTGACCGTCAATCCCGACGATGTCGAAGCCCATATTAATTTGGGCCTTATCTACAAATCTCAGGGCCGACTGGCAAAAGCGGCGAGCAGTTTCCGGCACGCCCTTGCCGTTAATCCGGACCATCCGGGGGGTCATTTTAATTTGGGCCGGACGTTGCAGGAATTGGCCAAACCGGAGGAAGCGGAGGGGTTTTATCGGCAAGCGTTGGCCCTCAAACCCGATTATCCCGAGGCCCATGGCAGTTTGGGGAATATTCGTCTGGAATTGGGCCGGCCGGAACAAGCGTTAGAGAGTTATCGCCGGGTCCTGGAGCTTTCTGCCGATAACGCCGACGCCTATATCAACATGGGTAACGCCCTCAAAATCCTTGGGAAAAGCGACCAGGCGGAAGCCTGTTACGTAAAAGCCATCAGCCTGAATCCGGACATTGCCCACGCCCACAACAATCTCGGCGTTTTGTTAAAGGACCGGGGTGAACTGGACGCGGCAGCAGACTGTTATCGCCGGTGCCTTGCTCTGGACGGCACCCTGGCCGACGCTTATTTTAATTTCGCCAATACCTTGCACGAGCAGGGTGACGTCGACGGTGCCGCCCGGCAAATGGATCTGGCCCTGTTGAACGACCCGGATCGGGCCGGTTGGCACATTCGAAAAATTTTGCTTACACCGGCCATTCCCGCGTCCCCGGACGATATACAGTTCCGCCGCAGGGCGCTTGAACAGGCGATCGTCGACCTGCGGGCGAAAACCTTGTCTGTTGTCGATCCGGCCAAGCAAATCTGTGCGACAAATTTTTATTTATCCTACCACCATCTGGACAACCGCAAACTGGTGGAGGCCATTGCCCAGCTGCATATGGCGGCCTGTACTGACCTGGCTTTCAATGGCGTTGCGCCGGGCCCGGAACGACCGCACCGTAAAAAACGCATCCGGCTTGGGGTGTTGTCCACCTATTTGCGGCAACACACCATCGGTAAACTGTTGCAGGGGATTATCAAACACCTGTCGCGGGATGAATTTGAAGTGATCCTGTTTCGCCTTCCAGGCACCCAAGACGACATGGCGCAAGCCATTGATCAAACGGCCGACAAGGTTGTCGCTCTGCATTCCATACGCGCCCAAGACCATAAAATCATTGCTGCAGAGGCCCTGGATATCCTGTTTTATCCCGATATCGGCATGTCCTATTATACCTATTTCATGGCCTTTGCCCGCCTTGCCCCGGTGCAGATGGTAACCTGGGGCCATCCCGATACAACGGGAATTCCCAACATCGATTATTTTGTCTCGTCGGCGTTGCTTGAACCCGACGGGTCGGCCAGCCACTACACGGAAAAATTGTTGTTGTTATCCCAGTTGCCGACTTACTATTACCGTCCGGAGCCGCCACAAGGGACCTACCGGCGCAGGGATTATTCCCTGCCGGAAAAGGCGTCGCTGTATGTCTGCCCGCAAAATCTTTTTAAATTACATCCAATGTTTGATCTGATCATTGGCGAGCTGTTGCGCCGCGACCCGGATGGGGTTCTGGTGCTCATCGATGATGGTCGCGGCGGCCACTGGAACCGTCTTTTAATGGATCGGTTAAAGACCAGCGCACCCGACGCTGACGACCGCGTGATCTTCGTTGAGCGCATGCCTACGGATAAATTTTTGGGCCTGCTGCTGCTCGCTGACGCGCTGCTTGATGTGCCCACTTTTTCCGGCGGAAATTCGTCGCTGGAGGCTTTTGCCCTGGGCGCACCGATTGTTACCTGGCCCGGAAACTTCATGCGGGCCCGGGTGACTGCGGGTTGTTATTGGCAAATGGGTCTGAACGATTTAATCGCAAGCGACGCGGAATCTTATGTGTCATTGGCGCTCAAACTGGCCCATTCCGCCGATTTTAAAAAAACCATGCAGGAAAAAATAAACCAGAATTCACACAAGTTATTCGAACGCATTGAGGTGGTTCGGGAACTGGAAAGGTTTTTTAAACAATCGGTTCAAGATGCCAATCTGACCGGTAAGTGGGGCGGTGCCGAGGTTTGAACAGGATCAACATCCCGCATCTGCTATGGGACTGTCGATCCAATGCAAGATGAAAATTGGCTCCGCCAAGTGCGGCGATGGCTCACCAACCGCCTTCGGCCGCTGATCGAAGCGTTCCCAATGTGGTGCCGCCCGTTGCGTATAATCACCCCGACCCGGGCAAGGAAATCAGCCCAATAAAAGGATAAAGGGCGCGAATTTGTCACTATCGATCACAGCCATTGGCGGAGAACCGGTTTTTTGGGTTTTCGGAAAATGCAGTCAGAACCGAACCCGGTGCCCGCATTATAGCTACATAAATTGAAAATTGACTGGTCATCCCAGTTCGCACAATCTAATGAATTGCGAGTGGGTCGCGGCCGATGCTGAACAACGAATGGCCCGCAAGAAAACACGGATCACTAGCGCGGATGGGACAGGTAATGGGCAAAAAAATCGGCGTAATGGTTTGCGGCCATGGCTCGAGGAGCCAAGCGGCGGTTGAACAGTTTTCGACCGTCGCCGAGCAATTGCCCGACCGCCTGCCGGACTGGCCCGTGGCCTATGGTTATTTGGAGTTTTCCAATCCGGTTATTCGCGATGGTTTGGACAACCTTCGCGCCCAGGGCTGCGACCACATCCTTGCGGTGCCCGGAATGCTGTTTGCGGCGATGCACGCTAAAAACGATATTCCATCGGTTTTAAACGCCTACGCCAGGGAACATGGAATTAAAATTGAATACGGTCGGGACCTGGGCGTTGACAAAAAAATGATCGAGGCGGCGGCCCAGCGGGTCGAACAGGCGTTGGCCGCGGCGGACACCGATGCCGGTCCGGTCGCGCGTTCCGACACCTGCCTGGTTGTCATTGGCCGCGGCTCCAGTGATCCGGACGCCAATTCAAATATCGCCAGGATCGCGAGACTGCTGTGGGATCGAACCGGACTGGGATGGAGCGAGGTCGGCTATTCGGGGGTCACGTTTCCCCTCGTTAAACCCTGTCTCGAACATGTTGCCAAGCTGGGCTACAAACGCATTGTAGTATTTCCGTATTTTTTATTCACCGGTGTGTTAATTGACCGCATTTACGGTTTTACGGACATGGTCGCCAAGGCTCATCCGGATACGGAGTTTGTCAAAGCCGGCTATTTAAATGACCATCCGCAGGTGCTGGCAACATTTGCCGAGCGGGTGACGGAAATTCTCGACGGCAACAATGCCATGGATTGTAACCTGTGCAAATACCGTGAACAGGTCCTCGGTTTTGAATCCGAAGTTGGCCTGCCCCAGGAAAGTCACCACCACCATGTGGAGGGCCAGGGGGCATCGGCCCCGGGATCGAACGTATCTGAGTGTCGGTTGTGCGCGCATTTTTGCACGGGCGCCTGTCGTTTGTTAATAACCGATACCCCTGACCACCCCGACCACGGCGCTCACTCCCATCACTCCCATCACTCGCACACCCATGCCCATAACTCCCATAATTCCCATGACCCTCATCACCATCCCGTATACCCCCAGGCCGACCATCCCCTGGGGCCGGAAAGTGTGCGCGCCTTAAACAAAGACCACTGAGCCGGACCGGGCGCAAGTCGCGCGTCTGTCCTCAACCTGTGCGGGGCCTGCGGTTAATCGCTTTGGCCTGAAAGCGGCAGGCGTGTCGGGGGTTGCCGGCGGCAAGCGTCAAAATCAGCGACAAAATATATCAAACGCTCCGGAACTGGGGGCTTGTCCGTTCTTATGCCAGATGAAATGATGGTTTAAAGAGGGAAGAGCAAATGAATAAGATGTCAAACGAACTGCCGGCGGGCGGGTTCTTTGGTAATTTGCGTGGGGATGTGTCGGGCGGATTGTCGGCGGCGATTATCGCCCTGCCCGTCGCCATCAGTTGTGGGGTCGTCGCCTTTTCTCCCCTGGGCCGCGAAAACGTTGGTTTCGCCGCCCAGGCCGGATTGGTTTCGGCAATTTTTATCACCGCCATTGCCGCCCTGTCCGGCGGCTCCCGATACCAGGTGTCCGGTCCTAAGAGTTCCCTCGCGGTCATTCTTGCGGCAACTCTGGCCGGTTTGATAGCGGACCCGTTAATGCCGGAAGGGGTGGTTGCGCGGACCAACACAGCCATCGTCCTGGTATTTCTCTGTGTGGTTCTGGCCGGGGTCATGCAAATCCTGTTTGGCCTGATCCGTCTCGGCAGCATCATAAAATTTATCCCCTTTCCGGTTACCGCCGGATTTATCAATGGTCTGGCATTTCTTATTATC
Source organism: Rhodospirillales bacterium (assembly GCA_021775095.1). Lineage (GTDB taxonomy): Bacteria > Pseudomonadota > Alphaproteobacteria > Rhodospirillales > Casp-alpha2 > JABMNT01. The sequence goes on from JAJFII010000057.1 coordinate 123,178, forward strand.
TTCAGTCAGTTGCCGCAATTTATCAAAATCAGCGGTCCCGATGTGATGGCGGTCTTAACGGATGGGGCATTGATCAAACCAAAGGTCGTCCTGGTAACCGGCGTAACCATCATCGCCATGTGGCTGACCCGGTTTTGGCTGCGCCGTGGCGGAGACGCAATTATTGCCCTTTTGATCGGAACGGGAACTTATTATCTGGTGGCCCGCTGGTTCGGCCCCGAAGCCATGGGTTCAACCATTGGTCTGGTCCCCACGGATATTCCTTATCCCCATCAAATGTTTAATTTCTGGGTCTTAAAAAATGATCCGAATATCGATTTGCTGCTTTTGAAAATCCTGCCGTCGGCATTTATTCTGGCTATTCTCGGATCTATTGAATCGCTATTGAGCGCCGTTGCCATGGATGCGCGCGCCGACAGTCATCATCGCAGCAACCGGGAATTGATCGGTCAGGGATTGGCTAATGTGGTGTCCGGCGGATTTGGTGGTTTGGCAGGCGGCGGATCCCCGTCGCGCAGTTTGGCAAACTACAACGCCGGCGGGCGGACCCGTTTATCCAGTCTTGTCATGGCCCTGTTTTTTGTTCTGATCATGATCTATGCAAGCCCCATTGTTGCCAAAATTCCGCTTGCTGTTACGGCTGGAATTTTGATTGTTTATGCCGTCCGGATGATTGACGGCTGGTCGCGGCAACTGGTCAGCAAGTTAGGACGGGAAGGAAATGCCCGCAATCGGCGGGATGTGATCCTGAATCTGGGGATTGTTGGTCTGGTCACTGTGTTAACTGTCACGACCAACCTGTTGCTCGCCGTTGGCGTAGGCTTTGCCGTTGCCTCGTTCCTGTTTATCATTCGTTCCGGCCAGTCGCCTGTATATCGCCAGTACACGGGCGGGCAGGTTCATTCGAAGAATGCCCGGCCCCTTGAGGTGATGGAAATCCTCAAGGAAAAAGGCCAAAGTATTTACATCATTGAGGCGCGCGGCCCGATTTTTTTTGGTTCCGCAGAAAAACTGGCATCGGAAATTGAGGCGATCAGAGACGCCGCAAGCATTCTCATTTTGGACCTGCGGCGGGTTACCGAGATTGACGCCACGGGAGCCAATATTTTGCGGCGGCTGCAAAAACAATTCGCCCGCCGCAATAAAAAATTTCTGCTCAGCCATTTGAATCCGGACCGTCACTTGTCGGCCTTTCTTGAGGATATGGAGGTCATAACAGGAGAAACCCAACCGTCGATCTTTTCGGACCTGGACAGGGCCCTGACCTGGGCCGAAGACCAAATATTGGAAACCCAGGCGGTTCCTAAGGATTTCGATCAGGAAATCGCCCTGGAGGATCTGGAAGTTTTTGTCGGTATGGAAAAGGCCCATTTTGACATTCTGCGCCAGATGTTGGTGCGCGAGCACCACGGCAAAGACCAATGTATATTTGAAGAAGGCAGCAGCGGTACGGAGATGTATTTTTTGGCCTCTGGATCGGTCAGTGTGGTTGGCAATTTGCCTGATAGTGATCGAAAGGTCCGGTTTACGGGAATTGGACCCGGTGTGGTCTTTGGCGAAATGGCGATTTTGGGCAATATGCAAAGAACCGCATCTATATATGCGGATAACGACGTGGTTTGTTATTCCCTGACCAAGGAACATTTTCAGGTTCTCGGATTTGAACATCCTGATATAATTATCCGACTGTTGCTCAACATGAGTATGCAGGCGGCACATCGGTTGGAGATGACCTCCGTTCAGGTGCGCGCTCTCGAAAATTAACCAGGGGACGGATTATCACGGCGACCTGACACTCCTTCAGGGCATTGCAGTCCGCGACCCCGTTCTGACGCAGGAAATTATGAAATTCACGGTTGTCGCGAGTATGGGTGTTGTCATGGTTTTGGGTTTTGCCATTTTCATGACGGCCTTTGTTAATGGCTCGACCTATCAGACGGTTTTCCTTGAAATGATCGAGGATCGCCTGCAAATCATCGGCGGAGATTTTAAAACCAACTTGCAAGCAACCATGGGAAAAAATATTCGGTTGCCCGACAAACAAATCATACAAAACCTTTTGAGGGACGCCAAAGCTGACGATAAACGGATCTTGTCTATGCAAGTGGTTGCCGCCATTGGGGACGACGGACACGATGATTTAACAGCCCATGGCAGGCGCAGCGAAGGTCCGGAATTTATGTTTTATGGGTCGTCGCAAAAACCGCATGACCATTCCTTTTGGCATGACCAGGAAAACGCCCGGTTTGTCCTGCATATGGCCCTGACGAACCGGTTTGAGGAAAAACTCGGTCACATCGTCGTCACCTATTCAAGTGTATCCTATGATCAAAAGCGGCGGGCAATGGCCGACAGAATACGGGTTACGGCGCTGCTGGTTTTTTGCGCCACGGGCCTGTTGGCCTGTTTAGGCGTGTTCATCCTTCATCGACGCGTTGCTTTGTGTTTTGTTAAAATGGCCAGGCATTTGGACCGGTTGACATACGATCAATGGGTGCCGTTGTCAGATCCACCTGCGGCTCATCTGGAGGAACACCGTTATCTGGAATTTAACAGCACCATTAAGTCTCTAATGAACCTGCTGGATGAGACGGATGGGCTGCAAAAAGATACGGCGGAAAACAAATCGACGGGGGCGCACGAAGAGATATGAATTCGAATACCCCGACAAAGTCCCTGCTGGGTCAACTTCAGTTTCGTTTATTGGCCTTGACCTTCGGCTTGTTACTGACGGCGGTTGTGACCTTTGCCGACGTCAATGTTGGACACATGGAACAGGATTTGAGAGTGCCGGTTACCAGGAACCTTGCCACCATCGGCCGCTCCGTTAGCGCCGATATCAACCGGGCCCTGGGTTACGGAATTCCACTCTCACAATTGCAGGGAATGACGCCTTTCCTGCGTGAGACCCTTAAAACCCAACCGATCATCGTTTATCTGGCGGTGCTTGACGGTGCGTCCAACACGCTGTTCGAAGCGGGTAGCAAGCCGAACAAACCGCCGGATGACAAAAGCTCTTTGGCGGCGGGCGGGTTGCAACCCATGGCGACACCCCCCTCTGAGCCAACGAACGGGCTCCGCCTGGCCCTGGCGACAGCAGATGGCGGCACGCCTGGCGCACTGCTAATTGTGACAAAGGCTTCGGTTCTGGAAGATCCGTTTGTCGCATCCTTGCCAGCCCTGATCATTGGCGGCGTCGTTGCTTTGTTCATCGCCCTGATGGTGCTCGGTTTTATATTGAACCGTTACGTGAGTGGTCCGGTGAGAGCCGTTTTTAAACACCTGGAAAATATCCAAGTTGGCGATTTTCGACACCGTCTGGACCCTCAAACTGGCGATCAAATTGGTGATTTTGCCGATGCTTTAAATCGATTTATCGACAAGGTTAATCACCATTTCGAGCACGTACAGAAACAGCTTGAATGCCTTAAAGAGACAACCCAAGAGAACGCAATCGCCCGCCGCAAACAGTTGACGGCCCACGCCGCGCAACTGTTGAACCGGGTGCATTTCGCCGAAAATCAGGCAACAACCATACCTGTGGAGGCGTCGCCGGTTGAGGTCAGAGCCCCCCTGTTCCTGTTGCTTTTTGCGGAAGAAATCTCCCGGCCATTTCTTCCCCAATTGGCCGGCAGGTATCCCGTGGCGATTGATGGCCTGGATCAATTTCAGATCATGGCGCTGCCGCTTTCTGCTTTTTTTCTGTGTCTTGTCATCGGTTTGCCGCTGGCCGGTCTGATTTCCGGTTGGCTGGGGTCTCGCCGTCTGCTGTTGATCGGTGCTGTCGTCGCCGCCGTCGGTTTTGTCGGCACGGCGGTTGCCGATCATTACGACACACTTATTCTGTGGCGTTCTGTCACGGCCCTGGCCTTCGCTCTGATCCTCGTCGCCTACCAGAAACGATTGCTTTGCCTGTCTCAGGCGGAGGACTGGACCCGAGCCATGACCTTGTTGCTGGTTACGGCCATGGCGGGCGGCGCCTGTGGGGCTGCCGTGGGCGGTGTCTTGGCCGACCGAATGGATTTATCTGAAATTTTTTATATTTCCGCCCTGTTCATAGGTGGCGCCTGTTTTCTGCTCTTCAACAGTTCAAAAAATCCGCCAAATGAGACTGCGGGCGACACCGATCGGTTGGCGTTGAAAGGTTTTTTTTCGATCCTAGGGAACTACCGTCTTCTGGTGCTTTTGCTGTTCGGCGCGGTGCCGGCAAATCTCATGTTGACAGGGTTTGTTTTTTATTTGCTACCCATAACCTTTTTGCAATTGGGTCTGGGGTATTTGGAAATTGGCCTTGCCCTGGCACTGTATTTTGGTTTTGTGGCAATTGTTTCACCGATCTTTGCCTGGTTAGCAGAAACCGGGGAATTGCACCTGGGTCCGGTTGTTGTTGGTGGATTAATGACCTGTTCGGGGGCCTTGGTGTTATGGCAATGGCAAAACGCCGGGGTTATACTCATTGCCCTTGTGGTTGTCGGTTTTGGCCAGGCCATGGGCACGGCACCGCTCTTATCCATGGCCGGTAAATTGGCCAAAAAGCAAATAGCGGAATACGGCCAGGCAACGGTTTTGTCGGCAGTGACAGCGGTTCAGCATCTGGGTAGTATTGCCGGCCCCCTGGCCGCAGCGGTTCTGTATGTGAATTTTGGTTATGGCATGGCCATCGCCATGTTGGGCCTGTTGGTGCTGGTCGGGGTTCTTACTGTGGCGCTGGTGTATGTGCTGACCAGCGAACCGGCCGATCCAGAAAACCTGTTAACCGGATGAACCGATGAGCCGCTCGTTGACCCTTCTTGTGATCTGTTTATTTTACCTCGGTTTGTCGCTGTTTTCCACCCGTGCTGCGGCTAAGACGTCACGTATTTTTTTGGTTGTCTGGTCCGGTTGTGACACGAGATGCAATGGGTTTGCCGACCATATTGCGCGACAAAAGCAATCGATTGAAATTATTCTGCGCGATGCACAAGGCGACAGAACAAAATTTTCGGGGTTTATTGCGGAAGCCAAAAAACGACCCGCCGAGATGGTCGTTGCGTCTGGCGAAATTGCCGCAGTGGCGATGTTTGGGACCGGCGGTGAAACAAAAACGCGACCGCGCATTAGCCATATTCCCGCCTTGTTTATGGGCGTCCGTTATCCGGTTCGCGCCGGGCTCCTGAAAAGTGAAGGAGTCCCCTGGGGCAACCGTTTGGCCGTCCCCTACCGCATGCCGGAAGAAGACCAGTTGTCGGCGGCAAACCATTACCGGCCCTTTTCGAAAATTGGCTATATTTATAATCCGGCGGAACAAAAATCCCTGGACCAGCTTGGCCTATTAAGAGACCTGGCCAAACAGCAGGGCTGGCACCTGATTGAAAAACCCCTGCCGTTGGATCCATTGGGCAATCCTGCGGCGCATCGATTGCCGGGGTTGATCGGCGATTTGGCCAGCCAAAATCCCCAGTGGATTTACCAGGGGACCGGTACATTCATGACCGCCAACCGCGCTCTGTTTATCCAAACCGCCGTGACGTACCGGCTTCCCGTTGTCGCCGCCCAGGTCCGCGCCGTGCGAAATTCCGAAGCCCTGATCGGAACCTACGGCAGTGACTACCACGATGGACTACGCACGGCACGGCTGGCGCGGGAAATTTTGGTTTCCGGTCATCTGCCGGCGCAGGTTCCTGACCCGCCCCTGGCCCTGGGTCGCGTCGTGCTAAATATAAGCATAGCCAAACAGGTAGGTTTATACCCACCCCTATTGATGCTGAAACATGCCGAAGTGATTAGGGATGAGAAATAAATCTGCACATTTAGCGATTGCCAGGCATCAAACCCATCCACATCAGGCGTCGTCGCTGACGATGTCCCACATGCGGGCATGGTCATCGGTATCCGGTGGTTTTACAATTCGTACCTGCTCGGCAATTCCTTCTGGTTGCGCCTCGCGGCCAATGGCAAGCAGCGTACCGGGCGCATGTTCACATAAGCTTGCCATGTCGTTTATTTCGAGTTTTGCCGCTTCGATGGCGGCCAGCATGTCGGGGGCACCGTAGGTACTGAACAGATGACTGGCTAACCGACGGATGCATTGCTCATGGTCGGCGGCGGTAAGATTTGCGACCTGGACCAGGGTCGAACGACCAAAACTGTTTAATCCCATCCAACCGCTTTTAAAGGCAATTTTTTGTTTGCCGACAAATCCGTGGGCGTCGGCGTCAACAAACCCAAAGGTACCGGTGATCGCCCATTCGCCAGGTTCTGCTGGTATCGGGAAGATGTTTTGATCGGAAACATCCAGGTGAATGATCTTCGCCAGTTTCATGCGTGCCTTTCTGCGGTGCCGACGGGGTCTGCTAAGACTATTCAAAGGCCGCAAACCCGATTAATACCAAAGAGCAGTGATAATGACGTATGGACGATCTCAATGGGCGATTATCACTGCTTTTTGGTATAACATCACCATACAGTTCAAACAGTCTTAGGCAAACTGATGCAATCGATTTTCCGTGCTTATATTCTTTTTTCCGTCGTCGGGTTGTTTTCCCTGCATCCGGGTGCGGCCGCAGCGTTCGAGGCAAAAGTGCTGGACTCGGTGGTCAGTGTTCTGCCCGACTGGCCACCCGCAGAAAACAGCTCCGGCCCCGCCAGTGGCGCGCCGAGGGATCCGGAAGGGACGGCGGTTGCGATTTTCCGCGCGGGATATCTGGCAACCAACGCCCATGTGCTGGGGCGCGCCAAGACCGCTCGTATTCGATTAAATGACGGTCGATTGATGCCTGTGGAAATTATCGCCAAGGATGGTGCGACGGATCTTGCCCTGCTCAAGGCACCGATGGAATTCCCACTTTTGCCAATGGCCCCTGAACCGCCCCTGGGCAGCCCGGTTTGCGCCGTTGGCAATCAGTTTGGTCTTGGTCTGTCGGTAACCTGCGGCGTTGTTTCGGCAATTCATCGGACGGGAACCGGGTTTAATCCCATTGAAGATTTTATTCAAACCGATGCGGTGATCAATCCGGGCGGGTCGGGGGGGGCCCTGGTCGATCACCGGGGACGGTTAATTGGTCTGGTTTCGGCAATATTTACGAAGTCAAATGATTCAAATATCGGCGTGAATTTTGCCAGCTCCAGCGCTTTGGTTTTGCGGGTTTTGCAGGACCTGCGCGATCACGGGCGGGTCGCGCGGATCCGCTCGGGGTTGCAGGTACGGGGCCTGACGGCGGCGCAAAGCCGCCAATTCAGCGGCGTCCGCGTGATCGCCGTGCGGGCAAATTCAGCTGGATCCCGGGCCGGTCTTATGATCGACGATGTTTTAACGCAAATTGGCGACCGTGCCGTTCACAAACCGTCTGATGTGCCCAGTGCCTTGCAATTGTTTCGTTCGGGCACGTCGATCCCCGTGCAGTTCCTGCGCGCCGGACAGATCCAGGAAACAACATTGAAACCTTAGGGGGCTGATATTAGGCATGTGCCGCGAAACGCATGCGGCCGCTCACGATGGCCTCACGATGACCTCACGCGAGCGTCATTTTGCCCAGCCCGCCCGGCACGTTACCATGGGCCATACCCTGGAGTTGAGCAAACCGAACACCCCCAAACCCTAACAAACGGCGAGTGGAGAATAGCATGCTTCTGAGACTATGTGTTGTTATTGGATTGTTGTTGAGCGGTCCCGCCTGGGCTGCCGATGTGGTCTATCCTGATGGCGTCGAGGTGGTGCAAACCCAACAACCGTTTGCAAGGTATCTGGCGCAGTTAAAGACCGCCATCGGTGCCAACAAAATGGGTATTGTTGGTTTGGCCTGTGCAACCTGCGGGGCCAAAAATATCGGCGTAAAAATCGCTGAAAACCGGGTGGTCATGATCTTTAATCCGCACTTTGCCGTGCGCATGTTAAAGGCCAGTATTCCGGCCGGTGTCGAAGCGCCTTTGCGGTTATATCTGGTGGAACAGGCCGATGGTTCGGCGGTTCTCAGTTACCAAAAACCAAGTCGGGTATTTGCGCCTTATAAAAACCCGGAGCTCGATCAGATGGCATTGGAACTGGATCAAATTGTCGCCGCAATCGTCGCCCAGGCCGGCCGATAATTTGCCACAGCTTTCTCCCATCCAGCGTCCACAGGTGGCGTTGGCGTTTGTTGTTGCGGTTGCCATTGAAATTTATTTGCTGCGCCAGGGCGGCAATCCTGCAGCCCTGTTCCCGGTCGGTCTGGCCATGGGACTGGCCTTGTACCATGCGGCCTTTGGTTTTACCGCCGCCTACCGCAACGCAATTGTCAAACGCGATATTACTGGCGTCTGTGCACAATTGATCATGCTTGGTGTGGCGATGGTTCTTTTTGCCCCGGTCCTGGCCAACGGCGAAATCTTTGGTCACGCGGTCTCAGGTGCCGTTGCCCCGGTCAGTGTGTCCATGGCCCTAGGTGCCCTGGTTTTTGGCATTGGTATGCAAATGGCGGGCGGCTGTGGATCGGGGACGTTGTTTACCGTTGGTGGCGGTAATATTCGGATGGGTGTTGTCCTGCTGTTTTTCTGCATCGGCGGATTTTGGGGCAGTCTCGATCTGCACCTGTGGCAACAGCTGCCCGGTATCGGAGCGGTTTCCCTGGGCCGTGAGCTCGGTTGGGGGTGGGCGCTTGCCCTACAACTGGCCCTGTTGATTGCCATCTATCGGGCCCTCAAATCCCTCGGTGGCAGCCACGGGGCGCGCCTTTGGCCGGAGCCAGGCTTTCGCCTGGGAAACCTGATCCAGGGCCCTTGGCCCTTATTGTTGAGCGCCCTGCTTCTGGCGTTTTTTAATTGGCTCACCCTAGTCATTGCCGGCCATCCCTGGTCCGTGACCTGGGCCTTTACCCTGTGGGCAGCAAAGGGTCTGGTCCTGGTCGGATGGGATCCCATGACCAGCGGCTTTTGGACCGGTGGTTTTCAGGAACGTGCTCTGAACCGGTCGGTGTTTATGGATGTCACATCGGTGATGAACTTTGGCATTATCATCGGTGCTTTTTTAGCCGCGTCTCTGGCCGGTAAAATGGCGCCGTCAAGGCGCATACCCGTGCGCTCATTGGTTGCCGCCGTACTTGGTGGATTGATGTTGGGGTACGGTGCCCGGCTTGGTTATGGCTGCAATATCGGGGCTTTTTTTAGCGGCACAGCGTCGACCAGCCTGCACGGTTGGGTGTGGATTGCCAGTGCTGTCGCCGGCAATATCATTGGCGTAAAGGTGCGGCCGTTTTTTCATCTGCAGAATTAGGCACCGCTAATAACGTAAAGTTCACGGTCATATGATTTGGGTTGAACGGGCGTATTTTCTATATCCTAATTCGGTACAAAACTTAAAGGAGATGATGATGCAAGCCTTTCGTTTGGACAGGGGACTATGGGCCGCAGCAGGAATTGCCTGCGCCGTATCGGTGCCGCTGACGGCACAAGCCGCCGAGGTCATTGAACTGACACAGACGGGGTGCCAGTTTCTCGAACCCGAGGGCACGGATCATAAATATAAGACCGGGCAAAAATCCGATTGTGAAAAAATCAACAAAAAGACCGGTGCCGAGCGGGTCGCAAACGCCCAGGTAATGGAGTTAAAACCCGGCGAATACATTTTTCGGGTTACCAATAAAAATGTGCCCTATGAACTGGGCTTTTGGTTTCGTGATAAAGATTATGACTGGCGCAATCCCCTTCACAAACTCACAAAAACCAGCGTTTCCGGCGGCGGTCTGATGATCGGCAAATCCAGCGACTACAAAATAACCCTGAAACCCGGCGACTATCTGTTTTCCTGCCCGTTAAATACGACGCCGGATTACCGGGTAATCGTTCCTGAAAGTTAATGTCCTAACCGGTTATTCGGCGTCTTTTACAAGCCGAAATCCGACAAGGATGTGTTTTAAACTGGCGGGTCTGGCATGGCGTGCGGCGGGGCGACAGACGCCGCAGCCTCGGTCGTCCCAGGACCCGCCTTTTACCATGTATCTCGAGTTGCCAGCGGCTGTCTGTGTCCATTCGAAAACCTGGCCGGCCCCATCGATCAGCCCAAAAGGGCTGGTGCCCTGCGGGTACTGACCAACGGGAACCGTATCGAACGGCCCCAAATCGTGACTGTTGAGGTGGTCCGGTTTGAAGCGGTTGCCCCAGGGAAACAGATTTCCTTTTGTCCCCCGGGCGGCTTTTTCCCACTGTGCTTCCGTCGGTAACTGCCAGTTATTGCCGGTTTTCTCTGATAGCCATTTTGCGTAGGCCGTGGCGTCGTGGTGGTTCACCAGAACAACCGGATGGTTTTCCCGGCCGAGCGGCGGGCGACCGCTCCGCCAGGCAAATTTTCGTGTGCGTTGGTAGGGGTGGATCAATTTGTATCCGGCCCAGGTTTTGCCGGTGACATCGGGTGCCGGGTGGTTTGTCTGGTTGACGAACAGCCCATATTGGGCATTTGTGATGGCGGTTGTGGTTATCTCAAAGGTATCCAGGTAGGGCACCGAGCGAGGTTCGTCCTCGTACCACTTCCATTGCCGGGTGCGGTTGTGTTTATAGGCCTTTTCATCCAGTCCATAGGCGATTTCGCGTTCGGCCTGGACCGATCCCATAACAAACGGGCCGGCCGGCACAGTGATGGTTTGTGGTACCAGGGACGGGCCGGCAGCGGCGGTCAGGCAATGCAACACCAACGGCACGGCCAATAGCCAAGATCCCGGTAAACACCGGTTGCAATGTTGTTTCATATTTACAGATATCCGCATTCGCCGATCGTTTGCAATGCCCGGACGGTCACGTTCCGGTGAGAACGGGATCTGTCTTGAACCGGGTCCCGGACAAACGAGGCCCCCTCGAAAACCGGTTTGCTGTCGATTGCAAGGATCACAAATTGGTGACAAAACGTTACTCCTAAGAACGGGTTGGCCGGTCTATGGTCTGTGATCACAGATTTTATTGTCCAACCTCAAAACCCTAGGGAGAGAATTTATGATTAGAAAAACCATCGCAGTTGTTGGTGTTGCCGCGTTAACCGGTGTTGGTGCCATGAGTGTCCTGCCAACAGCCCAGGCCGCCACCCCAGATCGTTCTGATATCATCGAGCTGGCAGCCTGCAGTCCCTGCAACCCGTGCGCGGCCAAGAAAAAAGTCATTAAAGGCTGTAACCCTTGCAACCCCTGTGCAGCTAAAAAAGGCTGCAACCCCTGTAATCCCTGTGCAGCTAAAAATCCCTGTAACCCGTGCAACCCCTGTGCGGCAAAAAAGAAGGGTTAATCCCTCCCCCGTTTTAAGAAAGTCCGCGAACTCGATCGGGTTCGCGGACTTTTTTTTCGATTTTTCTTGGCAACAAAAGCCATTTCCCTTTAGTTTTCTCCGTAAAACGTGTGCTGGATTATCATAGGAGTTAAATTGCATGTCGCGTTTGTCTGAAACCAGCCCACAGGTCCTACAGGCGATGTCCGAGTCGGGCACGAAAATCCTCGAATGTTACCGGGTCATGCAAAAGACCTCCGCCAACATGGTCGGAGACGTTTTAAAGGACCAGGGCGAATTCTACGAGTGGGACCATTATCCAACCGGCGATGTCTACGATCACGAAACCCATTCGCAATTTTATTACCACGCCCATCCGCCGGAAAAACGGGCCAATAAATGGGGTAATGAACACGGCCATTTTCATACGTTTTTGCGACCCAAGGGAATGCCCGATGGTATCGAGCCGGCACCCGTCGATGACTTTAAGGCACCGGAGGACCCCAATGACGCCCTGACCCATTTTGTCGGCATTTCCATGAACCAGGCGGGTTATCCGATCCGCCTGTTTACAACCAATCGCTGGGTAACGGGCGAGGTCTGGTACACGGCCGAAACCGTCATTTCCTTGCTGGACCGGTTTGAAATGGACCTGACCTATCCGTCCTGGCCGGTGAACATTTGGATGACCGAAATGATCCGGTTGTTCCGTTTTGACATTGAAGAGTTGCTGCTGCAGCGCGATGCCAAAGTGCAAAAATGGCAGGCCCAACATCCAGGCATCAATGTCTATGAGGATCGCAATCTGGAAATAACCTCAATTATTGATGTTTCGGTGGAAAATAAAATCAAATCCATCGAGGCGGCGCTGCGGGAAAAAACTTAAAACAATACCTTGCCCTGGTCGCATCGGTGTTTCTGATCTGGCGGCCATATCAATCTGTCGAAAGGCTTTCGGCGGTTCCCATTGGCCCGGAAATGCATTAGTCGGCAGCGGCAATGGCTTTGGCTTCAATCAGTTGGTTTATTTTTTTCGATGAATAACCCAGATCGAGAAGTACTTCGCGGGTGTGCTGGCCATAAACCGGGGCCCCCGTATCGACCGACGCGGGGGTCTTCGAAAAGGTGATCGGGCAGCCGATTGTTTTTACCGGACCCAGGGTTTTGTGTTCCGTCTCGACGATCATTTTGCGGGCGATGGCGTGCGGATCGGCATGCATTTCTTTGACGTCAAGGACCGGACCGGCGGGAACCCCGGCGGCTTCCAGTTGGCCGAGCCACTGGGATTTGGACCGGGTCTTAAAGACATCACCCAGGGTTTGGCTGAGGGCCAAGCGGTTCGTCATGCGCTGCGCACTGTCACGGTAACGGGCATCGTCAGCCAGCTCCGGTCGCCCGATCACGTCTAACATACGGAGCCAGTTGGCCTGGTTTGCGGCACCCAGGGTCAACCAGCCATCGGCGGCCTCGAAGGCTTGATAGGGCGCGTTCAAGGGATGGGCTGATCCCATGGGCCCGGGGGCGATGCCGGTGGCAAAGGCGATGGCCGATTGCCAATAGGTATGGGTGATGCCGGCCTCAAACAGCGACGTATCGACACGCTGGCCTTCTCCGGTTTTTAACCGATGGATATAGGCAGCGAGAACCCCGGTGGCGCCGAGAATACCTGCCGTAATATCGGTAACCGGTGCGCCGATTTTAACCAATTCCCGGCCCGGTCCTTCGCCGGTGATGCTCATCAGACCACTCATGCCCTGGGCGATCAGGTCGTACCCGCCACGCTCCCGGTAGGGCCCGGTTCGGCCAAAACCGGAAATTTCACAATAGATCAGCCCTGGATTGATTTTTGCTAGGGCGTCATAACCCAGCCCCAACCGTTCCATGGTTCCGGCCCGATAATTCTCGATGACCACGTCTGCCGTCTTTAACAATGCGATCACACAATCCCGGCCTTGCGGGGTTTTCAGGTCAACGGCAATTCCCTTTTTATTGCGGTTCATCATCATATAGGCGGCCGACTGGTCGCCAATGGCCGGCGGCAGGAACCGCCGGGTATCGTCGCCGCCGGGCAGTTTCTCGACCTTGGTGACCGCCGCCCCCATATCGGCCAGCATCAATCCGCAAACCGGCCCCGCCATCACATGGGCCAGTTCAATGACTTTTACCCCGGCAAGGGGCCCGGATTTATCGGTCATGGTCTATTTACCCGTAAATACCGGTTTTCGTTTTTCCAGAAAGGCCCGATATCCCTCGGCGAAATCGTCGGTGTCATAACAGGCAAATCCTTCGCGGTTTTCCGCAGCTGACAGGGGGTTTGGATCCTTAAGGCGTGCCAGGAACTGGCGATGCCAACGGTGCACAAGGGGCGCTCCGTCGGCTATTCTGCCGGCACTTTCCATGGCTTCGCTTTGCACATCCTGATCGGCGACAACGCGGCTAACCAGACCCTTTTGCAGGGCTTCATCGGCACCGAAGATCCGGCCTTCCGCAAGAATTTCATAGGCCGTGTTTGGGCCGACCAGGTCGGCCAGGGCGGCGATTTCTGAATAGCCCATGACAAGCCCCAGTTTTGCAATGGGCACCCCAAACCGGCTTGACCGGCCGCAGATGCGAATATCGCACAAACCGGCGATTTCCAGGCCACCGCCGACGCAGATTCCCTGAATTAACGCAACCTTAGGATGGACACACGACGCGATGGCATTGATGGTCCCATGCATAAGCTGACCATAGGCTTCGGCTTGCGCAGAATTGCAGCGATCGGTTGCGAACTCGGAGATGTCGTTGCCGGGGCTAAAGGCTTTTTCACCGGCCCCGCGGATCACGATGCAGCGGACCGTCGGGTCGTCGCCGAGAGCCGTGAACAGGCTGCCGAGCTGCTGCCACATGGATTTGCTCAGGGCGTTCAGTTTTTGCGGACGATTAAGGGTCACGGTGACAATGTCGCCGTCCCGGGTTTGCAGGACCGTATCGGCTTCGTTTTGTGCCATCAGGTTCGCCCGGCGGTTTCCGTCAAATAGGCCATGGCCTGGTCGACGCCGCCTTTTTGATGGGGGATATCGGCCAGCGACAGCCCCATTTCCACACCCGACAGGGTCCCCATCAGGGTCAGGTCGTTAAAATCGCCCAAGTGGCCGATCCGGAAGACCTTGCCTTTGACTTTGCCCAGCCCGGTACCCAATGACATGTCGAAGGCATCGAGGATAACGGCCCGCAGGTGGTCGGCATCCTGTCCGTCAGGCACCAGGACAGCCGTCAGAACACTGGAATATTCATCGGGATTTTTACATAGAACCTCAAGACCCCAGGCCTGGACGGCGCGGCGGGTCGCCTCCGCATACCGATCGTGCCGCCTAAACACATTGTCGAGCCCTTCTTCCAACAACATATCGAGGGCTTCACGCAACCCGTACAGCAGATTTGTCGACGGCGTATAAGGGTAAAACCCGCTCGCATTGTTGGCCAGCATAGCCTGCCAATCCCAATAGGAGCGGGCGTAACTGTTTGATTTGGCGGCGGCCAGGGCTTTGTCGCTGATCGCATTAAAACTCAGACCTGGCGGTAACATCAGGCCCTTTTGCGAACAGCTAATGGTGACATCGACCTGCCATTGATCGTGTTCAAAATCGACGGATCCCAGAGACGATATGGTATCTGCAAACAACAGGGCCGGATGGTTCGCCGCGTCCATGGCACGGCGCACATTGGCGACATTGGAGACAACACCGGTTGACGTTTCGTTGTGGACGACGCAGACCGCTTTAATGGAGTGGTTTTTATCGTCGCGCAATTTCGCCTCGATGGCATCGGCCGGGGCACCGTGCCGCCAGTCGCCTTCCATAAACAGCGGCTCGAACCCCAGTTTATTGGCCAAATCACACCACAGGGTCGCAAATTGCCCGGTTTCCGACATCAGCACCTGGTCGCCCGGCGACAGGGTATTGACCAATGCGGCTTCCCAAGCGCCGGTACCCGATGCCGGATAGATGATGACCGGGCCCCGGGTTTTAAAAATCTTCCTTAAGTCGTGCAAAATTCCCTGGGAAAACACCCCAAAATCGGGGCCGCGGTGGTCCATGGTCGGGTTGTCTATGGCTCGCAGAACCCGGTCGGGAACGTTGCTCGGTCCGGGGATCTGCAGAAAATGGCGGCCGCTTTTATGGGGCATGTGAGGTCTCCTGATGGCTGGCGGGCGGGGTATCACGGTTTGGACCCCTTGTCCGTTGCCATTATGAATTCATAATTTCAAATGATCAACAATTTTTATTCAAGTCAAAAAACTTCTAATAAATAATTGTAAATAAAGGTTTTACTTAAAAAAATAGGATATATTAATGGATATTAGGTAGGTAACAGTTGAAAAATGAATTCATTTTGATAGGATGGGTTGGATTTTAAGAAGGAACCCGTTGAATGACCACTCCCGCTCATGTCCGTGGCAAATATTCGGCCCGTATTGGCGACAGCGTCCTGGCGCGACGCCTGCAACGCGAAATCCAGGGAGACGTGCTATTTGATGGTTTGTCCCGAGGTCGGTATTCGACGGACGCGTCGGTCTATCAGATCGAACCGCTCGGCGTTGTCGTCCCCAAGTCCAAGCAGGATATTCAGATCGCCATCGACATCGCCCGTGACGAGGCCATTGCGGTTTTGCCGAGAGGCGGCGGCACCTCGCAATGTGGGCAAACGGTGGGCGAGGCGTTGGTTATCGACGTCTCCAAACATATCAACCGGCTGATCGACTTTGATGCCCCGTCGCGAACCGCAGTGGTCGAACCGGGTTTGGTCCTCGACCACCTGAACGACGCCGTGAAAAACCAGGGATTATGGTTTCCCGTCGACGTGTCGACATCGAGCCGGGCGACGATTGGTGGTATGGCCGGTAACAACAGTTGCGGTGCCAGGTCGATCCGCTACGGAACCATGCGGGATAATGTCCGGGCCATTGAGGCCATTTTGATGGACGGCAGTAGCATGCAATTTGGTGAAATCTCCAATAACGCGGCGTTGGCCGGGTTGAGCAAAGATCAAACGGTTTTGGTCGACAAATTGCTGGCCCTGGGACAGGCCAACCAGGATCACATCCGGGCCGGATTTCCCGATGTCATGCGCCGGGTCGGCGGGTACAATGTTGACGCCCTGGTGCCGGGCGGTGCGCCAAAAGGCGGGTGGGCAAAGGCCCTGGTCAACCGGCCTTCGTCGCATCCCAATCTGGCGCACCTGCTGGTTGGCTCCGAGGGAACCCTTGGTTTTTCCACGGAAATTCAACTGGATTTACAACCCCTGGCAAAACACAAAGTGCTGGGCGTCTGTCATTTCCCGACTTTTTATGCAGCCATGGATGCGACCCAGCATATTGTCAAACTGGGCCCGGCGGCGGTCGAACTGGTCGACCGCAATATGATTAATCTGGCGCGTCAGATTCCCCTGTTCAAAGCCACCGTTGAGGCTTTTGTCGATGGCCAACCCGACGCCATATTGCTGGTTGAGTTTGCCGGCGATACCCACCACCAACAGCTCCGTGACCTGCAGCGCCTGGATCAATTGATGAGCGATTTGGGTTTCGCCGGCAGCGTCGTCCAGGCCATTGATCCGGGTTTTCAAAAAGCCATCTGGGACGTGCGAAAATCGGGACTGAATATTATGATGTCCATGAAGGGCGACGGAAAACCCATTTCCTTTATTGAGGACTGTGCGGTTCGCCTGGAAGATCTGGCGACATTTACCGAGCGCCTGACCGAAGTCTTTCACCAGCATGGCACCGAAGGAACCTGGTATGCCCATGCCTCCGTCGGCTGCCTGCATGTTCGGCCAATTATTAATTTGAAGGGCGATCTTGGTGCCAGACAAATGCGGACTATTGCAGAGCGGGCGTTCGAGATGGTGCGCGAATACAAGGGATCCCATTCCGGCGAACATGGGGACGGCCTGGTTCGTTCCGAGTTTCACGAAATCATGTTCGGAGCAAAAATGGTCGAGATCTTCAGCGATGTAAAAACCGCCTTCGATCCCGGCTCCCTGATGAACCCCGGCAAGATCGTCGACCCGCCGAAAATGGATGACCGCAGTCTGTTCCGGTTTAAACCCGGATACAGCCAGATCCCCGTAAAAACCGGTTTGGACTGGAGTGAATGGGGCAGCTTTGCCAGCGCGACCGAGATGTGCAACAACAACGGTGCCTGTCGCAAACGCGACGCCGGTGTGATGTGTCCGTCTTTTCGGGCAACGGGAGACGAAAAACATCTGACCCGGGGTCGCGCCAATAGTCTGCGCCTTGCCCTGTCAGGCCAGCTCGATGGCGCTGCCCTGACCGGGCCTGAGATGTTAGACACCATGAAGCTGTGTGTCGGCTGCAAGGGCTGTAAACGCGAATGCCCGACCGGCGTCGATATGGCACGCATGAAAACCGAATTTCTTTACCAGTATCGCAAAGACAATTCCCTGCGGTTATTTGACCGACTGGTCGCTTACCTGCC
Source organism: Rhodospirillales bacterium (assembly GCA_021775095.1). Taxonomy (GTDB): domain Bacteria; phylum Pseudomonadota; class Alphaproteobacteria; order Rhodospirillales; family Casp-alpha2; genus JABMNT01. The sequence goes on from JAJFII010000057.1 coordinate 140,853, forward strand.
CCGATACGCCCCGGTCGCGTCGAAACTGGCTGGCCTGTTGAACCTCCGCGACCGCATTCCCGGTGCGCCAAAACTCAGCCAGTGGCTTACCGGATTTACTGCCGAACGGCCGTTGCCCAAATGGGCGGCTGAACCGTTCCGGCAACCGCCATCGGCGGCGGGCACGCCGGACGTGATTTTGTGGGCTGATACCTTCAATCGTTATTTTGAGCCGGACATTCTCAAAGCGGCACTTCGAGTGCTCACGGCCGGTGGTTACAAAGTTCAATTGGCCGAACCGGCCGACGGCGGTCGCGCGCTGTGTTGCGGGCGGACATTTTTGGCTTCGGGACTGATCGATCAGGCTAAAACCGAAGCCCGCCGGGTGGTCGAAAGTTTTGCGCCTTTTCTTAAGCAGGGAATACCGATTATCGGGCTCGAACCATCGTGCCTGTTGACCCTGCGCGATGAATTTCAGGCGATGTTGCCGGGCAAGGAAACCGATGGCCTGGCCGCCCAGTCGTTTCTCATTGAAGAGTTTTTGGCGCGCGAGCTCGACGCGGGACGGCTCAACCTGCCCCTCAAACCCCTGGCGGCCAAGACGGCCTTGCTGCATGGCCATTGTCACCAGAAAGCCTTCGCCCTAATGGGATCGGTAGAAAAAGTATTAAAGCTGATCCCGGAGCTGCAAATTAAAACCATTGAAAGCAGTTGTTGCGGCATGGCTGGGGCCTTTGGGTATGCCCAGGAGACGGTCGCCGTCTCCCGCCAAATGGGCGAGCTTGATGTGCTGCCTGCCGTCCGCGCCGCAGCGCCGACAACTCTGGTGGTCGCCGATGGCACCAGTTGTCGCCATCAAATAAAGGACGGTGCCCAGCGCGCGGCGATCCATGTGGTCCAGGTTCTCGATCAGGCGCTGATGGTGACACCGCAGGATCGTCATGCCGATGGATAAAATCATTGAGATGACACAAGATAAAATTATCCCGACCGGGCAGACGACCCTGCATGAGGATGTCGCCGACAAATTGCGCCAATTGATATTTGACGGGGAACTGGAAGACGAAGCGCGGATTCCTGAAAAAACCCTGTGCGAGCGATTTGGCATCTCAAGAACGCCATTGCGCGAAGCCCTAAAAGTTTTGGCGCGGGAAGGATTAATCGCCTTGCTGCCCAACCGCGGTGCCCGGGTTGTCAAACTAAAACCCTCCGATATTGATGAAGTTTTTCCGGTCATGGGGGCGCTTGAGGCAGTTGCTGGGGAAACCGCCTGCCGGAATATTTCGGATGAGGGGATCGCCGAAATCCGGGCCCTGCACTACCAAATGGCGCTTCACCATACCCGCGGCGAACGGCCGGAATATTTTAAGTGTAACCAGATGATCCATGAGAAAATTTTGCAGGCGGCCGAAAACCCGACACTTTCCCAGGTCTATAAAAGCCTTTCCCTGCGCATTCGCCGGGCCCGGTATATGGCCAATATCCCGCACAACCGATGGGATCAGGCGATGGCCGAGCATCAGGTTATTCTCGATACCCTGGCGGCCCGTGATGGCGTTCGATTAGGCGAACTTTTAAAAATTCACCTGCTCAACAAAAGTGACGTTATTAAATCGACAATCCGCGATAGCTAAGGTCAGGCGCCTAGAATTCACCCGCAAGCGCACGGCCCCGTCAGTTCGCGCAAAATGTACGATCCAACGGGATCGATTGCTTCGTTTCGATCAGCAGCCCGTTGTCGACGATAAAAATCCGCCTTGGACCGATAAAAAATCCCCTCATGTGACAGCCATCACAGCCACAGGGGCCCCGGTCCGCTAATAATTGCCAACAACAACCCTGTAGATGAAGTACAACCCTGTAGATGAAGTAGACGTGCCATGCCGACGCCGACAACCCTCAACACCACCTTGCTTTTTTTCCGCGATGTCGCAAAACTTCTCGGCATGTCCCGCAGCGGGCAACATATCGTGCGAACACCGCCGTCGGCCCGATAACCGGTTTCCGCCAGAACTCAGTGTGGGTTATCGATGGGTGTTGTCCCCATGGACGGGAACCGGTTGGATCCAATGCGGATGATCAGCACCGCAAGCGCCAATATCAAAATGCCACCGGAGACGATGAGGATCCGGATATCGGCCTCATGCTCAACCGTGATAAAGCCAAACATCAGGCGGGTCAGGGCGGTCATGGCGACGTAAATCAGAAACCGCACGGGCATGCGATTGGTCTTAAAATAAATACCAACCATGGCCCCCAACTCCAGGTAAATGAACAGCAATAGAATATCGTCAATGCTGGCCACGCCGCGATCGACCATGCCAAAAAATGCGCCGATCGCCGCCCAGGTAATGGTCCCGCCAATGGCGAACAGGGCGAGCAGGTGGAAGGCATCCACCAGAATGTTTCCGAAAACCTCACCGGTGTGCTGAATACGTTGGTTAAGATGTTCGAACTTTTTAAATTGTGTTGTCATTTTTGCTCCCCCAATTCCCGCCATTGCCGGCCCGTCAACGACCGGCCCGCTACATTTATAGATAATATCGAACAGTCGATCACGTCCTATCAACTTCGTGTCAGGCTATTTCCTGCCCTCGTGGGCCCTGTTATGGTGTTCCCTTGAAAAGGGACGTGCATGTATTCCAAACTTAAGGATTTTGTTTTTGGCGAGGAAACACCCGGTCATTTGCCTGAGCGGGTCCAGGAAAACATCGCCCGCCAGCAACAGGAAAGCGAAAAACTGATCGGTTGGGTACAATTTGCCCTGGTGGCGACGTTTTCCACGCTTTATGCCCTGTCGCCAAAAACCGGCGGCCAGGCGATGTTTCAGCCGGTTCCCTGGGCGATTTCCCTGTATTTTCTGTTTACCCTGACGCGTTTGGCGGCGGCCTACAAAAATTATCTTCCCGGCTGGTTGCTGATCTGGTCTGTGATCATGGACATGAGCCTACTGATGTTCCTGATCTGGAGCTTTCATATCCAGTATGAACAACCGGCGTCGTTTTATCTTAAAGCGCCGACATTGATGTATGTGTTCATTTTTATTGCCGTCCGTGCATTGCGGTTTGAGCCCCGGTACATTCTGTGGGCCGGGTTGGCGGCGGTTGTGGGGTGGTCAACCATGGTTGGTTATGTGCTCATCGCCGACCCGAACGATCCGATGATTACCCGCAATTATGTGGATTATCTGACGTCGAACGCCGTTCTCATCGGCGCCGAAGTCGATAAGATGTTGTCGATTATTGCCGTTACCCTGGTTTTGTGTGTTGCCGTTCTCAGGGCCCAGCGGATCATGAACAAAGCGGTTATTGACTCGACCGCGGCCAAGGATTTGTCGCGCTTTGTGTCGCGCGAAGTGGCCGACCGGATCACTTCCGCCGATCATGCCATAGAACCCGGCGATGGCGAATCCCGGGTCGGTTCGGTGGTTTTTACGGATATTGAGGGGTTTTCCACGGTTTCGGAAAAACTTTCGCCACAGGATTTGGCGCAAATGTTGAACGAATATTTCGAAGCCACCAGCAAAATTATCGATGCCTACGGGGGGGTGATTACCCAGTTCCAGGGCGATCTGATGCTGATCACCTTTAATGCCGTAACCCGCGACGACAACCACGCCGTCAATGCCATGAACACAGCTGTCGGCATCCGCGACCTGTGTGCCACCCATATTTTCAGCCATGGCGCGACGTTGCCAACCCGCTGTGGCATTAATACCGGCGATATTGTGATTGGCGCGATTGGCTCAAAAGACCGGTTGAGTTTTACGGTGCATGGCGACCAGGTGAACGTTGCGGCGCGCCTCGAACAGCTTAACAAACAATATGGATCTTATATTCTGGCGGCGGAAAATACCGTAAATGCCTGCGATGGCGCTTTCGATTTTGTCCAGGCCGGAGAAGTGACGGTGCGCGGACGGGAAACACCAACAAAAATATATACGGTTCAGGGTGCCCGGGCGGAAATCAAAATATCCGCCAATTCAACAAATCCGCAACCGGCTTCAAGCGTCGTTACGTAGGCGGGTTTGGTGGCGAGGGTGGATTCGAAGTTTTTGAGATTGGCGACACCGACGGCGTTGGGAAAATATCCAAACATCGGTTGATCGTTGGGCGAATCGCCAATAAAGACAAATTCGTCTTTGTGGTTTTCGATGTCGCAGTGAAAAACATCGGCCATCAGAAGTTTTGTCATGGTCAGTTTGTCATAGTCGCCAAACCAGCCGTTAACGTGGATCGAGCTGACCTTGGCCGTTAACCCCCGTTCCTCCATTAATCCGACGATGCGGTTTACCTCGTTTTCCGCTAAACGCACAACATCCTCACAAAAATCAATGGCGATATCGGCTTCCCGGTACATGTGATCCGAGGCCAAGGCGGTCCCCGGTACTTCTTTTATGATCAATTGGGCAATGTCGTTGAGCCTGACCCGGTTGGATTGGCGTTGTTCATGGCTGGCGGAAAACCGTTTGTGAAATTTTCGCGCGTTGTGATCATAACGGAAATAAAAAGCGCCGTTTTCACCGACGATGGCGTCAATCGGCCACATGCGGGCAAAATGGTCACACCAGCCGGCGGGTCGGCCGGTAATGGGAACAACCCGCAGGCCACTCTCCTGTAACCGGGCGAGGGCCCCATAGGCGGCGACGGTCAACCGTCCCTCCGTGGTGATGGTATCATCAATATCAGCCAGCAGATATTTTATGGATTTCAGGGTTTTTGTGGGAAACTCGGACAGGGGGCGCATCGACATGGGCATTTTCCTTCCTTGGTCTTACGGCAAACCGCCCGCCCGCCAAAAGCCTGCCGATGGACGGCAATCGGCAGACCCTGGTTAACTCCAGCCAAATCCCATGAGTTATTCGCGCAGGGTTCCGCCGGTGGATTTGGCCACATTGGCAACGATTTTGCCGGCGATGGCATCAATTTCTGCATCGGTCAGGGTTTGATCACGTGGCTGCAATGTGACGGCGATGGCAACGGACTTTTTATCGGCGTCCAGATTGCCGCCGGCAAACACATCAAACACCGAAACGTCGGTGATCAAGCTTTTGTCGGCACCCAGCGCGGCACCGACGATGGCACTGGCGGCCACATCCTGGCCCACGACAAAAGCAAAGTCGCGCTCGACGGTATGCAGTTGTGGCAGCTCCAAATGGGGTTTGGCGGCGGATTTTTTATTTTTCGGTCGGGGCAGGCCGTCGACAAAAATCTCGAACCCGGCAACCGGGCCCTTGATGTCCATGCGGCGCAGGATCGCCGGATGAATTTCGCCAAAAAATGCCAGTTGATTTTTCGGACCCAGACACAGGGCACCAGAGCGGCCCGGGTGGTACCAGGCCGGTGCCACGGCCAGGGCTTGCAGTTTGTCAACCGGTGCGGCCAAATCCTCAAGCACCGCCAGGGCATCAGCCTTGGCGTCAAAAACGTCGACCGGCCGGGGTCCCTGACCCCAGTGTTTGGCACCAATTCGGCGGCTTCGGATACCGCAAGCAACGATGATCTGATCGTCCGGCTGATCGCCCTTAAACTGCGGCCCGACCTCAAAGATCGCCGCCGCATCCAAACCGCGGGCGGCATTGCGATTGGCGGCGTTTAACAGATTTGGCAATAAATTCGGGCGCATGACAGCCAGGTCGGAACTGATTGGATTGACCAGTTTGACACTGTCAGCGGCACCGCCAAACATCTCGGCATCGGCATCCGACAAAAACGAGTAGGTGACGGCTTCGACCATGCCGCGTTTGGCCAACAGGCGCCGTGCCTGGGAGTGGCGTTTTTGGTCGGCCAACAAGGCGTCCTGGGGCAGCGCCGTATCCGGTCTTACGGGCACCGGCGGTATTTTGTCGAAGCCATAAATACGGACGACTTCTTCAACCAGACAGGCTTCACCAACAATGTCGCTGCGCCAGGACGGGATGGATACCTTTAAGTGGCCATTGTCGCCGCCCACAGTAAATCCCAGAACCATGAGAATCCGTTCAATTTCTTCGAGGGCGATATCAACACCGCCCAGGGTTTGAACCCGTTCCGGGCGCAAGGTGATTTCTCGCCGCCACTGGGGCTCGGCTCCGGCAACCACCACTTCCGACGGCTCGCCACCGCACAGATCGAGAATCAGTCGGGTCGCAATTTCCATACCGGTTTCCAGGAAAGCCGGGTCGACGCCGCGCTCGAAACGGAACCGGGCATCGGAAATAATCTGCAGTTTGCGGCCAGTGGTCGCGGTGCGGATCGGATCAAAATAGGCGCATTCAACAAACACATCGGTTGTTGTTTCCGTGCATCCGCTTGCTTCGCCACCCATGATCCCGCCCAGCGCTTCGACAGTGCGGTCGTCGGCGATGACGCACATGTCCGCGTCCAGGTCATATTCCTTGCCGTTCAAAGCCAGCAGTTTCTCGCCGGATTTTGCCATCCGCGCCTGCACATGACCGTCCAGGGCAGCGACGTCAAAGACGTGCAGCGGTCGGCCCAGATCCATGGTCAGCAGGTTTGTAATGTCGACCAATGCCGAAATCGGACGCAGGCCAATGGCGATCAATTTGTCCTTTAACCATTTGGGGCTCCCGCCATTTTGCACGCCACGGATATATCGGCCGACAAATTGTGAACAGGCGGACTTTGTCTCTTCCTCAAAATTCAGGTGAACCTCAATCGGGCTTTTAAAGGTCCCCGGAACCGGGCCGTTGGTCAGCGGTTTCAGGCTGCCAATTCCGGCCGCTGCCAAATCACGGGCAATGCCGCGCACACCTAAACAATCTCCCCGGTTGGGGGTAATTGCAATTTCAATGATCGGGTCATTGAGGCCCATGACATCGACCACCCGGTCACCGGTTTTGGCATTGGCGTCCAATTCGATAATGCCGTCGTGTTCATCGGACAGGCCCATTTCGCGTTCCGAAAGCAACATGCCGTTGCTCATGACGCCGCGGATTTCCGTCGGTTTTAAGGTGATGTCGGTGCCTGGGATATAAGATCCACCAGGGGCAAACGCCCCTTTCATGCCGGTCCGTGCGTTGGGCGCGCCACAAACCAGTTCAACGTTTTCCGTACCCGTATCCACTTCACAGACCCGCAGTCGGTCCGCATTGGGATGCTGTCTGGCGGCGATCACATGACCAACCACAAAACTTTCCAGGCCCTTTGCCCGATCACTGACTTTTTCGACTTCCAGTCCGACCATGGTCAGTTTTTCGACGATTTGATCGAGCGTTGCCTGGGTGTCGAGATGTTCTTTGAGCCAGCCAATGGTGAATTTCATCGGTTTAACCCTCCGACCATGCTGGGCACATCGAGTGTGCTGAACCCATAGTGGCGCAACCACCGCAAATCGGACTCATAAAAGGTCCGTAAATCAGGAATGCCGTATTTAAGCATGGCCATGCGTTCGACGCCCATGCCAAAGGCAAAGCCCTGGTATTTTGTCGAATCGATGCCGCAGTTCTCGAGAACCGCCGGGTTGACCATGCCGCAGCCCAAAATTTCCATCCAGTCATCGCCCCGCCCGATGCGGAACTGGCCGTCTTCGCGGATGCAGCCAATATCCACTTCGGCACTGGGTTCAGTGAACGGAAAATAACTGGGGCGGAACCGCACTGGCAGGTCGTCAACGCCAAACAAGGCCCGGCAAAACTCAATTATGCAGCCCTTCAGGTGGCCCATGTGGGTCTTTTCGTCGATCCACAAACCCTCGATCTGGTGGAACATCGGCGAATGGGTCGCGTCATAGTCACAGCGGTAGGTGCGGCCCGGAACAATAATCCGAAACGGCGGTTCGCTGTTCATCATGGTGCGGATTTGCACGGGACTGGTATGGGTCCGCAAGACCTTGCGGTCGGCAACGTCGCCGGGCAAATAAAAGGTATCATGTTCCTGGCGGGCCGGATGATCGAGGGGAATGTTGAGGGCCGTGAAATTATGCCAGTCGTCCTCAATATTCGGGCCTTCGGCAACGGTCATTCCCATTTCACCCAAAATCGCCACCATCTCGTCAATGGTCTGGCTGATCGGGTGAATGCGGCCGTCCTGTTCAGGGCGAACGGGAAGCGAAATATCGACCCGCTGTTCGGCCAGTTGGGCGTCCAGTGCGGCGTCTTCCAGGGCCCGTTTGCTGGCCTCGATGGCGGCGGCAACTTCGTCTTTAATGAGATTGAGGGCCTGTCCGGTGGCCCGGCGCTGGTCCGGGTCCATGGCCCCCAAACCCTTCATCATCGCCGTAATTCGGCCCTTTTTGCCAAGCGCACTGATGCGGAAATCTTCCAGGGCGGCGAGATCCTGCGCCGCACCGACTGCGTTCATCAGTTCGGACTTAAGGTTTTGCAAATTTTCCATTACCCGTCACCGTTTCCCAAAAATGACAAACGGGAGCCTCCGCGAAGGGCGGCTCCCGTCTCCAAAGACTTGTAAGCGTTGAGTGGGCGCTTAAGCGGATTTGGCGAGAGCGGCCTGGGCCTGATCTACCAATGCCTTAAACGCTTCCGGCTCATGCACGGCAATATCGGAAAGAATTTTCCGGTCAACTTCGATACCGGCTTTGCTCAAACCATGCATAAACTGCGAATAGGTCACACCATGCAAACGGGTTCCGGCATTGATCCGCTGGATCCACAAACCGCGGAAGGTGCGTTTGCGGACACGGCGGTCCCGGTAGGCATATTGGCCGGCTCTTTCGACCCGCTCGACGGCGGCGCGAAAGACGTTTTTATTACGGCCTTTATATCCTTTGGCCTTCTTTAATACTTTTTTGTGGCGGGCGTGAGTGGTTACGCCTCTTTTGACTCGTGCCATAGGTTCGGTTCCTTAATATCTGGACTAGGCGTTGGGCATATAAGATTTAACAATTCGCGCGTCGGCCGCACATAAAATCATGGTGCCGCGGGCTTTTCGTTTCATCTTTTGAGGGCGTTTGCTCATACCGTGGCGTTTATAGGCCACATTGGCGCGCACTTTGCCTGTGCCGGTCAACCGGAACCGCTTCTTGGCGCTGGACTTCGTCTTCAGCTTGGGCATTTCGTTTTCCTAACAATAATACAGGCGCCTTAAGAACAGCGTCTTTGGTCAACACATAAGCGGCTGGGCATGCCCTGCCGGACCGCTCGGAAGCGCGGTTTATAGCGCTACGGGTGGGCGATGGCAAGCCACTCCTGCACGCTTGCGAACTGGCAGTCCCTGGCAGCGCCAGATCCGATTGCCAGGGCTGGCCAGCGCCGCCCGGGTCACCCCATAATTACCACGCCACAGGCAGCGGACGGAGCCGCCGAGCCCGGGTCGTCGGCGTCGGCGCGACCGGGGGGGTGGCACCCGCTGCCACCAGTTCGGCTGCGTCGCCTTGGCCGTATAGCACCCCAATTGCCCCCTAACCAGCAGCAAAGCCCGGGTGAAACCACAGATGACCAGGATATCCGTGCCAATAAACCCGGTTTTCAGTAGTTTTTATCGTCCATTGGGCGGTCCTTCGGTGGTTTTTAATGCCGATAAACCGCTTGGCCCCGAGCCATCCAAGTGAGGTTTGTGGTAGGCCGGCCGTGCATGGAGGTGGTGTTCACTGAAATCCTTGTTTATCCTGTTGTTTCAGTAATTTGAGACATCGCATAGAGGGTAGACCATGACAGACAAACCAGATTCCGGGGCAGAGCTTGCCGATTTGCAGCAGGCATCAAAACAGATGATGGCTTTTGCCGAACGCTCGGCGCGGATCGTCCAGGCGTTTGTCGACCGGCAAAGTTCCAATGATGACTTTCAGGTTTCCGATCCGATGGTCATCGGCAAGGCGTTCATGGATATGACCGCCAAAATGATGTCTGATCCGGCAAAACTTATGGAAGCGCAAACCCAACTGATGCAGAGTTATGCCAATCTGTGGGCGCAAACGGCAAAACGCCTGCAGGGCGAAGAGGTCGAACCGGTGGTCACACCCGAGCGCGACGACAAACGGTTTAAAGACGCCGCCTGGTCGGAGGAAGCGCTCTATGACACGGTCAAACAATCCTATCTGCTGACCTCTAACTGGTTACAATCGACGGTGCGTGATGTCGATGGGCTGGATCCAAAAACCGCAGAAAAAGTGGATTTTTACACCCGCCAGTTTGTCGACGCCCTGTCGCCGACGAATTTTGCCGCAACCAATCCAAAAGTTGTCAAAGCAACCTTGGAGAGCAAAGGCGAGAACCTGACCCAGGGGCTTGAAAATTACCTGCGCGATCTGGAAGCGGGCAAGGGTGAACTCAAAATATCGATGACCGATACCAAGGCCTTCACGCCGGGCGTAAATATCGCCACATCGCCGGGCAAGGTGATCTATCAGAATGAGCTGATGCAATTGCTGCAGTATGAAGCGTCGACGGAAAAGGTGTTTAAACGGCCGCTGCTGATTGTCCCACCCTGGATCAACAAGTTTTATATCCTGGATTTGCAGCCGAAAAATTCTTTTATCAAATGGGCCACCGACAAGGGCCATACGGTATTTGTGATCTCCTGGGTCAATCCGGACGAAAAAATGGCGGGCAAACGGTTTGATGATTATATGCTCGATGGACCGCTGGCGGCCCTCGATGCCATTGAACAGGCGACCGGTGAAAAACAGGTCAACCTCATTGGCTATTGCATTGGCGGCACCCTGACGGCGGCAACCTTGGCTTATATGGCGGCGAAAAAGGACAACCGGGTCCGCTCGGCAACGTTTTTTACGACCCTGGTTGATTTTTCCGACCCCGGCGAATTGGCGGTATTTGTCGACGAAGAACAATTGCAAAAACTCGATGCCCATCTCGATAAAAAGGGTTATCTGGACGGCGCGCAAATGAGCCAGGTATTTAACATGATGCGCGACAATGATCTGATCTGGTCGTTTGTCGTCAACAACTATCTGATGGGCCGCGAACCGATGGCCTTCGATCTGTTGTATTGGAACGCCGATTCAACCCGCATGCCGGCGATGATGCATAAAGCTTATTTGCGCAATATGTACTTGGAAAACAAACTCGTTGAACCGGCGGGTATGAGCCTCGACGGGCAACCGCTCGATCTGCGGCAAATCAAAACGCCGGTTTATCTGGCATCAACCAAAGACGACCACATCGCACCCTGGAAGTCGACCTATGCGGCGACCCAACTGTACGCCGGACCGGTGCGTTTTGTGTTGTCGGCTTCCGGCCATATCGCCGGTATCGTCAACCCACCGGCGGCCAATAAATATTGTTTTTGGACCAACGAAATCAATGACCCATCTGCCGACGCCTGGTTTGATGGGGCCAAATCCCAGGACGGGTCCTGGTGGGGCGATTGGCAGGACTGGGTTAAAAAACACGGGGGCGCGAAAGTTAAAAAACGGGTCCCCGGAGATGGTCGCCTGACGCCCCTTGAAGAGGCACCCGGCTCCTATGTTCTTGTGCGATCGGCAACTCAGTGAATGAACCGCTAACGACCCTGGCAACGCAACGCGACCACCCAATGGAAGCGGCCAACGGCACCGAAACGTCGATTGTTTATGATCAGCTCGACCTGTTGTCGGAGATGAGCCGCGAGTTTACCAATAGCCGGGATATGACCGCATCCCTGGAAAAGGCCGTGGCCCATATTACGGCCTACCTCAAAGCCGAAGGCGGTGCCCTGTTCATGCTCGATGCGGCCGGTAAAACCCTGGTCTGTGAGGCCTGTGTTGGGGCGACTGAAATAACCGGACTGACCGTCCCCAGCGACCAGGGGATCGTCGGCCGGTCGGTTCAGAATCATTCCGCCGAAATTGTTCGTGATGTGCAAAAGGATCCGAATTTTTACAATAAAGTCGATGAAGAAACCGGTTTTACCACCCGATCCATCATCTGTGCACCCCTGCGCGTCAAGGACGAAAGAATTGGCGCCATTGAGCTGATTAATAAACAAAGCGACGACGGATTGTTTTCCGACGAAGATTTGCGGTTGCTTGAAACCATGTGTGCGTCGGCCGGTCTGGCCATCCATAATGCGCGTCAGGCCGACGCCCTGGTTGAACAGGAAGTGCTCGCCCGGGAACTCGAACTGGCGGCGGAAATTCAACGTTCCCTGTTGCCCATGGAGCGCGATGATGGTTATCCGGTGCATGGCATAAATATTCCGGCACGGACGGTTTCCGGGGATTTTTTTGATTTTTTTGAACTCGATGACGGGCGCATTTGTTTTAATCTGGGCGATGTTTCCGGCAAGGGTATGAACGCTGCCCTGTTGATGGCCAAAACCGCAAGTTTATTTCGCTGCCTGGGAAAAACCATTCACCAGCCGGGGCGTCTGCTGGCGGTTATCAACGAAGAAATTTGTGAAACCGCGGCGCGCGGCATGTTTGTGACCATGGTTGGTGGTATTTATGACCCGCGCAGTGGCATCGTCCGAATCGCCAATGCCGGCCATGAACCGCCCTTGTTCTTTGATGCGGCGGCGACCTGCAACTCCTTTGAAGCGGAGGCCCCACCCCTCGGCATTACTACTTTTCTGGCCGATGGCGACCGCTATCCGGAAAACGAATTTCAGCTTGCCGGCGGCAGTTTTTATATTTTCACCGACGGGGTGACGGAAGGGTATCTGGCCGACGGCTCGGAAATGGGGGTTACCGGCCTGATAAAGATCCTGTTGGCCGGTGCCGATCGGACGGCGGCTGAACGCCTGGCCGACGTGGTCCGGGCCATCGAAGAGGGCGGCGGCGCAATTCGCGATGATACGACACTGCTCTGTCTGGAAGATAAATCACGCGCCGACGCGGCTCAATCCATCGATATGGAGCCCAAGGCATCGACGGATTATATGGGCGACGAAATTATGAATTTACAGGTTCCGTCGCGGCCCGACCGGTTGAAACTGGTCCGTTCGGCGGTATCTCAGGCCGCCGCCTATTGCGACTGCAGCGACGAAATGGTGCGCGATGTGGTAATCGCCGTCGATGAAGCCCTGCAAAACGTTATCCGCCATGGCTATAGCAATCGCGCCGATGGTGAGATAAAAGTAACGATAAACCGGACGGTCGATAACTTTTTGGTTTTCATACGCGACTATGCGGATACCGTTAATGTGGAACAGGTGCAGCCAAGGAATTTGGACGACGTTCGGCCCGGGGGATTGGGCACGCACTTTATTCGTGAAGTTATGGACGAAGTCACTTTTCTGCCGCCGCCAGATGGGCGTGGGAATTTGTTGAAGTTGGTAAAACGGATTGCATGAGAAAAAAATGAAACACGAAATTAGGGAAGAAACTGCAGGCATCGTCGTTGCCTTTGAAGGGGACGTTGATCTGCAATCATCACCAGATGCACGCAAAGTGCTGCTCGATTGTGTCGGCATGGGGAAATCGGTCGTCGTCGATCTCAGTAAGGTCGGTTATATCGATTCATCGGGTGTCGCCTCCCTGGTTGAAAGTTTTCAAAGTGCGCGCAAGGGTGGACGAAACCTGGTTTTGGCGTCGGTTAGCGAAGGCGCGCTCCGGGTCCTGAAACTGGCGCGTCTGGATAAAGTCTTCACGATTTGTGACAGCGTCGAAGACGGTTTGAGTGCACTCGGTTAAGGCGTCTGATGTCTGATCTTGAACAACCCGGTGCCATCAAGCGTTTTGTTGAACGGATTGGCCGTTCAACCCTGTCGGGGGTCGAAGAAATTGGCCATGGCGGCGTCCTTATTGGCGAAAGTTTTTATTGGCTGATTTATGGCCCGCGCATTAAACAGCCGGTTCGTATCGGTTCGATATTCCAGCAAATGATGGAAATCGGCATCCACGCCATCCCGATCATTGGCCTGCTGGTGGCCGCCATAGGGGCAATGTTGGCGATTCAGGGAATTCATACCTTGCGGATATTTGGTGCCGAAAGCCGGGTAACCATCGGTATCGCCTTTTCTGTTGTGCGTGAATTTGCACCGTTGATTATCGGGATTTTGATTGCCGGACGTTCCGGCTCCGCCTTGGCGGCGCGCATCGGTACCATGAAAATCAACCAGGAAATTGACGCATTGAAGGTCATGGGCGTTAATCCGGTGCGCTTTCTGGTCGTGCCGTCGCTGATCGCCATGGTGATTATGGTTCCGGCCTTAACGGTGTTTGGCGATATTGTTGGATTGGTTGCGGCAGGCCTGTACGTGAACGCCGATCTTGGCATTTCCATGGCCGCGTTTTTTCACGATATTGTTGATATTCTGACGGTTGACGACATTTTACACGGGCTTGGCAAAAGTGTTTTATTTGCCATATTGATTGCCGTTATCGGGGTGGTTAATGGTGCCGGCGTCGAGGGTGGCGCTGATGGCGTTGGCAAGGCAACAACCCGATCCGTTGTCCAGGCGATATCCGCCATTGTGATTACGGATATGGTTTTTGCCTTCGTTGCAACCCGGTGAAATGGACTTACCAATGACCGAAACCCCTGCCAGTGTTATTGAGGTCGAAAACCTGGTGACCCATTACGGAGACCGAGAAATTCTCAAAGGGGTGACGCTTGACGTCCGCGACGGCGAAATCATGGTCATCATGGGCGGCAGCGGGTCCGGAAAAAGTACTTTACTGCGTCACCTGATGGCCCTGGAAAGCAAAACCTCCGGCACCATGCGTATTCTGGGTCAGGATATTGACCATCTGAGCCAACGGGAATTTTTTGATTTGCGCAAACGAATGGGCGTGGCTTTTCAGGGCGGCGCCCTGTTCAGTTCCATGTCCATTGGCGAAAATGTCATGTTGCCGTTGTCCGAACATACAGATCTGGACCGGACGACCATGGAAATTATGACCCGGATGAAGCTGGAAGTCGTGGAATTGGGCGGATTTGAGGACCTGATGCCGTCTGAGTTATCCGGTGGCATGATCAAACGGGCGGCTTTTGCCCGGGCAATAATCATGGATCCGAAAATTTTGTTTTGTGATGAACCGTCGGCCGGGCTTGACCCCGTGGTCGCCTCCGCCCTCGATGATCTGATCCTGTTGCTGCGTGACGCCATGCAAATGAGCATCGTTGTGGTCACGCACGAACTGGAAAGCGCATTTAAGATTGCCGACCGAATAACCATTTTGGATCGCGGCCATATTTTGATGGTGGGAACCGTCGACGAAGTCAGGACTTCATCAAATGAACGGGTTTATAATCTGTTGAACCGGGTGCCGGAAGACGACTCCATAGATATGGACGAATACTTGCAGCGTTTAACGGGCGTACAAGTCAATGAGGAAGCAGCCCTATGAGGTATAGCAAGATAAACTATCTGGTGGTCGGCGTCTTTGTGATCGCAATGATTGCCTCTGCGATCGTCGCTATCGCCGTCCTGACCGGCCGGACGGGCAATGTCGACCGCTATTTTACGGTATATGACAATGTCACCGGTGTTAAGTTTGGAACCCAGGTGATTTATGAGGGGTATCCCATCGGCCAGGTGGAAACGGTTAGCCCCAATGAAGTGAATGGCCGCATGGAATTTCGTGTCGATATTTCAATCCAACAAGGCTGGCGAATTCCCGAAGACAGTCAGATCGAAATTGCCGCCCCCAGTTTATTGTCTTCGGTCGCCCTGCAGGTTCACGCCGGGATCAGCCGGGATTCTCTGACACCCGGTGACCGGGTCAATTCCCGCGCCGCGTCCAGTGTTTTTGGTGCTGTCTCGTCGCTTGCCGAACAGGTGGCAAAAGTTATCGAAACGGATGCAAAACCCCTGTTCCGTGAAGTCACAGGGACCTTTCGGGAATTAAAACAGTTTATCGGGCAAGATGGCAAAGTCATTACAAGTGACGTGCAAACCTTGCTCAGTGACAGTAAGGCCCTTATTGAGAATCTTCAGAGACGCATTCCGGGCATTGCCGACAATATCCAAAGTTTTACGGAAAATCTGACCCAGGCGAGTCGTGAAGTCGGCAAGATGGCATCGCCGGCAAACCGCCGCCAGGTTGAAGATATTTTGACGCAAATGAACCAAGCGACCATAAAATTTGATGCCGTTCTGAACTCCATGGATAAAGTTCTCGAAGATGTGAGCCGGTTGGCCGTAGATCCAAAGGAGGATGTGGAAACCATTTTGGGTGAGTCCCGCTATGTGGTTGAATCGCTGTCGCGTCATATTGATTCGATCAATCAAAATATGGAATCAGCGGCCCGCAATATGAATGAATTTTCCAGGCAAATTCGGGCCAATCCGGGGCTGCTGCTGGGAAGTTCACCACAACCCAACAAGGCGCGCTAATGCAGTGGAAATTAGGGAGAGGTTGACCATGAGCCAGCGTTTGACGACAGGCACGGCCATATTATCGATGGGTTTGCTGGTGGCGGCCTGTGGCGGCGCGCCGCCCGTGCCAGAGGATAATTATTATCGTCTGCAGGCGGTATATGCCCAGGACACGCTGTCCAGCAACACCCTGCCGGGGACCATTGAAGTTGACCGTTTTGTCGCCGACGGCCTCACCTCGGAACGCCCCATTGTCTATTCGGAAGCGGCTAACCCAAATCAGGTAAAGGCCTACCATTACAATTTCTGGATCAAACCACCGACGGTCATGCTGCGCGATGAATTGGTCACTTTCCTGCGTGCGTCGAAAATATCCAATGCCATCGTCACTCCCGAGATGCGGGTATCTGCCGACTATGCCCTGACCGGAAAAATAAAACATTTGGAACAGGTTGTTATGAAAACCGGTCATCGCACAATTCTGGAAATTGAACTGGCGTTGCGCAATCCGGGTACCGGAAAACTTTTGTTTTTGGATACCTATCGACTGGAAAATGATGCCAGCGGTCCCAGTGTGGCGGCGGCGGTTGAGTCTTTAAACACCGCTTTATCCATCGTTTATTCTGATTTTTTGAATTCCATATCGAAACTGTAACCGGCAATGAAATCGAGCAATATCAAGGCCGTGACCCATGGGGTTTCCCTGCAGGACCGTTGGCAAAAACACGGCCATAAGGGGGGGGTTCTGTGGTTCACGGGGTTATCGGGTTCCGGTAAATCAACCTTGGCGATGGCTCTGGAATCGACCTTGTTTGCGAATAAATTTGAGGTTTTTACTCTCGATGGGGATAACCTGCGGCACGGTTTAAATGGAAATTTAGGTTTTTCACCGCAAGACCGCAGCGAAAACATTCGCCGGGCTGGCGAAGTCGCATCGCTGTTTGCCCAGTCGGGTCTGTTGGTGATCACGGCGTTCATTTCGCCCTATGTGGCGGATCGAACCCGGGTTCGTGAACTGGTGGGCGACGGATTCCATGAGGTCCACCTGGATCCGGGGCTGGCGACCTGCGAAGCGCGCGACCCGAAGGGCCTCTACAAAAAGGCGAGGGCCGGTGAGATTTCCGATTTCACCGGCGTATCGTCGCCTTATGAAGCGCCGGAACGGCCAGAGGTCAGAATAGATACGGCGCGCCAGTCCATCGAACAGAGCGTCGCACAACTGGTAGCTTATGTGGAAAAAGTTTTTCGGATTTCTGATATTTAAGTCGGTTCCGGGACCACTGCTCCTTGCTCTTACATCATACCAAGGGCCCGTTTATAGACATCGAGGACTTCTTCCATTTCGCTGCGATCACCGTCTTCCATTTTTCGCAAGCGGATAATCTGACGCATGATTTTAACATCGAACCCCGTGCCTTTTGCTTCTGAATATACTTCTTTTATATCTTCAGAAAGGGCGGATTTTTCCTCCTCAAGGCGCTCAATCCGCTCGATAAAAGAACGAAGACGATCCCCTGCAACGCCCGCCACATCATTCATGTCTTCATTCCCTTTAATATACGGTTAATGTTCAGTTAAGATCGATATGCTACGCACAATGCTGGAGGGGAAGATATCGTTCAACAATCGGCTCTGCAAGACGAGAAATTGCCGGGTCATAACTCATCAATAGTCCATTCCCTTTAAATTATTGTAGTCTATTTATATCAGGTGGAATCCATTGGCTCATTACGACTTTTCCCGCTGCAACGTGCTTCTTGTTGAAGACAATATTTATGTACGCAATGCATTAGAAGATTTACTGCGGCAGTTCCAGTTCGGTCGGGTGACGACCGCCGACAATGGCGAAGACGCCATTGACTATTTAAAAACCATGAAATCGGCAGAAAATTCCGGCCCGGATATTATTTTTTCCGATTTGGCAATGGCGCCGATCAACGGGTTGTTGTTATTGCGTTGGGTTCGGGCATCCAAAGACTGCCCCAACCGAATGGTGCCTTTTGTGATGATTTCCGGCGCAGCGGACCGGGAATACGTCAATTCAGCACGCGACCTGGGAGTTACGGAATTTATCGCCAAACCGTTTTCGGTAACCTCTGTTTACGAACGGTTTTTGGAAGTTGTCGATTATCCCCGCCAGTTCGTCACAACACAGAGTTATTTTGGCCCGGACCGGCGACGAAAATCAGAAGGCACGTCAGGTGCCGACCGCCGGGAGAAAAGCGACAACGACGTGGTGATCGTTTATGCGGCGGATAAAAAAGTAAAACCAGAGGCGCCGACCGACGTTTGGTACTGGCGGCTGCCAAATAGCCTGCGTGAAAAAGCCGCCAGCGGCGCACTGGGACCAAATGTAAAGGGTGAAGTTCCCATGGACCTGATCGAGGAGGCCGAAGCGCAGTTGGAGCGCGCCGCCCTCGATTTCACGGTCTGGGCTTTGGAGTATTTGTCAAAACTATCGAATTTGTGTACCGAAGCCCTGCTCGAACCGGGCCGCCGGTCCCGGCATTTTGGCGAAATCCATGATCTCGCCCTGGAACTGCGCGGTCAGGGGGGAACCTTTGGTTATCCGCTCATATCAACCTTTGGAAAAATGCTGTATGACGTCACCATGGAGGGCTGCCGGGAAGATGATAAAGCGGTTGAGATCGTTAAATGCCACATTGATTCCATGCGCGCCGTCATTCGCGAAAAAATTAGCGGAGACGGCGGGCAAACCGGACGCCAACTGTTAAAGGGGCTGCAAATGAGCATCGAAAAAATCGATACGGTGTCCTGAGACTTCACATCTAGCTGTTAACGCCGGCAAGGGTTTCATCCATCAGGAAATCGACGACGGATTTGAGAGCTGCCGGTTTATCCAAACCCTGGGATAATGCCGTGTGGTAAACCGTCCGTTGACGATGGGCACTGGTGCCCCGCGAAAGGATGATCCGCAAGTGGTGCAGTTCCGTTTGGCACTGCAGGGCCTCGGCATCTTCGCTCACCAGATCAATAATTTCTTCAATCAGCTCACTCACCGGAACAATTTCTCCAATACCAAAATCGACCAGTCCTTCGTCGATGCCATACCGCTGGGCCCGCCAACGGTTTTCGGCGATCAGCATGGAGGCGTAATGGCGCCACCGCTGGTTTTTCAGTTTCAATCGGTAGAGCATGCGCAAGATACAGCAGAACAGGGCGGCGACGGCCGCTGCATCATCAATGTTTGTGCAGACGTCGGCGATGCGCATTTCCAGGGTCGGGTAGCGCTGGCTGGGACGGACGTCCCACCACAATTTGGAGGCATCTTCAATTAATCCGGCATTGACCAGCGCGACCACATGGCGTTGGTACTCGGCAAAAGAATCGAAGGTATTGGGAATACCGGTGCGCGGCAGTTCATCAAAAACACTGAGGCGATAGGACATCAATCCCGTCACTTCCCCCTGCCAAAACGGCGATGACGTAGTCAGAGACAGGATATGGGGAAGGAAATAGGCCACCTGATTGAGCAGATCAATCCTGAGTTCGTCATCATCAATGCCGACATGCACGTGCATCCCACAGATCAGTAAGCGGCGGACCACGGCCTGCAGATCCTGGGCCAGCACATTGTATCGTTCCCGGTCGGTGTGGTTCTGGTTCTGCCATTTTGAAAAAGGGTGAGTGGATGCGGCGATGATTGCACAGCCATGGGCCTGGGCAATTTCAGATACGGTGGCCCGCAGTTCGGCCAGTTTCGCCCGCGCTTCCGGGACGGTTTTACAGACCGGCGTGTTGCTCTCGATCTGCGCTTTTAAAAATTCCGGTTTAACAAGGTTGGGTAACCGGCGTTCACATTCGACGAAGATGTTTTCCGGCGGGTTTTCCGCCAAATCGCCTGACTTCGGATTAACAAGCAGATATTCCTCTTCGATCCCTACGGAAAAACTTGGATTAAAACGCATGCAACAAATCCTCGATTGCTATTCAGTACTCGCGGGCCTCGAACAGCGCCGGGTCATTGGTAATTTCGGCCAGGTCCTGCCTCAGGATTTCCGCCCAATGGTCAATGCCGGCCTGGTCTGACACCTGGTCTTGTCGGATTTCGATCACACAGGTTGCCAATCCGGCCGCGCTGGCATGGGCGTCGATTGTATAGGCCATATCCAGGGCCGAGTAGGGTTCGTTGTCGCCAACGTTTAACCCCCGGGCCCGCAACCTGTCCATCAAGGGGACCGCCAGCCGGGGATCCCGGTTCCATAGAATGCCGACGTCCCAGGGCCGTTGCTGGTTGGCGAATTGGGGGGTGAAACTATGGACGGAGAACAGCGCCGGGGCCGGTCCCCGGTTCCATAAATGCGCCATACTATGGCCGATCGCTTCATGATAGGGGTCAAACAACGCCGCGATGCGCTGATCGATCTGGCGCTCTGTCAGGTTTTTGTTGGCAGGAACAGAAGTGCCGTCACTGTTTGCCGGTATCGATTCCGGGTGCCCCGGTGGACGGTTTAAATCGATGACCAGACGCGAATAACTGGCGAGAACGGCACGGGCGTCGAGGGTTTTGGACAATTGACGGGTGATCGCTTCGGCACCGATATCGTAGGCAATATGACGCTCAAATTCGGTCGCCGGTAATCCCAGATCCCCCAGGGCGGCGGGCACTTTGCGGCTGGCATGATCACAGATCAGCAGGAGTTGCGAAAGACCGTCGGAATTGATGATTTCGAAGGGCGTCGGGTCACTTCTGCGCAAAAACGGCGGATGCGAAGAACGAAAGGGGATGATTTTAGCGTCCATGCCCGTACTATAACCGATCCCAGCGGAGCGTCGAGTCTCAGGTTGCCCCTTGAATTCCTGGCGATAGTTGCCTAATTCCTGTGCTCAGAAACTGATCGGAGATGGGCGTGACCCAGCAACCCCCCCTTGCGTCGCCATGTACCAGTGTCTGTACAATGGATCAAAAGACCGGATTTTGTCTTGGGTGCTGGCGCACCGGCGACGAAATTGCCGGTTGGGGAAGTTCGGATAATCGGGAAAAATTGCTCATATTGGCCCAGTTGAACGCCCGCCGGGAACAGAACGGCGGGCGCAAACGTCGGCTGACGGCGCGGGCACAAGTGAAAAGCCACCGGGCGGGATAAAAGGCGCGCAGACGCGTCCGCTAAATTAATAGGCCTTGCAGCAGGTGGTTGACCGATGGTACCCGAACCTTTGCTGTTTACCAGGTGCCGGTGTTTTCCATGGAAAGCCAGGGTTCCGCAGGGGCCAGCGCTTCGCCGTCCTGCAGAAGTTCAATGGAAATGCCGTCGGGAGATTTTAAGAATGCCATACGACCATCGCGTGGCGGGCGATTGATAACAACACCCTGATCCTGCATTTTTTGGCACAAATCGTATATGTTTTCGACCAGGTAAGCCAAATGGCCAAAATTCCGGCCACCGGTGTATGTTTCCGGATCCCAGTTATAAGTCAGTTCGATGGAACATTCGGGGTTTTCGTCGGCACCCAGAAAAACGTTGGTATAACGGCCCTTTTCGCTGTCGATCCGGCGGGTTTCTTTCAATCCGAGTTTGTTGCAGTAAAAATCCAGGGATTCATCCAAGTCGGCAACACGTACCATGGTATGATAATAGCGCATTTATCTTTTCCTTTAGGTCTTTTAGGGGTCAACCATAGTTCATCGGCAGGGCGGATTCCAGAAGCAGGACGCGGAATATTTGGATAAATTGTTGTGCTTAATTGGCTCTTGTCCAATCGGTTTATGACGCCCATAAAATCCAAATGTCAGGCCCTTCAGGAATTCGGCCCTGGGTGATTTGGTCCCTGGGTGCCCTCGGTTTTTTCTACGCTTTTTTCCAACGCGTATCACCCAGTGCAATGGTTGATGATCTGATGCGTGACTTTGCCGCCAACGCTGCGGTTCTCGGAAATTTGTCAGCCGCCTACTTTTACGCCTATATGGTCCTGCAGGTGCCCGTTGGGGTCATGGCCGACCGCTGGGGTCCCAGGCGGTTAATGACCGGGGCCGCCCTGTTATGTGCCGCAGGTGGGGTTTCGTTCGCCGCCGCCGATAACCTGTCTCTGGCGTACCTCGGGCGCCTGCTGACGGGGGCCGGTTCGGCGTTTTTCTTTGTCTGCAGTCTCAAACTGGCGTCGGTTTGGTTTCCGCCTCAACGATTTGCTTTTGTCAGTGGCATGATCATGTTTATTGGCGTTGCCGGGGGTATCGTTGGACAAGCGCCAATGGCCGGTGCGGTCGAAATCTTCGGTTGGCGTTCGACCGTTATGGCGACCGCTTTATTTGGCATCTTATACGCCGGTTTGTGCTGGTTTGTCGTTGTCGACCATCCGGACCATTTGTCGTCTTCACGGGGCCCGCCGGAGGGCCCCGTTCACGGCCACCTGCTGGCCGGTCTGTATTTGGCCCTCGGCCACAAACAAACCTGGGTTCTGGCACTTTTAGGGGCATCCATGTCGTCGACCCTGTTGGCTTTTGGTGCCTTGTGGGGGGTGCCCTATATGATGACGGTATATGGCATTGACCGTCCGCAGGCGGCGGCATCGGTGTCCCTGTTGCTGTTTGGTTGGGCCCTGTCAGCGCCGGCGATCGGCTGGGTTTCAGACCGAATTCAAAAGCGCAAGCCGCCGGCCCTGATTTGCGCGCTGATGGCACTCGTTAGTTTTTCCTTGCTGATTTATGGTCCTGCCCTGTCGTTGACAGGGGCCAATATCCTGATCTTTCTGAACGGCGTGTTTTCAGCGGGTATGGTGATCGGATTTGCAACGGTCCGCGAACACAACTCGGCGCAAGCGGCGGGCAGTGCGGTTTCATTTGTCAATATGTGTGTTGTTGTCTCCGGCGCGTTCCTGCAACCGCTGATCGGCTGGATTCTCGATCTGCAATGGGACGGTGCCCTGGTATCGGGGGTAAGGCAATTTAACCAGGCGAATTACGACCATGCCTTTTTAACCTTGATCTTTAGCGGCCTCTGCTCGGTCATCGCCGCCAGTCTGATCCGCGAAACCTATGGCCGTTCCGCCGGTTCATAAACCGCCCGCCATCGCGACAACAGGTCGGACGATCCGTGTTCGTGAACATATTGGCGAATGGCAATTCGCAGGGCCGTTCGCTGGAACTTGGTTGTCGGTGACGGCTTATCGGCAGGTTCGGATATGTTTGCCATGGCCTGGCGAAAGGTTTGTTTAACCTGGTTTAAGTCGTTTGGCCCATGGGCTGCCAACAGGGATTGGAAGTGGTCAAACGCGTGCCGATCAAAGGTTCTAAGTCCGCCTGCCTTGTCGCGAACCGGGTGGCTCGGATAAAACGCCAATAGGGGAACCCAGTCATCGGGCACCGGCAGGGTCGCGGCCTGGGTTTTTCGTCGCTTCAGGAGCCGTTCAGAGAGGTGCGTATGGGGACCGAGCGGGGTGACCTCGTGATCGTCCGGGATCTCCTGATAGACCTCAATTCGGGCGATTTTGGTTGCAAACACGCGACTTGGATTTGCCGCTTTTATGGCTGCCAGCAGGGCCACATCGGTATCAAACAGGCTGCTGTTCAAATGGCTGCGCAGGACAGCGATTAAGGCCGGGTCGTTGGTCCGGATATGGGCATCCAAATGATTAATACCGAGCCCCAGATCAAATAAAACGTCGCCGGGTGGCGAGCCGTTCAGAGGATTTTCGTCGGTCCCGACTTCGGCGATTCCGAAGCGGTTGTGGCATGTCGATTTGGCCTTTGGCAAACAGACCAGGACGCCCTGTGTCCAGGCCGTCGGCACTGATGATAAACCTTCATAGGGAAGAAGCCGCATGTCCTCGGACCGGTCAATGGCGATCGCCCCTTGGGCCGTTGCCGCGACAAGGCGGGTCGCTGAAACCCGGATTTCTGACGGTGTTACGGGATCGTGAAAAAACTCTGCCAGGGCACCGAAGGTACCGACACTCCAGCTGGTATCGCGGTCCTCGAGGGCGCTTTTCAGAATGTCAAAAATCACTGCTCCGGCGGCGGATGTAGGTTCCATTCGGTAACTTTATGACAATTTTTCATTTATCATACAACGGTGTCCATCGGGCCCAATTTTGCCGCCTCATAGGCCAGCAGGGCCTGTTTGCGCTCCATCCCCCAGCGATAACCGTTGATGACACCGCTGTCGCGAATTACCCGATGGCAGGGAATTAAGACTGCGATGCGATTTGCCCCGCAGGCCGTGCCAAGGGCGCGTGCGACGGATTTTCCATAACCGATTTTTACCGACAGATTGCCATAGGTTGAGGTATGGCCGGCCGGTATTTTTAGGAGGGCTTCCCAAACCCGAACTTGAAAGGCTGTACCGCGCATCAGCACGGAGATCGGTGCTGTTTTCTGCGCCGGTTGACCGAGGGAGAAAATCCTTTCAACGGCGGCTTTTCCGGCTGACCGGTCGGCAATCCATGTGGCCTCGTGCCAGCCTTTTTTTTGTTCGTTTAAGGCAGCGCCCTGGTCGCCGTCAATGACAAACGACAGGCCGGTCAATCCCCGTTCATTTTCAACGGTCATGCATTCGCCAAAGGGCGTCACATGGAAGGCAAAATAAAAGGTCAGTCCCTTGCCCCGGGTTTTAAATTCACCAGGCGTGACGTGCTGCAAATTTAAAAACAGATCATGCAAACGACTTGGCCCTGACAATCCCACATCAAAGGTTGCATCCAACACGCTTGCGGAATTTTGTAGCCGCTGTTTGGCATCCGCCAAGGTCACATATTGCAGGAATTTTTTGGGACTGATTCCCGCCCACCGGCTGAACAGCCGCTGAAAGTGAAATTCACTAAGACCGACCTCCGCCGCAACTTCTGCCAGTTCCGGCTGTTGCATACGGTTGTTCATTAAATAGTGAATGGTTTGTTCGATCCGTTGATAATCGCGAACCAGACGGTTCGAAGACTTGTCATCCGGAGGGGGAAGCTCATCAGGTACCGCTTGGATCATCGTGTAATCTAACACGGCATCTGTTGATTTGGCGAGGTTCGTGCGCGACATTTTTTGCTCCTGCTTGCATGACATATGCAGGACCATAAATCGATCTTTGACGTAATTTCCACCCGATAGTTGCTATTGGTAAACGGCGTCGAAAGGCGGATTCAGGCGTGCCCTGCCGGTGGGCCAAAACAGCTGTCAAAAATATCGCTGACAAATTCAAATTCCGTGGCAAAACCGTCGGACCAATCGTCGTGCTCAATATCAAGCGGACAAAACGGATTATCGCCAAGCGACTTGCCTTCAATATAAGCGATGGCCCCAAGCTCGCGAGGCGAAAATGTGTATTCTGTAATCAAAATCCCAACCCCTCTCTTCAGCCATTGTGGATTATGTATAGGAATTATGTCCCGCTAATTTGATATGACAATTATTGTTTCATGTCTGTTTCATCATGTGTCATTGCATTGCAGAAGTGAATGATATCAATTTAATAGGAATATAATCAAAGAAAAAAAGACAAATAACTGCCTAGGATTAATTCCAGAATCCAAACACAGCCATAACTATAAAAATTTCAAACCTGGCGCGACTAGCGTCCCGTAGAAAGGCCCTGTTCCATCCAATGATCGAGAGCCGGTTTGAGGTTTTCGAAGGGTTGATAACCGGCCGTCAATAGGGCCATTTGATCGTTTTCACGAATGACAAGAGTAGGAAAACCCGTAACCCCCAAACTTTGCGAGCGAAAAAAATCATTTTTTGTCGCCTGTTTGATTTCGTCGGAGTGAAACAGTTGGGCAAAGCGATCAGCGTCTAGATTGGCCTCGTTGGCGAGCGGTAAAAAATTCCCGAGATCGGTGGTATCAATATTTTCCGTATAAAAACTCCGACTGATACTTTCGTAAAAAGCCAACAGGTTTTTGGCCTTCATGTGTCTGGCCGTAACCACGGCCCGGCACCCGGGTTCCGTATCCAGTATAAATCCGTCACGATCAAAAAAACGGAAGTCAAAGGGCACCCCCGTCGTCTTATGGACACTTTCCCAATGGTGCCGAATGGTATCTTTGTAGGATGGACTCATGGGATTTTTGTCAAAGGCATGAAGTCCGCCAAGGACAAGGGAGATCGGTGCCCGGGGTCCATATTCGGTTTGAATCCGGCTAAGGGTCCTGGCAAATCCCCAACACCAGGAACACATGGGGTCACCAAAATAGATGAGTTCCTTGGTCATTTGGCAACATTGCCCTTGACGGCCTGCCAGACCTTTTCCGAAGTCAGGGGCATATCCAAATGATCGACGGCAAATTCCTGCAGGGCATCGAGCACCGCATTGACGATGGCCGGTGGGGCCCCGACGCAACCGGCCTCGCCGGCACCCTTGACCCCCAACGGGTTCTTTTTTGTTGGTGCACCTTCGTAATAACCGATTTCCATAGTCGGAATATGGTCTGCCCGCGGCATTGCGTAATCAAGGAAGGAGCCGCTCAGCAACTGGCCCGACTGCGGGTCATATTTTATATCTTCCAATAGGGCCTGTCCGATGCCTTGGGCAATGCCGCCCATGACCTGCCCGTCGGCAAGCATGGGGTTGATGATAGTGCCAAAGTCATCGACCACCCAATATCCATCGATGGTTACACGGCCGGTTTCCAGGTCGACCTCGACCTCCGCCGCATGGCATCCATTGGGGATGGAAATGATTCCCCGCTCGAAGGTCGAGTTCCTGTTCATGCACTGGGGATCGATGGTATCGGGCAGGTGGTCCGCATCCAGTGAAGCATCGATAACTTCGCGGATCGAAAGGTTGTGATTGCTGTCGGGGACAAAAAACCGGCCGTCGGCAAATTCCACTTGATCCGCCGGCAGATCGAAAATATGACCGGCGACGGATTTACCGGCCACAACAATTGCATTGGCCACCTGAAACACTGCGTTGCCACCCAATTCCAGGCCCCGCGATCCGCCATGGCCACCGCCCAGCGGGGTGGCGTTGGTATCGGCCTGGGTGAAGGTGATGTCGGATAGGGGCAGGCCCAGTTGGCTGGCCAGAATCTGCGGCAATGCGGTTTCGTGGCCCATACCCGTTGACTGGGAACCAACGGACATGTCGACTTGGCCGTCCGCGCGGAAATCGATTTTGACAAATTCCTTTGGCGACCCGCCGGTGCATTCCAGGTACGGCGAAATGGCAAACCCCCGGGCGTTGCCACTGGCTGCGGATTTCGTCACACGATCGCCATAACTGCGGCGGTTTGTCATGGCCAGCGTTTGTTCAAAGACGTGCGGAAAATTGCCACAGTCAACGTCCAGACCCATGGCGGTTTTCAAGGGCAGCCGTTCAGGCGGGATCAGGTTTTTCCGGCGCAACTCGACGGGATCAAAACCGAGTTTTCGCGCCGCATATTCAATAATTCGTTCGGTTTGGTAAGACGCCTCTGGCCGCCCGGCTCCGCGGTAGGGGTCAATCAGGGCAACGTTGGTAAACACCCCGCGGCCGCGATAATGCATGGCTTCAAAACCATAGGGCCCGCCCTGTGTGCGGGCTGAACCACCGGAAATGGTGAACGGGCCAACGGTTGCACAATGGGACCCCAGGTTGCCAATGGAATCGGTCCTCAGGGCCAAAAATGTGCCATCGCCTTTCAGTGCCAGTTCGACCCGGCTGACCTGGTCCCGGCCGTGCGTATCGGACAAAAAACTCTCAGACCGGTCGTTGATCCACTTAACCGGCCGACCGACCTTGCGGGCGGCGTACAACACCAACGCCGGTTCCGGATAAGCGCCGTTTTTGGCACCAAAACCACCGCCCACATCGGGCGCCAGATGATGCAGGTTCTCGTTCGCAATATGCAGCACGTTGGTGGCAAAGATATCGCGGTTGGCGTGGATATTCTGGGTCGCGTTATGCAGCGTGTAAGTGTCTGAGTCCGTATGGTATTGGGCGATGGCGCCGCGTGGCTCGATCGGAGCCGCCGTGACACGGTTATTTATCAGATCGAGGCAAACCACATGATCGGCGCGGGCAAAGGCATCATCCGTTGCCGTTTTATCACCCAAATCCCAGTCGATACACAGATTGTTGGGGATATCATCCCAGATTTGCACGGCACCGGGTTGCAGGGCGGCAACGGGGTCGGTGATGGCATCCAAAGGATCATAATCGACGACGATCAGCTCCAGGGCGGCGATCGCAGTTGCCCGGGTTTCGGCAACAACAAAAGCGACTATTTCGCCCACGTGGCGCGCCCGATCAACCGCCATACACGAGCGGGGCGGCTCCTTAAAATCCGTTCCGTCACTGTTTGTTCGGACCGCTGACTTGGTCGGCAGGGGTCCAAACCCTTCGTCGGCCCAGTCCTGCCCGCTGAAACAAAACAGAACTCCGCTCAGGTTCTGGGCCTCGGACAGGTCGACGGACAAAATCCTGGCATGGGCATGGGGCGAACGCAGCGCCATGCCATGGGCCTGATCGGGGAAATCAATGTCATCAATATAACGGCCGCGACCAGTGACAAAACGCTGGTCTTCAACCCGCGGAACCGACTGGCCAATCTTAACCCGGTTCATGAGCCTGACCCCCGGCCATTGGCGGCGTCGACGGCACGGCGGGCCAGCACACCGATCAGATGGGCCCGGTATTCGGCCGAAGCGTGCATGTCGACGGTTAATCCCTCGGCTGACAGGGAATGACCGGCGAGGGCCGCAGCGTCGAAATTTTTGTCCAGGGCCTGTTCCATTTGGTGCAGGCGAAACACACAGGAACGCGCCCCGGTAGCCGCCAGCCGGGCCGCACCGGAAACAACGGCGGCAAACACCCCAACCATGGCGTAGCGCGATGCCGGGTTGGGAAATTTTATGTAGGCGGATTTTTGCGGCAAGGGAAATTCAACCCGGACGACAAGCTCATCGCCTTCAAGAGCGGTTTCAAACAGCTCCTTGAAAAAATCTGCGGCGGCAATTTCGCGCCGGTCGGTATGGATAACCGCGTCCAGGGCCACGAGAGCCGCAGGATAATCGGCAGCCGGGTCGTTATTTGCAATGGAACCGCCCAGAGTTCCCCGATTACGCACGTGCGGGTCGCCAATTGTGCCAGCCAAGTGCGATAGACCGGGAATGCAAGATTTGATTTCAGCTGCTTGCGCGACCACCGCATGGGACGTCATTGCGCCGATGGACAGGCGGTCCTGGGCAACCGTAAAACCCCTGAGCTCGCCGATGGATGCCAGATCAATCACATCAGATGGCATCGCCAGACGCTGTTTCATAACCGGTAACAGAGTTTGCCCGCCCGCCAGATAACAGGCGTCGTCGGCAGAACGAAAACTCTTCAGGGCGTCGTCCAAGGAGGTCGGCCGTTGGTAAAGGAACGGATACATTTCTAACCCCCCAATTGGCCGGAGGCGTCGAGCACCGCATTGACAATATTCTGGTAGCCCGTGCACCGGCAGATGTTGCCCTCAAGGCCGTGCCGTATCTGCGCCGGGCTGGGCCTGGGATTTGCCGATAACAGGGCGACGCTGGCCATGATCATGCCCGGCGTGCAAAAGCCACATTGCAGGGCGTGGTGTTTTTGAAAGGCCTGTTGGACCGGGTGCAGAGTGCCATCGTCCCCGGCGAGGTCTTCGATGGTCTGAATATCGGCACCCTCCGCCTGCAGGGCGAGCATCGTGCAACTTTTTACGGCGACCCCATCAACGTGGACCACACAGGCACCGCATTGGCTGGTGTCGCAACCCACATGGGTTCCGGTCAGGCCCATGCCGTCACGCAAAAACGCAACAAGCAAGGTTGTCGGTTTAATCTCTTTTTGGACGGTTTTGCCGTTCACACGGGTATTTAATACAGGCATGTAAAGGAAGTCCCCTTCGTCAAGATTGCCGGGCGTCAAGCGGCAACTCTACAGGACCAAGGCGGCAAAAGAAATTGTCATTGCGGTCACAGGACTTATGAATTGACTACCGCACAGCAGCCAGAAAATTATGCGTTATCCCAATTGTTCAGGCGGACAAAAAATCTACTGTCGGTGACGACGTAACGATACAGGTAAACGCTCCGAGGAATACTTTTGCGGTTGGCTTTTGCCGACGGTTCTTTGGCCTTGAGTGGATAAACGTCAAGGAAGGTCAGGCTCGGAGGGTTCTGCTGCCAGCTGATAGGCACCGGGATCAGTCTGGTTTGCGCAGGGTTTTGGTCATTTCCGCCAACACGGATAGGGCAATTTCGGCTGGCGTCGTGGCGCCAATATCAAGCCCAATCGGCCCTCGGATGCGGGCAAGCTGCTGGTCGTCGAACCCATAACTGGCCAGCCGTTGCAGGCGCCCTCCATGATTTTTCCGGCTGCCCAGGGCGCCCAGGTAAAACGATTTTGATTTGAGTCCGATAACAAGTGCCGGGTCGTCCAGTTTTGGGTCATGACACAGGGCAACCACAGCGGTGCGTTGGTCCGGGGCCAGGTCGGATAAGGCGTCGCCCGGCATGCGCCGGTCGATTTGAAAACCCGGGAACCGTGCCGGGCTGGCCCAGCCATCACGGGGGTCGATCAGGGTGACCGCGTAACCCGTTTGGCTGGCGATCACTGACAAAGCCTGGGCGATGTGAACGGCACCCACAATCAACAACCGAAGGGGCGGCAAAAAGGACCGTAAAAACAGGTCTGCCTGACCGTCCGTCGCGATTACCCTGTTAGTGCCTTTTTCGATCAGACCTGCCATTTCAGGGGACGCAGGATCTGATCCGCCTGTTGTAAGGCTGGTAATCTGGCCCGAAGACAAGTTTATGACCAGCGCCACTTCGGTTTTTTGGTCGGCGCATTCAAGCACCTGGTTGAGGTTGGCTTGGGTCTCTTCGGAAAGATAAAAAACATGCACGGAAACCTGGCCGCCACAGGCCAATCCAGCACCCATTGCCTGGTCATCGGACACCGCGAATTTTAAATTTTTGAAGGATTTATGGCGCATTAACCCGAGCGCCTGTGTGACCACTTCGCCTTCGATACATCCGCCCGAAACAGAACCGACGAATGCCCCCTGGTCGTTAATCGCCAGCAAACTGCCAACCGGACGGGGCGCTGATCCCCAGGTCTGAGTGACACAGGCCATTGCCGCCTGGCGCCCCTCCTGGATCCAGCCGAGCGCAGTTCGTATACAATCGGTATCGTCGACGGGTTGGTTTATCTGTGGTATTTCCATAGGTAAACATATAACCCATAGATGATGATTCGCACGACTTGTTTTTTTATGTAACAGCTGCCCGTGGATGCGGAAAACCTGCCAACGCCCGACAAGAAAGATCCGGATATGGACGCCAAAATAGGCGCTATTCTATTGGCCGCCGGCCAATCGCGGCGCTCTGGCAATATCAATAAATTGCTCGCCCCCATTGACGGGCAGGTGATGGTTCGCAGCGCCGCCAGGGCGATGATTGCCGGTCCCTTTGCCGGCGTCACCGTGGTAACCGGCCATCAGGCGGCGCGGGTCCAGGAGGCATTGTCAGGTTTGGCCGTCAGATTTATCCATAACAAGGACTATGAACAGGGTATGGCATCGTCCATCCGTTGTGGTGTCGGCGCACTGGATGGTACTTTCGACGGCGTTGTCATCGGTTTGGGCGATATGCCGCACGTCCAAACCGCCACGCTTAATTCCCTGGTAGATGCCTTTTCGCCGTCGTCGGGCCATGACATCTGTCTGCCGCACTATCAAAACAAACCGGGCAATCCCGTGCTATTTGGCCGACGGCATTTCCCCCAATTAAAGCGACTGGAAGGCGATAAGGGGGGCAAAAGTATTGCCCGCAAAAACCCCGGTTGCGTGATCGCAGTGGCGGTTGACGACCCGGGAATTCATATGGACCATGACGTTATTTAAAGGACTGACCAACCTGCGCAGTCGCTTCAGGGTGCTGCATAGAGCTCGCTTTTAATGCCCAGATAACTGTCCCAGGCGAACCAGTAACTGATGTGACCGGGTACCCGCGCCAGTTTTTCACCGCCAGCACCCAGCAGGGCTGCCTCGGTTATTTGCCAGGTCCTGTTTTGCTCTGTAAGTGTGGCGTCGTCGGTTTGCCGATCAAAGGTCAAGGCACCGCGCTGATAGGCGCGGACCGTGCGGGTCTGGGCATCGCCTATGAGTACGAGGTTGTTCGACCCAATGTGGTCGTTGATGACCGTGACCTTTGTGAAGGCCGAAAGTGGCCAGGCCTTGGCGGCACCGAATTCACGTATGCCAAAGACATAGTCTTTTCGCTTCACCTGTTTTTCATTGCGAACAACAACCGGGAACATCAAATCCGGACTGGAGAAATAATCGTTATATACGGCACCGGAACTGTAATCCCGGGTATGCCCGGTCGCTATGGAAAGGACCTTGGTGGTCGGGTGTTGTTGGTGCCATTTGCCCCACGACGTGATCGCCACCGGGCGGATTTTCAGTTTGATACCCGAGTCCAATAGGGGTCCGGACACCGGCTCACCGGTAAATTGATTCCACAAACTGTCGGAATCGCGATCAAACATCAGTTTGTTGGAGCGAAACAATAAACCCGATGAGCCAAAAACCAGGGGTTTGTTTCTTCCCGCCACCTGGGTTTCAAACAGGATACCGGCACCACACAGTGTGCAGTAGGCCAGGGCAACGGGCACACCGCCAATGGTTTCGTTGAACATTTCATGCCAGCCCATGATGCGCAGGGGATAGGCACGGATGTCGCCGTTTATGGCGACGCCAAAAACCAAGTCGTCGTCGACCAGGTAACCGGCGTCTTTGGCGTCGATCAGGTCGGGATTGTCCAGGGACGGGATCCCATCGACACGAACACCGCCCCAGACGATTTCCTCGAGCCGGATAGCGAGGTTTTTTTGCAGGGATTTGTCACCGCCGAGAAAACGCATAAAATTGTCGTCAATGCGGGCAAAAATTTTCTGTTTAAGTTTTTGGTAACTGGCATGGGGAACGATTTCCGGGTGATCTTCCTGCCACTCCATGGCCGCGCGCCAATTGCCGATGGATGATCCGCTCAATTGCCTGATCGCCGTGAGGATTGCCGGATCATTTTGGCGATACCGAAAACCGAGAATCAATGCCGCCACCACATCTTTTTTGCCGCGCACCAAAAAAGCATCAAGCGCCTCAATTTTTTGTTCGGTTTTGCCAAAAACAATGGCATCCGCATGGCGTTCCAGGGTTTTGTCATCGATCTCCTGGGCGACGGCCGGTTGCCCGGCCAACGTCCAATATAAGAGCGCAAGAATTGTGTACAGGGAAAAACCCTTATGGCCGATCATGAAGACACCTTTTGCAGAAGGATGGGACTAACGGTATAGTTTGAAATATAGGTTACAGATAAACACTGATGCCTCCAATCAAGACCAGATAAAACTTTTGTGAAGTAGGTGATGTGTCCGATTTTTTAGAGCGTGTCCGTAAAAATGCCGAGCGGGTTGGCGGTGTCGGTTACTGGTCCTGGAATCTCGTATCCGACGAAATTTACTGGTCCGAGGAGTGTTTTAAGATCTACGGCCGGGATCTCAAAACCTGGGTGCCCACGGCTGATAACTATCACAGGGATATTATGGATGAGGACCGGGCCAGAATATTCGAGTTCAGCCAGAAAAAAAATGCCAAGCAGGAACCCTATACCCTTGAATACAGATACTTCAAGGGCAGCGAGCGCGAAAACGTTATTTGGGTCAGTACCGATTGTGACTACATCAAGAACGATCATGACGAAATGTGCATATTGGGGGTGTCGCGGGATATTACGGCGCAAAAGAAAATCGAATTGGATCTACAGGAAAGCAAAAACCGGATCGAAGTTTTTGCCGATGCGGCGTCCGACTGGTTTTGGGAGATGGACGAAAATCTTCGTTTTACCTATATGTCAGAAAATGCGGCGGAAGTTGTCGGTGTTCCAATCTCTTATTTTATGGGAAAAACCCGGCGAGAAGTTGCCGGGGAACTGGTTGAAAACAAAAAATGGCGAAAACATCTGGATGACCTGGACGCCCATCGACCGTTTAGGGATTTCCGGTTTGTCCGCAAGGGCCATGACGGACGTCGGCAATATGTCACAACCAGCGGCATTCCCCTGTACGACGATTTTGGCAAATTCAAGGGTTATGCCGGTGCTTCGTCCAGCCTCGTCGACAAAATGGCCGAACCGGAAAAGGCCCATTTAAGCCGGGAACAACTGGCGGCGGCGGTGAACGCCCTGTCAGAATTATTTGCCCTGTGGGACTCCCAGGACCGGTTGATCGTTTGCAATGACCAGTTTCGAAAAATGAACCAGGCAATCATTGAAACCACGGAGCCGGGAACCCGGTTCGAAGATCACGTCCGTGCGATTCTCGCGCATGGCTTTTACCCCGATGCCGTCGGCCGCGAAGAGGCGTGGTTCGAGGAAAGGATGGAGCGCCACCGCAACCCGGGCGCGCCGTTTGAGATTATTCGACAGGACGGTCAGTGGATTCTCGTGAAAGAGCAAAAATTGGCTGATGGCAGTATTATCCTGATTTCCCGCGACATCACCGAGCGGAAAAAAAATGAAGCGGCACTTCGGATCGCCAAACAAAATGCGGAGTTTGCCAACCGGGCGAAAAGTGAGTTTCTGGCCCATATGAGCCACGAATTGCGAACGCCCTTAAACGCGATCATCGGGTTTTCGCAAATTTGCGAGAGCGAATTGTTTGGTAAACAATCCCATCGCAAATACGTGGAGTATGCGACGGATATCCGTTCGGCAAGCACCCTCCTGTTGGATTTGATCTCCGATGTGCTGGACATTTCGAAGTTGGAGGACGGCGAATATCAGCTCGACGAATCGATTTTTCCCATTAAAAAATCCCTGCAGTCCTGTTTAACGATGGTTAAGGGGCGGGCCGCGTCCAAGCAGATAAAAATTCGCATAGCCGTCGACCCGGAGGTTCATTTGATCCAAGCCGATGAGCGCCTGATTAAACAGATTATTTTGAACCTGTTGAGCAATGCCATTAAATTTACCGCCAAAGACGGGGTTGTATCCATCGATGTCCGTCTGCTCGACGACCGGACCCTTGATCTATCCGTTCAGGACAATGGAGCCGGCATCGAAGAACACGATATAAACAAAATACTGGAACCCTATATCCAGGTGCGTGACAATCCAGCCGTCGCCCATGAGGGGGTGGGCCTGGGTCTGCCCATTGTTAAGGGTCTAACCGAATTGCATGGTGGTGAATTGCGGATCGACAGCGAAATCGGTTCGGGTACCAAGATGACCGTTCGGCTGCCGGCCCATCGGGTTGTCTTATCGGAGCAGACGGAGGTTTTGGTGAAGCGGCCGGGTGCGTGATGGCGGCACCCGGCGTCCATCATTGGGACTATTTGGGTGGATTAAAATCGAAAAAATCGACGGGCACCATTAACCGGTTGTCCTGTTTGACCAGGGCGCCCAATTCGGCGCTGCGTTTGGTGTAGGCTAACCAATCGGCATCGGCCCACATGGCGGCGCGTTTGGTTTCGCGATCACCGGCATTTTCGTAAACCCACAGGTGGATATATTCATTGGGGTCACCGGTTTCGGTTTTGAGATAAGCCAGCGGTGTGCCTAAATGTTTGGTTTGCGGGCCTTTGCCATATTGGGCGTATAGGTCCATATGCGCCTTAAGGGTGCCGGGTTTGACCCGGTAGGTGCGAACGTCAATGAGCATGTTGTTAAGTCCTTAATTCAAGCGATAAACAGACAGAGCCCGTACTTTTGCGCTGTTGGAGCAGGCAAATCAACGGAGAATTTTACCACGGCGGGGAAATCTGCGGATGCAGCCGCCCTGTTTCACGATGGTAAGGCGAGGCGGGCAGGGATGGAAATAGCTGGACCCTAAAAGCCGTTATTGCGATACCGACCACAGGGCGGCCGCACATAGGGCAGCCCCCAACCATCAGCCCCCAACCACCAGCCCCAGGGGCGGGATGTCAAGCAAAGGGGAGTTGGCTGCGCCATCTGCAACTGTTGTCTCCGGCGAAGTTGCGCCGGCCGGGTCTCTGGCGCTCGCCGCCGCTTGCGCCGCCCCTCCAACCAGGTCCTGAAGTTTTATAAAAAAAATCCCCGGCCATATTTTTGCTGCCATATCCACCAATTTAGGACCGATCTGGGCGCGTTTTCCACCGATTTTGGCATCGACGGAATAGCTGAGCCCGGTTGCTGCCCCCTCGGCAACCAGGGCGACGCGGGCGCTGCCTTTGGCAAACACGGCCAACCTTGGCCGTTACCACGGCGGCCAATCCGGAAACAGGCGCAGTACCTCTGGAAACCTGCTGTAATGAATCCCATCCGGCAAAAAATCAGGCCATGACGATGATCGATTATGCCAACTGGTACATCGATACCAACTACCAGATTGATGCCGGCGGTAAACAGGCCCTGTAGGGTTTACGACGGACAGGTTCAGGTGCGCCCCTTCGTTCCGGACGAATTTGTTTTGGGAGTATTCCGGTTATTGGGAAAAAACCACGCGGACCCGGGTCCCAACATTATTTGCCCCGGCCAGGATCACGGCGTCGCCGCCGTGGCGCCGGGCGATTTCCCGGACGATGGGCAGGCCAAGGCCGCAGCCATTGGTATTGGCCGATCCGGTGATTCGGTAAAACCGTTCGAACACGTGCTCCCGATCGGCTGCGGGAATGCCCGGCCCATTGTCGACGACCTCCAGAACCCCTTGTGCGTTCTCGTTACTGACGCGCACGGTGACCTGGCTGTGGGCCGGACAATAGGAGATGGCGTTGTGGATCAGATTGCGCAGCAGCTCTTCGAATAAGGTTTTGTCCCCCTGAATAGTCACCGGCGGGGCAGGCGCTTCCAAACCCAGATCGATATCGCGTTCGATGGCAAGGGGCACCATGGCTTTCGTGGTTTGTGTACAGACGTCGCTTAAGTCAAAGGGATCGGCAATGGTCTGGCCGGCGTCCGGTGCGACCCGGGCCAAACTCAATAACTGATTAACCATGCGGCTGGTCTGACTGGTTGAATCCCTGAGGTGGCTCAGGGTTTTACTGATCTGCTCGGGATCGGTCTCACCGAGCGCCACTTCGGCCTGGGCCTGAATGGCGGCCAGAGGCGTGCGCAATTGATGGGCGGCATTTGCCGTGAACCGCTGCATGGCGTCAATGGACGCACCAAGACGCGCCATTAACTGGTTGATCGCACCGACCAAGTTACTCACTTCATAGGGGACTTCGTGCAGGATTGGCCGCAAATCCCTAGGGCTTCGTCGGTTCAGGGCCTGTTCCAGGCTGGCCAAGGGTCTTAACCCCCAACCCAGGCCGATCCACAGAATTAGCCCCGCACCACCAATCAGAACGGCTTGCCGGAGGGCGGCGCTGGCGAAGATTTCGTTGATCAGGGCGGTTCTAGACTCCACGGTTTCGGCCACTTTTATGGTTACCCGGGCCGACAGGCGGGGACTTGTCACGTAGTGGGAAACCACGCCGACCCGGATTGGCATGCCTTTGTAGGTATCGTCAAAGAACAGCGGCTGGTCAGACTTTGATCGCAGTCGTTGCGGAATTTCCGGCAGGTCCGAATAACCGGTGATAAATTTGTTTTCCGGTCCTGACACCTGATAAAAAACCCGATCCTGGGCGGCCGAGGTCAGCATTTCCAAAGCCACGTAGGGCACATCAACCAGAACTTCATTGCTCTCGATCACCACGCGTTCGGCGATGGCCAGGGCCGATCCCAGCAAAACCCGGTCATAGGCGAGGTTGGCCGCCTTTTGCGCGCTCGAGCGGACTTCCAGCAACATCAGGGCGCTGATCACACCGAGCGGTAAAATCAACCAAAAGGCCAACCGCCGTCTCAGGGATTTGTTGCGCCACTTCATCGGTTTTCCATCAGATACCCAAGGCCGCGCACGGTTCGAATGTTGATTCCGGCGGGTTTTAATCGTTTGCGCAGCCGGCTCACATAAATTTCGATGGCATTGGGTGAAATTTCGTCGTCAAAATTTGCCAGACCATCGGCAATTTGATCTTTGTTGACCACATGGCCTGCCCGGTTAAGTAACAATTCGAGCACGCCGAGTTCCCGCCGCGGTAAATCCTGGGGGGTATCGTTAATCCATGCCCGACGGGCCACACTGTTGAAGCGCAGACCACCGAGATGTATTTCCGGCGAGCCGGAACCGCCGCTTCGGCGCAGCAACGCGCGAACCCGCGCCTGCAGTTCTGCCAGTTCGAACGGTTTGGTCAAATAATCGTCAGCGCCCAAATCGAGACCGGCAACCCGGTCTTCGACGCCGTCACGGGCGGTCAGAATCAGCACCTGCGCGTCATCGCCGCGGCTGCGCATCCGGCGCAGGACTTCCAGTCCATCGCAGCCCGGCAGGTTTAAATCGAGAACGACCAGATCATAGCTCTGGGTCGCCAGAATGGAGTCGGCCTCTTCACCATCGTCGGCCACATCAATGGCGTATCCAACCTTGGCGAGCGCCCGCGTGACGCCGTCGGCAAGAGCCGAATTGTCTTCAACCAGAAAAATCCTCATGATGGGATGGTAACCCAAGCAGCGCACTTAATGAATAGGTCAAATGAAATGCGGTTAATGATCGTCGGGTTTTTTCTTGTATTCGCCTCGGTGACCGGTGCCTGGGCAGAAAGTTATGCTTTTAAAACCAAGGCGACCACCGTCGGTGACCCGGTTAACCTCAAAGTGTATAGCACCACGGACATTGACATTGTTCGTCCGTTGATTGCCGCTTTCCAGGACTTGTACCCACATATTGCGGTGGATTACCACGATATTCAAAGCATCGATCTTTATGATCGGGTGATCCGGGAAAGCGACGAACATAAAAAAACCGCAGACCTGGTTTTCAGTTCGGCCATGGATCTGCAGATGAAACTGGCAAATGATGGTTATGCGGAACCCTACCAATCCGATACCACAAGCGCCATCCCCGCCTGGGCCAAATGGCGCAATGAGGCCTTTGGCGTGACCTTTGAGCCGGCGGTAATTGTTTATAACAAGTCCTATTTCAAGGGTCGGAAAATCCCAAATACCAGAGCCGAATTAGAAACCCTGCTCAACCAGGATAATTCGGATTTATTCGGCCGTATCGCGACTTATGACGTGCAACGGAGCGGCTTTGGTCTGTTGGTGCTGGCACGGGACCTGGAACACTATCCGAGTATCTGGAACCTGGTCCGGGCGTTCGGCCGCAACGGCGTTAAACTCTATACGTCGACGGCCGCCATCCTCGACCGGGTCAGCCAGGGAAAGTTTGTTTTGGGTTATAACGTATTGGGTTCCTACGCCCGCGCCCGGGCTGTGCGCGACCCGGCCATCGATATTGTGTT
This sequence comes from Rhodospirillales bacterium, assembly GCA_021775095.1. GTDB lineage: Bacteria > Pseudomonadota > Alphaproteobacteria > Rhodospirillales > Casp-alpha2 > JABMNT01. The sequence continues at coordinate 180,239 of JAJFII010000057.1, forward strand.
GCCGGACGACTATACGGTTGTCCTGTCGCGCATTGCATTGATCCCTCGGTATGCGGAAACCAAAGCGGTTGGCAAATTGTTTCTGGATTATTTATTGTCCAAGGACGGCCAACGGGTGCTGGCCGAAGAAGCCGGGCTCAATGCCATCCACCCCCAAGTCGAAGGCCCCAACACCGCCAATGCCCTGCGTTTGAACAAGGGTCGAAGTCTGCGTCCGATCAAAGTCGGGCCGGGACTGCTGGTTTATCTGGATCAGGTCAAGCGGGCGAAACTCCTAAAACGCTGGGAACAGTCTCTGAATGGACGCTAACCAATGGATTTGTAAGAATACGGGGCACGGGAATTTAAGTGCTATGTCGTCCGTAACTATCTATAGTGGCTCGCAAATACTCTCACAACCCATCAAGCGGAGCGTGGAATGACGGATGTCCAGGTGGACGGGTTATCCAAGGCCGAACATGAATTGGTTGATGAAACCCTGCGATTTGTTGTCGAACGAAGCTGGCGCGTCAGCAACACAGATTTTTTCCGGGATTTAGTAACCCATCTGGGCCAATCTCTATCGGTTGCCTATGCCTTCTGTGACCGGATTGACGCCGCAGATACCGCCCTCGTCCATACCCTCGCCTTATATGCCAAAGGTGAGGTGAGCGAAAATATCAGTTATGGTTTGGTTGGCACTCCTTGTGAAAACGTGGTCGGACGCACAACCTGTTGTTACGTCGACGGCGTTCAACAAAAATTTCCTTACGATCAACTGCTCGTCGAATTGGGCGCCGAGAGTTATGCCGGGGTACCGCTGTGGACAGGCGACGGAAAACCCCTCGGTTTGATTGCCGTGATGGACGATAAACCTTTGCAATCACCGGAACTGGCAAAGGTCCTGTTGCAGATTTTGGCGACCCGGGCCGGTTCCGAGCTGGAGCGCATGCAGGATCTGGATAAACTCAAACAAAGCGAACAACGCTTTGCCGATTTCGCCGACGTCAGTTCTGACTGGTTCTGGGAAACCGATGCGGACCTGAGATTTTCCTTTTTCTCCCATCAATATGAACCCGTAACGGGTACCGACCCGGAACTGCTGTTGGGCAGGACCCGCCGCCAGGTCGGTGCGCCCGGTGCCGATCCGGAGGCCTTTCAGAAGTTACTGGAGACGCTTGAAAATCACCAACCCTTCAGGGACTTTCAACACCATCGGGTGCTGCCCGACGGCAACTTCAAATATCTGGCGATCAGTGCAAAACCGGCCTTTGATAAAGACCATAAGTTTATCGGTTATCGCGGTGCTGGGCGAGATGTGACGGCACAAAAGGTAGCGGAAATGCAATTGATCGCAAGTCGTGACGCGGCGACCAAAGCCAATAACGCCAAGTCGGAATTTCTCGCCAATATGAGCCATGAATTGCGGACCCCGTTGAATTCGATCATCGGTTATTCAGAAATATTGGAATCCGAATTGTTTGGCGCCCTTGGTAGCGATAAAAATCGGGAATATGCGTCGATTGTCCTTGCGTCGGGCAACCACTTGCATGAAATCATCGGCGACATACTGGATCTTTCGAAAATTGAAGCAGGCGAAGAGAGCCTGTCGGAAGAACCCGTCGAGGTTCGCAAGCTGATTGAAGAATGTCTGGAAATGATGCGCGATAGTGCCCGTAAAAAACGCGTTGATCTGACCCTGGATATGCCTTCACAGGTTCCGCTTTTTGTTGCCGACCGACTAAAACTCAAACAAATCCTGCTAAATTTGTTATCCAACGGCCTTAAATTTACGCCCGCTGGCGGCGACGTTTTGGTTGACGTGGCGTTAACCAAAAGTCGCGCTTTAAAAATTGCCGTGCGCGATACCGGTGTCGGCATCGCGCCGGAGGAAATTGATAACGTCCTGCAGCCGTTTGTGCAGGTTGGCGACGCTTACACCCGGTCGCATGACGGTACGGGACTGGGCCTGGCCCTGGTAAAGTCATTGGTTGAATTGCATGGCGGGTCGGTACAGATCACCAGCCAGTTAAACAAGGGAACCGCAGCAGTCATCTTGTTCCCGGCTGCGCGGATTGTGGATTGACGGTGCCGGTCCGGGCCGCCGCCGGATTTTTTCACCGACGTCGTCCGGCAAATGTTATATTTCACTAATTTGGGTCAGGACCCTAAGGAGACAGGAGAAAATATTGGGTTTCGGGGGCGTTCACCGAAGTGGTCGGATTTATGGACAGCCCTAATTAATAGGGCGGTCGCATTATTGGTTGTGACCGCACGGAGAACTGATTCTCGTTGCTCTGATTATCTCATATTCCGTTCAGGTCCGAGCGTAATGTTAGCTCGGCCGTTTTGAATATAATTGATCTCATGGTCAGTACATTCCTAGTTAGTCACTCTAATCACAATTACGCCGCGGTCAGGTTGGCCCTCTTTTAATAACCCATTGATGTGTGTATTCTTTTTCATACTAGTTCGTTTTGAAGGGCGGCTAAATGAACTGATCGGAATGGCTCAATCAACGAAAACAGGATAAAAAGCTATAGATGCGTTCAGCTAAACAACCTTCCTTTGCCATCCAAAATTTATTAGACGTCGCCATTCAGCATCAGAATGAAGGTCGTTTGCGTGAGGCCGAAAGGTGTTACAATAAGGTAATACGGATTGACCCCAAACAGCCTTTGGCATTGCACATGTTAGGGGTGATCGCTCTACAAGTTAACAAAAATGATGTCGCAGTCGCATTGATCAAAAAGGCACTCGCTATTAAGCCTGATTTCGCCGACGCGTATTCTAACCTCGGTGTTGCTCATAAGCGGCTTGGAAATTTAGATGCAGCTGCGGCAAGTTATCGCAAGGCCATTGGCATCAAACCGGATTATTCTGAAGCGCATTCCAACTTAGGCAATGCCCTATCAGACTTCGGAAAAATGGATGAAGCTGTGGCAAGTTACCGAAGAGCATTATCCCTTAAAACCGATAACGTTGACGCGCTTTCAAACTTAGGCGTTGCCCTTGAGATGCTCGGAAAACATGACGAAGCTATAGCAAGCCTCCGCAAAGCCATAGCCATTAAACCAGATTACGCCGAGGCACACTCCAATCTAGGCGTTGCCCTCATTGGGCGAGGAAGGTTTGACGAAGCTGTCGTGAGCTGTGAAGCTGCCATCGCCATAAATCCCGATTACGCGCCAGCTTACATTGACTTAGGGAATGCCCTGCTAGCCGTTAGGAAGCTTGACGATGCGGTCGTAAGTATTCGCAAGGCCATTGCCATCAAACCGGATTGTGTTAAGGCGCACAATAACTTACTGATGGCCGATCAGTACAGGTTTTGTAACCAATCGGAGACGTTTGAAGACGCGTGTCGATATGGTGAAATTGTTGCACACATTGCCAGGCCCATCTCTAACCATTCAAACCCGTTAGTCCCGGAGCGACGGCTGCGGGTTGGTATGATTTCGGGCGATTTTCACCAGCATCCGGTTGGTTATTTTCTCAATGGGGTTTTTTCAAGAATTAACGTGAAAAATATTGAACTCTACGCCTATACAACACACCCTCTGGAAGATGAACTGACGGTTAAAATCAAATCCAATGTGTCTAAATGGCGACAGGTGATGGGGGTCTCCGACCAACAGTTAGCCAAAGACATTAATGCGGATGGGATAGATATCCTGGTTGATCTTTCGGGCCATTCTGCAGGGACCCGATTACCACTATTTGCCTGGAAACCAGCTCCCATACAGGTCACTTGGATTGGCTCCAATGTCACTACCGGGATCAAGGAGATGGATTATATCCTGTGCGATCAGTGGACTTTGCCGCAGGAGGAAGAAAGTTATTTCGTTGAAAAACCTTGGCATCTCGCAAATACCTGGCTCTGTTTTACACCGCCAGAAATTGATATCGAAGGGGGGCCGTTGCCGGTTCTCGGTAACGGGTATATGACATTTGGATGCTTTAATAATTTAGCCAAAATAAACGATAGGGTTGTAATCGCCTGGTCTGAAGTTTTGCAAGCAATTCCCAACAGCAAACTGTTCCTGAAAACCAAGCAATTGAACGCCATGAGTGTGCGTGAAAATATTTTACTAAGTTTCGGAAAAAATGGCATCTCCAGAGAGAGGATATTATTGGAGGGTCATTCGCCGCGTGCGGAACTGCTGGCGTCATATCAAAATATTGATGTAGCGCTAGACCCTTTTCCGTTCCCTGGCGGGATTTCAAGCATGGAATCGCTTTGGATGGGGGTCCCCGTATTGTCTGTAAAAGGAGAAAGGTTTGTTTCTCACGTTGCGGAAAGCACACTGCGCAATGTCGGGTTATCGAATTGGATTGCAAGTTCTCCAAAAGATTTAATAACAAAAGCCCAAATGATTGCGTCAGACCCGGGTGCGTTAGTGGTGTTAAGAAAGACTCTGCGTCAGCGCCTCCTAGAGTCACCGTTGTGTGACAGCCAAACGTTTGCTAATAATTTAAGCAACGCATTTCGAGGCATGTGGAGAACATGGTGTGGTCAAACCAATTGATAAAATAACCAAGCCTGACTTAAATCAGCTTGCCACGAGCAACACTGGTACCACCGGTCGCCAGAGTCCCATGGCGGGTTGCGCAGACGATGACCACCAGAGATATTGGGCGGCTTCGCCCACAGAGCGCCAGCAAACTTTGCATGAAGTCTGTGAATATATTGACCCTCATGATCCACACGCCGCGTTCAAGAAAAACCTGAATTCTCCTGGTAACATACTCGATTTCGGATTCGGTAGCGGTTTCACTCTCCTCAGTATTGCTAAAGATTCGAACTGGCCAATTCCATTGAAATTTCAGCCAAGCTTTGCGTGTAGCGACTGCATTCAATAGATCTCTGAAGTCCCGGACAACGCCCTGGATAACGTTCTTAGTGCCAGGGTTTAAGTGAATCTGCCGGATCGTGAAACCCAGCATAAAATCATCGGCGACGTCTACCGTGCCCTGAAACCAGGTGGACGGTGATTGATGTGTGAAGGTTCCGCCAACGGGATTTGAGGCACTGAATAATTTAAGGGAAACGGTTGGGCTTGCAAAAATCACAGCAACAAGCGCAGAAAACTTGGGCTCTCTTCGGTTTGTCGATGTGGAAATTGAAGCTTATGTCCGCAGCGTTGGATTTAGGGTCAGGACTCATTAATTTCATGCAATTCTGTTTGTCCGTAAGCTTACGAATACAAGAAAACAAGCGCAAGGACATGCCGGGCCTATTCGAGCCTTGTTTTCGCACAAGGCGTGAGCTTCCTGGCAAACCCCGAGGGGCGGGGTGCTTTATCTCTCTGGCTTCGTTAAAAAAACTTGAAAACCGTGAGGTTTCCTGCGTCTTTCCGCCTAACCGATAAGATAAATCACCTCCGCAGAATGGATGAAATTAATGGGTCCTGACCCTAACATCGTCGAGAAAGAAAGGTTTAATCTCCACTTGATAATCAGCAGGGTCGTGAACCCGTTGCTGGTTGCCCCCGACGCCCCTAAATTCAACGCCCGATAAATGAGATTGCCGAATTGATACAGGCTTCGCAACCCATGCAATCCGGTTTGGGGTTATATACGTTCTGGATTCTTGAGTAGGCAAAATGAGTCAATGACTCTCTTTGTCGATCTCAATGCCCAGCACCAGAACATGCGAGACGAGTCTGCAATTTAGAAGGTAATTGTCGGCTCTGAATTTATTCTCGGTTCAGCGTTGGAGGACTTTGAGGCAGCTTTTGGAAAATTAGGTAAAGCCAAACATTTGACCTATGTAGGTTCAGGAACTGAAGCTCTGCATAGGGCCTTGCGTGCATTGGCAATTGGTTCTGACCGTGGATTGACGAATACAACGGGTACTCTAAAATAACCGATCATAATTATCGTACCTTGCATTTCGCGGCGGTTCTACAGCGCCGTGTCGTGCCAACAGATTTTTAATTTTAACAAATGACAGGTTGGCGAAGGCTTTGTTGGTTAGGTTGTCGGCCAAGTTGCCCGTTCCATAAACTTGGCCACGCTTTTAAAAGTGGCCGAGGACGAAAATTTTTGGATCGGATACAACCTAGCGCGGGATGTCTCGCACTTGAAATGAAACACGGGAGGATCATATGTTTCGTAAAACTTTAATCGCAGCGGCCGCCGCTGCGATCGTTTCTGTTAGCCATACGCCGGTTGCCTTTGCCGCCGAGTGTATTGCGCCTGCAAACCCCGGTGGCGGATGGGATTTCACCTGCCGCTCCATATCCAAAATCATGTACGATATCGGAGTTGTCGATAAACCGGTTCAGGTCACCAACATGGCCGGTGGCGGTGGCGGTCTGGCCTATTCCCACGTCGTCAATAAACGCAATACGGACGCCGATTTGATTGTCGCCGCTTCGTCGGCGACGGCTACCCGTCTGGCGCAGAACGCCTATGCCGGCATGACCTATGACCAGGTTCGGTTTTTGGGTTCCATCGGTGGCGACTACGGCGTCATTGCCGTTGCCAAAGACTCGCCTTTTAACAATCTTGGCGACCTGGTCAGTGCGATCAAATCCGACTCCTCAAAGATCACCTTTGCCGGCGGTTCCGCAGCCGGTGGATTTGATCACCTGAAGGTTTTGATGACCCTGAAGAAGGCCGGTTTCACCGATGTCACCAAAGTCAAATACATTGGTGTCGATGGCGGCGGAGATGCGGTCACACAGATGATTGGGGGCCACATTCAGGCGATGACCGGTGATATCTCGGAAGTTGTTGGGTTTATGAAAAACGGTGATATCCGGGTTTTGGCGATCTTTGCTGAAAACCGTCTGCCAGGCGAGTTCGGGTCCATTCCGACGGCCAAGGAGCAGGGTTTTGACGTTGTCGCACTGAATTGGCGCGGACTTTACGTGCCAAAGGGGATTTCCGATGCGGACTACAAAAAATGGTCCATGGCCCTCGATAAAGTTGGCAAATCTGCCGAGTGGGAAAAAGCCATGGCCGCAAATGGCCTGATGCCGTTCCACAAAGTGGGCGACGATTTCCAAAACTATGTCGGCGGATTGATGAAAGAAATCGCTGAGCTTTCACGGGAAATTGGCGTAATCAAATGAAGTCAGACCGTTTATTCGGTTTGATATCCCTCGCTGTGGCGCTCGCATATGTTGCGAGCGCCACACAAATTCAGACCTCGTTCATCATGGACCCGCTGGGGCCAAAATCGTTCCCGATTATTATCGGATCCGTGTTGGCGATTGCGGCGTTGGTTCCGATATTTAAACCCGATGCCAACCCGGAGTGGCCGAGCCGTTCGAACACCATGAAAATCGCCAGTGCGCTTATTGTCCTGATCGGATATGCCCTGGTCATCAGTGATCTTGGTTTTCTGATTTCGACGACGATTGCCGCCGGTTTGGTCAGTTACCAGATTAAATCCAACGCCAAACAGGCGGCGCTGATCGGAGTGTCCCTGGCCGTTGTTCTGTATGCGGTCTTTAATTTATTCCTTGGCCTCAGTCTCGTCGGCTGGCCGAAATTTTTAGGCCTTTAAGGCGGATTACGCATGGAACTTTTTGATTTATTGGGTGTTGGATTTTCCGTTGCCCTGACGCCACAGAATTTAGGTCTCGCTGTCGCCGGATGTATTTTAGGCACGATGATCGGTGCCCTGCCCGGCCTCGGCCCGTCCAACGGCGTGGCCATTCTCATTCCCCTGGCTTTTTCATTGGGACTGGATGCTACGTCCTCCTTGGTGCTGATGACCAGCGTTTATTATGGCGCCATGTATGGCGGACGGATCTCGTCGATTCTTTTGAATATCCCCGGCGACGAGCCGGCCCTGATGACGACCCTGGACGGGTACCCCATGGCCAAGCAGGGCAAAGCAGCCGACGCGCTGGTGTTGTCCGGCGTCGCGTCTTTTGTCGGTGCGATGATCGCCACCCTGGGACTCATTTTGTTGGCGCCGTTGCTGTCGAAGATTGCCTACCTGTTTGGCCCGGCCGAGTATTTTGCCCTGTTCCTGCTGGCGTTTTGTACGCTCGGTGGCATTGCCTCGAACAATCAGGCAAAAGCCGCCATCGCCGCCGCCATTGGTCTTGGTCTGTCGATGATTGGTCTGGACGGAAATACCGGTATGTCGCGGTTGACCTTCGGTTCCCTGCATTTGCTCGAAGGGATTGATTTTCTCGTGGCCATTGTTGGCCTGTTTGCGGTTTCCGAAGTCTTTATATTTATTGAGAGCCAGGGCAAAGAGTCTGCGGTGGGTGTGAAACTCGGTAAAATCGCCATTCCCTGGAAGGACATTGTCGCCACCCGCTGGACCATGTTGCGTGGCACGGCCATTGGTTTTGTTGCGGGTGTTTTGCCGGGAGCCGGAGCGTCGTTGGGCAGTTTCCTGGCCTATATGGCGGAGAAACGCATTGCCAAGGATCCGGAAAAGTTTGGCACCGGCGATCCGCGCGGTGTTGCGGCGCCGGAAGCCGGAAACAACGCGGCGGCCGGTGGTGCATTGATTCCCATGCTGACCCTAGGTGTGCCCGGCAGCGGCACCACAGCGGTTTTGCTGGCCTTGTTGATGACCCTGAATATTACCCCCGGCCCGACCCTGTTCACCGACCGTCCGGACGTGGTTTGGGGTTTGATTGCGGCGCTGTTGATTGCCAACGTGGTTCTTTTGATTTTAAACGTGCCGATGGTTCGGGTTTTTGTCAAAATTCTTTCGGTTCCGCCGCAGATTCTGTTGCCAGCCGTGACCATGGTTTCCTTCGTTGGTATTTATTCCCTGTCGGGCAGTAGTTTTGATTTGATGATGATGATTGCCTTTGGTCTCTTGGGTTACGCGCTGCGTAAACTCGACGTGCCGACTGTGCCGATTATTCTCGGCATTTTGCTGGGCAATCACATGGAAGACAACCTGCGCCGGGCGATGGTTATTTCCGGTGGTGACTGGAAAATCCTGTTCAGTTCGGGCCTGTCTATTGGCTTGTGGATTGCCGCCATTGGTGGTTTCATTGCGCCCATGTTCCTGCGTAAGTTTTTGAGCAAACCGCAACGTATTACGGATTGATATGGTGACACGTGTTCTCGTTCCTTCGGGTGTTTTAGGCCTCGGTTTTGACAGTCAGGCCCTGGCCCGGGGGATTGCCAAGGGTCCCGATATCATTTGCATCGACGGTGGTTCAACCGATAGCGGGCCGTTTTCTCTCGGCACCGGAACCTCCAAATATTCCCGCGCCGCGACCAAGTCGGAGTGGCGGCAATTGATGCAGGCCCGGGCCGAGGCCGGGATTCCCTTGGTGATTGGCAGTTGTGGCACCTGTGGTACCGACAGCACCGTCGACTGGATGCTGGAGATCACCCGTGAACTGGCCGAGGAGTTGGGCCAGGACTTAAAAATTGCCACGATCTATTCGAGCCAGCCCCTTGAGCGCCTGACGTCGGCCCTGGGTGCCGGGGAAATTACGGCGCTCGAACCTGCGCCTGAAATATCTGAGGCTTCGTTGAAATCCTGTGTCAATGTGGTGGCCCTTGCCGGGGCTGAGCAAATTGGTGCCGCCCTGGCAACCGGTGCCGATATTGTGCTGGCGGGCCGAACCACCGATACGGCGACGGTTTCGGCCTTGCCACTGATGCGCGGCGACCATCCCGGTGCCGTCTGGCACGGTGCCAAAATCGCCGAATGCGGAGCCCTGTGTTCAACCAATCCCATCAGTGGTGTGATTTTAGTGGATTTCGACGACGAAGGATTTACCGTCGAGCCGATGGCCGAGGATGCCCGTTGCACGCCGCATTCGGTTTCGGCGCACATGTTATATGAAAACTCTGATCCCTTTATTTTGTATGAGCCGGGCGGACATCTCGATGTGACGGAGGCCCGTTACACGGCTCTGGACGAGCGCCGGGTTCGGGTTAGCGGTTCGAAGTGGGTCAGTTCCAACACCTATACGGTGAAACTGGAAGGGGCCCGGATCGGCGGGTATCAAACGACGATTTTGGCGGTCCTGCGCGATGCCCATTATGTTGCCAATGCCCAGGCCTGGGTCGACAAATTAAAAACCTTTGTGTCCAGGGAAATCTCGAAAAGCATGGGCCTTGGCGATGGCGACTTTGATCTGGAGTTCCGCCTGATCGGCGTTAACGCAGCGCTCGGGTCGATCGAGACAAAAACCGGCACTCCAACGGAGGTCGGGGTGCTCGGGATTATCACCGCCGGCGACCAGCAAACGGCAAGCGAGATCGGCAAACTGATTAATCCCTTTGTGCTGCATTATCCGCTGACCTCCGACGAGGAATTACCGACCTTTGCTTTTCCCTATTCGCCGGCGCAATCGGAACGCGGCGCTTTGTATGAGTTTTCCCTGAACCACGTGCTCCAGTTGAAGGCACCCATGGACGGTTTTACCCTTACCACCCAGGACATTACCCATGCCCAGGGTTGGTGATCTTGTCTTTAAAGTCAGATCAAAAAATGCGGGCCCTTTTTGGGTGACCATTGATGTGTTTTGCGGCCAACAGAAGGCCTACGAGACGGTATCCAAGGCGCTCACCACCGAACGGGTGGCCGAGCTGTTTCGCCAACCTGCAAAAAACATCAAACGCTTCGATATTAAGGACCTCAATGTTATAAAGTTCAGTTTGCCGCGACCGATCGTCCAGGGCGATCGGTTCGACCGGGACATGCACGGGGCACAATGGGCGGTTCTGCTGGCGGAAGCGGAAATCGAATTGGCTGCTTAAGGCATTCAGGGGTGGCTTTTGACCGGCACCACCCAGGCCCTTAGCGCAAAATCGATGCCGTTTCGTTGATTTTGGAATATTCGCTGATTTTGGGATAAATGACACGACGGGTTTGCCACTCACAGCACTCGGTCGTGGAGGATCGGTTTATTCGGATTTTAAGGGGACAGTTGGGCCGTTTAATGCGCCTGGCCGTTGGCCGGGGTGATCTGCAAATTGTATAATTGTGCCTGCAGGTCGCTTGTCTATAGTCGGTGAGATCAAACAAAAACCTGTAAGATCTAATACCACAACCCGGCAACAGGTGCGGCGATCATGCGTCGTCGGAAAACCACCGTCTCCAGGCCAGCTGGAGACGGTGAAAGAAACCGTTAGTCAGCGACAGACAGGTTTTCAGCGGAAGATTTTCCGTTCTGACCTGGCTGAAGTTCATAGGTGACTTTTTGACCTTCGTTAAGGGTGCTCAAACCGGCCCGCTCAACGGCTGAAATGTGAACAAACGCATCGTTTGATCCATCTTCAGGCTCGATAAATCCAAAACCTTTTGTTGGGTTGAACCATTTTACTGTACCAGTAGCCATAATATTTTTCCTCAGTTAGAAATAGAAGTTTCGATTTCCACATGACGCGGCAGATCGATTAGTGTAGCGTTCACAATGTCAGGGGATAAAATAAGCTAACCGGCAAGCGGCTGTTCAAGTAACTCAAAACAAATGTAATACGACGCGCCCTATGTAAGCTATTTTTCCAGGAAGTCAATGGAAAAGAATTGGCCATCACGATGACGGCCTTTGCAGAACGCCATTGGGTTTCGCATGGCGAAGGCCAATGGCGATTTCTGTCGGCAGCTATCGACCCCCCTACCTTGACTTATGTGTTGATCGTATCTGCGGTGTTCAGGGTGCGCTTTGCCAACGGCTGCACAACCGATACCGGCCTGCTATTTCTGCGCTTCCAAATTCAAACTCATCTGCAGGCCGTGTTCCTTGTCCAAATGGGGAATATATGCCTGCGAAAAGTCATCGATTTCGGCATGATCGGTGGATTTCCAGTCCCAGGGGCGGACAGTCCAAAACCCAACCTCATAAAGCGCCGTTGTTAAAAACGGTTCGTCAAAAATCATTTTGTGAAAATCGTAATCGTCCCTCTGGCCGCCGCAGATCAGCCCCATTAATCCACTGAGCCCGTCCTCCAGTCCGCGTTCATAATAGATTTTGGCGCAGGCCCGAAAATCCGGTACCGAGAGACGCAACACGCCGCCGACTTTTAAAACCCGGTGCCATTCGCGCAGAACGTCGAGGAACTCCGCGCGACCAAAGTGCTCAAGCACGTGACTGGCATAAATCAGGTCCGCTGTTCCATCCTCTGCGAAGTCCAGGTTTTCAACCTTAGCCACATAATCGACGTGCGGATAATCCTGGATATCCACGTGGGTAAATCCAGGGATCACACGTTTACCGCAGCCCACATGCAGGCGCAGCGGTGTTGCTGTTTCGGCCATTTAGTTTTCCGCTTCCAGCCAACTGCCGGGACGGGAGAAACCCGCCGATTCCGATATGGAAACGGCTTCTGCTTTGACGGCGCAGGCGAGGAACCGCTTCATCGGTCGGGTATAAACTTCTATATTTTCAGCCGGAAAACCGACGTCGTAAAACCATCGGGCAAGGGCCAGTTCGGTCGGCGCAAAAAAGTTCCAACCTTTGATCGAGGTGCCCGAATAATGGCAGGAACTCCCCGAATTATCGGTCCAGCCTTTGGTTTCGATGATCAGGCGTCCGCCCGGTTTTAAATAACAAAAACAAATGCGCAACAGCAACAGGGGATCGGTCACGTGGTAGAGAACACCGCTGCAATAGACCACATCATAGGATTGTCGCCACGCCGGGTTGTCCAGATAGGCGCTTTGTTCGATGACCTGACCGGGGCACTGCACTAATTCCATCAATGCCCGAGCCGAACGCGCCGATATGGGGTGCTCTTCTGTCGCCGTCACATCGGCACCCATGCCGGCGAGAATGAGCAGATCTCCACCTGACCAGCAGCCAATATCGAGGACGTTCTGGCCGCTAAGATCGGCCGGTAAAAACCCCATTTGCAGGGATTCTGTGGTAATCTCCCGGTGGCGGTTTTCCATGGCGCCGGATCGCTGCGCGCCATGGCCAAAATCATGGTTGTGGCCCCAAATGAAAAAGTCGCGAAATTTTTTATCCGACGCCTTGTGCCAAAAATCTGCGGGTGCCTCGTCATCGGCAAACTGGTCCTGCATTCGGTGCAAGGCTTGCTCGGCCGCGTCTTGCGATGCCATTTGCCATTTGGCCAGGGCCTGGTCGACAACGGCAGATGCGGTTTTCAGGTCGAGCCGATTTTCGGCGTTGCCGTAAACCAGGGCCGTTTCGGTCTTCAGGTGCTCTTTCATTGGTTAACCCATGGATAGTTTAAACGAATTGACTTGCGCGAGGGTTTTACCACGTCATTGATTAAAAAAAAGTCTAGAAAAGGTACAAACCGATACCCATTGCGCCGAGTTCAAGTGTTTTGGTTTTTACACCAGTTCTGCCACATGCCGCGCCACGCGGTTTCCATGTTGCGGGCAAACCGAGCCGCGTCACAGAGCGGCGATGCGAGGAACTGCTGGCGGAGGTTTTCTCGCAGGTCTGCCAGTTTCTGCAGATTGCTGGCGTGCATCAGAGCGCGGTCCACATAATCGTCGCGCGAAGTGGCCAGCCAATCGTCCAATCCAATATTATGGGACAGGCTTTCCCCCATCCGTGAGACAAAGCGATCGCCCCTTAAGGTTAATACGGGGGTACCCATCCAGTAAGCTTCGACAGTTGTCGTTTGACCCGAATAAGGGAACGGATCAAGGGCCATATCAATCTTTTGGTAGTCGGCAAAATGATCGATCTGTCTACGTGTGCGGTTTTTGAGTGTCAGGCGATCACGAGGTATTCCCTGGTCTTCAAATCGACTAAATGTTTCTTCCCGAACCGTTTCATCCTTCAATTGCAGAGCCTTTAAGATCAACCGGCTGTCTGGCATTTTATTTAAGATGGCGGCCCAACATTCGACAGTTGGATCGGTTATTTTGACCAAATTGTTAAAACTGGCAAATGTGACATATCCATTGGTCAGAGCGGGCAATGGCCCGCACGGGAGATCGATTTCGGGGGGCGTATAACAGACGCTGGAATTGGGCAGGCGCCACGGGCTTTCGCTGAAATGGCTTTCATCTTCAGGCGGCAGTACATGCGCGTCGGCCAGAATATAGTCCATGGATTCCATGCCCGTGGTTCCCCCATACCCCAGCCAGGTAACCTGAACGGGTGCCGGTTTGCGGGTAAACATCGGAAGCCTGTTAAGTGCCGTATGGCCGGAAAGGTCGATCAACAGATCAATGCTGTCGCGGCGTATTTGATCAACCAGTTCGCCGTCGCTCATTTGGGCCACATTCCGCCATTGGGGGAGGATTTGTTTGAGTCGTTCGGTCAGGTCGTCTTGTTTATATGAATTGTGATAGGCAAGTAATTGCATCTGCGAGGCATCGATTTTGCCTAAATATCCTAGCAAAAACCGAGTGACTGGGTGATCTCGTAAATCGCCGGAGACAAAACCAATGCGCAAGGGGCGGTTCGGGTCGGGCTCATTGCCATGGCCGGGGTGGGTGCCCGGATGGCGATGTTGCCGGTCCCAACGCTCTGCTTCCGCACGAATTTCCGGGCCGGATACGCCCGGATAATAGCCCATTAACAAAAGCAGATTGCTGTGGGCCTTGGCGTTCTTCGGATTCATTTTCAGGGTTTGGTGGTAAACCTCCATGGCCTGTTCGAACTGCCCGGCATTTTGCAAGGCATTGGCCAGATTGGACAGGATCGCGTCGGAGGTGGGGTTGAGTTCGAACGCCCGGTTATAGGTTTCGATCGCTTTTCCTTGCATGCCTAGTTCCGCGTAGGCGTTGCCAAGATTGCTGAGCGCCTTAAAACTTTCAGGATCAAGTTCCAGTGCCAGATGGTAGTTTGAAATGGCTGCGTCAGTTTGCCCCAGTTTATGTAAGATATTGGCCAGATTGTAGGCGGCATCGGGATGTCGCGGACCAAGTTCCAGTACTTTGCCATAACAGCCACGGGCCAATTCGATCTGACCGAGTACCTCATAGGCGTTGCCCAGATTGGTGTAGGCGTTGATGTAGGCAGGATTGATCTCTAGCGCCTGCAGGTAACTGGTCATTGCTTCGTCATAGCGTTCCTGCACCGCATAGGCATTACCCAGGTTAAAGTGGATTTCGGCTGGATTCGGATCGATGGCCAGGGATTGCTGATATTTGGCAATGGCTTCTGGGTTCCGACCGAGAGCTAAAAGGACATTGCCCAAATTCATAAATGCCAGGGCGAAGGCCGGCTGCAGAACCGTTGCTCTGGTAATCAGCTCGGCGGCCGCCACGTTGTCGCCGGTGTGGTGGGCAATCAGCCCCAGCAGGTGCAGGGCGTTAAAATGATCGGGATCGGCTTTTAAAATTTCGTGATAAAGGGTTTCAGCCTCCGATAATTGGCCCGATTGGTGAAATTTCAGGGCCCGAGCAAAAGCCTGTTCAAGGGTTAGGATTTGTTTTTCAGATTGCCCGTGGGAGGCGGGCGGTTCAGATGCTGTCATTGACCTGATCTTTCCTGCGGGAGCGAGATGAAGGGGCTGCCGGGGTTGCCGGGACAGGTGAAGTTTTTCATTCTAAGGGCGCTTGGGTTAAGGATCCATGAAGGATTTGTGCCGTCTGGGTTTATGAATGCGTTGTCGGTGGATTCGTCGGTGCCGGATGTTTCGACCTTGACCTTTCGGGAGAGTTGGTCGTTATTCGGGGACATGATATTTGCTTTTCCCAGATGTTGTAAAAAGCCCGAATCGCTGACCAACCAGGATGCGGAGCGCGTATGACGAAACGTACCGAAAATGAACGGGTCCGACTTGACGACGCGGCACGGGCCGGTTGGCTTTATTATATCGCCCACAACAGCCAGGACGAAATCGCCGAAAAAATGGGGATTTCCCGCCAATCCGCCCAACGGCTTGTCTCTTTAGCTATGCGTGAAGGCCTGATTAAGGTTCGGTTAGATCATCCCGTTGCCCGTTGTATGGAACTGTCGCAACGGCTTAAGGACCGGTACGGGATTAACTTTTGCGAAGTGACCTTTGCCGACCCGGTGTCAAACAATCCGGCCCTGGGAATTGCCGAAGCGGCAG
This sequence comes from Rhodospirillales bacterium, assembly GCA_021775095.1. Classification (GTDB taxonomy): domain Bacteria; phylum Pseudomonadota; class Alphaproteobacteria; order Rhodospirillales; family Casp-alpha2; genus JABMNT01. The sequence goes on from JAJFII010000057.1 coordinate 196,154, forward strand.
CGGTTGAAATGGAAACTTATCTCAAAAAACAACAGCCGATTGTCATGGCGCTCGGCACCGGGCGTGAAATTCGCGATACAATCAAACAATTGCCGCCGATGAATTGTCCGCATCACAAAGTTGTTTCTTTAGTCGGTAATTTGGCACCTGACGGATCGGCGAGTTTTAACGATGTGATCATGCGAATTGGTGATCGGGTTCGTGCCCCCCACTACCCGATGGCCGTTCCCGTTGTCGCAACCTCGCGGGAAGAGCGGGATATTCTGTGTGCGCAAAAACCAATCCGCAGCAATATCGCGCTCGGTCAATCGGCCGATATCGCATTTGTCGGGATTGGTGAACTGAATGACGCGCCGCCACTGCTCACCGACGGGTTCATAACCAAAGAAGAACTTGAAGGGTTGCAAAATGCCGGTGGTGTCGGCGAAATTTTGGGTTGGGCCTACGACAATCAAGGCAAACAACTGGAAGGCCAAACCAATTTGCGGGTCGCCAGCGTTGCCTTAAGCCAGCCTTCTTCCTTTCCGATTATTGGTGTCGCACGGGGCCGTGAAAAAGTACCTGCCATTCAGGCGGCACTGGTCGGTCAATGGGTCAGCGGCCTGATAACCGACGAAACGACGGCAGAAACCCTCGTCCTTTAAGCTTCTAAATTTATATCAGGCGGCCTACTAACGGATTGAATTTTCGTGGTATTCCTGATCACAGAACTCTTCTGGCTGGCATTTCGCCAAGCGGCGAGAAAATTTTAGTTGACAAAAGCAATCAAATTAATGAATAATTGCTCAACATTATAGCAAAAGCTCAAAAACAATAATAACGCAGGTTGGCTGCATTTCTTAATCGAGACGTCAAAGGAGAGTATAAAATGACAATCAAACACACGGCTATTGCCAGTGCGCTTGTTGCCGCATTCGTTGCCGGCAATGCTGCCGCTGCGGAAAAGCTGACGATCGCCACTGTTAACAATGGCGATATGGTCCGCATGCAAAAATTGACGGGTGATTTCACGGCAAAAAACCCAGGTATTGAACTTGAATGGGTTACCTTGGAAGAGAACATTCTTCGTCAGCGAGTAACCACCGACGTTGCCACCAAAGGTGGCCAATATGACGTGATGACCATCGGCACCTATGAAGTTCCCATTTGGGGCAAAAAAGGCTGGCTGGTATCGCTTAATGATCTGCCCGGTTCCTATGACGTCGATGACCTTCTGCCGGCCATTCGTGGTGGATTAACCGTCGACGGCAAGTTGTTTGCTGCGCCTTTTTATGGCGAAAGTTCAATGGTTATGTATCGTAAGGATCTGATGGCAAAAGCGGGCCTGGAAATGCCAAAGGCACCGACCTGGGACTTCATCGGCAAGGCGGCCCGTGCGATGACCGACAAAGCGAATGAAGTTTACGGCGTCTGTCTGCGTGGCAAAGCCGGTTGGGGCGAGAACATGGCGTTTTTGACGGCCGCGTCCAATTCCTTTGGTGCCAAATGGTTCGACATGAAGTGGAACCCGCAGTTCACCGGCGAGCCCTGGAAAAACACCCTTAACTATTACATCAATCTGATGAACGACGCGGGCCCTCCGGGTGCGTCATCCAACGGGTTCAACGAAAATCTGACGCTTTTCCAAACGGGCAAATGTGGCATGTGGATCGATGCCACGGTTGCGGCCTCCTTCGTCACCAATCCTAAAGACAGTAAAGTGGCGGACAAGGTTGGTTTTGCGTTGGCTCCCGATACGGGCCTCGGCAAACGTGGCAACTGGTTGTGGGCCTGGAGCCTCGCCATTCCGGCCGGTACCAAAAAGAGCGATAGTGCTAAAAAGTTTGTCGCCTGGGCAACCTCCAAAGAGTATTTGGCGCTGGTTGCATCGAAGGAAGGATGGGCAAACGTTCCTCCGGGAACACGTTCCTCCCTTTATACCAATCCCGAGTATGCCAAAATTCCCTTTGCGCAGATGACCCTCGACAGCATCAACTCGGCTGACCCGACCCAACCAACCGTTGATCCGGTTCCCTATGTGGGTGTCCAGTTTGTCGCCATCCCCGAATTCCAGGGCATCGCCACTTCCGTTGGTCAACAGTTCTCAGCGGCCCTCGCCGGGACCATCACAGCAGACGAAGCACTGAAAAACGCACAGGCGCTCACCGAGCGGGCTATGAAAAAAGCCAGATACATCAAATAGGATCTCCCCCGGGTCGGCGATCCGTCGCCGGCCCACTCTTTTTACTAATTGTGACCAGCTTTTACGACTTACAATCAAGCTTTTCACGATGTAATATGACGACCGTTTTGTGATTGAATATGACTACCTTTTTGTGACTAACTAACTAAAAGGAGCATTTGCCATGGCCACCGATCATTCACGGACAGCGGCACGGTTTATGATATCGCCAGCAGTACTTTTGTTACTTGGCTGGATGATCATACCGCTCTCCATGACCATCTATTTTTCATTCCTGAACTACAATCTGTTGTCACCGGGAATGGAAGAGTTCATCGGATTTGACAACTACGAATTTTTCCTCACCGATCCCGCATTCTTTGCCGCCCTGGGGAATACGCTATTGCTCGTCGGCGGTGTTTTGCTGATTACCATCATTGGCGGAATCGGCCTCGCCCTACTGCTCGATCAACCCATGTGGGGCCAGGGGATCGTTCGCATATTGGTTATTGCTCCGTTTTTTGTCATGCCAACGGTTTCGGCTTTGGTGTGGAAAAACATGTTCATGAACCCGGTCGATGGTTTGTTTGCCCATGCGGCCAAAGCCCTGGGTTTTGCGCCCTTTGATTTCCTTGCCCATGCGCCGTTATTTTCGATCATTATGATTGTCGCCTGGCAATGGCTGCCGTTTGCCACCCTTATTTTGCTGACCGCTTTGCAGTCGCTTGACCAGGAACAGATTGAAGCTTCGAAAATTGACGGTGCAAACAAAGTCAATCGCTTTATTTATATCGTCCTGCCCCATATGTCGCGGGCGATTACCGTCGTCATCCTCATTCAGACGATCTTTTTATTGTCGATTTTTGCCGAGATTCTGGTGACAACAAATGGTGGCCCCGGCTACGCCTCCACCAACCTCACCTATCTGGTCTACGCACAATCGCTTCTGCAGTTCGATGTTGGCGGCGGTTCCGCCGGCGGTATCATTGCGGTCATCCTCGCCAACATCGTCGCATTTTTCCTGATGCGTATGATTGGCAAGAACCTGGAGGCTTAGATCATGACAAATAATAATCCTAACTATAACAAACTGATTGTGACATTGTTTGCCTGGGCAATTGGCCTGTTGATCTTCTTTCCGATCCTGTGGACCATTTTGACCAGTTTTAAGACAGAGGCAGAGGCGATCGCCTCGCCGCCTTTGTTCCTGGGATTTAACTGGACCTTGGAAAACTATCTGGAAGTGCATGAACGGTCCAATTACTTTCTGCACTTTTGGAACTCCGTTGTCATTTCGGTCGGCTCGACCCTACTTGGTTTGTTGATCGCCATACCGGCCGCCTGGGCCATGGCTTTTGTCCCGGCGAAACAAACCAAAAACGTCTTGATGTGGATGTTGTCGACCAAGATGCTGCCGCCGGTTGGTGTTCTGATCCCCATATACCTGTTGTTCCGTGATTTTGGTTTGCTCGATACCCGTGTCGGTCTGGTTATTGTTCTGACCCTCATCAACCTGCCGATTATTGTCTGGATGCTGTACACCTACTTCAAGGAAATCCCCGGCGAGATCCTCGAAGCGGCCCGTATGGACGGTGCGACGTTATGGTCAGAAGTGATTTATGTATTAACGCCAATGGCTGTGCCTGGCATCGCTTCGACACTCCTGTTGAACATTATCCTGGCCTGGAACGAAGCGTTTTGGACGCTCAATCTGACGGCCGCAAAAGCTGCACCGCTGACGGCATTTATCGCCAGCTATTCAAGTCCCGAAGGACTTTTTTACGCCAAACTTTCGGCAGCTTCGACGATGGCCATTGCCCCAATCCTCATTATGGGTTGGTTCAGTCAGAAACAATTGGTGCGCGGACTTACCTTCGGCGCCGTAAAATAGGGAGAGTATCATGGGAAGTATTACACTCGCGAATGTTACCAAAAGCTTTGGTGCGGTTAATGTTATCCCGCCACTGAACCTGGAAATCAACGAAGGGGAATTCGTTGTTTTCGTCGGGCCTTCCGGTTGCGGTAAATCGACCTTGTTGCGTTTGATTGCCGGCCTGGAGGATGTCACATCCGGAACCATATCCATCGACGGCGCGGACGCCACAGCGGTGCCACCGGCAAAGCGGGGGCTGGCCATGGTTTTCCAGTCCTACGCTTTATATCCGCACATGTCGGTGCGCAAAAACATATCCTTTCCCCTGAAAATGGCTGGCCTGGATCAGGCGGAAATCGATAAAAAAGTCAACGGCGCGGCTGAGGTGTTGAACCTGAGCGATTATATTGATCGCCGCCCCGGTCAATTGTCCGGCGGGCAACGCCAGCGCGTCGCCATCGGTCGGGCCATTGTTCGGGAACCAGAAGCCTTTTTGTTTGACGAACCCTTGTCAAACCTGGATGCCGCCCTGCGGGTCAACATGCGTCTGGAAATCACCGAGCTGCACCAAAATCTCAAGACGACAATGATCTATGTGACCCACGACCAGGTCGAGGCCATGACAATGGCTGACAAAATCGTTGTTCTGAGAGCCGGATTTATCGAGCAGGTCGGTTCACCCCTTGAGCTCTATCGCAGTCCGGCCAACCTGTTTGTTGCCGGTTTTATTGGCTCGCCAAAAATGAACTTCCTGACCGGCGCGGCGGCGGCGAAATATGACGCCACGACCATTGGCATCCGACCCGAACATGTGAGCCTGTCCGATAAGGAAGGGGACTGGAAGGGTGTCGTTGGCGTTGCCGAACACCTGGGTTCCGATACCTTCCTTTATGTCAAACTGGAAGACGGTACACAATTTACCGTGCGCGCCGAAGGCGAAGTGTCCTTCGAACATGGAGACACGGTTTATGCATCGGCGGCATCCGCTGATCGGATTTACCGCTTCGACGATAAGGATATTGCCCTATGACAAAACGGCTGCAGGGAAAATCGGCACTCATTACCGGCGGCGGCGGTGGTATTGGCCGGGCCTTTGCCCGGGCTTACGTGCACGAAGGCGCGACCGTTGCCATTGCCGATATCGATCTTGACAAAGCCAATGAGGTGGCTGCCGACTTCGGCGACGCTGCCTATGGGCTCGCGCTGGACGTCAGTGACCGCACCTCTATTGATCGGGCCATGGATCACGTTCTCCAGACCGCCGGTGGCCTGGATATTCTGGTCAATAATGCCGGCGTGTTTGATATGGCGCCGATCATCGAAATTACCGAGGCCAGTTATGACCGGTTGTTTGGTGTCAACGTCTATGGGGTGCTGTTCACCCTGCAGGCGGCGGCCCGCGTCATGATTAAGCAGGGGCGTGGCGGTAAAATTATCAATATGGCGAGCCAGGCCGGGCGTCGGGGCGAAGCTCTGGTTGCCGTCTATTGCGCCACCAAAGCCGCCGTCATCAGCTTGACCCAGTCGGCCGGATTGGATTTAATTAAACATCAAATCAACGTCAACGGCATTTCACCAGGCGTGGTCGATGGCGCGCTATGGGATCAGGTCGACGCCCAGTTTGCCCGCCATGAAAAGCGCCCGCTGGGAGAAAAAAAACGACTGGTTGGCGAAGCGGTTCCCCATGGCCGAATGGGGACCGCCGAAGACATGGCCCCCATGGCGGTATTTTTGGCCAGTGGCGACAGTGATTATGTGGTCGCTCAGACCTACAACGTCGACGGCGGGAATTGTATGAATTGACCATGGCTTATTCCCTTTCCCAAAGTACCCTACATCATCTGCCGGCAACGGTTGCCGTCCCTGCTTACGAGCGGGCCGCGCTAAGTCCCGGTATCGTCCATATTGGCGTCGGAAATTTTCATCGGGCCCATCAGGCCGTATATCTGGATCGCCTGTTCAACAAAGGGCTTGCCCACGATTGGGCAATCATTGGTGCCGGCATCAAACCCTATGACGCCAAAATGCGCCAGACCCTGGCAAATCAAGACTGGATGAGCACGGTTATCGAACTTGATCCGGACGGATACAAAGCCCGGGTCTGCGGAGCCATGATCGGATATGCCGACGTGTCGGTGACGGGCTTGATAAAGGCCCTGTTAAAACCGGAAATCCGGATTGTATCCATGACCATCACGGAAGGGGGATATTATCTCGATCCGCAGACCGGCGGATTTGATGCGGGCCATCCGGAAATGATGAGGGATGGGCAAAATCCTGACGATCCGCAGACCGTCTTTGGGGCTCTTGTTTGTGCCTTGAAAACACGAAAATCTCTGGGGATAGTTCCTTTTACGGTCATGTCCTGTGATAACCTGCCTGAAAATGGTAAAGTCGCCCGGCAGACGGTTGTCGGGCTGGCCAAATTGATGGCACCTGAAACTGCGGACTGGATCAACCAGACCGTCGCCTTTCCCAATAGTATGGTCGACTGCATCACCCCGGCGACAAGCGACCGTGAGCGGGATATGGCATCTCGCAGGTTTGAAATTGATGATCCAACGGTTGTCATTTGCGAACCCTTTCGCCAATGGGTCATCGAAGACAAATTCAGTTGCGGTCGCCCCGCACTGGAAGAAGTTGGGGTCGAATTCATAAACGACGTATCGGCCTACGAATTGATGAAATTGCGGATCCTAAATGGCGGCCATTCCGCCATTGCTTATCCGGCAGCTCTGCTTGGCCACACCTATGTCCATGATGCCATGCGCGATCCAGTCATCGGCGCATTCCTGGAAAAACTGGAGTTCGAAGAAATCATCCCGACGGTACCCCAAGTGCCTGGCGTAAATTTTGGCGATTATTTTCGGAAAACCAAAGAGCGGTTTGCCAACCCGGAGATAGGTGACACCATCGCCCGGTTGTGTCTGGACGGATCCAACCGCCAGCCAAAGTTTATTTTGCCGACCATTACGGACCGTTTAACGGCGGGATCGCCGATCGACGGTCTGGCCCTGGAAGTTGCCATGTGGTGCCGCTTTTGCGCCGGCACCGACGACAGCGGTAAGCCTTTGCAGGTGCATGATGAAAACGCCAAACGTCTGCAGGAAAACGCCCTCAAGGCAAAGGAAACACCCACGTCATTTATCGCAATGAACGATATATTCGGATCCCTCTCGACCGATGAAAAATTTATCGCTACTTTTTCTAAGGCCCTTGCAGCGCTCTGGACAAAGGGAACAGTCGCCACCCTGAAAACCTACGTCAACGGATAAACCTATGGTGATATAACCGTTTATAACCACCGCTGCAGAAGGGATAAGAATAATGGGTCCTGACCGAAGGACAAGATCATGATTTATATTTGTGGTGAAGCACTTTTTGATGTTTTCGCTGGCGAAGTTAGCGATCATGGCATTGCCATGCAGGCCTGTGTCGGTGGATCTCCCCTCAACGTCGCCGTTGGCGTCGCACGTCTCGGCAGTCAGGTCGGACTGTTGACGGGTATATCCATGGATTGGCTGGGCGATGCCCTGGTCCGTCACTTGCAAAAGGAAAATGTCGATATTTCCTACTCGCCGCGCCTCAACCGACCAACCACCGTTAGTTTTGTCGGGGTCGGTACCGACGGCGTTCCTTCCTATGCGTTTTATGGCGCCGGCGCCGCCGATCGAAGTTTGACGGATGCGGATATGCCGAAATCCTTGAGCGACGTGAGAGCCATTCATTTTGGATCGTTTTCCGCTATTGTCGATTCCAGTGCGTCGGCCTATGAGGGACTGCTGCGTCGGATGGAGGGGGTGCTTGTCTCCTACGACCCCAACGTGCGGACGGAAGTCGAACCTTTCATCGCTCGATGGCGGGAACGCATGTCGCTGATGTCGCGTTCTGCCCACTTGATTAAAATCAGCGAAGAGGACTTTAATCTGCTGTATCCGGGCATTGAACCGGGTGAAAAAGTCAAACAATGGCTGGAGCGAGGGGTCGGACTTGTGGTCATGACCCGCGGCGGGGACGGTGCCTGTGCCTGGGCTGTCGGGGGACATTATACGGAACTTGCCGCGCGCCCGGTCGATCTCGTCGATACGGTCGGTGCCGGCGACGCCTTTCAGTCGGGCCTGCTGAGCTGGCTCGATAAAAAGAATATGCTGGCACCGGCGTCGTTTGCTACTCTCACCGCCGAACAAACGGGTGAAATGCTGGCTTACGCGACCGATGCCTCGGCCGTGGTTTGTGCACGGCGGGGAGCTGACATGGCGTACGCATCTGAGGTGTCCCAGGTGAGTGCCTAATTCGCAGCCCGCCACAGGCGCGTCACGCCGGTTTATTATTGGCCGTCCATGGGTCTGCAATGCCATCGGGCGTCGTGCGTGCTAAAATGATGAATGAACCAGTGGGAAATGCGGTGTCCTATGGTTTCCCTGATTTTTGTAAACGCAGCCTGTTCAAGGTCGTCCATGAGATCGCGCAGGTCATCGAGTAATTTTTCGTGATCTTGCTTATGCACCGCATACGCTTTGTAACCCTGATCCCGCATGTGTTTTTCTTCCAACGCGAAATGCGCAGTAATCAAGGCATAGATATCGCCCAATTGGTGCACCAGCAAGTCGGTTTCCGGTTCGGTGTTCAGGCTGATCAAAAACCCATTGATCCGCGAAATCATTTCCCTGTGTTCATGATCAATCGCCGGGTCTCCGGTCTCAAACGCCTTGCGCCATTGGATGTGTGCTGGCTCCTGGGGGTCATTCATGATTGTTCCTCATTTAGGGTCGGCACGCTTACACGAAACCCGCCTTTGGCGGCGTTGAATTGGACGGCGATGACCTGGCCGGACAAAATCTCCAGGTCCCGGGTGGTTACAAATCCAAACCCGGATGTGTCAGTGTCTCTGAGCCGCAGGGTCAGTCGGTGTTTACCGGTCGCGACACTAAATTTTTGATAAAAACTGGACGGCCCATCGCGGGAAAGACCCGCCGGTTTGGCGCTTCGTGCAAAGAGCTTGTGATTGTCCAGTTCCAGTTCAATGTAAACCGGCCAACGTTCTCTTGGGCAGGATTGTCTGGCCCGCATATTGGGTTCTAATTTGGCCAGTTCCGCAGCACTTTTTTTTGAACAGCTGAGCCGGCGCTGGCCGGCATGACTGAGGCTGAGCTTGATCAGACCTGCTCCGGGGTCGGCATAAAGATAAGGCGGCGACGACGCAAAAAAGCCGATGAGTGTGGCAAACCACAGAAAAGTTAACCCCTGCATAAAAAATCCGAATGCGGTAGTGTTCGGCCCTCGTACCAACCCGACGGCTTCAGTTCCGCGTTTGCGCAGGCGTTCTGCCTGAAAGTCAGCCGCCGCCTGTACATCGCGACGGCGTTTACGGCGCATTTCTTCGGGAATTTTAATCAGTTCTTTGATGCCAAACGTATAAAAAATCCATAAAAACAGGGGCCCGAAAACCACCACCGGTACAATAAAAAAATAGACGTTAGCAGAGGTATCCATGGTTACTTGGCTTCCCGGCTGTCCGTGGCCGCAAGGTCCTGCAGGCGGTTCTGGAAGGTTTTAAGTTGGTGGCCAAGAGCCGACCCTTGGTTTGCCGCCGCCCAATGGACATGCAGGCGGTTGCGAGGTACCCGCTTGCGCAAATAGGGATCGCGCATGCCAGCCAGGCGTTGTTCCGTCCACTCAATGCCTAACCGGTGATGGCAGTCGCATTGGGCGCATCCGGTCAACATTACGCCATCCATGCGGTCGCCCGACAACAGGTAATCGAGAAATGACGGCGGCAACATACCGATACAGGGCAGAGAAACCGTGCCGACACCGCTACCGGCAAAGCCATTAACATCGGTGCCGTGATCGCAGCCGATAAGCAGCAGGCGGGCTTGTCCTTCAGGCGGTGTATTTTTTGTCAGCTCGATCCCCTGATTGATTTTTTTGTACAATGTATTCAGGCTCAGGCTGGGCAGATCAATTCCGGTTTGCAGTTCGCCTTCCCGGCGAAACGGCGTCGACATGGGGCAGGCACCGACGCAAATGCCACAGGCCGTACACAGGTCAGAATTAACCACAGCCTCCTGTTCGAACGGTCGGCCATCGGTACGTGGTTGCATGGTAATTGCGCTATAGGGACAATCCTCGAAACAGCGGGTACAGCCGTTGCATTGTTCCAAATAAACCTCAGGAGCCGGGTTCCGCCTGAGCGGCGGCAGCCACGGTAAAACACACAGCAATAGGGACCCACCCATTACCAGCGCCCATAGGGTGCCGGCCCCGGCCGCGTCAAACAGCGGATAGAGGGCCATAAAAAACCAATCTGGATAGAGTGTCGATGGCACCCGTCCAAGGTCCGCCGGCGGGTGGCTAACGGCCGGATAGGCAATGGACAGGGCGAGTAACATAATAAAACTGCCGATCGCCAGGCCGCGCGGCGGATTGCTTTTTGCCCGATTGACCCGAAGTATATGGATCCACATGGCAAACAGCAAAAACAACGGTGCGAAAATATGCATAAAGACCAACAGACTAAAAAACCGATCGTCTAGACTGCCCCGGGTCAAAAAATTCTCTGCCACCGAGTGACCAAAAATACCAAGCCAATCGAGCCACTCCATGGAATTGATGGCAACATATTGCGCAAGTTCGTCCCAGACCAGCCAGTAGCCGCTGATCCCCGAAATCAGCAATAACCAGATCAGAGGAATTCCTGTGAACCAGGTGAACCAGCGGGCACCCCGATAGCGGTCTCTGGAAAACTCACGCAAGCCGTGTAAACCCATACAAATAACCATGGCATCCGAAGAATAACGGTGCAGGCTTCGCATGATGCCGCCGGCGAACCACTGTTGGTGCGTCAGTTGTTCAATCGATGGATAGGCGCCTGAAACGCTGGTATCGAAAAAAATAAAAACGTAAATCCCACTGACAGCAGCCACCCAAAAGAAAAAGAAAGCCAGGGTGCCCAGTTGCCTGAGCGGATTCCAAACAGGCCCGAAGGGTCCATCAAAACCAACTTCGAGACCTTCAAACAATCGGCGGATGGGATACTGGATCGCGTTCAACATGATTAGCGTCATTCGTAAATGTCAATTGACAGGAAGTTTAAAAAATCAACTCAGACCTTCGCCGATTTTTGCCTGGCGGTTTTTCGGCGCCGCCGGCGATAGGCGATTTGCTCGCGGGCGAGGAAAATGAGAACCGAACAAATGAACAAAGCACCGACGCCAAGTTGGATAAACAGGCCATAATTAAATCGATATCGTTCCGTCGCCGGATCATACAGGGTGCAAAACAACCGGACTTTTTTAACCAGATCCTGCAGGCTGCCGTAGGGTGTTGCCGTGCCGAACACCAGGTTTTTAAGGGGGTCAATCAAAGTTGGTTTTTCAAACAATTCGCCATAAACCTGGGTCCGGATAATTCCTTCCGCATCGATCAGGCTGACCTGATCAAGGTGGTCAAACCCCTGCGCCGACTTGACATAACTGAACCCGGCAATTGTGCTTAACTGGCGAACGCTGTCCGCATCGCCGCTTAAAAAATGCCAGCCTGGTATTTCATCGGCAAACCGCTGGTTGGCAAACAACCGCATCCGCCCCGGCGTGTCGTGCAACGTATCGAAACCGACTGTCAGGGCCGTAAAACTGTCTTCGCCAAGGGCCTCCTTGGCCGTCTCAAAAACCTCAACCAGCCAGGCCGTATTGACATTGCAGCTCTGCGTGCAGCCCGTGTAAATGAAATTAAGGGCCACGGGTTTTCCCAAATAATCAGACAACCGGACCGTCCCACCGGTGCTGTCTCTAAAGGTTAAATCGCCAATCCGTCTGCCGATCGCATCCTGGCTGGTTGTCAGGGCCTGAGACTCTTTTAATGCCTTCGGTAGGGTTTGTTGGCCCAGCGATGCAGTTGTCGTCGCCCCGGTGGCGCACAGCGCCATGGTAAATAAAACGGTTTGTACGGGGTTTCTCATAGGCCGGTCAGCGCCCCTAAAAACACGCCAATAAACAAAAGGCAAAGCTGAACCAGGGACGCAAAAAAGTTTTTCATGGCATTTTGCGGTGTGGGGGTTCGGACATATTGCACGCTTCGCAATAAAAAATAGCTGCCGCCCACTGCCGCCATTATCCAATAGGACCAACCCAACCCGTACAGGGTCAGCATCATCGAGGCGGCAACGAGTCCGATGGTGTTAACCAAAATGGTCCAGGCAGTTGATTTTTCGTCCATGAGCGCCGGCAGCATGGGGATACCAGCGCGCGCGTAATCGTCGCGCATGACCGCAGCCAGGCTCCAAAAGTGTGGTGGTGTCCACAAAAACAGAATTATTGCCAATCCCAGGGGTGCCGCCGACAGATTGGGGTCAACCGCCGCCGCCCCGGCGAGTACGGCAAAACTTCCGGATAGGCCACCAACAACAATGTTCCAAACGGTCCGGCGTTTTAACCAGACCGTATAAACAATGCCGTAGAAAAAGGCACCAAGAAAAACATAGAGCGCGGTGACCCCATTGAGGGCATAAAACGCCGTACCAACGGACAGGGCCAACAGGGTAATAAGGCTCAAATACCACGTGGGGCTGGCGTGCAACTGACCGGTTACAAAGGGCCGGTTTTTTGTCCGTTTCATGCGGCCATCCAAATCACGCTCTACCAGTTGGTTAAAGGCCCCCGCTGCCGCCGACGCCGCAAGCACGGTCAGCGCCAGGATCATAACCTGTCCCCAGGTCAAGGCAGGACCCGGGGAGACGGCAATGCCGGCCAGGGCACTGGCCATGATCGCCAAACCGATGCGAATCTTAAAAACACCGTAGTACAGTGCGCATTGGGCTTTCATTAGGGCCTCGCTTCGATCCTGAGTTTACCAAAGGGATGAGGGTGAAAGGGCTTCAGGGGGCGACAGGAACGACTGCCGCCCCGTTGGCTTAACTCAGCGGCCACACACCCGCCAGATACTTCCAGTTGACAAAATAATAGAGAACAAAAGCCACCAGGAAGATCAGGGCCAGGGTAAAGGTGCCGGGTACGGACATGCCTTCCGAGGAGCCATGGCCTGCCAATACGGCGGCACCACCCGAAGGGGGCGCGGGTGCCGCGGTCGCGACCGCCGGTGTTTTGGATTTCCCCCAGAGAATTGTGCCGACCATGTTGAGGATGAAGATCGCCGCACCAAGACCACCGACCAGAGCCGCCATGCCATTTAGTCCCATCATCAGATGGGCGGCACCTGGAAATTCGTAGGCCATGGCCGCGTCGGAAAAATTAATGTCCCAGTGGCGACGGGGAACCCCTAATGTGCCGGCACCCATCATGAACACCGATACCAGGCCCATTCCAATCCCAAATAAATAGGGTTGCCATTTTGCCAGGCCAGGCAAAACAAGTTCTTTTTGCCAGAGCACCGGAACAAACCAGTAAGAAAACGCCATGAACGCAAGGGTGGTTCCGACGACGACGGTACCGTGGAAATGACCCGGTACATATAGCGTATTGTGAATGATGATGTTGAGCTGTTCCGCCCCCATCATGACACCGGTAATGCCGCCAAGAAAACCAAACATAACCACCGACAAGGCAAATCCGGCGAACGCGGGGTTGCCCCAGGGGGCTTTGCGTAACCACTCGAACAGCCCCTTGTTATATCCCTTTTTCCGTTGCGCCGCCTCCACCGCGCCGGGAACCGTCAGGCCGTGGATCATGCTGCCGAGCACTGCCAAATAGAGCGCGTAGCTGGTATTGAATATTTTATATTCGGAGCTCAGGCCCGGCTCGACCAACAGATGATGCACGCTCGCCAACTGCAGGAACAGAATATAAAGCAGAAACGCCGTCCGGCTGACTTTCTCGGACAAGGGTTTGGCCCCGAACAAAATTGCCGCAAGGGCATACCACAGTGAAATGTGGACAACGACATTTACCTGTTGCGAGGAATGTCCCATTGCCCACCAGACAATTTTGTACATCAAGGTATCTATGTGGCCGATATAACCCACTGACCACAACAGGGTCGGGATCAGAATGATCGCGCCGGCGGCAATGGTGAATACCGCAATAATCGCCGCCACGGTCGCACCGAACACCACCAAAGGCACGGAACCGCTATAGGTTTTATCCTGTTTGGCGATCACCAGTGTTCCGAAAAACACAAAACAGGCGAGCAGAACGCCAACAGCAAAGACGATAATACCCAAATAAAAATCCGGTGCGGCTTTCATCGGCACATAGGAGGTGAACATCACCGATGAATCGCCGCGGAGCACCGCAATGTTTGTTACAATTGCGCCGCCCAACATCATCCAATAGGCGAGCCAGGCGACTTTCGGCGCGGCCAGACGGGAGCCCAGCAAGACCGCACCAGCAAAATATAAAACCGCCACTTCAAAGAAAATAATCCAGACCAGCAAGACGTCAAAGCCGTGCGCAGTCAGGGCCATATAAAACCATTCAGCCGGCAACAGGTGAACGGCCGGCCAGCGGGTCAAGGCGACGCCCAAACCAAACAGCCCGCCGATCAGCAGAAAGACCACGCCGCTAACGGCGTTCCACTTGATCAGTTTATCTGCATTCAGATCAATCTCGAACCCGGTATCGGGGCAAGTCCTGTAGTTGGATGTGTTAATCATGATCTCGCCCCCCTATTTTGCCACAACATGAATTTTGCCAACCATGGTGTGATGACCAATGCCGCAAAACTCATTGCAGACAACGGAGTATTCACCGATTCGATTGGGTTTGATGGTAACCACCATTTCGTAATCCGGATGGACTTGCAGGTTGATGTTTTCCGGCAGCAGGGAAAAGCCGTGCTGGTAATCCATGGAGGACAAATGCAATCGATAGGTTTGGTCTTTTTCAAGTTCCAGGACCGGCCACCATTCCCAAAGCCGTGCCAACATATAGATATCACTGCCAGCCGGCGGGTGGACGACCGGAGTTCCCGTATCCCCCTCTTCACGGACCGTGAATTTTTCGGCCATCGCTTCTGTCCGCTCGGCGAACACATCGGGTTTGATGCGGTAGGCTTCGTTGGACAAATTTTGTTCGCCGGCAATATGCCAGTAGGGCATCATGACAAACATGATCAGCGACCAAACCAAAGCAATGACAATCCAGAGAATTTCCGAACGTTCGATGGGTTCTTTCCACCAAATTCGTTTTTCGGGTGGGTATATAGACATGGGACCCCCTCTAATTTGCAATGGGGATCGATGTGATTTCGATGATCCCCCAAATGATGTAAAAAACCGTCGGGATGGTGACCCCTAAAAACAGCAGCAAAAAAGGGTTGTCCAAAATTTGCTGCATAAAAGGTATGGGTTCTAAAAAATCGGCTGGGTCTTTCGGGACTTCAGACTGAGGCCCATTAGGTGGTGTCTCTGTCACGTGATTTACTCCTCTAAATCCGACGACGGCACATTTGCTTCCGGCACAAAACCATGCTTTGCCCAACGCCACCTTGATTTAGGTCAATTGGCCTTGGGCGGTGCCAATTTTGAAGGGCAAAACAGCCGATGGGGTCGGTGACGTCACGCCAGGTGGAAAGAACAGGAACCGGTTTAATCACCTTGCTGTTAGGGCAAAGCCACCCTGGCGCATCAACCCGTTTGCTGCGGTACTTGCCTTGCGTCAGAAAAGCCGAAGTGGGTTGGCACCGGGATCAGGTCAATTGCGAAAAACTCAAGCAAAAAACCCAAGCAAAAAAACAAATTAAAAACCGACGGTCGCTTGTCCGCTTCTACCCTGTCCGGTTATTTGAGGGTTTTCATGTAAGCGAGAATATCCGCCTTGTCTTTTGCCGACTTTAACCCTGGGAAGCGGGCGGTTGTGCCTTTTAAGAATTGTTCAGGATCGGCCAGAAACCCAACCAGATTGTTGTCGGTCCAGGTCAGACCGGAATTTTTCAGGGCATCGGAGTATTTAAAACCGGCAATGGCGGCAGCCGGTTTGCCTGCCATGTCAAACAGGTTCGGTCCAAATACAACTTTTCCACCCTTCTCGAAACTGTGGCAAACAATACAGTGTTTGGTGGCAACTGTTTTACCATCCTCGGCATTGCCAACGGCGATTTTGGCGCTATTGGCACCGCGCAGGGTTTCAAAATATGCCAGCAAATCGGCGCGTTGCGTGGCTTTTTTGAGACCGGCAAAGCTCATCTTGGTTCTTTTGACGACTTTTTTTGGTTTCGCGACAAAATCCGAAAAGGTCGCCGGATCCCAAATCAGGCCCGATGCGGCCATGGCTTTCGAATATTTGTACCCCGCCACCTTGCCCGCAGGTTGGTTCAAAATACCGAACAGGTTGGGGCCAAGGCGGTTTTTCCCGCCTTCCGTCAAGGTGTGGCAGGCCTGGCATTTTTTTGCCAGTTTTTCACCCTTGGACGCATCCCCTGCGGCCATGGCGCTGGAGTTGATCGCCAAAAAGCCGGCAACCGTGCAAATCGTAAATATCGGTTTCAGTTTCACAATGCTCTCCTGCATTTTAATGCCCGTCGTCCGCCGAAAGGTTGTGTCGGCGGGTGTTAAGGGGGTCCGCAATATCGCTTAAATAGCCGTCGGTTTTTTAACCTGCATCATCAGGTCGTTATCCCATTTACCTTCGACCACAAAGTGCGCGGCGGCCCCCTTGAGCACGGCTTCAATCAGGTTGTGATTGACGTAGGCATAAAGGCCTGGCTGTTTGAAGGTATAGGTCACAGCTCCCGCCGCACCACCGGCGATAAACCAGGTTTCAAGACCGGTTTGCGGATCGTCGGTAAAGGATCCCGTTGACCAGACGTTATCCCCGTGGCCACCAATGAGGTGTGGTCGGGTATCGCGGTTGGCCTGCGAGTGAACAATCAGGACGGTTTCGCCGACCTTGGCTTTCAGGGCCTTGTCCCCAGTCAGAGCCCCGACGGCACCATTAAAGACAATGTGGCTCGGAATAAGCGTCGCCATCACTTCCATGGAGTCCGCATAGTCCTCGCCGGCGGTATCGTATTTTAGGTATTCACCGTCTTCGTCTTTGGCTAAATAGTAGTCCTGCTCACCGATATAATATGCCCGGTCGTAGCCAACCGGAGTGCCGCCTTTCCCCTTAAGACCATCGCGCGGCAAAACCATAATGGCCCCATTCATGCCATGCACCACATGGTAAGGGATCATCGCCCCACCCGGCGCACAATGATAAACAAATACACCGGCCTTAGTTGCCTTAAAACGCAACACACATTCTTCACCGGGCGTCACGTGGGTCAGCCCGCCGCCGCCCAGGGCACCGGTCGACGCATGAAAATCAATATTGTGTTCCATAGCATTTGTATCCGGGTTGACCAGGGTCAACTCGACATAATCGTTTTCGTGAACAACAATCATCGGACCGGGAACTGAGCCATTAAAGGTCAATGCCCAAATTTCGGCGCCATTGTCGTCGAGAACCATTTTTTTCTCTTCAATGACCAACCGAACCTCAACGACCGTTGGCCCGCCGCGGGCGACCTGGTCGTGTTTGGGAAAAAACGGCGGTGCCACCATTTCCTGTTTTACCCGTGGAAGCGCGGCAATTTCCTGCTCGGTTTTGGCGGACGCTGCTGCGGCGTTTGTAGAAGCCATTTCGGCAACGATCAGCCCAGCGCCAACGACGGCTGTTCCTGCAAGAAAATTCCGCCGGGATAGGGTCTCCTGGTCCGTATCTGATTTACCCATTTTTTGCTCCATTATGGAAAATATATTTCGAGGGATCGTCTTTGCGGTTCAATAATCTTTGCCAGGAACCCTAGCGCCAAATGGCGCTTCACAAATTGATATAGGTCAGTTGCAATAGAAAATTCCTGTGCCGCCATCCAAATTGGAATTTCTGTAAAAACCATTGCGTTGCCACCCTCAAAGGATCGAAGGGACCTGAAGGTCATGGCCGAATACCGCACATCGATATTCACGGCGACGGTGTCAGGGCAAACTTTTTTGCCTTGGTGGTCTGAGTTCTGTCACGTCTGTGATCAATAAATCCACCGCACGAGCCCCGGTTCCGTTCAACGGCAGCCGGTTTCGCCCGAAATCATCGGACCCTGATGGCAGGCCGTAACCTGCTGGTCTTGTGGCAGCACGCAGAACGACCCGCCACGCCGGGTAGGAACAGCGGCAGCATTGGCTAGGAAGGGGTAAATGTTCACTTTATGTGCCACTTATTTATTTGAATGTAAGGGTTTCGTAATATGTCTACAGTACATATATATAGTGGTGGATTGGAGTCATTGGATAGATCACAAGGGAAGGACGTCTGAAAAATGCATTTCATAGGTTTTTAAAAACAGTTAACCGATGACGGTTTATTTCGGTTACGGTGGCATCTGCGGCCGTCCAGTTTTTGTGCTCGCAAACGGCAACAGACGCTATTCTTTTATTAACAAAATCTCGGACGTCAACAGCCGTTGACGCAATGAGAGTATGAAAGCTGGTATCTCCGGTTATCTATCGCATTGTGTCGCACCGATGCGACAATACGATTAGCGATAAACGGTGATGCATCTGCGCCAAAGCAAACCATGGCAAAAAAGATTGATCAAAATCTCAATAAAAGATTATTCGCCTTTTCGGGACTGCGTTATGCCGTGCCTGAATTATTTGTTTCCGGGTTGTTAATCAATCTGCTTGCGTTGGCACTGCCTTTGGCGCTGATGCAGATGTACGACCGGATTATCCCCAATCAGGCGATCTCAACTCTGACATTGTTGGTGTCGGGCGTGGTCGGCGCCATATTTCTTGAAACTCTTTTACGTATTCTGCGCAGTTATGTGACCGGTTGGCTTGGATCGCGGTTCGAACATCGTGTATCCGTAGCCGGGCTTGAGCACTTAAGTAAAGTACCGTCTCGACAGTTTTCTGCAGAGGAGACCGGAGTTTATACGGAACAGATCCGGTCGGCTGGCCTGGTTCGTGATTTTTATTCCGGCCAGGCGCTTTTGGTTCTCATAGACCTGCCTTTTGCGGTTATTTACGTCGGTGTGATTGGCGTGATTGGCGGGTGGTTGGCGGCTGTCGCGGTTGTCATGATCGTTTTGTTTATCTGCCTAACCAGTTACTTTGGGTCAAAATTGCGCAAGAGTATCGAAGAAAGAACCCACCAGGACGACCGCCGATATAATTTTTTGATCGAAACCTTTCGTGGCATCCATTCCGTGAAAACCATGGCCATGGAACCGCTGATGCACAGGCGTTATGAGTGCCTCCAGGAAATGAATGTTGAACAGGGTTCAGCACTTTCCGACCGCAATTCCGTGGCCACCAATATGGGAACTAATTTCAGCCAACTGATGACAGTGACCATCGTCGCAAGTGGGGCTTATTTTGCCGTTGACAATGACCTGACCTTGGGTGCCCTGTCGGCCTGCATCATGCTCGCCAACAGATCCCTGCAACCCTTGCGGCGCGGATTGGCGACGTGGATCCGATTTCAGTCCTTTAAAGTGGCCAGAGAACGTCTCGCAAGTTTGTTCCGTATAGAAATACTGGAAGACGAAACGCCATATCCGAATTTCGGAGAACTGCAAGGTGCCATCGAACTTAAAAACGTCAAAATCAAGTTTCCCAGATCGCACGAGCCCTTATTCGAGAACCTCAACCTGACGGTCGCACCAGGTGAGTGTATTGCTATTCTGGGCGACAGCGGGAGCGGTAAATCCAGCCTATTGAATATGATGAGTGGCAACTTGAATCCGGATGAGGGTGAAATCCTCATCGACGGGGTGCCGATCCGCCGGGTGCCAAAAAGCATTCTCGATCAGCGCGTTGCCCACCTGCCACAACGCGGCAACCTGATTGGCGGCTCAATTCTTGAGAACATAACCATGTTCGACGACGAATTGACGGACCAGGCGATAAAAGCCAGCGAGGAACTGGCTTTGGACAAGGTCGTTGCCGGTATGCGGCTGGGATATGAAACACAGATCGGTGATGGTGCGGTTGATACCATGCCGGCGGGCATTCGCCAGCGTATTGCGATCGCCCGCGAGATCGTTTTCGATCCGACAATCATTTTGTTTGATGAAGCCAATCTGGCAATGGACGGGCAGGGCGAAGGCGCGGTTCGGGTCTATCTCGAAAAGATGAAAGGCAAAGCGACAATTATCCTGGTCGCCCACCGCCCCTCGTTAGTAAAAATGGCCGATAGTTTTTACGACATTGAGGATGGAAAATTAAAGAAAACCACTTTCGACGAACATATGAAAGCCGGCAAATTTGACGCAAAGGCGAAAGCAAAAACACCAGAACAACCCTTAAGACAAGACTGGCAATTGACCGATGCCATCCATCATTTTCCCGTCGCTTCGGACCTGTCCCTGTGTCTGCCGGCGTTGTTGGCCGGTATGAAATGGCATGGCGCGACAAGAAGTGTCGCAGAATCCCTGCCTCACCTGGCGAATTCTCTGGACCTATCGGGATTTCGTTCGGTTATGGCCAATCTTAATTATGACAGCGACAGTTATCGAATTAATTTTAAGGACCTTGACCCGCGCCTTCTGCCCTGTCTTTTCGTCCCCGACAATGAGCCCGCCAAAGTGGTTCTCGATTGGACCCAGGAAGGCGGTTTTCGGTATTTCGAAAGTGAAACGGTTTCCGTTGTCAGCGGCAGTAACTTTAATGAACAGGGCGAAGCCTATATTTTTACCCGACAGCAAAAAGCCGACGTCCCGGCGGTTAATGCGAATGATGGATGGACCCGGAAAATCATTAGCCGGTTTAAGGGGTTCATTGCACTGACCCTTGGGATTACCGTCTTAAGCACGATCCTGTCGTTGGCGACACCACTGTTTGTTATGGGGACTTTTAATTTTGTGTTGCCGACCGGGGATATGAAAATTGAAATGATGCTCCTGCTCGGTGTCGCCCTGGCCTTTGCCATCGACTGGAAATTGAAAACCCTGAAGGGGCGGATCATGTCCTTTATGGCAGGCCGCAGCGAATATATTATCGGCAACAGCATCTTTCAGAAAATTTTGGATCTGCCGGCCCCGTCGATCGAACGGGTACCGGTGGCCGAGCAGGTTGCCCGTGTCAAGGACCTCGAGGCGTTGCGTAATTTTTTCCTGGGCCCCCTGTCGACCCTGGCCTATGAGCTTCCGGCGTCACTGGTTTTTGTGATTGTTCTGACCATTATTAATCCATGGATGTTGCTCGTCGTCCTCGCCATCATCGCGTCTTTTGCGATTCTTGGGGGGTTGACCTTTCGACCGCAAACCCGACGCACCAGCAAGGCAACCCGGCTGCTTGCGCGGCGGGATGAATTTTTGGAAGAAACCCTCGACAACATGGTTACCCTGAAATCCGCCGATGCAACGGATCGGTGGATCGAACGGTATCGGGAGTTTTCCGGACAGGCCGCCTTCGCTGAGTTTAAATCGCAGCAGTTTAACGAGCGGGTATCGGGCCTGTCGCAGATGATTTCTATGTTTGGTGGTGTTGGCGCGCTCGCGGTGGCTGGCGTGGGGGCTATGAACCAGGGCGTATCAGGTGGCGCTATTATCGCCTCGATGATCATTATGTGGCGCCTGACATCACCCATTCAAAATGCGTTCATGTCGGCCTCAACGATCATCCGCGTCATAAACAGTCTGCGCCAGATTGATAATTTGATGACCCTCAATTCGGAAGAGGACGGTGACGGTAACGAAGGAAAACGCCCGCGCATGCACGGTGCCCTGGATCTTTCACGGGTTTCGTTTCGCTATACAATGAATGCCGATCCGGCACTTTTGGGTATTACCTTCGCGACGGAACCGGGCGAAATAATTGCCATCGCCGGGCCCAATGGTTCAGGAAAATCAAGCCTTTTGAAGTTACTGGTCCGCGCCTATTCACCGCAGGCCGGCAGTATCAAACTCGACGGGGTCGACATTCGCCAGTTGTCGCCGGCTCGCCTGCGCGAACAAATCAGTTATATGCCGCAACGGTGTGAAATCTTTTACGGCACGATTGCCCAAAATCTGCGCCTGGTTCATCCGACGGCAACCGATGAAGACCTCCGGTGGGCCGCCGAACAGGCAGATGTGCTCGACGAAATCATGGCCCTGGAGCAGGGCACGGGCGACTGGAAACGCACGGGTTTTGAGTTCCGCCTTTCGGAATCGCAAGCCAACCAGATGCCAAATGGTTTTAGACAAAAGCTTGGCCTGACCCGGGCCTTTCTGAAACCTGCAGCTCTCACCCTGTTTGACGAACCGGGCAATGGTCTCGACCCGGACGGCGATCAGGCGTTTGTCAATTCTCTCGAAGCCCTGCGTAAACATTCAACCGTATTTATTGTTACCCATCGACCGAGCCATTTAAAACTTGCCGACAAGATTATCTATCTTGAACACGGCGCCATTCGCGCCATGGCACCATTTGAGAACGACAATATGAAAAACATCATCATGACGAATCTGGGATAAGACGATGCCATTTGACAATCCAAATAAGGATCGCACGTCGATCATAAAAGGCAGCCGGCACCGTCGTCTGCTGTCTGAAGCAATCCAGCTTGAGGAAGAGGTCGTGCCCCAGTATGTGAAGTCGGCATTGTTCGCTGTGACAGCACTGGTGGTTGGATTTGTCGTTTGGTCCGGCGTAATCGAAATTAAAGAAGTCGCCACTGCACCGGGCGAAATAATTCCAAGCGGCTCCGTTAAGGTCATTGAACACCTCGAAGGGGGATCGGTTAAAAGCATCGAGGTTGACGAGGGGAGCCATGTGAAAAAGGGTCAGGTTGTTCTGGTTTTGGATGAGGCGCAGGCAAACTCCGAGTTACAGCAGATCCAAGCCCGTTTCAATGCTCTGCGGTTACGCGGCGAGCGGCTTGCTGCCTTCGCCGACAACCGACCTCCCGATTTTTCATTTGTTGGCGATAACTATGTGCAATTGGCCGCCGATCAACAGACGATTTACAGCAATCAGATTGCGGCGAGCCGTTCGTCAAAATCCGTCGTCAGGTCACAAATCGACCAAAGAAAGCGGGAACTGCGTCAAATGAGTGATTCCTTGGGAGTTGCCCGCCAGCAGCAAAAAGTGACCAGCGAAATGGTCGTCATGCGGAAAAAAATGTTGGATAAAAAGTTGATCGCGAAAATGGAATTTCTGGAAACCAACCGGGCCAAAATCGCCGCTGACGGTGAAGTCTCGAGACTTGGCGATCAGATTAAGTTAACCCAACAGACCGTCACCGAATCCCAACGACGCTTGCAGGACTTAGACATGCAACTGCGTCGGGAATCGCTGGCCGAGATGGGAACCGTATCCGCCGAAATTGCCGAAGTTCGTAACAACATCGACAGAATTCAGGATCGTGTTGAGCGCTTGCAGATCAAATCCCCGATCTCTGGTATTGTCCAG
>JAJFII010000058.1 GCA_021775095.1 Rhodospirillales bacterium
CCTTGAAAATTCCGGGGGCGGTCGCCCCGCCGGTTTGTCCACCGCCTGGGGGGGCGTGGGGTGGGGGGTTAAATTCCCCGCTGCCCCCCCTTTTTTTTTCGGTCCGTTCCGGACACATGGGTTACAGTTTATACCGCAGACATTGGTAACAGATCGTACCGAACCCATCGGTTATTCTGAAACGATTTAACCCGGTTCTCGAAGCGCCAGGACCGGCAGGGTTGGTAAACCAAAAATCGGTTTTTGAAGCCGCCTGGCACTGGCCTTTGATCTTCACAAATTCAAGAAACCCCGTCGCGGAACGCGACCGCCGGCCCTTACGTCGTGCGATGGCGTTGACGACGGATAGCCCTGTAAAACCGATCCTTGCCGATGATCGGCATCCCCCGTGACCCGCCTCAAAACCTACAAAAGACCGTAACCGTCTTCCAAGCAAATTATTCCTTACCTGCTTTTCACCGTCATGTATGCGTTCATAAGATTACGGTAGTCAGGAATGTGGTTGGAAAAAAGCGCTCCAAGTCCTTCGATATCATTGCGCCAGTCTCGGTGCAGCTCGCAAGCAACACCGAACCAGGTCATCAGTTGGGCACCGGATTGCTCCATTCGACTCCAGGCGGAATGCCGTGTTACCTCATTAAATGTGCCCGACGCATCGGTGATAACGAATGCATCAAAACCTTCCTCTATGGCCGAGAGTGCCGGGAAGGCGACGCAAACCTCTGTTACGACGCCGGCAATGATAAGCTGCTTTTTCCCGGTTGCCTTAACGGCCTTGACAAAATCTTCGTTGTCCCAAGCTTTGATCTGGCCAGGGCGCGCAATGTACGGGGCGTTCGGGAATTTTTCCTTGAGTTCCGGAACCATTGGGCCATTTGGACCGTCTTCGAAGCTGGTTGTGAGGATGGTCGGTAAATTAAAATAGGCAGCAAGGTCAGCAAGCGCCAAAACGTTATTCTTGAATTTGTCAGGATCAAAATCACGAACAAGCGAGAGAAGGCCGGCCTGATGATCGACGAGCAGCACGGCGGCGTTGTCTTTTTCGAGGCGGTTATAAGGGTTGGTCATATTCAGTCTCCTTGGTATCTTATGAAGATCTGCCTTTATGGCTGCTGATCGGTACCAAAATGAGTGGAAGACGGCTCCTGCCACAGGGCTGAAGCCGTCTCAATTCACATTTATTCTGCTATGGGCATCGTGTCTGCTATGGGCATCGTTTCTGCTATGGGCATCGTTTCTCCTATGGGCATCGTGCCAAGATTACCGTTTTGATAATCGATCATCGCCTGTTTGATCTCGGCAGTCGTGTTCATGACGAACGGCCCATGCGCGACCACGGGTTCGTCAATCGGCTGACCAGTCAGAACCAGAAGCTTCGCCTCGCCGTTGGCCTCAATGGTTACCCCGCCGCCATCGCGGCCCAGCAAGACCATTTGTGCCTCACGGGCGATCTCCTGACCGTTGACTTCTATTGTTCCAGAAAGCACGAGCACTGACAGCGTATGCCCGTCTGGAACACCGAGGGATACAGACTTATCGTGATCGAGCCGCAGATCCCACATGTTGATCGGCGTGAAGGTGCGGGCCGGACCTTGGGATTGCTCATAGGTTCCCGAGATGACACGCAGCTTACCAGCGCCGTTCGGCAGATCAACAACAGGGATGTCCGCATCGAGCAAAGTTTGATAGCCGGGCTCAGCCGACTTGTCCTTCGCCGGCAAATTGACCCAGAGCTGCACCATCTCAAAATTGCCCCCCTTAGCGGCAAATCCCGGGGAATGATATTCCTCATGCAGAATGCCAGAGGCTGCTGTCATCCACTGAACATCACCGGGCCCGATCAAACCGCCGGCACCTGTCGAATCGCGATGCTCGACTTCGCCCTCATAGACGACGGTGACGGTCTCGAAACCCCGGTGGGGGTGTGCGCCAACACCGCGACGGAATTCCGTTGGCTCGAACGCCGCTGGACCTGCATAATCGAGCATGATGAATGGGCTGATATGGTGGCCCTGGTCATGGTGCGAAAGCAGGGTTCTGACCGGGAAGCCATCGCCGACCCAGTGCGGGCTGGGGGCGCTGTAAACGCCAATAATTTGTCTCATAAAATTGTCTCCTTTCGGGGGCCGGAAGTGCCGGTTTTCTTTGAAATGAAGATATAGGTAAGACAACAACTCGAAAAAACTGGGAATCTTGACCAAACTGTCCTATTCATGGGACAATTTAACATGCAAAATTTCAACGATCTATACTTTTTTGTGCAAATTGTGGACCATGGCAGCTACGCGGCGGCTGGCCGGGCTCTCGGTGTGCCCAGGTCCAAGCTCAGCCGCCGTATTATGGTCCTCGAGGAACGACTCGGCGTCCGCCTGATCCAACGCTCGACCCGTAAACTGAAGATTACCGAAATCGGTCAGGAATATTACCGTCACTGCGTCGCCATGTTCATCGAGGCAGAGGCCGCACAGGACGTAATCGACCGCTCGCGTTCTGGCCCGCAAGGGCTGATTCGTATCAGCGCGCCGCCGGCCCTTGTCTGCTTCGACGTCGGGCCGATGATCGCACGGTATATGGCGGCCAATCCACTTGTGACGGTCGAACTGGAGTCCACCTCGCGCCGCGTCGATGTTATCAGCGAAGGTATCGATGTTGCAATCCGTGTGCGGTTCCCGCCAACCAAGGATTCTGATCTGACCCTGCGTGTATTAGGCAACAGCAAACAGCAAATCGTCGGCAGCCCTGGGTTGGTTGCAAGCCTTCCCAAACCCATCAAACCGGCTGATCTGTCTATCCTTCCCAGTTTGGATCTGCAGCAACTTAACCGTGCGCATGTGTGGGACCTTGACGGACCCGACCAAGCGCATGTCCGCATCCCACACAATCCGTGCCTCGTTACTGATGACATGTCACAGTTGTTATACGCAGCCATAGAAGGTGTTGGAGCGGTGCAGTTGCCGGCGATGGTTACCGAGCAAGCCATTCGTGCAGGAACCATTGTTGACTTGCTTCCGGCCTGGTTTCCGACCGCCGGAACGGTTCAAGCGATCTTTCCGACGCGACGCGGACTACTGCCGTCGGTTCGAAGTTTTATCGACTATTTGGTGGCGGAGTATGATGCGCGTTCGGCGGCAGGCACAGGCTTTCATGGCCGATAGCTGAACTCTGAATAATCCCTACAGAAACACCCAAGTCGCGACAAGCAAACGCCCCTTATTCCTATTCGTCGAAGACCATCGTAATCTGGCCGACTTCGTCATCATCACCGATTTCCACATAGGGGCGATGCGCAGATATTTTTGTAATTTCCTCAAAAAAATGCGCGCCAAAAATCTTGTTTACGGTTTGGCCATCGTCCGAAAGGGGCAGACTTAAACGGTGATATAACACGTAGTCCCGGGTTTCCGTCGGCATCTGGGTGGTCGCGAAACCGGGACGGCCGGTTGAATGTGTCGTGCCGAAAAGTTTCGTCAGTGTCCTGAGAAGGTTACCTTTTCGGACTTCATCCATCATTTGTCCGGTCAGGGATAGGCCGATGTGTTTGTCAATTGCGGTACCGACAAAGCGATACCGAAAGCAGCTTTCACCGAGGCAATCCATGATGAAACAATAGGGCACCAGTTTTGGTATCAACATAAGATCGAGATCGCGTTGAGTGGGTGAGGTCTTTTGACGGCAGTTGGACAACCAGAAATCAAAGACTTTTTGCGAAGGAGGATGGGTAATTTGATCGCGAAACGATATTGGCATGGGTCTAGATTAACACATCAATGAGGTCAAAAAAATGCACCAAATTTTACCCGAATAATGGAACAAACAGATGTCGGAAACAGCTGTTTTATTGCCGAATTGGGACCCCTACAGGCGACTTACCCAGCAGTTGTTTTGCTGCCAACGGTGACAGGACTAAAGGAGTATCAGCCCTAAAAATTCTGTGAATAACCGGCCCACATCATCGCCCCTCGGCGCGGCTTGGCGTTCAGATCGCGAGAGCATTTCCGGGGTCATAGGACGCACTCTGACCCGTTTCTTATGTTTTGTGACAAGCAGGGCATCGCAACGCGATGCGGTGTATCGGATAAGGGGCACGACGGCACGGAATAAAACAACAGGGCCTTCGGTGGGCTATAACGGCCCGTCGGTGGCGTTCCATTCCCTGCCCGATGCTTGGCATCGCGCTGCGCCTAACCGATCGAACCGTTCACCCCCATCAGAGTGCGCCCTATGATCCGGGAAGTGCTATAACTGTGATGATATGAGCATCCTTCAACAGCCTTTTGAATTCCAGACAGGAGACCCCCAATGGCCCGCACAACAAACGCAAAACCCACCAGAGACCTGACGATCGATGAGCAGTTCCAAAACCCCTCGACCCTGGACAACAAAACCCACAGTGAAGTCTGTATGTTATATCGGGAATCAACGGAAACCCTGCGGTTTGTAAAAAACCTGCAATGGAAAACCGTAGGTGCCACATTGATGACCGATTTAGGCTTGATTTTTGTTGCCATCTTTATCAATGCCGATAGCGGTCTGGCCAATAAATTTATGGCAATTACCCTGTTGCTGGCCATGTCGGTGATCTTCACGCTCATCATCTACCAGTTTTGGATGCACAACGAGATGGAAAAGATCAGCAGCATGGAAGGTCATCTGTCCGATATCTTTAAACAAATTCGAGCCGTTAAATCCAGCCGGGAAGCCAACGTTCACCGCTATACCTTGCTGATTTTTATGTCGGTGGTCATCTGTTTGGGTGCGCTGGTGGTCTATCTGTCCCTCAACCGGGTCACAATCGGTTAAAGCGAAATGGCAGGACCCGTACGGCACCAGAGAAGATCTCACAATTAATTTTCCAATTGGCCAGCGGTCAGGTAAACAGCACGAACAGATGGCAAAATACTGAATACATTAATACAGACTGGGTCCTTCCATGAATATGTCCTTCGTAACCAATCTCATCGCCCTGGCGGTCACTGTTGTCGGCTATTTTTCACCGGTCCACGGAGAATTCATATTTCACGTCGGCCTGTTTGCCCTGTCTGGCGGCGTCACCAACTGGCTGGCCGTCCACATGTTATTTGAAAAAGTGCCCCTGTTGTATGGTTCGGGTGTCATCCCCAACCGATTTGAAGATTTTAAGTCGGGTATCAAAACCTTAATCGTTGAGGAGTTTTTTTCGCGCGCCCATATCGAGCGGTTTTTCCAGGAAAATGCCGACGACGCTCAGGTCCAAATCGTCGACAATGTTGACTTCGACCGGGTCTTTGCCGGACTGACCGACGCCATCGAAGCTTCCCAATTGGGCGGTATGCTGGCGGTTATTGGCGGCAAAAAAGCCCTGGAACCCTTGCGTGAGCCGGTGACTGATAAACTCAGGGAAATTATTGCAGAACTGGCCGAGGACGGATTAAACGATAATTCAGAAACCGACTTTACCGGCCTGATGGTGGAAAAAGTGGAAGATATTATTGACAAGCGCCTTGAGGATCTGACACCTGAAAATGTAAAAACCATTGTCCAGAACATGATCCGCAAACATTTGGGCTGGCTGGTTGTATGGGGCGGTGTATTTGGTAGCCTAATTGGGTTTTTGTTTGCATTTTTTACATTGTAAGAAGCGATCCGTCTTGATCATAACCGAGGCTCAGGTGGACGGGCTGGAGCAGTACCACTCGAATACTTCCAACACCTAATCCAACGCTTCACAGGAGCCGGACATTCGGTTAGGGTCTGCAAATGAATTTCACGGAGGTTGTTTTGGATACGATTGCTGATGATTCGATAGACGCCGTTTTGCAGGTCCTGCTGTTAACGGTATTTGCCGACCGCAAAGCCTGGGACGAGGAGTTTACAGCGGTCCGTGAAGCCGTGCCGAACCTGGCTATTTTTACACAAAACGAAGTGGAAGTTCCGGATGAAGGCCTGGACAGTCTGATCGTCCGCCACGCGGCCCAGGTCCGCGCCCTGATGGACGAAACGGATTATTTGTCTTCCGTCAACAAAGCGTTGCGCAGAATTACCAATCCCATGTTGATGCCAATGATGCTCACTGCCATGAACGAAATTGCCGGTTCAGATGCCAATATTCATAATGCGGAAACCAGCCTGATCGATCAGGCCGACGCCCTGTGGAACGGCGGCGTGTAAGGCCGGTTATTCGGCCGCCATCATCAGGAAGGGGGCCGGTTCCGACCAAACAGGACGGGCCGCAATATCTTTGCTGTTGCAGCTTTCGCATTCCATATGCACTCCGATTTCAGGTACCCGGACCTGCGGCCCCAAGCGTTTTATAAGGTGTTCAGGTGCCATCATACGATAGTGCCCGCAGCGGTTACACCAAGCCTCCACCTGGGCGGAACCATCGGTCAAATCGCCCAGTTGAATGGCACATAATGCCTGGTCTTCGTCAAATAGAAGATGATTTTTTAATTTTCCCATAACAGGAACATAACAGGAACAAACTAAACAAACAAGCCTTTATCAACGAGAATTTGTAGGCATGAGGCAAACCGGATACAGTGGTGCGGATCATCGTTTATGGCCGGTGACGTTATTAGATCAGAGGAGCGCATATCATGGACGAACAACGGGACAGATTGCGGCAGACTTTAAAAAAACTTGCGTTCGCAAAAAATGAAAAGGGGGCGCGCGGCGGTTTACTTCGTGACATATCTGCAAAGGGTGCGGGGATGGAGTTTGTAAACCCCACGGGAAAGGTCGAACATAAATTTGAGCGTGGTGACGCGATAGAAATTATGATTGATGGCTTTGATCCGATCAAAGGCGAAGTCGCCCGTACCTTAGAAACCGGTATCTCCGTGAAATTTAATTTAGGCAATGAAGAAGAAAAACAATTGATTGCGACGATCATGGCCGTCGCCAATGAAATAGATCTTGATTAGAGCGTCTAATCCCTTGCAACCGTAACTTTTGGGTTGTGAAGAACCGGGAAATTTACGGAATTTGCGATAAAACATTTTTTGTGGGCCTGGGCATGCAAACCAATAGCCAGATCTAATTTATCGCCCGGTGTGATCACGACTTCAGGATTTAAAACCACCTGGGTAAATCGACCGCCGCCATCTGAAGTTTCTTCCATGCATCCACAGGCCCTGTCTTCATACCCATGCACACAGATCCCGTTCACCGTACACAAATGTAAAAACCAAAGCATATGGCAGGCCGCCAGGGAAGCAACCAGAAGGTCTTCCGGGTTATGGCGGGCGGCATCGCCGAGAAATCCGGGGTCGGCTGAGCCCAGTAAATCGGGTTTCCCGGGAATTTTAATGACGTGGTCGCGTGAATATCCCTGATAGGTCCTGGCCGGCTCCGCCGCCGCGCCGGTCCAAGCCAATTCGGCTTGATAGGTATGGGTCTTGCCCGCCATGCCACGCTCCGTTCTCATTCATCAAAATATGCCAGATACCATTCCATGTCGTCCTCGGAGAGGGGAAACGAACCGTCGCCGGGGTCGGAAACCATGGCCCGCGCCGAGACCTGCGCCACCCGGCGTTCGACCATTTCTGCGGTTTCCATACTCAATCCGGATTTCCAGACCAGAGAAACCACGCCCTTCCCACTATCTCCCATGAGAATCCGTTTGACGATTTCACTGTCGATTTTGCTCAACAAACTCAGGGCCGGAGGAATAAAGGTAATTTCACCACTTTCGATGGCGGCCTTAACCACGTCATCGTCGAGTTTACCTTTATCATACAGCCGCTGGGCTCGTGCGTCGGACGGTTCCTGGGGTTTGCCCGAAGCCTTTAAATCGCCGGCGGCTATGCGGTCGCGGATGTTTTGTCGCAAATCTCTTGAAACGTCGTCGGGCAGTTGATTTTTTTCGATCAGCCGTTCAACCAGTGAGGCACTGACAAATGTTGCAATCCGCCGCATCGTCTGCACAGAAAGATTTGATCGCTCAACCAGAGGTCGATGCATATCGTCGTAGTCCGGTGCCTGCATGCCGATCACTTCCATGGCCTTTTCGCCAATGCGAGCCGTCTGGTTTTTAAGCAGGGCCAGCATGGAGGGTTTGTCATTTTGCGCAACGATGGCGGATGACACCGGCACGCCAATTCCCATGCGTTGGGCAACGGCAATCAACGCGACACCCTGAATACCTCCGGCAATGATCTGAACCAGTTCGGTTTCAGATAACAACGGTGAATATTCCAGGATCGGTGCAGCGACGATCACTTCTGTGTCCTCGGCCAACTTACGGATGAGCTTTTTCGGCACATTCTCCAGAGATTTTATTTCCTCAGCGACAATCGCCCGCACGTCAGGCAGTTCATCGCTGGCAAGAACCTCG
Organism: Rhodospirillales bacterium; assembly: GCA_021775095.1. Taxonomy (GTDB): domain Bacteria; phylum Pseudomonadota; class Alphaproteobacteria; order Rhodospirillales; family Casp-alpha2; genus JABMNT01. Next base: position 8,315 of record JAJFII010000058.1, read on the forward strand.
AGTACAGCCAACGCCATTTTCGTCAAACGGTCGTTTTCGTCGTCGGTAAGGGTAGGGATCAGGCGGCCAATTTTGAAGGCCAGTTCCATGCGGACTTCGGTAATCGTATCCTTTGCCAATACCTGATCCGCCTGCAGCGGCGCGCCATCGTTCCTGGCGACTTCTTTTCGAACTTCCGGCGCATTATCCTCAGCCAGAAAATACAGCAATTCGGGTTCCAAGTTGTCAAATGACGCCAGTTCCCGACGTTCCGCTACGGAGCCGGACGCCGCCGTTTTTTTGGCTTGCTCGTAGGAGGGACGTTTCTTATTTGATTGTTTCTTACGGTTGCCGAGAACCCAGGACAGCATTGGCGCACCTAATTAAACGGGTGATTCTAAAAATCCATAACGCCGTTAGAAGTTTAATCGTTCATCCGGGAAATACGAGGTTTATTGTCGGGAACATCGTCACGCGTTGTGTTCAAACTTACTGCCACCCAGACAGGCCGGGGACGCCAAAACCGTGCCATTTCGCTCGGACCATTCGGACGGAGTCAGAGTCTGCAGAGACAGGGCGTGAATGCTGCCTTTAAGTTCCGTCGCCAGAACGCCGTTCACTTGCTGATGGCGGCGCACCCGCGCAAGCCCCTCAAATTGGTCAGATACAATAATCAGTTTGAAATGGGATTCGGACCCGGGCGGCACGTTGTGCATGTGGCTCTCATTCAAGACTTCCAGATGAGACGGCAAGAGCGCGTCGCGAATTTTCGCTTCAATGGTTTGGTGCATGGTCATGGTTTATCCTATGCCCGCTTCAAGATGGTTTTCGACTGCCAGATATACACTTACATATAGGCCGCCGGTCGCAGAAAACCAATGGAAAATCCGGCCCCTATTGGGCGACTTGCGAGTGTCCCCGACGGGGTGTCGGATGACGATATTGTTTGGGAATGCTTTCGTCTAAAGTATCCAAATCGTTGCGCAGGGCGCGAAGTTCCGTCTGCAGGCTGGAAACTGCTGTGCTGGACTTTCCAGCTTCCGCCTTCACGCTGGCCACAAGTTGATCCAGGGTATCGACGCGTTTACTGATGTTCGTTACGGTTTGGTCGATCTCAACTTTTACTGCACTCAATTCCTTGCGTGCATTTAAGATGAAAGAGCTAAAATCGCCATCAGATTTTCGCATGGATGCACTCCCCATCCACAGGGCAACCAAGGCAACACACAACGCCAAAATACTCATAATAATTGCCATAGACCATCCTCCAGACCAAACCACGCCGTTAAAATAGCCCGTTCTTCAGGGCGGATCAATTTCAGTTTATCCACAAGCCGAAGAGACCTGAATTTCTGCGCCTGCAGGCCAGATCCGACGACAGGCACCTCAACATCGGGCTGCCGACATCGAGCGATTCGATTCGATCATGGCTGTTGTTTCCGTTGATCTCCTGTTATTTCTGGCGGCGAAAAACGCACGGCAAAACAAAGTGCCCCATCCGTTGGCGCGGGCCACCGTCCAACATCGTGAAATGCCGCTGGACTTTCCGGGAAAAGCGGTGGAAAAGCTGGAGTTACAGGCGCATGCCCGTATCCGTAACATCGGCGACAATACTTTCTTAGGAGACCCATATGAATGCGGTGAGTGATTCAGCCCATAAGAACATGGCCAATGCCATTCGGTTCCTGTCGGCTGACGGCGTACAAAAAGCGAATTCTGGCCATCCGGGAATGCCCATGGGCATGGCCGATGTGGCAACCGTTTTATTTTCTCAACATCTTAAATTCGACCCCCTCAAGCCAGATTGGGCCGACCGCGATCGTTTTGTCTTGTCCGCCGGTCACGGATCCATGCTTTTATATGCGCTGCTGTATTTAAATGGTTATCCCGATATAACCCTTGATGAATTAAAAAACTTTCGTCAATTGGGCTCAAAAACCGCCGGCCATCCGGAATATGGTCATGCCGCAGGTATTGAAACCACGACCGGGCCGCTGGGACAGGGGCTTGCCACCGCCGTTGGCATGGCGTTGGGCGAACGGCTTTTGAACGCACGCTTTGGTGACGATATTGTCGACCACAATACCTTTGTGATCGCCGGTGATGGCTGCCTAATGGAAGGCATCAGCCATGAGGCCATTTCCCTGGCCGGCAACCTCAACCTGTCGAAATTGATTGTCCTGTTCGATGACAATGAAATCTGTATTGACGGCCCGACGGCCATGTCCGTCAATGACGATCAGGTCGCCCGCTTTAAGGCATGCGGGTGGAACGCCGAACGGATCGACGGGCATGATCCGCTGGCCATCTCGGCCGCCATTGACCGGGCCAAAAACGCCAACAAACCATCGATGATTGCCTGTAAAACGCTCATTGGTAAAGGCGCGCCAACGAAAGAAGGTACGTCAGCAACCCACGGTGCACCGCTCGGAGACGACGAATTGGCAGGTGCCCGAACCGCCATGGGGTGGCCGCATGGTCCCTTCGAAGTGCCCGCTCAGGTGTTGGAAAACTGGCGAACTGTGGGGGGGCGGGGAAAAACCGAACGGGCGGCATGGACCGGTCGTCTTGACGCCATGGCCGCCAGTCGGCGGGCCGATTTTGATCGCGCCCTGTCTGGCGATTTGGCCGACGGCTGGCTCGACGCCCTGAATGCCCACAAAAAATCCTGTTCCGAAGAACAGCCGGCCTGGGCCACCCGCAAGGCATCGGGCGAAGCTCTGGCGGTACTCACACAGGCGATCCCCGAACTGATCGGCGGTTCTGCCGATCTGACCGGTTCCGTGAACACCAAAACGCCGTCAACCTTGCCCATAAGTGCCTCGGACTTTACCGGCCGGTATATGCATTATGGGGTGCGTGAGCACGGTATGGGAGCCGTTATGAATGGCCTGGCCCTGCATGGTGGCACCATTCCCTACGGTGGCACCTTCCTGGTGTTTGCCGATTATATGAAAGGTGCCATCCGGCTTTCGTCGTTGATGGGGCAGCGGGTGATTTATGTCCTGACCCACGATTCCATTGGCTTGGGCGAAGACGGCCCGACCCACCAGGCAGTGGAAACTCTGGCGACATTGCGGGCGACGCCGAATTTTAAGGTTTTCCGTCCCTGCGATGCGATTGAAGCGGCGGAATGCTGGGCAGCCGCCTTGCAGGATACGGCAGGACCATCAGGAATGGTACTATCTCGTCAGGCAATGCCAACCCAACGCGTGCAGCATACGGACGATAACCTCAGCGCCAGGGGCGGATATGTGCTGGCGGAAGCCGAAGGCCAACGCAAAGTCACTTTGTTTGCCACCGGCTCCGAGGTGCAGGTTGCCATGGCCGGGCGCGCCCAGCTGCAGGCCGAAGGCATCGCCACGGCTGTCGTTTCCATGCCCTGTTGGGAACTTTTTGATCAGCAGGACGAAGCGTACCAGCGTTCCGTCCGTGGCCCCGGCACCGTCCGGGTCGCCGTTGAAGCGGCGGTCCGCATGGGTTGGGATAAATACATTCGAAACCATGGCGGTTTTGTCGGCATGGATGGATTTGGTGCGTCCGCACCGGCCGGGCAGTTATTTGAACATTTCGGAATTACGGCGGAAAACGTCGTCAAGCAAGTTAAGTCGCGCCTTTAAGGCGGTCGCTTAAGAGACTCACAGGAAAGGAAAAAAACGATGGCATTGGTATCACTAAGACAGTTATTGGATCATGGGGCAGAAAACGACTATGGCATGCCCGCCTTTAATATTAACAACATGGAACAAATGTTATCGGTTATGTCGGCTGCCGATAAAACCGACAGCCCGGTTATTTTACAAGCCAGCCGGGGCGCACGGAGTTATGCCAATGACATCGTGTTACGCCACTTGATTTTGGCCGCCGGCGAAATGTACCCCGATATCCCCCTGTGCATGCACCAGGACCATGGCAACAATGCGGCGACCTGCCTGTCTGCCGTCGCCAACGGATTTACCTCGGTGATGATGGACGGATCCCTTGAAGAGGACGGCAAAACGCCCGCCTCCTACGACTATAACGTCAACACGACAGCGGAAGTCGCCAAAATGTCGCACATGGTCGGGGTTTCCGTGGAAGGCGAACTGGGGTGTCTGGGATCATTGGAAACCGGCAAAGGCGACAAGGAAGATGGCCACGGATTTGAAGGCAAACTCGACATGGACATGCTTTTGACGGATCCCGATGAAGCCGCAGATTTTGTTGCAAAAACCAAGGTTGATGCCCTGGCTATTGCCATGGGCACGTCTCACGGCGCCTATAAATTTACCCGTATGCCAACCGGCGATATTCTGGCGATGAACGTGGTCAAGGCCATTCACGCCCGTCTGCCCAATACGCACCTGGTCATGCACGGATCCTCATCGGTGCCGCAGGATCTGCAGGACATCATCAACGCCAATGGCGGCGAGATGCCGCAAACCTATGGGGTACCGATCGAGGAAATCGAGACCGGCATTAAAAACGGTGTTCGAAAGATTAATATTGATACCGACAACCGGATGGCCATCACCGGCCAGATTCGCCGGGTTCTGTACGAGAACAAAGCCGAATTTGATCCCCGTGCCTATTTAAAACCGGCAATGGCGGCCATGGAGGCCGTTTGCAGGGATCGGTTTGAACGTTTCAATTGCGCTGGCCAGGCATCCAAAATCAAAGCCATCCCGTTAAGTGAGATGGCGAAACGTTATGCCGGCGGATCTTTGGACCCGACCGTAAACTAGGCTCAGAACTCATTAATTTCATGCAATTCTGTTTGTCCGTAAGCTTACGAATACAAGAAAACAAGCGCAAGGACACGCCGGACCTATTCGAGCCTTGTTTTCGCAGAAGGCGTGGGCTTCCTGGCAAACCCCTTGGGGCGGGGCGCTTTATCTCTCTGGCTTCGTTGAAAAAACTTGAAAACCGTGAGGTTTCCTGCATCTTTCCGCCTAACCAGTGAGAAAAATCACCTCCGCAGAATGGATGAAATTAATGGGTCCTGACCCGAGAGCAAAATTGCAGCATTTGGCTGCGCTGCGAACCTGAGGATGCAGCCAAACGTTGGTCAGGGTCTTATCGGCGATCCTAGGCCGCCGGTAAGGCCCTCTGACGCTTTTTTAAGACACCGGACAGGGCGACATGATGACTGACATTAAAATTGCCCCGAGCATCCTGGCATCAGATTTCGCAAAATTAGGCGAGGAGATCCAGGCGATTGATCGGGGTGGCTGCGATTACGTACATATTGATGTGATGGACGGGCATTTTGTCCCGAACCTGACCTTCGGGCCGCCGGTCATTTCCTGCCTGCGCCCGCATACAAATAAACCCTTTGATGTGCATTTGATGATCGAGCCGGCTCAGCCTTATCTCCAGGACTATGCGGCGGCTGGTGCCGATATCATCACCGTCCATGTGGAAGCCGATAAACATCTGGACCGCAGCCTGCAGGTGATCCGGTCGTTGGGCAAAAAGGCCGGCGTGTCGCTTAATCCGTCGACCCCGGAAAGCACCATTCAATATGTCCTGGATAAAATTGATTTGATATTGGTGATGAGCGTAAACCCGGGATTTGGCGGACAAAGTTTTATTCCCTCAACACTCGAAAAAATTCGCAACATCCGTTCGATGATTGGCGATCGACCGATTGAGATTGAAGTTGATGGTGGCGTCAACAGGGAAACCGTCAAGGATATTGTCAAAGCCGGGGCTACGGTTCTGGTAGCCGGCAGCGCCATTTTTAATACGCCCGACTACCAAAAAGCCATAGACGGGATCCGTGGCGCTGCGGAGATTAACTGATTGCGTCGACCTGCTCGTCCGTCAGGTTACCGGGCACGATGGTAACCGGGATCCGCAACTGCCCGGTCATTTTTTCAACCAGATAGGTAACCAGCGGGCCAGGGCCGTCGGTTCCCGTTGCGGCACCCAAAATCAACAGGGAAATGTCCTTTTCTTCATTGATCAGATCAACCACGACTTCGCGGACTTTACCTTCGCGAATATAGGTCTTGGGTACATATCCCGTGCGTTTTTCGACGACAGACGCAACCACCTGCAAAAGTTCCTCTGCTTCCTCGCGGGCCTCCTCACGCATGCGTTCACCAATTGCCATCCAATGCTGAAATTCCGCTGGCTGCATGACATATAAGAGAGCGACACGGCCATTTGAATTGATCGCACGCCGACAAGCGAACCGCAGAGCTGCGCCCATTTCTTCGCTTTCATCGACGACGCATAAAAAAGTGCGTCCGGTTGATGACCCGTTTTTTGTATCAACTGGTGATATCTCGTCGCTCACTGGATTTTCCCCGTTACGCTTTGCGGAAGGCTGCGTTCGCCATCCATCCTGCCAAACCTGCGACCAGGATGGCAAGCACCCCGTAGGCAAAAGAGTGGCGATGGGCAAAATTATAAACTTCGGCCTCAATCCCAAACTTTCTCACATTCAATAGGGTCGTCTCAAAGGCCACCATTTCACCCTTTTCAATGAGGTAGGTATCAATGCCAAAGGTCCCAACGGTTAAATTGGCCGGAAAATGAATTTTCGTCCGAAACAAACGATTGCCCTGAAAAACCAGGTTACCGGATTTCCATTTATACAGACCCTGGTTTTCTTTGTTGCGAATCAAAGCATGCCGAAAGGTTTCCCAGTCCTTTACATGGGCATATTCTTTGGTCGGCTTCATACGAATATTTTCGACGCCAATCTGATGGGTATAGGCAATTCCACCTGGCAAAAACTCATCTAGGTCCCGGTTGCTGGCCATCATGTATAGGGACGGCACATTTTCCAGAACCATTTGGCGCCGGTTGACCCAAACGCCCATTACCTGTTCTTTTTTGCGAACCACTTCTTCACGAATGGGGCCGCGGACGACCACAACCACATCGCCGTCACCGGGAGCCACACCAAAAATCAATAGGTCCGTACCGGAAAACCCGGCCGTAATTTTGACGATGGGATCGGATAAATCAACAGTTATGGCACTGGCCTGAACCGAGCGCCCCGGGGTAACCAAGGCGAGAACCGCAGAAAAAACAAAGAGGCGGATCAAAAATTTCATATCAATGTCCCACACTGCCACCAAGCGAATACAGATCGGCGGGTACGGCAATGAGATCATAACTGAGCTTCGCGCAGACACCGAGAACAATTACGGCCAATAAGCCGCGCAGGTGTTCGCCCTGCATGCGACTGCCGAACCGGGCACCAAATTGTGCGCCAATGACTCCGCCGATCATCAAGATCAACGCCAGGACAACATCAACGGTCTGATTGTTAACCGCCTGCAGGATGGTGACGTTTGCTGTGACGAAAATTATTTGCAGCAGGGAGGTACCGACGACAACCGAGGTCGGCATGCCCAGCAGGTATATCATCGCCGGGACCATGACAAAGCCGCCGCCGACTCCCATGATCGCCGCCAGCAAACCAACAAAAAAACCAATCGCAATGGGCAACAAAGCGCTGATATAAAGTCGGGATTTACGAAACCGCATTTTAAAGGGCAAGCCGTGCAGCCAATTGTGATAATGGGCTTTCGACTTTACTGCCTTTTTCCGCTTTTGCATGGCGCGGACGCTTTCCACCAGCATCAACGAGCCGATAATGGTCAAAAACACCACATAACTGAGTTTGATGACCAGGTCGATCTGACCCAGGTTTTTAAGTACCGTAAAGAGCCACACGCCGAAAGACGAACCCAGGACCCCGCCGATCAGCAACACAATGCCCATTTTTACATCGACATTGCCACGGCGAAAATGGGCAAGGACACCTGAAATTGACGAGGCGACAATTTGATTGGCTTCGGTTGCCACAGCGACAGGTGAGGGGATGCCAATGAAAAACAACAATGGCGTCATTAAAAATCCGCCGCCAACACCAAACAATCCCGATAAAAACCCGACACCACCGCCTAAACCCAAAATCAAGAATATATTCACCGACATTTCGGCAATGGGAAGATAGATCTGCATCGACACAGGTTCCTAACCCTCATGGGTGCGGATGGGTGCCGACGGATTAGGTGAAACAAAGGGCCGCCAGATGCGGGTTTCTGTTTCAAGCGCCGCGTTTGGCGACCTCATCAGGAGTTCTCAGGATCAAAAAAGTTCTTTCGCGAGAATATGTTGCGGCTTTTATGCCATTCGGATGTTACTGTCAACGGGGCCAAGCCTAAGAAATCTATAATTTGTGTAATAATACCTATTTATACGGCGAATTTACCCAAAATTAAGGCTCAATCTGTATTTATATACCCTTTGGGATCCGGTCACTTTGGCGCAGGTAATGGGCGACATAAATTATTACAACTCCAGTCCTAAACTGCTGCGGCGGCTGCTCATTGGCCTGTGCGGTATCGCGTTAAGTATTTTTGTTTTGCTGTTCGCCTTTCCCTATCTGGTCCCGCATTCCGTGGAAAAAACCGTCATCGAAAAAGCCCTGTCTTATGTGCTTGGACGGCCGGCAAAAATCATGGGATCCGCATCCTTTCAGATCCTGCCATCGATCCACATCACTGCAACGAAAGTTGTAGTTTCGGGCGCGACCCTGCAAGGACCCGTCGACCGTTCGGCGCTCATGGATATTGAGGCTCTTGATCTCGAGCTCGGTTCCTTGGCCCTGTTAGCCGACGAAATCGAAATTATTCGATTACACATTCAGGCTCCGCAAATCAGACTGATCAGAGATACAAATGGCACCGAAAACTGGAACCCAGCGATCCCGTTTGGTGGTTCCGTCAAAAAACCAGACCTGGACTGGGGCTGGTGGAAGGATATGCAGATTGGTGATGTTCACCTAACCAATGGCCGGGTTCTCTATAGCGATGATCTGCGCGGCCGCCAGATCGAAGGTAAAAACCTCAATTTAAAAGCGTTCATATCAAGCGCGACCGGTGCCGGAAAAGGCATTTCCATAACCGGCAGCGCAGACGTCAACGGTGAACCCGTGCAAACGCAGATTGACATTGGTGCCGTCGAAAAACTGTTAACCGGGGGGCGCTTGCCGATTGTCGCAACCCTTTCATCGGCCTTTGGCTCCATGTCCTACCAGGGCGCCATAGCCAAACGCCAGTATCTGGTCAGCGACGGCCGCTTCACCATTGAAGCCCCAGACATCAGCCGCCTTGAAATCTGGTTGGGCCCGGTTTTTGATGGTCCCGTGAACGGCGGCTTAAAAATTACCGGACGCCTGAACGAAAATGGCAGCCGTCTGGCCATTAACGATTTATCCATCACTGCGGGTCAGAACCAATTGGACGGCAGGGTGCTGATTGCTGTGGGCAGCAAAGGGCGCCGTATCGATGGCGATTTCACGACACCTTTTCTGGAATTGGCACCGTTCCTGTCCTACGTCTCGCCAAATGGCTGGTTTCGGCCTTTGCAGGGAACCCTCAAACTGAACTGGGCGCGGGTCGCCTACGGCGGCGTCACCTCCGGCACCGGCGAAATCGTCATATCCCTGGTCAAGGAACCCCGTCGCGTTGATTTGACCATTCCCCGCGTCGAGCTTTTTGGCGGGACCGGCAGGGCCGACGTGCGAATTGGCATGGGCGAAGGGATGACATCTTTCAACGCCAAATTGGAGCTGAACCGCATTCAAACGGAGACCTTATTGACCAATCATGGTGGTCAAACGAAAATCGCAGGGCAGGGGGATCTGCGGCTTAATTTGTTTTCTGTCGGTGGCACCGCAGCGGAGTTGCTTGGCGCCTTGCGCGGCAACGGTGAGTTTAATGTTCTGGCGGGGCAGTTACACAATGAGGTGCTTGCCGAATACCTGTTGAAGGGCAGTCCCGGTTATCTGGACTTCACCCAGTTGATCGGCAGTTTTGCCGTCAACCAGGGCATTATCGAAGGCAGCGACCTGTTATTGAAGGCTCCGAGCCTGAGTCTGGTGGGCGATGGTATCATTGATTTGGCCCAGGGTTTTGTCGATGTCAGACTGCAGTCCCTGACCGCCCGTAAATCAGTTGAAGATGACGAATCCTTTCATGTGCAGCCGTTCCGGATATCCGGGACACTCGGTGAATTGGAAATTCAACCTGACGACTAATGATCAGCTGGCGTTCATCAAACCCGATTATGACCATTTGTAAGGTTATACTGATAAACGTCAGCTTCTCAGACCTTGATCACAAGGGATACCCTAGAACACCAATTCGTCTTCTTCGCCGCCACTGGCGATGACGATTTCGCCGGCATCGGCCAGGGCCTTGGCGACCTGGACGATGGCCGATTGGGCTTCGTCCACATCCTTCAGGCGGACCGCCCCCAGGGCCTCCATATCTTCCTGCATCATCTTGCCGGCGCGCTCCGACATATTGGCAAAAAACAGGGAACGAACGTCTTCCGATGCGCCCTTTAAGGCAAGACCCAGTTGGTCCTTTTCCGTTTGCCGCAGCAACAGCTGG
>JAJFII010000059.1 GCA_021775095.1 Rhodospirillales bacterium
GCACCCTGATCTTTTAAAGCCACGGCGGCATTACAAAGAGTGCCTGCAGAATCAACGATATCATCGACCAAAATACAGGTCCGACCAACGACGTTACCGATGATATTCATAACTTCCGATGACCCAGCGCGTTCGCGCCGCTTGTCGATAATTGCTAGATCTGCGCCCAGACGTTTGGCCAGACTGCGGGCCCGAACCACGCCGCCAACGTCCGGGGAGACGATCACCAGTTGTTCATCCTCATAGCGTTCTTCGATATCTCGACGCATGACCGGTGCGCCGTACAGGTTGTCAGTCGGTATGTCGAAAAACCCCTGGATCTGACCCGCATGGAGATCCATGGTCAAAACCCGGTGTGCACCGGCTTCGGTAATGAGATTGGCTACCAGTTTAGCTGAAATCGGCGTCCGCGGACCGGATTTTCGGTCCTGACGGGCATATCCAAAATACGGGATCACCGCCGTCATCCGCCGCGCCGAACCGCGCCGCAAGGCGTCCAGTGTCACCAGCAATTCCATCAGATTGTCATTGGCCGGAAAAGAGGTGGACTGGATGACAAAAACATCTTCGCCACGGACATTTTCTTCGATTTCGACAAACACCTCCATGTCTGAGAATCGTCGGACGCTGGCTTTGGTAAGAGGCAGGTTTACGTAGGCGGAGATCGACTCAGCGAGCGGGCGGTTGCTGTTACAAGAAATAATTTTCATCTAGTTTTGGGTCCTGGCGACATCTCTGATCTGATGAGGCACTTTGATTTATAGGTCTATCTAAATGCCTTGCTTTTCAGTCCCCAGAAACTGACACGCCGGCGCTTTGTCATTGATCGTTAGTCCGTTGCGGCGAAATTAGCAGTGTCATTCCTGTGTGTAAACGGATTCATCGTATTCTATCGAGAAATTGGCGGTGGCGGCGCTCGCCCGGGGACCTGTTGCAAATGAGGGTTGCGGGTGAAATCCGGAGTCTGCCCGGCGTTGCGATTGAGATTCGGTGTATTTTCAAAAAGTTCCTGGATTCCATCAACCGCGGCTGCAGAAACGATCTCGCCAACCCGACCCCATTCGCCATTCAGGCTCCCGGCAATGACCGCGTTTTCCTGCATGGCTTTTCCGACTTCCACTCCATCCAGCGTATTCACCTGCCAAACCACCCGCGCCTGTTGACGGCCATTGACCGGTGGGCCGACCGTCACCTGCCCGAGCACTTCATAGGCAGCCTGGCGTGGGTCATCGGAAATCGTCAGATCCTTTGCCCGCATCGCATTTTTGATGCCGCTGGTCAGGACTTCGTTGCCGTCACCCGGTGCCCCGGTGACAGGGCGGATCATAAACGATGGGCGCCCCCAGGAAATGGGGGCCGCTTGGGTGGTATTCCGCTCGCCGGCAAGCACGGCAGGCCGCGCCCTGGCCTGTTGCGGCAACGCCGCCTCGTCCAGTGCTTCACTGGCTTCGGGATCGAGTATTTCCTGCAGGTCATCCAAACCGTTATCATTGGGTGTCAATCGCAAAGGTTTTTTTCGCGCGACAGGCCGTGGAACCGCGTCCCGGTCCGATTGGGTCAATGCATTGGTTTCTTGTTGTCTGCTGTCGGCCGCGTTGCCCGTATCCGACATCTCGTCAGACAACTCGGGTAGATCCGCTATTTCCGCGTCCACCGGTAGCAAAGGTTCCGCGGCTGCAGCGGATTCTTTGGCAACAACCGGGGCCGCCCGCGTCTCAAGCACCTGGGAGGTGCCAGTGGGTGCCGAAAACCGCTCTTCCGGTGGCATCGCGATTTCGTCGGTGACGGTCAACGGGCCCACATGATCAGCGACCATGCCGATAATATGCGGTTCCGCTTCGGCGATAATTAAATTGACCGCTTCGACGCCTCCCTCATCCCATAACAAATTATCGACGACAATTTCATGGCTGACATTGGCCACCGAGGTGCCATAGGGCGCAAGCAATTCCCAGACCGCCGTGATCCAGGCAATTGAACCTCTTTTGCGAACCTCTGAAATCCGCCCGGCTATTGTCGGACCCTGATCATTCGCCTGGCCGGAGATGACCGCAGGCCGGGCCGCATCGCGCAACGATGCGGCAATCGCATCGGCCAGGACCAGACGGCCCGGATTCTTCATTCCGTCGATCGGCAAAACAAAAACGATATTAGAGGTTTGAGCGAGCGGCGCTTCTATTCTGACGCCGCTGGAAGTACGAGATGTTGGGCTCATATCGGACGTACATCCCGCCAGCAACAAACTGGCGGGAAGTAGTATCTTCGAGACAAAAACCGGCCTTCGCATCGTTCGTATTTCCGACACCCAAGTTACCCACGCGACAGCCAACATCATTCGACCCCGGCAGCGCTTACTGACCTCGGGATCCGAATTCTGTTGCCTGTATTTTCACAAACCAACTTTACTCCGATGTACGGACAAGATCACGGAAAACGCGTTGGTAATTTTTTCCGGCAGACTTTTTGGCCTAAATAGGAAGCGATTATTTGCTTCGTGCGGCCCCCAAATCGGGCGTCAAAGTAGGCGGTGGCAGGGTTGGGTTTAGGTCAATATCAAGCGGTTTAATACCACGCAAAAGACCTTCATGTCCGGCATTTTTCCGGCGATTTCTCTCACGATTTACGATATCGCGAATGGACCCGGCGGCCGCTCCGGCAATCATCACAGCGGTCTGTCCCCAACGCCCGTCAAAGGTCCCCGCCTGAACCGTATTTTTTTGACTGGCACGACCGATTTCCTGTTTTTGCTGGTCAACCAGAATCCAATCGATTTTTACCTGCTGTTTTTCAGAAATCGGCGAATCGACATGCACCTGGGCGCGCAATCGAAATTCGGCGTCTTCTGCGGTTTTGGTGATTTTAATACCTGTGTCACCAAGCGCATAACTCATTGCCCGGGTCAGGGAAAAGTTGCCGTCGCCCGGTGCATCAACAATCGGGACAACCCAAACGCCGGTTTTTTGGTCGACTCTCTGTTCGGCCGGGTCACTGGAGCCGACGAGCAATTGCGCCATTTGCACGGCCGTACCCTCGCCAATTTCACGGATGATTCGTGGCGACCCATAGTCCCAGTCCAGCGCGCTTGCCCGAAATTCATACTTGAATGTTGACACCAATTCACCGTCGCGTTTGGTCAAGGCCCAAAGGATATAACTCGGCGCGGTTTTCTGGAACTGGTCCTGTGCATTTTCAACCCAGCCGTCCAGAACGTGGGTACTTTTTCCCTTATCGCCGGTATAGGCAATGACTTCACGCCGCGACAATTCTTCAGCAACAGCCTGCGCCAACAGCTTTGCCATAGGGATCGACGTTCCGTTAACCGCATTAACAGCGACGACCGGCGGCAATTGCTGAAAAATCAGATCATTTCGGGTCCCCTGGGAATCCTTTCTGAAGGGCATGGGCAGCGGCCCGCATGCCGTTATGAGCAGCACAATAAGCAGGATAAGTCGGTGTTCGTATCGCCCCATGTTTAAATCTTACACAAAGACGCAAGTTGCTAAGAGTCCTAAAATGAGCAACACACAAAAAACAAACAAATGGGGCATTTTTATGATTTCAAATCAGCACATTTTCCAGGGAAGAACGGGACAGCCGTTCATGTCCCTGCTCGGTAACAAGTACCGTCTCGCCCAATGTCATGGCCAAACCATTTCCTTCGTCGAACAAAATCATATGACAAAAAACAACCATCCCCGGGGCAAATTCAACGGGATTGTCTGCGTACAACATGGGCCAGTCCATCCAGTTGGGCGCAAACGTCGTGCCCAGGCTATAACCGCAGGCCTTCAGGCAATGTGCTGCCATACCCGATTTCTCGAAAGACTCCACATGGGCGGCAAATGCATGGCCATAGGTGTTCCCGGGACGAATCGCCTGCTTGACGGCACTTAAGGCATCGGAGGCGGCGTTATACATGTCCATTTGTTTAGGGATGATGTCACCAACAACAAAGGTCCGCATCATTGCCGCGTGATAATGGCGATAGACGCCGGCCCACTCCAAAGTTAATTGATCTTTGGCCGCGAGCGTTCGGCGTCCGCTGTAATAACGACACAACAGGGCATCCGTACCCGAGCCAATTATAAATTCATTGCCCGGATAATCACCGCCGCCTTCAAATACCGCACCCTGCATGGCCGCCAGAATTTTACCTTCAAAAACACCGGGCGCTGCAAGCTTGTGGGCCGCATCATAGGCATCGTCGGCCAATCCCGCAGCCCGACGCACATAATCGATTTCTGCAGGGCTTTTGATCACCCGCAATTGGCTGACCAGATCCGACGTATCTTCGAGGCGACAAAACCCGTCGAGGGCGGCACTCAGGCGTTGCCCGCTACGCGCCGTTAATCCGTAGGATTCCCACTCGACGCCGAGCCGTTTTCCCGAAAGACCAAACGCCGCCAGAATATCCCGGAGTTCCGTCGCCGGTCGGGCATCGGGACCATCAACCCAAATCCGCACATCTTTAATGACCGACGTATGAAGTGCCTGTAAACGATCAGCGGAACGGGTCAGAAGCATCATCCGACCGTCCTGCCCGAGATAAAGGCATTGAAAAAACACATAACCAAACGTGTCGTAACCGGTCAGATAAAACATTGTTTCCTGACGAAAAATCAACATGCCGTCCAGGCCCTCGGCGCGCATCACCGCTTGTGTACGTGCCCGGCGATCCGCCATCTCTTGTTCCGAAAAATGTAAGGCCATGTTTAATCCTTATTTATAACGATTGCCGAAAGGCCGCGCCCATAGTCGGCTTCCTTTCGGTGCGTTGTCCGGCGGTAGCTGTAAAATTGATCTTCATTGGCATAGGTATCAACGGAAACGCTTTCGACTGAACCTAGTCCTAGCGCCTCCAGTCGGTCGACGACAAACTTCGGCAGATCGAACAGATAGTGATCTGGGGTCTCAGACGGAAGGAAATACCCCGCAAAATCTTTATTTTCGTTTACAAATGTCGTCCGAAATTCCAGTCCAACTTCGTACGATGGCTGATGAATACAAGGACCGACGGCAGCCGTGATATGGCGTCGGTCGCCTCCCAGTTCCTCCATTTTGTTTATTGTATTCGACAGCACCCCGTGCAATGCGCCCTTCCAGCCGGCATGGGCCGCGCCGATGATCCGGGCCCGGTGATCGGCAAACAAAACCGGCGTGCAATCCGCACTCATTACGCCAATGGCAAGCCCGGATCGGTTGGTCACGATGCCGTCGGCCCGGGGACGTTCGTGCCGAAGCCAGGGACCATCAGCAACCACAACATCTGGTGAGTGAACTTGATAGATGGTATTTAAATCTTGCCGCTTAAGGCCCAGTTTGGCCATGGCGATGGCCCGGTTTTGGTCTATGTTACGCGCCTCATCTCCGGATCCGTAACCGCAATTGAGGCCGGCAAACACGCCGCTGCTGACGCCGTCACGTCGGGTGAAAAAACCGTGCCTGATGGTCGGGCAGGACTGAAGTTTGGAGGCTGTAATCATCAAGATCGTCTATCCGAAATGGCAAGGGTTTTGAAATCCGGAAGGTTCAGGCAGCTCGGTTCCGGTGATCGCCATAACCTTAAACAGGGTTCCCATTTGATCGTCGTTGACCAAACGGTCTCTGCCCGACAGCAATAACTGGCGCTGTTCTGGGGTTGCCCGCACCAACAACGCGTCGGTACGTTGTTTGATCCCCAAAGCCGTTAAGAACGCGCCCTGAGGGGTTGCCCCATAGATCAGGGCACCGGCATTTTGAGCGGCCGAAGCCAGGGCCTGAAAGTCAACGTGGGCGGTCAGATCCGAAGCGCCGGGACGTTCGAGTACGGGCGCATAGGCATGCCCCCGGACGGCTTGCAGAGTGTCACCCAGCCCGCCTAAGCCGTGGCCGTAATCAATAATCAGGGCGCAGCCGGAATCGGCCTGACAGCGGACTGCAAGTTCAGAAACAATTTTTCTGGAAAGCGGAGAACACTCGAATACATCGCCCTTTGCAGGAGCCAATTGGGCGGTTTCAGCCGCGATCGATAATTGTGGCGGCGACAACGTAAAACAAAGTTCCCTAGCGTCGACACCGATTCGTCGTTCCAGCCAGCCGCTGTCCGAATAAACGAATTGATGGATCGGCAAGGCGTCGAAGAACTCGTTGGCAATAACGATTAAGGGGTACTCCGGCAACTCTTCGATCGTGTTGTGCCAGTGCGGTTGAAATCCCTTCAAAAGCTGCTTTTGAGAATCGCGCAAGCGGCAACTGGTTTCAACCAACCGCAAATCCATTGCGTTTATGAACTCGGGCAGGCCCTGTGCGGCGCGCAAGGCGTCAGCCATCAGAGTTCCGCGCCCGGGCCCCAGTTCCACCAGCAGGAATTTTTTTGGTTTTCCCATGGCATGCCATTGATGGACCGCCCATAACCCCAGCAATTCACCGAACATTTGTGAGATTTCCGGAGCCGTCACAAAATCACCCGACAGGCCAAAGGGTTCAGAATGGAAGTAATAGCCAAATTGCGGATGGCTTAGACAGGCCTCCATATATTGAGCGACATCGAGTGCGCCGTCACTCCGGATCCGCTCGCGCAGGTGATCCAGCAGGCCACTCATCTAGCGGCTGTCCTGGATTTCACGATCAGGGCCAAGCCGACCAGGACCATGGGCAACGACAGCCACTGCCCCATGGTACTGCCCAGCAACAGAAAGCCAATGTGCGCGTCCGGTTGACGGAACAATTCAACAACACCGCGCGCCGCGGCATATCCCAGAATAAAAATTCCCGTCGCCCGCCCGGGCCGTGACTGGACGGCCTGCATGCGCCATAACCAATTAACGATCACAAACAGGACCAGCCCCTCAAGCAAAGCTTCGTAAAGTTGGCTGGGGTGACGGGGCTCCGGGCCCCCCGTCGGAAAAATCACGGCCCACGGTACGTCGGTTACCCGTCCGTACAATTCGCCATTAATGTAATTGGCGATTCGCCCAAAAAACAATCCGATGGGGGCGGCACAGGCAACCAGATCCGCAAATTTGAGGATCGGAATTTGCCGTCGCCTGGCAAAAACGACGCCAGCGACAACGACCCCCAAAAACCCCCCATGAAAAGACATACCGCCCTGCCAGACATAGAGAATCTGCAGGGGATTATCCATATAAAAAGCCGATTTATAGAACAGTATATACCCCAGACGCCCTCCCAAAATCACGCCAACGGTCGCCCAGGTCATAAAATCCATGGCATCATCAGGGGAAATCAGATTATCCAGCCGCCTGGCCAGGTGACGGATATACATGCAGCCCAATACCAAGCCGGCAATATAAGCCAGTGAGTACCAACGCACGGCAAGTGGCCCCACCTGAAATAGGATCGGATCAATATTAAGGAATGGTAACGTCAGGAACATGGGATCAAAGGCACCTTTTTAACGGTAAGGATCATCGGCATTTAAATAAGTGGTCACATATTGCGCGACACCGTCCTCAAGCGAGGTCATTGAGTTTTGGTAACCGGCGGACCGCAGGCGGTCCATGCGGGCCTGCGTGAAATATTGGTATTTGTCGCGAATGTCTTCCGGGGTATCGATGTAATTAATTTGAATATTTTTGTTAATTGCCGCATAGACGGCGCCGGCGAGATCGGCGAAACTTCGGGCCTCGCCGGTGCCGCAATTAAACAATCCATTGACTTCGGGATGAGCCAAAAGCCAGAGAACGATATCAACACAATCCCCAACCCAGATGAAATCACGTAATTGCCCACCATCCTGGTAATCTGGATGATGGGATTTGAACAATGTGCAGGGCTCACCCCGGTTCGCAATTGGATAGATCTGTGAGACGACGCTGGACATCCGGCCCTTGTGATATTCGTTCGGTCCATAAACATTAAAAAACTTCAGACCCGCCCACTGTGGCGGGCGCGGTTCGCCGTCGGAAATCATCCGAGCGACCCTGCGATCAAACAAATGTTTGCTCCATCCGTAGGCGTTTAAGGGTTTCAGGGCAGCCAAGGCATCGATCGATCCGTCATCGTCAAACCCTTCACCGCCAGCCCCATAGGTCGCCGCCGATGAGGCATAAATCAACGGCACGTCATTGGTCGCACACCATTGCCAAAGGGCCATGGGGTAGTGGTAGTTGGTGTCAATGATCAGATCCGCATCGCGTTCCGTTGTCGCGGATATGGCACCCATATGGATCACCCCCTGAATGCCGGAGGTATGGGACGCGAGGAAACTCATCAGGTTATCGGGGGTAACGATGTCGTACAGTTCGTGCCGAGCAATATTGCGCCAGCGTTCGTCATCCTTGAGGCGGTCAACGACGACAATTGGGCCCATTCCCCGAGCCGCCAGCCCGCCGACAATGTTCGATCCAATAAACCCTGCGCCACCGGTCACGATGTACATTCTCAATCCCTTTATTTCGTGAGAAACTTATAGGCATTACAGCTTCTTGCCGCAAGCCATCCGGTGCTTGTGGATTGGGCAATTGCCAACCATAATTAAACAACCGAAACCGAGCAGGATCCCGCCCCATGCAAACCAACAATCGACTCCTTGACGATCTGGCAAAAGTTGCAAACGGCGCGGTGTCGACGCTTGCTGGCGTTAAAAGCGAAGTCGAGGCTTCTGTCCGCCACCAGTTAGAACGCCTGCTTATGGATATGGATTTGGTTACCCGTGACGAATTCGAGACCATGAAAGCGGTTGCCATCGCCGCCCGGACGGAACAGGAAAAATTGGAAAAACGGATGCGTGTTCTCGAAGCCGCAGTTGCGAATCAGGCCGCTCCAAAAACCAGGGCCAAATCGACAAAATCGAAGACCAAAGGGACGCCAGGTAAAAAAACGAAACGTTAATTGAACGATTTGCGTCGTCAACCGACGGTGACGCGCCCTTGGTTTCTGCGGTTTTGTCGTCCTCAGATCTTATCCACATGATTTTTTATCTTCGGGCAGATGATCCTTGCACCGGAGTCTTCCATCAGGCACTCTACAACTAGTAGCGACCGGGTATGTCTACACTATATCTAGATCAAATCCTAAATATAGAACCTATCCGGTCCGCACTTCGAACGCCCATTGAGGCTTGTAAGGGGAGCGGATCATGACCGAAATCAATACATCCCAGGACTATCTTGCTGACAATCCGCTGGATATTGTCGAGCGCATTGTTGAGGTGAACGACTGGATTTTTGATCGCCGTAGTGACCAGGAAATGGCCGTGCAGGTCCCTGGCACATGGTGTGACTACAGTCTCTATTTTGCCTGGAATGAAGAAATGGAAGCCCTGCATTTTACCTGTGCCTTCGATATGCGAGTATCGGACGATCAAAAACCCCGGGTTCATGAACTTCTGGCTCTGATCAACGATCGCCTGTGGTTGGGGCATTTTGGCATGTGGAGCGACGAAGGGTTACCCATGTATCGCCATGCGCTTCCCCTGCGCGGCACAAAAGGCCCGGCGATTGAACAAATGGAGGATCTGGTCGAGACGGCAGTGCTGGAATGTGAGCGATTTTATCCCGCTTTCCAGTATGTCATCTGGGGCGGTAAACAGGCCGACGAAGCCATCGAATCCGCAATGATCGATACCGTTGGCGAAGCTTAGGATCTGTTATGGAACGAACCGTGTTGCTTGCCGGTTGCGGTAAAATGGGTGAGGCCATGTTGTCGGGCTGGATTGAGCGTGGAATTCCCGCGTCCGGCATCTCTATTGTTGAACCCAACGAGCAGACGGCAGCCAACCTGCGGGCGACCTACGCCGTCAGCACCTACTCAAGCCCCGACGCGGTCCCCGAGGGCGTTTCGCCGGATTTTGTTGTTTTTGCCGTCAAACCGCAAATGATGGACCTGGTTGCGCCAGCCTATGCCCGGTTTAAAGCCCCGGCGACAGCTTTTTTATCGATTGCGGCCGGTAAAACCGTCGACTATTTCGAAAAAGCTCTGGGTGATGATGCGGTGATCGTGCGGGCCATGCCCAATACGCCCGCCGCCGTCCGCCGCGGCATAACTGTGATGTTCGCCAATCCCCGCGTCAGCCCGGACCAGAAGGCTGCCTGTGACGACCTGCTGCAGGCGGTCGGCAGCGTTGAATGGACCGATAGTGAGGGCGCCCTTGACGGCGTGACGGCACTTTCTGGCGGTGGCCCGGCCTACGTGTTTTTACTGGTGGAGGTTATGGCGGAAGCCGGCAAACAAGCCGGTCTACCTGACGCCTTGGCGGATCGCCTGGCCCGCGAGACCGTTTCCGGAGCCGGTGAATTGTTGCGCCAATCGGATGATTCGCCGGCGACACTGCGAATCAACGTCACCAGCCCGGCCGGCACCACAGCCGAAGCCCTGGCCGTGTTGATGGCCGAAAATGGCATGCAAGCGTTGATGACAAAAGCCGTAGCGGCGGCGAAAAAACGATCTGAAGAGCTGGCCGGCTAATCATTTCCTCGCCGACGGGAGCCGCAACGCTCAACCGGCAGCATTTCCCGGACGCTGTCGTCTTAAAAATCTGCATCGCCTTATCCGCCGGAAGAACCTGATTTCGGTAAGCGTGTTTTTAGAGCGATGGTTGGCGGTTATTATATGTATAGGGAAAAGCGTCGCGAAGGCTGATCGGCTGGCAATTCAGGACATTGGAATTTTTTGCCTTTTTGCGTTAAGTTAGTCATCTGTGTTTTTTGATATACGGGTTGACTGTTATGGCAAAAAAACCATCCCCAGACATGGCTTTGCAAGGGCAGGTCATCGAAAGTGCGTTAAACTTGGCTTCAGAGCACGGCTGGCGCCACGTATCGTTAGCCGAAATTGCCGACAAAGCAAACCTTTCCAATTCGCAATTACGATCCCTACTGCCCACCAAAGGCGCGCTTATCGGCCTTATGGTTCGGCACACCGACACACAGTTGTTGCAGAACTTAGAACCCTTTGATGGCGACGAAGGGGCCCGCGAACGCCTGTTCGACATCCTGATGGCGCGATTCGATATCCTGACACCCCACCGGACCGGCATTGCTGCCGTGCTCCGGGACGGTCCGTCCGACCCCCTATCCCTGGTTCGTCAGATCTGTTGTTTCCACGCCTCAATGAAAGCGATGCTTGACGCTGCCCAAATACCAACCTCAGGCCCATTTGGAGCGCTTCGCATCAAAGGCGGCATGGCTGTTTATGCAGCGACATTCCGTGTCTGGCTCGGCGACGACAGCCCGGATATGGCAAAAACCATGGCGGCCCTCGATAAAACTCTCCTGTCGATCGATAGGTTCGCCTGCCACCTGCCCGGCTAAACCGGTCTTCCCGCGTCCTTACACCCGATATATTGCAGTCGCGAAATTATTTTTTGTGCAGTGCAACATTTTTATTGACATCCGTTCCAAATGGGCCCATATAAGGGTCATGTTGCACTGCAATATAATTTTTACTTTCCCTGGCGATAACGCCAGCACCAAGGAGAACTACCATGACCAAAGCATCCAACCCGTTTCAGGCATTTGATATGACTAAATTTGTCGCTGACTTTGATCCGTCGAAATTTACCGCCGATTTCACAAAGCTGACAAAAGACATGAACATCCCGACCGTTGATGTGGACGCTGTTGTAAAATCCCAACAGAAAAACATTGAAGCGTTAACGGCGGCCAATAAAGCGGCAACCGAGAACGTAAAAGCCCTGGCTCAGCGGCAAACTGAAATCATCCAGGAAACCATGAAGGAGACGCAATCGGTGATCGACAGCATGGCAAAAAGCAAAACTCCACAGGACGCCGTAGCCAAACAAGCTGATTTTGTAAAATCTGCCTTCGAATCGGCTTTCACCAACATGCGTGAAATCGCCGATATGATGACGGCGACAAACAAAGAAAGCCTGGACAAGTTCAACAGCCGTGTTGCTGAGAACTTCGAAGAAATGCAAGCTTTGGGTATTAAGTTCAAAAACTAATATCCGATTTTGCTTTCTCAAAAGGCCGTACGCTGCCGAGGCAGTGTGCGGCCTTTTTTTGTCTGGTTCGCCGGTATTCTTGGCATTAAAGATGACCATCATCCTTGACGGATAATCAGAATTGTATGAATTGAATAAGTCCTGAACCCTGGGAGGCAATATGACCATCGAATATAAAGATTTTAGCAATGTCGATATCCGCGTCGGTACGGTAACCAGATCGGAAATTTATGCCGAGGCCCGGCACCCGGCCCTCAAATTATGGATAGATTTTGGTCCCGATATGGGCGAGAAAAAAACCTCCGCACAGATTGCCAAACACTACACGCCGGAGCAGATGATCGGCAGACAGGTTGCGGCTGTGGTCAATTTTGCGCCAAAGCAGATCGGTAAATTTATGTCGGAAGTTCTGGTTGTAGGTTTCCCTGACGCTGAAAATGAGGTTGTCCTGCTGCAGCCCTCATTGCCGGTGCCCAACGGCGGACGTTTGTATTGATCGGCCTGAGCATTTCCGGGGTCATGGGACGCACTCTGCTTTTATTTTGTGACAAGGTGGGCACCGCAACGCGATGCGGTGTATCGGGCAAGAGGCACGATGCTGTCAGGGAATAAAAGCAGAGTGCGTCCTGTTATCCCGGAAGTGCCCTAATCAGATAACAATTGAATTTTCCGGGGTCACCCGAGAGGTCAGGCCTAAAGAATCCGCTTTGATGACCGCCTGGGTCCGGTTGTTGACGTCAAGTACCTTCAGTAATGCCGTAACATGCAACTTTATTGTCCCCTCCGCTAATTTCAGTTCAGAGGCAATTTCCCGATTTGAATACCCCCGCGCGATCAGCGCCAGGACATCTCCCTGCCGGGGTGTCAAACGGGCACTTTTACCGTCGGTTTGCCATGGTTCAGCAGGATTGGAAAGCCGGTTCTCCTGCATCAGATTGGGCGGCAGATAGACACCACCGGAAAATACCAATTTAAGGGCATTCAGGACAATGCGGGGTTCCAGGGTTTTGGGAATGTAACCGGACGCGCCGCAGGCCATGGCTTGCCGGATTTCCGGTCCCCGATCGAGAGCCGAGACAACAACAAACGGAACCGCTCCCAATTCGCTATGCAGGTGACGCAATCCCTTAAAATTATTCAGACCCGGCATCGACAAATCGACCAGAGCCAGGTCAAGCTTTGACACATCACGTGCCACTGTGATGGCATCGGGATAATTCGCCGCTTCCAGGGTCTCGATGTTGCCGTCCAGCTGTTTCAGCAGGTATTTCATTCCGCTGCGAAAAAGCGCGTGATCATCGGCCAGCAATATTGTTCTTTTTGCGGTGTCCATCGCGTAAACTCCAAAATCCACGCAAGCCATTACCAGGGACGTCCACCTACTCTACTGGGACTTTACATCGGAATCGATACCTTATTCCCAACGGCGTAATCACAATCAATCGATATTCGCGATTAAACAGGAATTCGAATTTTAACCCGCAAACCACCGGTTGGCGAATCCAGCAATTCAACTTCGCCGCCATGGCTTCGAACCACATCGCGGGTAATTGTCATTCCCAGCCCAATTCCGCCAGTTCCCTGGTTACGCGATCCCTCAATACGGAAAAACGGCTTAAAGACATCTTCCCGATGCTGTGGCTCAATGCCCGGGCCGTCGTCATCAATAATAACCTCAACCGCATCGTCGCGCAGGCCGACACGCACCGACACATGGTCGCCGAACCGGGCGGCGTTTTCCACCAAATTGGTAATCGAACGGCCAAAGGCATTCGGTCGCAGGGGAACGACCAGTTCAGCTTCTGGATGATAATCGATCGGCGTACCGTGCCTTCGCGCCTTGCTTACCACGCCACTAATGAGCGACGTCAGATTGGTCGATTTGGGTTGCTCAGTGCCTTCGCCTCGGGCAAATGCCAAATACCCTTCCAGCATATGTTCCATTTCAGTCACATCGGATTTCAGGTTACCGGCAGCTTCATTGTCGCTTAGCATTTCCAGTTCCAGGCGCATCCGCGTCAGCGGCGTCCGCAAATCATGGGAAACCCCGGCAAGCATATCGGTCCGCTGACGAATTTGCCGGACAATGCGATCACGCATGGCCAAAAATGCCGACGCGGCCTGCCTCACTTCAACGGCACCTTCGGGTTTAAAACGCGACACATCACGGCCCTTGCCAAAATTTTCCGCGGCATCTGCGAGACGGCGGATCGGGCGCACCTGATTGCGCATAAATACCGTGGCGATGGAAAACAGAATCAACGATGTACCGATCATCCAAAGAACAAATACAATTGCCGTTGAGCTGAATAAACGTTTTTTGGGGGCGATTGTCCGTAAGACCCCGCCGGGAAGCTGCACGTTAATGATGACGTATCGCCGCATGGATACGGTATCGATGGCGAATGGTTTTCCGACATATTCCTGCAGGGCACGAACCAGCATTTCTTCCATCAGGCCGTCGTCGCCCTTGTGGCCCCGTGTCAAGACCGCATCTTTCTCATAATTTATGTCCAAATCGAAACTCAACGATGCAACTGAAAAGATCTCGTCAGAAATCCTGTCGTCAGGCAGCCGACGCATGAGCTCAATCACCGCACTGATATCACCGGCAACACTACGCGCCAGCCGCAGGGTGATCTTATCCCAATGGGTTTCATAAAAAATTCCACCTGCCACTAACTGCAGAATAATCAACGGTGTGACAATAATTAACAGGGACCGCCCGAGCAGGCTTTTGGGCATAAACCGTTTTAACATGTGACCGGTCTCGCTGGCATATCAGTCAGGCCGTAAAACATAACCACGTCCGCGCACGGTTTGCAGATAACGGGGCAATTTCGGATCCCGCTCAATCTTGCGACGAAGCCGAGTAACCTGTACATCAACGGCCCGCCCGCCACCGGTCGTGCCTGTAAGATCAATTAAAGCATCCCGGCTCAAGATTTCCCCAGCCCGAATGGCCAATACCCGGAGCAGCGCAATTTCAATATCTGTGAGGCGAACAGCACTTCCGCTGACCACAAGTTCGCCGCGCCCCGTCTGAAAAACCGCATCTCCCAATTGGACCTCCACATCTTCTGGTTTTTGCTCGGGCAGGCGTTTCAGAATATTGTGCAGCCGCAGCACGAGTTCGCGCGGTTCAAACGGTTTAACCAAATAATCATCAGCCCCGTGTTCCAGACCCTTTATCCGATCATCGGCCTCCCCCATGGCTGTCAACATGAGGATGGGGACGGAACTGCGTTGGCGGAAATCGGCGGCGAACTCCAGTCCCGTTTCACCTGGCATCATTAAATCCAGAATAACCAGATCAAATTGCAGTCCCTTGAGTTTGGCCCGCGCGTCGGCGGCGTCTTTTGCCGGAATGACAACAAATCCATTTTCGCTCAGATATTTAACCAACAACTGACGCAACCGGTCATCGTCGTCGACGACAAGGATATGGGGCTGTTCGGCAGAGATCGTGGCGACCATCTTTAAGTCCCTTTTGGCGAGATGTCTGAACCAATATCCGTAAAAAATCCGTCAACCCGTTCCCGGTCTTCGGCATTGATAAGGCCCCGGAGAATTTGCCGAAACCCGGAAATCGCCTGCGGCCCCGCAGCTAGATAAGCACCGGCAATTCGAAGGCTTTGGCGTTTTGTCAGCTGTTTATCCAATTCCATGCCCTTCGGGGTCAATGCCAGCAGTCGACGTCTGCGGTCGGCCGCATCTGTTCGCTGCTCCACAAACCCTTCATCAATCAGTTGCCCCAAAACCCGCGCCAGGCTTTGTTTGGTTATTTTTAATATGGCCAACAACTGGGTGACGGTAACTTCTGGATTTCGGCCAATAAAATAGACCACCCGGTGGTGGGCCCGACCAAATTCATACTCGTCCAAAATCGCATCGGCCTCACCGGTAAAGTCACGATAGGCAAAAAACAACAACTCAATCGCCTGACGTAATTGTTCTTCGCTCAGTTCCACAGATTGGTTTATCGCGGCCGCTGTTTTTTCTGTATCCGTCATTGTTCTCATTACGTAAATTTATCCAGTCATTGGCAAATAGCATAATGCAGCAGATAGGAACCGAAAAAAATATGTCAGTACTATTGACTTATTTTCAATCGAATGGTAATTAACGCAAGAACCTATGGTACGAACCTATTTTGACGAAAGATAATTACAATGGCTGGACCTGCTTTTGATGACCGTGACGGACTGATCTGGTTTAACGGTGAAATGGTACCCTGGCGTGATGCAAATGTTCATGTCCTGACCCACGGATTGCATTATGCATCTTCCGTCTTTGAGGGCGAACGCGCCTATGGCGGTAATATCTTCAAATTGCGCCAACATACGGAACGTTTGTTTTATTCGGCCGATCAATTGGGATTTGAAATCCCCTATTCCATGGACGACATCGACGCCGCCTGCAAGGAAACCCTGAAGGTTAATGATATTATCGACGGGTACCTGCGTCCCGTTGCTTGGCGCGGCAGTGAAATGATGGGGGTTTCGGCCCAAAACAACCGGATTAACGTCGCCATCGCGGCCTGGGCCTGGCCGTCCTACTTTTCGCCGGAAGCACGCATGAAGGGCATTCGCTTAAAAACCTCCAAGTGGAAACGTCCGTCGGCTGAAACCGAACCGGTCCACGCCAAGGCCGCCGGCCTTTACATGATCTGCACGCTTTCCAAACATGACGCCGAACGCGACGGGTATGACGATTCGCTGATGCTGGATTACCGCGGGCGGGTCGCAGAAGCCACAGGCGCCAATATCTTTATGGTCATGGGTGACGGCAAATTACATACACCGACACCTGACTGTTTCCTTAACGGGATCACCCGACAAACCGTCATCGAGCTGGCAAAGGCGCGGGGTATCGAGGTTATCGAGCGCGCCATTATGCCGGAAGAGCTGGTCAATGCAACGGAAGTTTTCCTGACCGGCACGGCCGCAGAAGTCACTCCCGTTGGTGTCATTGACACGCACAACTTTACGGTTGGTGAGATCAGCCAATGGATGATGGAAGACTATGACAAGGCCGTTGGCAATGTCCACGCGGCGGCGGCTGAATAGACCCTTGATCACAACGGATTCCCTAATGCTTTGGCCATTGCATACGCCTGTCCGTCGCCGGGTAATCCCTTCGCCCTAAAAATATCCACCCGGCTGGTTCAGGGCGTTTTCGTTCAGGCGTTCTACAATATAGGCGTAGGCATCGTCGACGGAATCGGTCGTATAAAAAAGTTTCAGGTCCTTTTCCGAAATCGTGCCGTATTTGACAAGGGCATCGAGGTTCAAAACATCTTTCCAAAACTCCTTGCCGAACAAGACAATGGGCATCCGTTTTTTAGACTTTCCTGTCTGCATCAAAGTCATGGCTTCAAACAATTCGTCCATGGTGCCAAAACCACCCGGAAACACCACAAGGGCTTTTGCCAAATACAGAAACCAGAATTTACGCATGAAAAAATAATGAAATTCAAAGTTCAGTTCACGGGTAATATAGGGATTAAAATGTTGCTCAAAAGGCAAGGAAATATTAAATCCTATATTGATGCCACCCGCCTCCGACGCGCCGCGATTGGCGGCCTCCATAATGCCCGGGCCACCGCCCGTGCAGATCAAAAACCGACGTTTGGTCCCTTCCAATCCCTTTGACCAATTGGTGAGTTTATGGGCAAGTTCTCGGGCCTCCTCATAAAACCGCGACATCATGAGGTTCCGCTCGGCGGTTTTTACATCCCGCTTTTCAGCCCGGGCAACTTTCAGGTTCTCTTCAGCAATATCGCGCGGCAGCAGGCGGGCCGAACCAAAAAAGACTATCGTGTCACTGACCTCATATTGGTCTAACCGTATTTCCGGCTCCAGGTATTCTGATAGGATACGCAGCCCCCGAGCATCGGGACTGTTCATAAAAGTGTCATTTTTATAGGCTTTATGGCTGTCGTTGTCATTGCTCACTGGACAGGTTCCTCAATCGCCTGCAGCCCGGCGATCCGGGTCAGACGGGCCAAATCGGCGACCGTATCCGTACCCATGGGGAAAGGGCTATTTTCGCCGTCATTCAAACGGCCTAAAAACGGAACACCACAGGTCTTCGCAGCGTTATAGTCGGTCATTGCATCACCGATGAACAAACACTTCTCGGCGGAGAGTTTGTGAATTTGCAGCAGTTCGTCGACAATTTCTACTTTATTTCGCGGTGATCCATAAACGCCGGTAAAATATTCATGGATACCGCGCCGGCCGGTTATCCGCCGGAGTTCGTCTTCCGGTGTTCCCGAAACAACAAATGTTTTCAGCTGGCCGGTCGCACGAACGAGGAAATCCAATGCACCCGCCACGCTGTCGCAGTCGATGACTTTCTGTTCGACCAGTTCGGAATAGTGTCGACACAGCGCCCCATGGGCGTCGACCGTCAGATCAATTCCCAAATAAAGCTGATGGGCCTGTTGAATTTTCACGACCCGCGACACCCCCTCGTGGGCCTTATGATAGGCAACAACAGCCTCCACAACCGCCGGCGGGTGGTCCTTATAGAGCTCTCGAAACGCATCGACTTTGAGTTCGGCGGAATCAACGATGACACCGTCGAAATCGAAAAAAATTGCTTGTAAGGTGATAATCGTTACTCCGCAGCGTCTTTGTTCGTTGGTTTGTCTTTTTCAGTTTGTAACCATCGCCTTGCGGCCGACTGGTCAGAATCCCTGGCATCCACCCACTTGCCGCCGTCCGCCGTTGCTTCCAGTTTCCAGAACGGCGCTTTGGTTTTTAGCCAATCTATTAAAAAATGACAGGCCTCAAAAGCAGCTTCCCGATGGGCCGACGCCGCAGCAACCAAAACAATTTGATCCCCCGGTACCAACCGGCCAAACCGATGTATGATCAGCGTTGCCTGCAAAGGCCATCGCTCGCAGGCCTCGGCGTCAATTTCCGCCAGGGCTTTTTCAGTCATTCCCGGATAATGTTCCAGTGTCATGGCCGATATTTCCGCGTCCCCCGCCATATCGCGAACCAGCCCGACAAAACTGCACAGTCCACCCACAGTCGTTTGCTTGTGGGTCATTTTTTTAAGTTCGCTGCCTAAATCAAAGTCTTCGGTTTGCACACGAATCATCGGATTATCCTCCCGTGACCGGTGGGAAAAAGGCGATTTCGTCGTCCTTCGAAATCGGATGTTGCAGTGTAACATACTCCTGATTAACAGCCACACGAACGAGCGCGTCTTCGGCGAAGGCCCGTTCATAGGTGCCGTCTTTTTGTTTTAACCAGGTCATCAGTTCCCGGACCGTTGACATGCCGTCTAACAGTTCGATCTCTTCCTCGGGTATCCCGATTGTCTCACGTACGGAGGCAAAATAGAGGACCTTCATCGCATTACCTCACTAAAGGGAAGAAAAGAGACGGTGTCTGAAATGGCGACCGATTGCGTTTCTTCGGTAAGTTCAACCAAGCCGTCCGCGTCGACCATGGAGGTTAATATTCCCGAACCACCACTGTGCGGTTTGTGAGCAACCAGATCACCGTTTTTTTCTTTTTTCAATCGAACCCGCACCCATTCACGCCGTCCCAGTTTCTTTTCATGATTAAAACCTATTTTTACCGGGTACCGTTGGGCGACAATCTCTGTGCCACCGGACAACATCAAAATGACGCCGCGCGCAATGGTCATAAAGGTAACCATGGCCGCGACCGGGTTTCCGGGCAATCCGATGAACGCCGCGTTGCCAACTTGCCCCAGGGCGATCGGCCGCCCGGGTTTTATGGCAAGGCGCCACAGGTTGATGGCCCCCAAAGACGCCACCGCCGCTTTCACATGGTCTTCCTCGCCGGCCGAAACACCACCCGATGTAATCAACAGATGATGATCCAGAGCAGCGCTTTTAAGTGCCGCTGTAATGGTTTTTTGATCGTCGGGCAAAATGCCGATGTCCGTAACCCGACACCCCAAATCGCGAAGCTGCGCCTGCGTCGAATAGCGGTTGGAATCGTATATACTGCCAGTTGGTGCCGCCGCGGACGGATCACATATTTCATCCCCCGTCGAAAACACCGCGACCTTAAGTTTTTCGAACACTGGCAGTGTCGCGCAGCCTACGGAGGCGGCCATTCCCACTTCCTGGGGTCGCATGCGGCTTCCCTTACCAACAACGCGATCACCGGTCTTAACATCTTCACCGCGTTTCCTGCGGTTCGACCCGCTTTTTAGACCGGCTGGCAAGATCACAAAATCGCCGTCCCGCTCACAATCCTCTTCCATATAGATGGTGTCAGGACCGCCGTCGGGACCTTCAGGCATGGGCGCACCGGTAAAAATTCGATAGGCTTCACCCCGGGTTGACGGCCGGTCCAAAGGGTGACCTGCAGCAATGCGTGCGCAAACCGGCAATCGGCTATCGTGATCCCGATTGAGGTCGTCAAAATAAACGGCATATCCGTCGACCGCAGAATTGTCATGGGGCGGAACGTCGCGGTCCGCCCTCATGTCCTCGGCAAGAATACGTCCGACCGCGTCCACCGTCGCCACCTGTTCGACGCTCACCATGCAGGTTATTCGGCGTTGCAAATCGTCGAGGGCGTCATCCAGTGGAATGAGTTCCCCGCCAAAGGCAAAACAGTCATCCTTAAGCTGCGCCATTGATCACTCTTCTCTGCAAATCACAGAACTCGACAACAAACTGGGCAACAGCCGCAATATCGTTTAAATCCAAAACCGGTAGAGCGATATCACCCAAGCCCTCATCGGTTGCAACCGCGACGATGGATCGATCCGTTTTGGCAATCATTTCCTTCCCAACGGAGGGTCTGAAGACTTCCAGTTTCGCGTGCGCATGACTTTTAAATCCTTCAATCAGAACCACATCCACGTCATCCATCCGGGCCAGCAACTCTTCGATGGAAGGTTCGGGATTGTCACGGTTTTCATTAAGCAACGCCCATCTTTTTGTACCGGTAATCAAAACCTGGGACGCGCCGGCGATCCGGTGCTCATGGGAGTCTTTTCCCGGTTTATCAATATCAAAATTATGGTGGGTGTGCTTCATGGTCGATACGCGATAACCCAATCCGATCAGTTCTGGAATCAATTTTCTGATCAACGTGGTTTTACCGCTGCCGCTCCACCCTACTAAACCGAATATTTTCATACGTACCCAAATTGGAAAATCACCACCAAACCCTCATATTGGCGTACGACACCGGAAAATCAACCGTTGTCAGCTTCACTGTCACTATCGGCTTTTGTTGCTATTTTTCGTTTCGGTGCCGGTGCCTCGTCCGTTTCGACGATACGACGAATGCCGTGCTGTAAATAGTCAAATCCGGTTATAAGCGTTAGAATTGCTGCCCCCCATAACCCCCAAAATCCAATCTCGGAGGTCGACAACGGCCCAAACTGCGGACCATTTGGCCCAACCAGCAAAAACCCCAGGGCCAGCATCTGCATACCGGTTTTCCACTTTGCCAGTTTGCTGACGGGGACACTGACATCCAGTTCCGCCAGAAACTCACGCAATCCGGAGACTAGAATTTCCCGGCACAAAATGACTGCCGCCGGTAAGACGGTCAGGCCGGAAACCCGGTCAATCCCAACCAGTACCAGCAAAACGCCGGCAACCAATAACTTGTCGGCGATGGGATCAAGAAACCGGCCAAAGGCCGACTGCTGGTGCCAGGCCCGGGCCAGGTATCCGTCGAAAAAATCTGTAATGCAGGCGTAGGTATAGGCTGCAAATGCCAACCAGCTGCCGGCCGGGTCGTTAATGAACAAAAGCAGAAAGATCAGCACAGGTATGGACAGAATGCGTGATACAGTTAGAATATTAGGCAGGCTGCGAAACATAGGAAAGTCCGGTTTTTATAAATATCTCAATCCGTCGGCGTTTGTAACCTATTATCCATCCGGATGAAACCAATCATAAATTTTGTTGGCCAATGCCTTGTTGATACCGTCCGTCCCCTCCAAATCACTTCGACCGGCCTGGGCGACGGCTTCGGGACCGCCGAAATGATGTAACAACGCCTTTTTGCGCTTTGACCCGACATTGGGTATCTCGTCCAGAATCGAACGGGAAATGGCGCGGGAGCGTTTTTGCCGATGACTGCCAATTGCAAAGCGATGGGCTTCATCCCGAAGACGTTGCAGAAAATACAGCGCTGGGTTTCGCGCTTCCAGTTCAATCGCCGGGCTTCTGTCTGAAAGGAATATCCGTTCCCGCCCGGCGTTGCGGTCAGGCCCCTTGGCAATCGCCGCGATGGCAATATCGTTAATAGCCAATTCTTCGAAGACCTCAAGCCCCATGGTCAACTGTCCCTTTCCGCCATCTAACAGAACCAGATCCGGCCACTGACCGGAGGTTTTATCCGGGTCTTCCCGCAGGGCGCGGGAAAACCGCCGGGTGAGAACTTCTTTCATCATTGCGTAGTCATCGCCCGCCGCAAAGCCGTCCGTACCGCTCCGCCCGTCAATCGGTGCGGCCCCTTTAATGGTAAATTTTCGGTAGGCACTTTTTATAAA
Organism: Rhodospirillales bacterium; assembly: GCA_021775095.1. Taxonomy (GTDB): domain Bacteria; phylum Pseudomonadota; class Alphaproteobacteria; order Rhodospirillales; family Casp-alpha2; genus JABMNT01. Next base: position 22,418 of record JAJFII010000059.1, read on the forward strand.
CCCCTCGGGTCCGGCGACGATCATTCCGCCGACCGCCTTGGTCCCCGACACATGACTGTTGTCATACACTTCGATTCGTTCCGGAACGCCGTCCAGTTTAAATACATCCCGCACCCGTTCCAACAATCGACGCTGCGACGCACTCTCGGCCATGCGACGCCCGTGGGCGTCTTTGGCATTGGTCAGTGCATGATCGATCAATTTGCGTTTGTCACCCCGTTTGGGACAAAACAGCTTAACCAGCCGACCGGCGCGAACTGACAGGGCTTCCGATAGCAAATCGCTGTCGGCAATGGGATGACTGATGAAAATATTTTTCGGGGGAATGGTTTTTGCATAAAACTGTCCGATGAAGGCTTCCAGCACCTCTGGCAAATCGGCATCCCTGGCCTGGCTCGGAAAATACGATCGATTGCCAAAGTTGGCACCGGTCCGAAAGAAAAAAACCTGGATGCAGGTAATTCCACCCTCCTGGTGTGCGGCAATTACGTCGGCCTCGCCAACACTTTGAATATTGATGTCCTGGCGGGCCTGGACGCGGGTCAGGGCGCGAATGCGATCCCGGTATTGCCCGGCGATTTCAAATTCCAGGGCGTCGCTGGCTTGCTGCATTTTCGCGGCAAAATCTTTTTGAATGGATTGTGAGCCGCCGGATAGAAAATTTCGCGCCTGCCACACTAAAGTTTGGTAATCCTCTGTGCTGACCTTGCCCACACAGGGCGCCGCACAGCGTTTTATTTGATGGAGAAGACAGGGTCGGGTGCGATTGGCAAAAACCGAATCCGTACAGGTCCTGAGGAGAAATGCCCGCTGCAAAACCGCCAGGGTTTCGTTGACCGCCCAAACGGAGGCAAAAGGTCCAAAGTAGTCACCGCTTTTATTCTGCGCTCCCCGGTGCTTAAGAACCTGCGGAAATTCATGCTCCGCCGTCACCAGGATAAAGGGAAACGATTTATCGTCGCGCAACAGGATATTGTACTTCGGTGCAAATCGCTTGATCATATTCGACTCAAGCAACAACGCTTCCGCTTCCGTATGGGTTGTCACAAATTCCATGCTGGCGGTCTCAGATATCATCCGCCGTATGCGGATCGATTGACGGTCAGGTGCCGTATAGGCGACGACCCGCTTTTTAAGGTTTTTTGCCTTGCCAACGTAAAGCACATCGCCCTTGCCATTGACCATCCGATACACACCCGGACCCTTTGGTAACCGTTTCAGATAATCCGCAATGACCGCGACGCCGATCTCCGGCAGCGCGTCCTTTTGTGGTAGCAACCCAGGTTTTCCGACCGGTGGTAGTGTTTCTTTTTGGTTCACAAATTTTACTCGACAACCCATTCCAAATCTTCATACACCAGAATGCATTAACGTCCCAAATCACTTTTCATTATATCCACCAAACCTGTGGATAACCTTGTTGAAAACCCTGATAGTTTTCTCTAGACCCATAAAGTTACAAAGGCTTACTGCAAATGCCTATTAATTAAGCATTTAACTAAGTCATTGATATATAAAGATTTATTAAATTCACTGGAGTTTCTATAAGTTTTTAGAAAGTTTCCGAAATCATTACTTCTATTAAATGTAACATATGGCGACCTGTGCACAACTGACTGACATGGATTAAAGCTAAGCCCTTAAAATATAGTCCTTTCTCGGCACCGTAATGGCCTACAATTATTCCGTATTGAAGCGTTCTATTTCAACCCCAACGCTTTCTGCACTCGCAATAATATCAAGCTTTTCGACACGGACTCTTGCACTGAATACCCGTGCGTCCTGCAAACACATGATTGCGATGTTTTCAGCCAGGGTTTCAACTAGGTTAATATGGCCTTTGGCTATAATGGCTTCTATGCCTTTAGCCATATCCTCGTAACTGATGACGTTGCGAATATCATCATTAATCATATGATTGCCCTCGCCAACGGCCAAATCCAAATTAATGCGGACCCGTTGTTCATGCTCTTTTTCATGGGTGTAGATGCCAATGGAACAATCGACAACCATATCACGAATGAATACATGTCTGATATTATTGGTACCGTCGGCAATATGCGTGGACGACTGATCTCCTGGTCTGCTGCGGGTCATTTTAAGTTCCTGGGAGCAAGGGCGGGGGGCGTTGGGCGTTTCTCGGTCATGGCGTTTGTGCCTGTTTAGACGAACAACCCAAATGCTGTCCCGAATCCAGGGCGATCATTTGCCCGGTCATTGTTGGCGAGTCCATAATGAATTTTACGCCACGGCTAATATCCTTGGGTGTGACCTTTCGTTTTAACGGTACGGCGCCCACCTCAGCAGCAAATTCCTCGGGCGACTGGTGAACACTTTGCAAAGTCGGCCCGGGGCCGATGGCGTTTACCCGAACCCGCGGAGCGAAGGACTTAGCGAGAACCTGCGTACAGCCCCATAGGGCCATTTTGCTGAGGGTATAGGAGGTAAAATCTGCCGATGGATTCCATACCCGTTGATCAATAATGTTGACAATTGAACCCAATTCTTTCGCCGGCAGTGCGGCCGCCAGTTGCTGACTAAGGACAAAGGGTGCCCGCACGTTGACTTCCATGTGTCTGTCCCAGGAAGAACGCGTCGCCGTCGCCGCAGAATCCTCTTCAAATATTGCCGCGTTATTGACCAGTCCAGTCAACGGTCCCAACGCCTCAGCGGTTTTTTCAAACAGTCCGATAACTTCCGATTCAACGGACAGATCCGCAGCCAATCCGACCACGTGAACGCCAAATGTGCGGAGTTCCTGAATGAGGGTTTCGGCATCGAGTTCCGACTTGCGGTAATGCAAACCGACATTCCATCCGGCCTCGGCAAGCTCGAGCGCGAGAGTCCGACCAATGCGTTTTGCCGCACCGGTAATCAGGACGTTTCTAGCGGCTGAAATAATCATAACCAAACCATCAAGTAGACACCGGCCACGGAACAGACCTAACTGACCAAGGCCCAGGCATTATCAACACCGTAGGCCTGTATCCAAACGTAACCGATATAGGCGACCAGAAGCGCAATACCCGTTGTTCTCGGCAATCGCCAATTAAACACCAGAACCGGCAATAGGACCGCCGTCGCCAGAAACATAACCCAAATGTCAAATCGCAAAATCTGTTCTGGAATTGGAACAACGGCAACCAAACCCATAACCCCGCCAATGCCAAGAATGTTAAACAGATTTGAGCCGATAACATTGCCAATTGCGACAGCAGGATGCCCCCGAAAGGCGGCCACAAGTGACGCCGCCAACTCCGGCAAGGACGTCCCGAGCGCAAACAATGTCAAACCAATAACTTCTTCCGAAACCCCAAATGTACGGGCAATTTTGACGCCGCCATTGACCAACAGGTCAGCCCCAAAACCCAGCCCCAACAACCCCACAGCAACCATAATAACGGCAAAAAATAGGGGTTTGGGTGCCCCTTGCAGGTCTATAACTTCGTCAGCCGCTTCTTTTGCGGCTTTCGGATCATGACTATTACGCCAGTAGCTCGCACCCAGGAAACCAAAAAATGCAATTAAAAGAATAACACCTGCGGTTATTCCCAACGGCCCATACAAACAAAGCCCCAAGAATAAAATCGAGCCACCGATCAGAATCCAACCGTCCATGGGCGATGAACCCGGATGATCAATAATTGGCTTAAAAAAACAAGTCGCGCCCAAAATCAACAAAACATTAGCAATATTGGAACCAACAATGTTACCGACGGCCAGACCAGACGCATCGGCAAAAATCGCATCCAGCGAGACCACGAGTTCCGGCGCGGACGTGCCAACGGCAACGACGGTCATGCCAATTACCAAAGGGGAAATGCCAAACCGATCCGCCAGGGATACAGCCCCTCGAACTAAGATTTCAGCGGCTCCGACCAATACAATAAATCCGGCAAGAACCTGCAAATACATCAACATTCGTTGGCGATCCTTTCCGGAAGATCTTTAAATTCTTCAACGACATTTACATAAACGTCTCTTTTGAACGGCACAATTAACTCTGGAACTTCAACCAAATTTACCCATTTCCAATTGGAAAATTCCGGTTTTTTGTATGTATCAAGTTGGAACTCACTATCATTACCTTTAAATCGAAGGGCAAACCATTTTTGTGTTTGGCCGCGAAATAGGCCTTTTCTCGACGGATTTCGCATATTTTTCGGCAAGTCATAACTGTACCAATTCGCCGCTTCACGGATGATTTCGGCATTTGTTGCGCCGGTTTCTTCCTGCAGTTCCCGAACGGCAGCAGCGCTCGGGTCTTCGCCCCTATCGATTCCGCCTTGTGGCATTTGCCAAGTATATTGGAACCCGATACCCGGTTCGTTGATCCGCTTGCCAACCCAGACCTGGCCTTGATCATTAAAAAGTACAACCCCGACACAGGGGCGGTAGTACATGAGGGCGGGATCTGACGCGTTGGTGGTACTTTCAAAATCAGTCATTATTGAATAAATTGTTTATCGGCGAGTTCTGTTACGGGCACCAGAGTCAAATTACGGGATTCCATGGTACGGATCCAAATCAGGATCCGTTCAATGGTATTTGGATAGGCGTGGATGATTGCGATAGCGGCGGCCTGCTCGCGCACCAACCGGTCCAGGCCTTGAAGTTTTTGGTCCATGGCCCGACGTGACGGTGGTTCGTCCAGATATACGTTACTGAATGCCTTGGTCAAGCCAATTTCAGCCGCCACTCGGCGCGCCCGCGACTTGCCACCACCGCCGTCGACAAACAACAAACCGCGCTTTTTTATTTCCGTCAGGACGGGTTTAAGCTGGCCTTCCGCTTCGTTGAATTTTGACCCCATAACGGACAACAGTCCCACGTAACCGGTCATACGAGACATCACATTGTTTAGTTGTTTGATATTATCAGAAACCTGTAACCCCGTACTAAGTGCCAGCGGGCCGGCGTCTTCGGAGGGGAAATTTTTACTTTCCATGGGCAGTTCCAAAAGGACCTCATGCCCGGAAAGCCGTGCCCGCAACATCCAGTCGTTCAGATCGCTCACATAGGGCGAAAATGCCAGGCTAACCTCGCCCGGCAGCTTTTTGATCGCCGCCATACTGGCGGCACGGCTATAGCCAAGCCCTTTGACAATAATTGCAATCTTTGGGTTGGCCGTTTGATTAACAAAAGGTCGTGCATAGACCTGCCAGGGCAAGCGACCGTCCTTGCCAATCGTTGGCAGCGGATTCTGCAGGCCCGGGACCTGCGTAATCAAGTTCTCGTCCGGTGCCGTGGCCAGCGGCACGACGCGGCTTTGGTCGGGAAGCGTTCCATAGGATACGGACGTGACGGACGGAACAATCAATCCCTGTCCGGTATCACGCGGCACAGTCCCAGCCGCCGCATTCAATGACGCGCCCGCCCCGACGCCGGTAATGGTCGCCAGTGCCGCCGCCCGCCGCTGTTCCGCCGTCAGAGTGTTGACCTCTGATCCTGCGGTCTGCAACGGCACTGCGCCGTCATTTTGAGGCCCGGCGGGTTGTATCTCTGAGGATTGTTCGGAATTTGCATCGGCTGTCAGTACCGGCGGTGTCAGTCCGGCCTTACCAATGGCGTTAAGACCGCCGCCAGCCTGTGGAATCTTTGGCGCAATCGCAATCGCTACCAGAGTATCCGACGATTGCAATTGAGCTGGCTCTGCCGTTGCTGCCTCGTCGTTGCTGCCTAAGAACCAGTACCCAGCTCCACCGATCACTCCGATAACTAGAACTAATATTGCCGCAAATACAAAGAGCATGGGGTTTCGCCCGATGCTCTCGTCATGGTCACCGTCCTCATCGTCATCATCATCGTCAAAATCGAGGTCGTCACCAAAGTCGGGAATTTTTATTTCCTCACCTGGCAACATTTCCTCATCCGGTGATGGTGCTGGATCGGATCCAACCCCATCTTCAATTTCCGAAGCAAGAATGACATCGCTGTTCGACGATGCGGCCGCCAATTCTGTGTCATCATCAATGACTTCAGTGCGCGGACGATCATCGTCGAAGTCGTCACCGTCATCGTCTTTTTTTTTGCGTTTCAGTATGTCGAAAAGCTTCACTTTAACCCCTGCTGCTGAACGCACCTAAAACGTTTACAGCGATAGCTGATCGTTGAAGATGCCCAAAGTCGATAAAATTGCCGCAATACCGAACTCGCAAATGAACCCATTTGCTCCGGTTTTGCTCAAAGGCCCTAGTTTTTTACCTCCGCTGTCCGATTATTGGTAAATAAGGATATACCCTTGATAAGATCGAGCGCCCGCGACAATTGATAATCAATCGGTGCGGCAACGGGTTTGGCGGCGTCAGTCGTTGTTTTGTCTTCATCTGCCGACGGTTTTCCATCCTTTTCCGGCTCATAAGTTGTCTCACCGTCCTCGGCACCGGCGGGTTGATTTTCTGTATCGTCGCCATTTTCATTTTTCAAGGCACCCCTTAAATCGGCCTCTCGGCGTTGTCCGGTACGCTCGACGGTTTCAATTTTAGCCTGCTCAACAAGAATGTCCGGATCGACGCCCTCACCCTGGATGGAACGCCCGGATGGCGTGTAATATCGCGCAGTGGTCAATCGCATGGCACCGTGACCTGGCAACGGCATAATCGTTTGCACAGAACCTTTGCCAAAAGAACGGGTGCCCAAAATTACGGCTCGTTTGTGGTCCTGCAACGCACCAGCAACGATCTCAGATGCCGATGCCGAACCGCCATTAATGAGGACAACAACCGGCTTTCCTCGCGCCAAATCACCGGTCCTCGCATTATATCTGCTGGTATCTTCGGCCTTACGAGACCGTGTCGATACGATTTCCCCGCGTTCCATAAAAGCGTCCGAAATGGCGACGGCCTGATCCAACAGTCCGCCCGGATTGTTACGAAGATCAAGGACAATACCGAGCAACTCGTCACCGAGTTCCTTATCGAAGGCGTCCATTGCCTTCTTCAAACCGACATCTGACTGCTCGGTAAAGGAGGTAATCCGCACATAACCGATTTTACCTTCAACCCGCGACCGAACCGATGTGATTTTGATTACGGCTCGGGTGATGGTGACGTCAAAGGGCTCCGGAGTACCTTTCCGACGGACGGTAATTTTAATATCGGCACCGACTTTTCCGCGCATTTTATCCACCGCTTCGGCCAGCGTAAGGCCCTGTACAGACTCGCCATCCAAATGGGTGATAAAATCGCCGGCTTCAATACCGGCCCGATAGGCCGGTGTATCGTCGATCGGTGAAATCACCTTAACGAAACCGGCTTCCATGGAGACCTGAATTCCCAGTCCGCCGAACGCCCCCCGGGTATTGACCTTCATTTCCTTAAAACGATCAGCGTCCATATAACTGGAATGGGGGTCAAGCGACGATAACATTCCGGTTATCGCGGACTCGATCAGCTCTTCATCGGTCGGGGTTTCGACATAGTCATTTCTTACCCGTTCAAAAACGTCACCAAACAGGTTCAAAAGCTGATAGGTTTCGGCACTGTTTTTTGCCTTGTCACCGTCTGCCGCGAAGCCGGGCGACTGCCCGACCAGTGATACACTAAAAAATCCAGCAATGAGCAGTGTACCCAAAAATATTTTTTTCATCCGCTTACCTTACTTTTTTCTATTTGCTGACCGCGACCCGCTAGCCACGGCAGTGGATTAATTGGCTGTCCGCTGCGACGTAATTCAACATACAGCGACGGTTTATGTCCTTTTTGATTTATCGTGACCCGACCCATAATGCCAACGGGTTCTCCGCCGAGGACCCATTGTCCGACAATAACATCAATACGTCCCAAACCAGCAAGGAGGGTATGATATCCTGCCCCATGTTCGATGATCAAGAGCCTGCCGTAGCCTTTAAAGGGTCCGGTAAAGGCAACACGCCCCTCATAGGGGACAATTACCTGAGCTTCTGATGCGGCATCAATGGTGATACCTTTGTGGGTCAGACCGCTTTCAGCTGCCTGTCCGAACATTGCCTGGACTTGGCCGATGACAGGAAAGGGCAAATTCCCCTTCTCTGCGATTATCGGTTTTCCAGTATAATCCGGCGGCGGACCTGCGGCGACTAGGGAAGGGTTTTGACCTTCCTTTTTAGCCGTTTTCTGTGCCTTTTCCTGGGCTTCACGTTGTTTGCGCAAGGCATCCAAACGGTGCATGAGATCCCGCATGGACCTTGCTTCTACGGCCAACGCTTTGGCGTTGCGGGCCGCCGCATTGCTTTTTGCAACGGTACGCCGACGTAACCGAGATTTTCGGCCCAACAGGGTACGTAGTAATTTCCGCTGGCCTTCCAGCTCGATTTTGGCCCCGTTCAATTCTTCGCGACGACGCTGGGCTGCGGTCCGATTGGCGGCAAGAGCGCTTAAGTCATCACGTAGAAGCAACGCCCGTCGCGCCAGGTCAGGCATGGTCGCGCGCAATAAGATCGCCGTACGAACCGTATCACCTGGGCTAATGGGTTGGGCGATAAGAGCTTCTGGCGGATACTGGGCAACCCGCTGCAACGCCTGCAACACACCCCCCATCTGTTTACGGCGCCGGCTCAACGTCGCTTCTTTTTCTGTGGTTTCGCTGCTAACAACAGCGAGTTCCTTGGTCAGGTCCTGAACCCGTTGCTCATGGTCCTGGATGAGTCGCGCCGCAGAGACCATTCCCTGCCGCAATTTTTTGATGTCATCATCTAAACCCTCGGCTCTTTCCTTCAGTTCCCGGCGTTTTCCCTGGGCCTTCCTCAAGGCCCTGTCGATATCCTTCAGGCGCTCATCGGGCGCTTTTTCAAGACGTTGCGTGGCCGCCGGAGCCGATTGCCCGGGACCGGCATTCGCGGCGGGGGCAATCAGCGTCAATACCGCCGAATTGGCAGGAAGTTGCTGGTTAGCAGGTTTGTCGGACTGGCCGTGGGCCATTGATCCCATCAACAGGGTCACCCAAAAGCTGACCAAATACCCCCATTTGGATAGATGGGAGCCTGACACCATTTATTGTGCCGCCACGGTTTGCGAATCACCCCGGTCGAGCAAAGATCGACCGGTCATTTGTGCGGGCTGTTTTAAACCCATTAATTGCAGGAGCGTCGGCGCTACGTCACTGAGTCGTCCGGCACTCAGGTGCGGCACTCGATTTGCCGCCCCAACCAACAAAATAGGGACAACATTTAAGGTATGTTGGGTATGAGGTTCATGGGCATCGTGGTCGTACATGCTTTCACAATTGCCATGGTCCGCAGTCACCAGCATCGCACCACCGGCTTCGCATACAGCCGCCTCGAGCCGTCCGAGGCATTGATCCAATGTGGCGACAGCTGCCATGGCCGCAGGCAAGTTCCCCGTATGGCCAACCATGTCACCATTGGCATAATTAACCACAATCAATTGAAATGTGCCGCTAGCAATAGCATCAACCAGTTTATCCGTCAGTTCGGGTGCAGACATTTCCGGCTGCAGGTCATAGGTTGCGACATCGGGTGATGGAACCAGGATACGCTCCTCTCCGTCAAATTCGGCTTCGCGACCGCCGTTAAAAAAGAAGGTAACATGGGCATATTTTTCCGTCTCGGCGATACGCAATTGTTTCAACCCGGCGTCGGCGACGACTTCGCCAAGGATTCCCGACAGGGACGATGCGGGAAACATACTGTCCATAAAACGGTTCAGGTGTGATGAGTATTCAACCATGCCAAGGCAGGTCGGGAATTCAAAACGCCTGTCGCGAACAAAACCATCAAATTCAGGATCGACAAAACAGGCGAGGATCTCGCGGGCACGGTCAGCGCGAAAATTGGCCATCAATATCCCGTCGCCGTCGGCCATTCCTGCGTAGGAGCCAATCACACAGGGTTGTACAAATTCATCGGTTTGATCTGCTGCGTAGGCATCTGATAAAACCTGCAGCGTCAGGGCAACCGCGTTTCCCTGACCATGGGCCATCGCCCGATAGGCCTTTTCAACCCGGTCCCATCGGTTATCCCGGTCCATAGCATAATAACGGCCGCTTACGGTGGCGATCTGGCAGTTGGTCTGCTCACCTAGGTTGTCGAGGAATTCAGCCAAAAACCGTTGACCGTTTTTGGGCGGCGTGTCACGGCCATCCATAAAAGCGTGGATGGCGACGGGGATTCCCGCCTGGCCCAGGATCCTAGCGAGGGCAAGCATATGATGCTGATGGGAATGGACACCTCCTGGTGACAGTAACCCCATCAAATGGCAGGTTCCGCCGGTCGATTTCAGGACCTCGATATGCGACAAAAGGGCGGTGTTATGGGCCAGGGAACCGTCGGCAACGGCCGCATCAATGCGCGGCAGATCCTGCATAACAACTCGGCCCGCACCTAAATTCATGTGGCCGACCTCGGAATTGCCCATTTGCCCCGAAGGCAGACCGACGTGCTCGGCAGAGGCATCAAGTGTGGCTTTCGGAACGCTCGCCACCAGACGGTCCCAATTAGGGGTGTCGGCCAGTGCAATGGCGTTGTTTTCAGTTTCCCGGCGCTCGCCCCATCCATCGAGAATGCACAGAACAACGGGACCCGATTTTGATTGTTTATATTTTGTATCAGTCATACCTGGAATATAACGGCTCCCTTCACTGATATACAGTCTTGATAAAGCCAACGGACACTTTTTTAAAGGGCGGATCGAACCGCGAACAGGCCCGCTATCAGCTCCGGACCCGATTATCGGGTCACTTGCCGCGTCTCGTTAAAACGCCGCCTGGAAGGAAACCGCCAGAGAGCCGAAGCGACTGGCCTTATCCTGGCCAACAAATTCACGAGTCCGAAAGGCGTTGGTATAGGCAATTTTAAAGCGTCCAACCAACAGGGCGACGCCGAGGCTGGCATCGCCGATCCAGTTCTTTTTGTCGACACGATGGCTGTCTCGGAAGGTATTTCCGTCGACGAATATATTGTGTGCCACATAACGCCCCTGAACCGTCGCAAAGGCATACATTCCGATGGTCGATACCGGTTGACGATCGAGGGCGGAAACGCTGTGAATAAGGCTGGGGGGGCCGAAATCCCTGGGCAAATTCCAGCCCCAACGGAGCGCTCCACCGATGTTGGCCTGAGTGGCGATATTACCCAGACTGGCACCCGCATGGGGTATGGCATCCAGTTCCAATCCGGCCACTTCAATCGGATCAAAAAACCGCCATTTTCGCTCGTAATTAATCAATAGCCCCGGCTCGGTTCTGAGTTGGTTATCCCATCCCTCGAAGGTATCGATAAGCCGAATGTCGTGCACAAAATCCTGCGCCTGTTCGGCCAATGACCAGGGCCCGACCAAACCCAGATTAATTTCCACAGATTCCTGATCCATCCGCCCCTGGTCGTGGTCGGTGACGGTGTGCAGCGACACCCCGCCATAAAGCCAACCGGCGTAGGGCCGGTCGACGGTAATCAGGTTGGTCGTGTAGCGGTCTTCCGGCGTGTATATATCCTGACCCAGGGACAGGCCAAACCGGGTTGTTGTATTGTCATCCTGGGCAATCTGTTCGAGAAAATCCCGGACAATTTGCAAAGATCGTACGGTGTCGCCTTCGGGAGACAACCAGGAGATACGAATCCCATTGGTATAATGCTGATCAACGCCCGAAAACAAGTCGTTTTCGAACTGCAGGGACAAGGTTCCGAGTTCCTTATTCGGCTCCTCGGCGCGCGCACCTGCTGCCGACAATAACCACAGGATCATGCCGAACAGTGTCGCGCATATGCGTCGTTGATACCGGGTTCGATCCCCGTGATTTATATCCATAGGCCAATTCTATCTCTATTTTCTTTATTAATCGTATCTGTGGCCCATGATGTAAATAATCATTATTTTATTCAGAACGGAGGGTTTAACTCATGATCTACACGTTGGGGACAAAAACCGTAAAAACCGACGGCGACAACTATTATATTGCCGAAGGCGCAACCGTGATCGGCGACGTTACCATGGCCACGGATGCCAGCGTCTGGTTTGGCTGCACAGTTCGCGGCGACAATGATCCCATCATTATCGGCAGGGGTACGAATGTTCAGGACGGCTGCGTCCTCCATGCGGACCCTGGATTTCCCCTGACTTTGGGCAACGACGTCAGCATTGGCCATATGGTGATGCTGCATGGCTGCACCATCGGTGATGGTACATTGGTCGGCATTGGCAGCATTATCTTAAATGGTGCGACCATTGGCAAAAACTGTTTGATCGGCGCCAATTCCATGATCACGGAAGGCAAAGTGATTGCTGATAATTCTGTCGTAATGGGGTCGCCAGGCCGGGTCATTCGTCAGGCCACGGAAAAAGACCTGGAGATGATCGCCCGCCCGGCCGCTCACTATGTGGCGCGGTTCAAACAATATAAAGCTGACCTGTTAAAACAAGACTAAATCAGGTGTGTAAATGCTCCGGTCGCCCACCCACATAGGGACATCATCAGGTTACGGAAATAAAGGCAGGTGACGCCTCACCAACCGTGTTGCAGAAACGCCCGAAGGCCAGTGGACTTGGATCCACAACCGCTGAAAATCATGATTTTCCGGTGTTTTATTATGCGAAGGCTGGTCGTCAGCAATACCGCGCCAAAATCCCAACGGATATTGCGATTTGGGGGGACACTGGCAGCACAGTGACGCTATTGGATTAACCGCTTTTTTCCTGCGGTCCTGACAACCGTGCTCAAATCGTTTTTGTCGGTCGCGCGTGCCGCTGGCCAACAGGTGGCAAATTTTAACTCGTTCAGTCGGATTTGTACCGCGGCAGGACGTTACCCGCATCGGCAAGGGTTTCAGGTGTGCCGATGTCGATAAAATTTGCATTTGTTGGTATATATGCGTGAATGGTACCAGCCGGTAAGACATGAAAAAAATCCTTCTCAAGTGAAATTACCGGAGCATCACAGAGGCGGTCGAGGGCCGCCTGTGAAAACAAATAAATACCTCCGTTTATGTATCCGGCACCGCGATTATCGATATCCTTTTCGGAAAAGGATGTAATGGTGTTTCCATCAATTGAAATTTTCCCATAACGCGACACGTCGTCCACAGGGACACAGATCATGGAAATCTCCTGCTCCCTGTCGTTGTGAGCGGCGACAAATTCCGCCAAATCTGTTTCAAGCCAGGTATCTCCGTTCATAATTAAAACAAGGTCACTTCGCAAACGGTGTCGGCAGTTCTGGATCGCCCCGCCGGTTCCAAGAGGTCGTTTCTCGACAATACACTCAATACTGTGGTCCTGGCCCAAATGTTTTTGGACTTTTTGAGCCTGATGGCCCAAACACAGGACAATATGTTCCACCCCATATCCCTTTAACCAGGCCATCAAGTGATCCAGGTAAGGCCGCCCATTGATCGGTGCCAGAACTTTCGGCGTATCCCCCAGGACGCCACGTATTCGCGTGCCGAACCCGCCGGCGAGGACAGCAACATCAATATGATCCAATAATTTCACGGCTGAACCTGCCACATAATTGTTTTCCGGCTCCACCGGTTCGTCCGATAATCAAACGGGCCGTCAAGGAAACCATGTCCGTTCCATACCGGTTGAGAACGGGTTTTGGGAAAATCAGAAATGTGCCCGTCGATAGCGGCTACGCACGATAAGATGAACCCCTGGCAAACGCCTTGTGCGGTCCCGGTAAGGCGACAGCCGATCAAACGTCCTGTTGACGGATCCGGGCGCGCCATTCCGCAGGCATCATTTGGTCGTTTCATACCGCTAGATATTTCCATAGCGGCTGTTGCGTATCATGGTGAACCCCTTAATTAGATCGGAAATACCATCATCAAGCGAGTATTTTGGCTGAAAACCTGTTTTTTCAATTTTGTCGTTCGAGACAATATAGTCGCGCTTGTCCGGGTCCTCGCCGATTTCAGCTTCTGTATATACAAAACTCGGAAGGTGTTTGTTGATTCGTTCGCACAATTCTCGTTTTGATAGATTGGCACTCGACAAACCGACGTTATAGGGCCCCCCACGCATGGTTTCGAAATGGTCCATACCGTGAATAAATGCCCTGGCCACGTCACGCACATGGATGTAGTTGCGTTTAAAATGCCCTTCAAACAATACTACTGCCCGATCATGCAAGGCCCGGTAGACAAAGTCGTTAACCAGCAAATCAATACGCATTCTCGGTGCCATCCCAAATACGGTCGCCAGTCGGAAACTGATTGTATTTTCGCGCTCCAGTGCACGCGCTTCCACTTGAACTTTGTGCTGACCGTACAAAGACACGGGCCTTAAGGGCGAGTCTTCGGTACAAAACTTACCCGCTTCGCCAATCCCATAACCGCTGTTTGTAATGGGGACAAGAACCCATTGATCAGTCGACAGATTGCCATACAAATCCATCTGCGCATCCAGATTGGTGCTGGTCGCGCCGATCGGATCCTTGGCACAGATAGGTGCCCCCACTAAGGCCGCCAATGGGATGACCATATCCGTCTTTTTCAGGAGATCGGCGACGAGCGTTTTATCCCGGGCATCACCGTTGATAATCGAAAAATCTGGATCGGCACAACAGGCCGCGAGAGAATTTTGTTTGAACATAAAATTGTCCAACACACAGACTTTATATCCCCTCGCCAAAAGTTCAGGCACCATGATTGATCCCAAATATCCGGCGCCACCTGTTACCAAAATCGAACGTTTTTCAGACATCTATTTCTTTCACATCCATCGGCAGAAAACGACTTAACAACAACATTTATCGGCAACTTGCCAAAACTTCTCGATTTGAACGGAAATATCTTGCGGTTGGTTGCCGACAAAAAACCCGTGGTCATGGGCAATGTCGGCATTTACAACGTCGTTAACCGTTTCAATGTCGTAATGCCTGATGACATCATGGCGCAGGATGTTGCCCCCGGTTATCATCCGATAACCGATATCCGCTTGTTTGAGGGCAGCGAACAAACGGTCCCGGTCGAGCCCCATCGCCGGATTTAGGATGACCGGAAACGAAAACGAAGAACTGGTTCCGTTTTCCTGCTGAATGATAAAACGCTCATCGGCTCCAAACCGGCTTTGAAACACTGCCAGATTCCTGCGTCTGATCGCCGTCATTTCCGGCATTTTTTCCAGTTGTTTCAGACCAATTGCACCACTGAATTCAATGGGCCGAACGTTGTAACCGGGCAAAATGAACCGGTAGGCTTCATAAAAATCATTACTTCTGCTGTCCAAAAGTGGTGAGTCGTCAGGTAGCTCCCGTGTCCAGCCATGGGCCCGCAAGGAAAGTGATAAATGGTAAAGTTCCTGGTCATTGGTCAGGATCATTCCCCCTTCCATGGTGGCGATATGATGGGAATAGAAAAAACTAAAGGTATTCAGATGGCCAAAGGTCCCGGTTTTTTGCCCGGCCACCTCAGCATCTGCCGACTCACAATTATCTTCGAGAAAATACAAGCCGTTTGCATTCGCAAAATCCCTTAACAGATCCAACGCCGCCGGATTTCCCAAAATTGAAACACCGACAATCATTCTCGTCTTGTCGGTCAAGGCATCGTTAAGTTGGGAAATATCGATGTTTAATGTATCAAGTTCGACATCGACGACTTTCATTTTCAAACCGTATTGTTGAAGCGGGTGATAGGTAGTTGCCCAGGCGATGGCCGGGACAATCACCTCGTCACCGCGTTGTAAGGGCTTGTGTTTTTTGTAAAACAGACTGGCGACGGAGAGCAGATTGGCGGACGACCCGGAATTGACCATCACAGCGTATTTCATTGAGAAGTAGTCCGCAAATGCCCGTTCGAATTCCGCAACTTTCGAGCTCATGGTGAATTGATCTGAAGCCACGACCTCGTCAATCGCCGAATATTCCTCTTCATTCCAGGATGTGGATGCTAAATCATAAAACATAGGTAACCATCACTTCGCTAACATCTTTGACCTAAAATGAATTTTAAAAGGGCCCTTTAAAGGAACTCTGATAGGTGAGTTTTGCACGATCCGGGTCTGGCTGCCATGGCGGTTTATCTGGATGAACCATTGAATAAATCTTAGCGGCAATCGACCCCGGATTGGGATAAAAGGCGTCTTCTATGGATGGCGATGTGGGGCAGGTTGTTGGCGCAAACCCCATCCGCGCCATCCCTATGCCACTGGATGTCAGCCCGGACTCGGCCGCGCAAGCCAGAATTTCCGCGCTCATACCACAGGCTGTCCAGGCGTTGTCGACAACCAGCAATTGACCGGTTTTTTGCGCTGACATTAAGATCGTTGCCATATCAAGCGGCTTTAACCAAATGGGATCAATGACTTCAACATGGATCCCCTGTTCCGCCAACAGCTCCCGGGCCCGCAAACATTCCGGCACCATATTTGAAATTCCAACCAGCGTCAGATCGTTTCCCTCTGCGCAAACCCGTGCTGTGCCCGGCTCAACCTCAAAGGAGCCCGTCGGCACGTAAGCTTCCGTATAATACAGCAGTCGATGCTCCACAAATATCACCGGGTTATTGTCACGAATTGCGGCGATCAGGCACCCTTTTGCATCATAGGCATTGGAAGGTGCTACAACTTTGAGGCCGGGGATATGGGCAAATAAGGAATATAAGGCCTGCGAATGCTGAGCACCCTGCCCCCAGGACTTGCCAATAGAAGCCCGTTCAACCAACGGAACCTTTAATTGCCCGCCATACATATAATGGGTTTTCGCTGCCATATTGATGAGCTGGTTCATACAAAGCAGCAAAAAATCCTGCCGAATATGGACGTGAACCGGTCGCATGCCCGCCATGGCTGCGCCGACCGCGAACCCGGTCATAGCATCTTCAGACAGGGGCGTCGAAAACGCCCGGTCCTTACCATATTTTTCCTGCAAACCCTGTGTTGTGCCATGAATGGCAATGTGATCATCCAGATCAATACCAAAAGTAATGACGTTTTCATCGCGTGCCATTTCCTGATCAACCGCTTCCAGAAGAGCGCCGGCATATCCTAACAATCGATGCCCATTAGTCGGCATAAACGTATTCCCATAACTCTTGCGTTTTCGGGAAAGGGCTATCCTCAGCGAAACGTTCAGCACATTCAATTTCACCGGTTATTTGTGAATCGATCTGCGCACGTACCCCCTCATCCAATTTTTTGGCGATTCGCGCAACCTGGTCGTTGGCAACCCATGGTGCCATTTCATCCCGGGTTCGGTAACCCGCGTCAAAGTCTTCATTTGGCCCCACATGTTGCCGCCAACGGTAGGTATGACACTCTAAAAACTGGGGGCCCGATCCGGATCGGAGTTTCTCAATCGCCGCACCGGCCTTGTGGTGTATCTCGAGGATATCCATGCCGGTAACAGCCGCCGTTTCGATGCCAAACCCCGCGACCTTCGATAACAGATTCCTTTGGCTCCAGCGTTTTTCGATGGAGGCGTGAATAGCCAAACCATTATTTTCACAGACAAACAAGATTGGCAGTTTGTGCAAAGAGGCAAAATTAAGCGTTTCGTAAAACACGCCTTCTTCCGTCGCACCATCGCCAAAAAAGCAGGCAATGACCTGGCCTTTCGCCTGTTGCTTCAAGCGCCATGCGTACCCCATTGCGACGGGGATATGGGTCGAAACGACAGCCGAACTGCCGAGTATATTGTGCGACATATCGATCATGTGCATTGAGCCGCCCTTGCCGCGTGCGCACCCATCCGTTTTGCCAAACAATTCTGCCATGAATTGATTTAAATTGCCTCCCTTGGCCAGATACAACGCGTGCCCCCGATAGGTTCCGACGACAACGTCATCGCGGTTCAAATTGTCACAGATACCAACGGATATGGCTTCCTGACCAATGGACAGATGAATTGGGCTTTTGATTTTATCGCTTGGGTAAATTTCCGCGATACGTTCTTCAACGCATCGTATGCGCTGCAAAGATTCATATAATCGCCTATAATCATCACTGGATAGAGTTGATTGTCTGGTTTTTTCCATGACTCGATTTCTTTCAAACCCGCAAAGACATCATATCTGAGAACTGCTTATTACCTTAGAGCCGACATCGTCGATATTAAATTTGACCTCGACAAGACTATCCAAACGCTCCTTTACTTTGTTTCGTTTATCGGGTTCGACAAAAAAAAGCATAAAACCGCCGCCACCTGCCCCCAGAACTTTACCGCCCAATGCGCCCGCATCCTGTGCCGCCTCCATTAGATCGTCCAAAGCGGGAGTCGAAACTTCGTCGGCAAGTTCACGTTTCAGTCTCCACGTATCGTTGAGCATGTATCCGATATCCGAAATTGGGTGGTTGGGCGACTCGATTATATTTACAGCCTCGTCAACCATTTCCATCATCCTGTGAATTTGCGTTTGCCGACGAGAGAAATTAGCGATCTGCTTTTCTGCAATATCTGAAGCAAATCGGGAATATCCTGAAAACACCAGCATCAGGTTTTTAACCAGTTCATTGCGGCGATCCAACGATGCGTTGAGGGGGGTGACGACAAAATTATTATCCCGGCTAAAGTCAATCCTGTTGAACCCGCCGTATGCCGCCCAAACCTGATCTTGCGAGCCGACATGTTCCTTAAGTAAATTCCGCTCCACATGAATTGAGGCTTTCGCGAGGTCCTCCTTGCTTATCAATTCACCATAAAAATCTTTCACCAGATTAATCAGTCCAACGGTAAAGGAAGAGCTTGAGCCAAGTCCTGCTCGGGCCGGCAAGTCACCGTCGTGGTGAATTTGCAGCCCGACATTTGGCGGCAAATATTCAAGTACGCCGCGTACCGCCGGATGTTGAATTTCGGAAATTGACCGAACCAACTCGATTTTTGAATGAACGACGCGATGGCGATATTCAAAAAACGGCGGTAATTCTCTGAGGGAAATATAACAATGTTTATCGATTGCCATCCCAACCACACGTCCACCGTGTTGGCTATACCATTTGGGATAGTCAGAGCCGCCGCCAAACAGGGAAATACGAAAGGGAGTTCGCGAAATAATCAAAGGAGAACCTCTGGATCGGAAAGCCAGGAGTGGCGTCAGTGAAAACGCCTTCAAGGTAGATAGAATTCTCCCCAATTCCAAGCGCCAAAGGTTTCATCAAAGGGCGACAATTGACCGTGTCATAAAACACCGTCGGTGAATGGGTATCGGCAAGTTGGCGTCGCCGAAAAATCGATCTCGCGACTTGCCATATCATCGAACCGTCAGCATTTTTATAGGTCTCGTGTTCTCTCGAACTGAGCCTGAACCCGTTATTTTTCTACTGAACGAAAGGACGGAAGCGAAGGAGCGCCGACGCACGGAGGTCCGATTCAACCTCTATATATCCACCGAGTTCGTCGTCAGTCGCGATGGTAAGGGTGCCCCGCTTGAATGCATTGGGCCCGGTAAACCTGTTCGGCGATGAGCCCGCGAACCAACATGTGGGGCCAGGTTTGTTTACCCAGACACATGCGGAAATCACATTTTTCCAGGAGCGCCGGATCGAGCCCGTCAGCCCCGCCAATAATAAACGCAAGATCCCGGGCACCCTGATCGCGCCACCGGCCCAACTTGGCCGCAAACTCTGGGCTTGTCAGGTCCCGGCCCCGTTCATCCAGGGCCACACGAATAGCACCGTCAGGGACCGCTGCGTCGATCAGCATCGCATCTCGACGTTTGCGTTGGGAACCGGACAGGGGTTTTTTCTCTTCGACTTCACGCAGCTCAAAGGGAGATGTAATCCGCCGTTTGTAATGATCAAACAGCTCCCGTTCCGGCCCAGATTTTGCTCGGCCAACGGCAACTAAAGTCAATCGCATGGTAGCTCCTTAATGGCAACCAACGCATCCCATTGGACGGGTCAGGCCGGAGCTGCGCTCGCCGGTTCCGCTGTCGGTGCGGCAGGAGCTGTCCAGATTTTTTCCAGATTGTAAAAATTCCGGACTTCTGGTCTGAACAGGTGAATAATCACATCACCGGCGTCAATCAACACCCAATCGCATTGGGGTGCGCCTTCGATGGCGATGCCCTTAACACCTTCGCTTTTCAGATTGCGTTGAATGTGATCAGTCATCGCGCCAACGTGTCTTTGCGATGTACCCGTGGCAACAACCAGATAATCTGCGATTTCGGTTTTGCCTTCCAAATCGATAACAACGATATTTTCGGCCTTGTCATCATCGAGATATGCTTCCACGAACTTGAGAACTTCGCCTCCGCTCGGGATAGCCTTTTGACGTTGTGGTATGAGTTTAGTCCTTTCTTCTCTTGTCTGCATTGCGTTCATTTAATTCGTCCAGTCGCCTTTTGAGCGGGCACGAATTTCCGTTGCGGAAATGGAGTTAAGCGGTGTTTTCAAAAATACCCAGGCTGGCGGTTTCATGTCCGCGAGTCGTTTGGCATTTGTTCGGTCAACCCGGCTTCGGGAGAACCTCCGTACCGCTTTGGCGTTTTCCGCATTTAAAGAATAGGTGGGTCTTGCAAAAATCGCAACGGGTAGTGTGAGGAATATGGTCGCCCAGTTATACCATTGGTCGATCTGCACCAGATTATCGGCCCCCATCAGCCACACAAATTTGCCCCCGGGGAAGCGTTTTTTGAGGGCAGGCAGGGTGTCCGCCGTATATTGGGTCCCCAGATATTGCTCGATATCGGTAACCACAATGTGCCGATGGCGAGCGACGTCACGGGCTTTTTCCATGCGATCGCACAGTGGCGCCATATCTTGGCTTGATTTCAGCGGATTTTGCGGTGAAACCAGCCACCAGATTCGATCCAGGCGCAAATGCGAAAACGCCATGCGTGAGATATGTAAATGGCCTTCGTGCGCCGGATTAAAGGACCCGCCCATTAAACCGACACGCTGACCGCGCGGCACAACAAGTCGTTGTCGAAGATGAAGGGGCCTGGCACTCATTAGGGACGGCACTGTCCGGTGCCCCTGACCAGATATTTGGAACTGGTCAGTTGTTCAACCCCAACCGGCCCCCTGGCATGGAGTTTACCGGTAGATATTCCTATCTCGGCACCCATGCCGAATTCGCCGCCATCGGCGTATTGGGTCGATGCATTTACCATCACAATAGCCGAATCGACACGGTTCAGAAAGGTCTCTGCCAATACCGCATTCTCCGTTATAATGGCTTCCGTATGGCTCGAACCGTGGGTTGCGATATGATCGATCGCCTCGTCGATACCGGCGACGGTTTTCACCGATATAATGGCATCCAGATATTCGGTTTTCCAATCGTCCTCGGTCGCCGCGACGACGCGCGGATCGAGGGCTTGGGTTGGCAAATCGCCACGCACTTCACAGCCGGCATCGATCAAACCATTGAGAATGGCAGGCAAAATCTGCGCTGCCACTGCTCGATCAACAAGCAGGGTTTCCGTTGACCCGCAAATGCCCGTACGCCGCATTTTGGCGTTCAGGACAATGTTTTTTGCCATGTCCGGATCGGCGTCCTCGGCCACATAGGTGTGACAGATGCCCTCCAGATGTTTGAATAGAGGAATTTTACTCTCGTTCGTCACCCGTTCAACTAACGATTTTCCACCGCGCGGAACAATCACATCGATGTAGTCAACCAGCTTCAACATCTCTCCGACGGCGGCCCGGTCGGTGGTTGGAATACGCTGAATGGCGTTTTCAGGTAGTCCTGCCGCCCGCAGGCCTTCCAGCAGGCAATCGAGGATTGCGGCGGAGGAATGGAAACTTTCCGATCCACCACGCAGAATTGCCGCATTGCCGGCTTTCAAACACAAGGCACCCGCGTCAGCCGTTACATTGGGCCGAGATTCGTAAATGATCCCGATAACGCCCAAAGGAACCCGTTTACGCTGAATAACCAGGCCATTGGGTCGGTCCCACTCGGACGTGATCGTACCGACGGGGTCGTCGAGGTTGGCAATTTCCTCAAGCCCCTGGGCCATGGCTTCCACTCGGTCCTCGTCCAGCAAAAGGCGGTCCAACAGGGCCTCCGTCAGACCCTTGTCTTTCGCCAACTCCATATCCTTAGCGTTTGCCGAACGAATCTGTTTTTGCCTGCGGCGCAAGGCGTCGGCCGCTTTCACCAGAGCGAGATTTTTTGCTTCGCTCGACGCGACAGCCAACGCGCGCGCCGCCATTTTGGCATTTTTGCCAAGCGTCTCCAAAAGGTCTTTAAACGTCTGCTCAGTGCCGGTCATGGGGTTATCTCAATTCAATACCAAATCGTCACGGTGTATCATTTCATCTCTGCCACGATATCCCAGTATGTTTTCGATTTCACTGGTTTTATAACCGATGATTTTGCGCGCATCGTCCGCCGAATAGGCGACAAGCCCGCGGGCAACTTCCTGGCCTGACGCACCTTCAATGATGATTGCATCACCGCGCTCGAACTCCCCTTCGATGGACGTAATCCCTGCCGGCAACAAACTTTTTCCCGATTTCAAAGCGCCCAAGGCGCCATCATCAACAACCACCGTGCCATTGGGTTTTAAGGATCCGGCTATCCATTGTTTGCGGGCGGTTTTCGGATTTGCCGTCGGCACGAACCGTGTACACACCCCCCCGGCTTCGACCCGACGAATGGGATAGTCTTCGGTCCCGTTGGCAATAATCATGCAGGTTCCCGCACCCAAAGCAATCTTCGCCGCAGCCAGTTTGGTAACCATCCCGCCGGAACCCTCTGCACTTTTTCCGGTTCCGGCCATGGCGACAATTTTCGGCGACAACTCGCCTTTAATCAACGCGATATGAACCGCATCAGGATGGAGGGTTGGATCGCGGTCATAAAGCCCGTCCATATGGGAGAGGACAACCAGCATATCGGCACTGATCATCGCCGCAACCCGGGCCGCGAGCCGGTCATTGTCACCGAACCGAATTTCATCGGTTGCAACCGTATCATTCTCGTTAATCAAAGGCACTGCCCCCAGCCGGAGCAGGGTTTCGAGGGTGTTGCGGGCATTTATGTAACGCCGGCGGTTTTCGCTGTCATCCAGGGTGATCAGAACCTGCGCCAAGGTCAGATCATGGTGGGCCAAAACTTCCTGATAAGCGTGCGCCAAACGGACCATGCCGGTTGCCGCCGCGGCCTGGCTTTCCTCAAGCCTTAATCGGCTGTTTGAAAGATTAAGATGACGACGACCGACGGCTATGGCACCGGAAGAGACAACAAGCACTTCCTGGCCCCGGGCCCGCAGCCGGGCGATGTCTTCAGCCAGCGTTTCCAACCAGGGGCGCCGCACTTCGCCGGTTTTTTTGTCGACCAGTAGGGCAGAGCCAATCTTGATGACAATCCGTTTGGCCTCTGAAATATCGACCTGCGCGCTCATGGTTGGTATACCCGTTGCGTCTGGTTGTCCTCCTCAGCTGCAATACGCCGCTGTTCGATTTCGCGAAACAAATCGTTGACCAATTGTTTGACACCTGTTCCCGCGACGCCGGAAATCACAGACACCGATTTTCCCGTGGCTTTTTGCAAGGCCTTTTTCTTTTCAGATATTTCGTCTTCGTCCAACGAATCCGATTTGTTAAGGACAACCAACTCAACTTTGTCAGAAAGTTTTGCCCCATATTGTTCGAGTTCATTGCGAACGGTTTGGTAGCACGCCACCACATCGTTTTCGGTTCCGTCAATCAGATGAACCAAAATCGGACATCGCTCAACATGGCCGAGAAAACGGGTTCCCAGACCGGCACCATCGCTGGCACCGTCAATCAGACCCGGTATATCGGCCAGCACCAATTCGTCATGGCCGCGCGATACGACCCCTAAATTGGGATGGATGGTCGTAAACGGGTAGGCACCAATTTTCGGATGGGCTTGCGTCGTCGCCGTCAGAAACGTCGATTTTCCGGCATTGGGAAGACCAATTAATCCGGCATCGGCAATCAGTTTCATGCGCAGCCAAAACCAGCGTTCTTCACCGGGAAACCCGGGTCCGGCTTTGCGGGGCGCTTGATTTGTTGAGGTTTTGAAGCGGGTATTGCCCTGACCACCGTCGCCACCCTGGCAAATGACATACCGTTGTCCCTCTTTCGTCATATCGACAATCATCGTTTCGCGATCTTCGTCGAAAACCTGAGTTCCCACGGGCACTTTGACGACCAGATCATCGCCGCGTCCGCCGGTCCGGTTTTTGCCCATACCATGGTTACCCTTGCCGGCTTTCAGATGCTGTTTATAACGAAAATCAATAAGGGTATTGAGATTGGCCGCACATTCGATGATCACATCACCGCCACGGCCTCCGTCGCCGCCGTCAGGCCCGCCAAACTCCACATATTTTTCACGCCGAAAGGCGATGGCGCCGGCACCACCATCACCACTTTTAACAAATATTTTTGCTTCATCTAAAAACTTCATGGGTCCTCTCCGCGCAAATGATAACGCGAAATGTTTGGCATCCACTCACGAAAAAAGGGGAATGGCTTCCATTCCCCTTCGAAATCGAAGCGATTGGCAGCTCTCTTAGCTGGTCGGCTCAACACCGACGTATACACGACCGCCTGCTTTCTTTTGAAAAGCAACTTTTCCATCGGTAACTGCAAAAATCGTATGGTCTTTGCCCATACCGACATTTGCGCCTGGATGATATTTGGTTCCGCGCTGGCGAATGATAATGTTACCCGGCACAACAACTTCACCGCCGAATTTTTTTACACCTAAACGACGGCCCTCTGAATCACGACCGTTGCGGGAACTGCCACCTGCTTTTTTATGTGCCATAAAAGACTACTCCTTGGTTTTCTTTTTCGTCGGCGCTTTTTTAGCAGCCGGTTTCTTTGCCGCTGGCTTTTTAGCTGCAGCTTGCTTTTTCGGTGCCGTATCGGCCTTTGTCGGCGCCTTTTCCTTTGCCGGATCGGCTTTTGCCTTGGCCGCCGCTTTCGGTTTGCTTCCCGTCGGGCTTACTTCGACGATTTTCAAAACCGTTTGTTCCTGGCGATGACCTTTAGTGCGGCGATAATTTTGCCGGCGTTTTTTCTTAAAGATCAAAACCTTATCGGCTTTGCCCTGTTCAATGACTTCCGCAAATACAGCTGCATTCTCAACAACTGGAGCACCGATAGTAGGCTCTTTACCTTCTTCACCGATCATCAGAACATTGCCAAGTTCAACAACTGCGCCAGCATCGCCAGCAAGTTTTTCGACAACAATTTTATCGTCTTTAGCGACCCGGTATTGTTTACCGCCGGTCTGTATGACTGCGAACATCTTCGCCTCGAATTCCTAGTGTAATCACGCCAAACGGGGCCAAACGCGCATCCTGCCCGACCCCTCGAAAGAGGCGGCAATATACTCGCTTTAGGCCCGTAGTCAACGCTTTTCCCACAGTCATTTTCATATGGGTAAATCCGTTGTTTTTATCGGGTTCTTGCGGGGTCCGACAGGATTAATTAGTTTGGCGGCTGGGTTGGGATACAGATAAAGAGATCGATATGCATAATCCACAAACAATTTTTCGAAATTTGATTTCGCCAACGTTTCCCTATGATTTTTTGCCGGTTATCTGGGCCGCAAACCCCTGCATGTTCCGGGAACTGCCGAAAAGTTCAAAGGCCTGTTCGACTGGGCCGACGTCAATCGCATTATCAATACGGCAAATGTCTGGAATGCCAACACCTTCAAATTGGTTTTGGACAACGATTCGATCGCACCATCGGAATTCATGCCCAACGGCGTGCTCGATATGAAAAAAGTCTCAACCTATGTCGATCAGGGCGCTTCCGTTGTTCTCAGTGGTATGGAGACTTATTCGGACGGCAGCGCTGCCGAGGCCGCCAGCCTGCCATCTGACTTGTGGCATCGAACCGCCTCGGGCTTTACATTCTGTTGAAATGATCGCCGAGTCGCTCTATAGGGACGCCGCATTTCGCCAGGAAATGCCCCACTAGGATGACCAAAGCGCCTATGGCCAGGTGATTAACCAAATTGCCGATGCCCTGGATGCCCGGATGACCAGCGAGACTGCAAAAAGCCGCATTCGCGAAGAACACCGGTTGTTGTCTTCGCAGAACATTGCACGATTTCGTTTGCCACAAGAGGGCATTGGCCGCAATTTTCGCGTCAGAACCCGTGCCACCCACCTCAAACGTTGCGGCAAGAACTGGCAATTAAAATTTAACGACAAAACCATGGAAATCTCGGCCGATAACGCGGCTCTCGTCGAATGGATGCTCGACGGCCAACTGTTTACCCGCACCGAGATCCGGGGCGCGTTCCCTGACCACGGCCAAAACAATTGTGACACTCTGCTGACATTGCTCCAGGAATTTGCTGTGATTTCGGAATTTTAGGACATTTCCGGGCTCATAAGGCGCTCGATGGCTTGGCCCTGCATGTCCCATGCAGGGCCAGATATCCATACGATCGTTTTCTTAACACAGTTTGCGATTTTTGATCGCGTCGACAAACCACGGATTTTTCAAGGCGACTTCCAGGGCTTCCGACACCGTGAAAATGAAGTTTTTTTCAATCGATCCGAGGGGACCAGATGCGGCCATATCCTTGAGAATTGAACATAAAATTTTTGGCCCATCATTGGCGGTTTCATATTCAAAATAGTTGATGGCGTAGAGCCGTCCAAGACAGGCCCCATGAACCATATCGTGGGGCGCTTCGACGCGCCAAAAATTGCGGCCCGTGCCATCTTTTGGGTCGTAAATAAACTGTAGATCTTCCATTGTTGCCATGATTGATATCCTTCACAAGAGATGTAAAGAATGAATGGTTCACTATCAGAGAAAAATATCTACTCAAAAAAAGCAATTTTTACTTATTTTTTTGTTTTGGTTCACGACCTGACCTAATAATCGGTCATTTGCTGTTTTTCGCCTGTTTGGCCAGAGCCCGGATTAAATCGAAGAGTTTTTCTTTAACATCACCATCAACCAGACTGTTAAGAGTTCGTGCTACACGTATTGTATTATCGGGTAAATTTCCATTGTCCGCGTCTTTCACTGCCTCCGAAATATGGCTTTCGTCCAGGCCACTATAATAATAGGTGATTGGTAATCTTAAGGCCCTCGAAAGGGACCACAACCGAGACGCACTAATCCGGTTGGCACCATTTTCATACTTTTGCAGTTGCTGAAAACTAATACCGAGCTTTTGTGCCAGTTGTCCCTGCGTCAAATTTTCAACCAAACGAGATTGACGCAGGCGGCGGCCAATTTCCAGATCCAGGTGGTTTGCAGCGCGCATGGAAAATTCCCTTTTATGTACGGTCACTTTTTCAACCTTCTATAAAGCTTAGCATTTTAGACGAATTAATCAACTTTAAGAACGTATTTTTAAAGTTTACAACCAATGGTTTATAGCCGTTTCCCACCATACCGCTGTAGTTCAGTAACCCCGTATGGCTGTGAAATTTTCTTAACTTGGTAAGGCTGCGGGATGTCGATTTCTGTGTTCGTGGTGTTTCAGAAATCGGGTATGGTGTTTCAGAAATTGGGTATTGTCGAAGGCGGCGATACCGGGCCAGACTGCAGATCAACGGCAGGCCTTAAAAATTGTGCATAGGATAGGTAAGGACTACAGACGGGTCTTTTGCGCAAAATACACACTGAATGTCGTTCACCCACTTCATTTGCCTAAATTATTTCATTGCCCTTCGCATTGCCAACAAACGACAGGGAGGCCCGAAAGGTCCCATAAACGTTCCTCCCTGGAACCCGAGGATGGGACCTTGTCACGGCCGGGATGTAACTTGAAAAAACGGCCGAGCAAAGGATTGCATTCCTTATCATTGATGAAAAATCGGATTATTTTCAGCTATCATTTGCGCCAAATGGTCTTGAACCCGGTCATCCATAAACCAATCTGGCAGGCGGTTCCCAGACAGAATTTTTTGCCGCGCTTCGGTTCCACTAATTTGAAACTCCTGGTTTTGATGGCTTGAACCGTCGTAAGAATTGGTCAACGGGTTGTAAACAATTTCGTCGAAAAAGATCGGCTCAATTCCAATGTCACCTAATTTTTCGAACAGGTCGGCGTTAGCGAATCTGGGGTAAAAATCGCCGACCCCGGTGTGATCTCGGCCAATGACAAAATGACTGCAGCCGAAATTTTTCCGGCACAAAGCCGTAAACACAGCTTCCCGGGGCCCGGCATAACGGGAATAGGTGGAAAACGTCCCCAGCAGAACATTTTCGACCGGGTATTCACCGGCATCGAGAAGCACCTGGTAACTCTCCAGAATCGGTTTTGGTAAAAAGTCCCCTGGCTTTTTAGGGCCGACAACGGGACTGACAAACAACCCATCACCATTACATCGAGCGAGCGCTTCGAGTTGGATATGTCGGTGCGCCTGGTGGACAACATTGCGCGTGTGAAATCCGACAATTTTGCTCCAGCCCCGGTGAGAAAAGATAAACCGGACTTGCGAAGGTGTCAGTTCATACTGGCGAAACTGTGACGGCAACCGTTCAGTCATTGCTATAGGGCCGGCGATAATGTGGGACCCGGCAGCGACGACCCGGCTGACACCCGGGTGATCAAGTGATGTCGTCCCAAACCACGCGCCAACCGTTTTATCAAAATCCAGGAGTGATATTTCAGAGACCTCCAGGGTTGCCCGCACCGCACCAGAGCTGTCGGCCAGACCGATGACGTCGCCGACTGAAAACCCTGTGGTTTGTTCCGCGGTCACCTGCAATATAATCGGCATCGTCCAGGGTGACCCGTCGGCGAGTTGGTTATTCCCGAGGACCAGCCGTAACTCCTCCTTTCCCATAAAACCCTGCAAGGGAGAGAATGTGCCCAGGGCAATTTGTTCACAATCCATCAAGTCCGTTTCCCCGACATGAATTACGGGCATATCGCCGCCGTTTGGCCGTCCGGGCGGTTCGCGGAATCGGTTAACCAACGTCCCGCCAACCGGTGCCGTCACCCGGGATTTGCTTTCATATTGATAGGAGAACTGGTCTTCGTTGCCGGGATGATCAAAACTCTCGATCATACGGACGATCATGTTTGCACATTGTATCGGATATTTGCCAATTGCCGTTTCAGCGGCGAGCACCAGGCCATCGGCTCCGTCCGCTAATGTGTTAAAGATATCGTTGGTTTCGGCACGCGTCGGTTCCTGCGAAACAATCATGGATTCCAGCAGATTGGTCGCAACATAGACCCGGCGGTCCCGTTCTTTGGTGCGGCGGATTATGTTCTTTTGCAGCCAGGGAATGCGTTCGATTGGCGCTTGCCTGGAAAGGTCGCCACGATCGATAAGGATCGCATTGGACAAATCAGCGATCTGTTCAAGATTTTTTACACCACTCAGGCTTTCTATTTTTGAAATCAGAAACGTCTCGTGGCCAACCAAATCCCGGATATGGTTTACATCCGACGCATTATTGGCAAAGGACAAAGCAAAATGTTTGATACCTTGGTTAAGGCCAATTTTAATGGCTGCCATGTCCTTGTCGGTTAGGGGCGGCATCCTTACGCTACGGGCGATTGTCACCGCTTTGTTACGTCCAACCTTGCCGCCGCTGATAACCCGCATTGATGCACCGGCCGCGTCGGTCCCGATCACCTGCACCAAAACCGAATTAAAATCAATGCTGATAAAATCGCTTTGCCGGAATTCTCGAACAATATGGGTCGGATAAAAATTAAATGCCTGCGCATTACCCTCTACGAAATCGAACGGTGCCCGAACAATGGAATTTGCTGTCAGATCAATGGACAGATCTGTAAACGTACCCGTTCTAACTTGTGCACCTTCCGTATCAAGGCAAATGGGAACGTCTGAGTACTTTCGAATTAATTGTAGCGTCGGTTCAATATCTTCGATTGCGGTATGGGACAAATTGAGCCGAAACAACCCAACACCAATCTCGTCAAGACGTTTGATAACCCGTTCATTAAGCGAGGCTGGCCCGAGCGTACAAAGAATTTCAATTGCTTTAGCAGACATATTGCCCGTTTCCATCATTATTAAAGGGATTGGTAAAAACCTGTGAAATGGCCGTATTCCTGCAAGCTTGCTATAGCTTTTGGCCTAAAAATACAACGGAATTTGTCGACCCTGTGGAAACCTTGACCCGGCCGTTAAGGTGCACCGTGCCCTGCAGGCTTCGAAGCGCGAAGGCATGGCATCGGACGTTGCGCCCGCCTGCGGCGTTCGTCGGACGGTGACGCATTCGTGGCAGAAGGCGCTTCCGCTGGAGGACCCGGACATTTCCAAGCGGGGCGGCAAGGGGTGCATCCCTAACACCATTCGCTTCGAGAGGTTCTGGCGGTCGCAGAAATACCAAGCGTTTTCATTCAGCCCTTGGCGGCAGACCGCCCGCTGTGGTCTACTGGCAGAATATTGGAACCAATCAATCCGACCGGCATGAGCAGAACGTCTCTTAAATGGGGCCGAAATCTGTCCAACGATTGGCGCGGAGATCACTGTGGTTCTGAAGACCAGGAACTCCAAGGGGTTGGCTTTTAAACACCACCCGATTATCTGTCAGGACAAGACATCGATGGGCACCATTTCGACCGACCACTTTGTAAAGTGCCGCCCGTTTTATTCCATTTTTCTTGCAATTTTTTTACTCCTGATGCCGACACTTCTTTTTGCACAGGATGGAGCAACGCGGAAACTGACCCCTGATAACAACCGGATTGACAAAACCCTGGAACAAAAAGCAATTGATCTTGGCCAGAATCTAAGGAAAAAAACTGTCCGTCTGATAAATCAGCTGACCGACCCTCCCCGCCAAACCTACCCCTTTCACATCCGACCGGTTTCCCCGACTCAGTCTTTTGATTTTGAAAGTCATGTGCGACCCATCCTCGATAAAAAGTGCGTTGCCTGCCATTCCTGTTACGAAGCGCCCTGCCAGTTGAATTTGACACATCCCCAGGGCATTGAGAGAGGTGCTTCGAAAATACGCGTGTATGATGGTCTCCGTTTGCGCGATATCGCGCCGACGCGCCTGCATATTGATTCGCAAACGACGGCAGGCTGGCGAAAGAAAGGGTTCTTTTCGGTTCTCGACCCGATCAAAGCTGAAGACGGAACTTTGGATCGGTCTTTGATGTTAAAAACACTCGAACTCGGTCGGTCACTTCCCCTGGCCGCAGACGAACCCGTTTCCAATAAAGTTGATCTGGGGCTGGAGCGTTTCAACAGCTGTCCGGCACCTGGAGAATTTAGCAGTTACAGCGCAGCCAATGTCCATGGCGGAATGCCACTTGCTGTAGCGGGGCTCAGTGACGGTGAGTTCCGCACTGTCTCGACATGGCTGCAGGAAGGGGCCAAGATCCATACAACTTCTCCCGATCTCTCGGTTGATGAAGTCTCATTTACCCGTCAGGTGGATGCTTGGTTTAACCGTCAGGACAATCGTTCAAAACTTGTCGCTCGATATCTCTACGAGCACCTTTTCCTGGCCCACCTCTATTTGAAAAAACCGGAACCGGATGAAACGCCCCGATTTTTTCAGATCATCCGGTCTTTAACACCGCCAGGGCAACCGGCCGTTTCCCTTACCACTGTGCGACCGAATGCCCCGCCTCGACGTCCGTTCTATTATCGGATTGTTCCGATAACCGAACGGATTGTTCATAAAACCCATATTACCTACCGTTTTGATAAGGCCCGTCTGTCCAGTCTGGAAAACCTGTTCTTTCAATCCAATTGGTCTGTTTCTGAATTACCCGATTACCGTGAGGAATTTCGAGCCAACCCTTTTATCACGTTTAAGTCCATACCAGCGAAGTCCCGTTATCAGTTCCTATTGAATGATGCTGAGTTTTTTGTCCGCAATTTCATTCGCGGCCCGGTCTGTAATGGTCAAATTGCGACTTATGTGATTCGTGACCAATTTTGGGTGATGTTTGAAGATCCGGATGTTGAGCATTATGTAAATAACCCGGCTTACCAAAAGCTGGTTAATTCGCAACTGGGGGTTCCCGGTCAGAACACATCTCTGATCGCTCTCGGGCCAGAATGGATTGGCTATCAAAGTCGACGCAATGAATATCTGGATAACCGGAGGGAGGCCTACACCAAACAATTTCCCGAAGGCCCCCATATTCGTCATATTTGGGATGGTGATAGCGATAATGACAATGCTTTTTTAACTGTGTTTCGACACCATACCAACGCCTCGGTCACCAGAGGCTGGCACGGCGAATACCCGTTGACGGGGTGGATTATGGACTACCCCCTCATTGAGCGCACTTTTTATGAACTGGTTGTCGGCTTTGATGTTTTTGCCAGTGTTTCTCATCAGGTTCAAACCCGGCTTTACTTTGACTTAATCCGCAATGAAGGCGAAACCAACTTTTTGAGGTTTTTACCACCGGCCTCTCGCCGTTCGGTCTATGAGAGCTGGTATCAGGCCGATGCAAAGGTCAAGTCACTAATCATCTATCACGAGCTCGATACCCGGTCACCCAGCGCCGTCCCGTTAACAACGGATCGTCCAACGGAAGAAATGTATAAGACCGTGCAGTTAGAATTTCCAGGAACCACTCAGTCACCCGACGTGATTAATGGGTGTCGGCCGGATTGCGGAACAAAGGATCCGGAGCCAATTCGCAATCAGGTAAATTCGATTTTGCAAACCCTGGCGGCGCGACCGGCGAAAAATCTGTCAGGCATACGCTGGCTGCCGGAAGTCAGTTTTCTCCGGGTCGATCTGCCAAACGGCACCTTTTTAGCCTATACCATCCTGAGGAACCGTCGCCATAGCAATGTCTCCTTCATTTTTGGCGAATCCCTGCGCCGCCAGGAGGATCTTGATAGCTTGACCCTTGTTCCCACGCTAATCGGCAGCTACCCTAATATCATCTTCCAAGTCAATCTATCTGACATCGAAAGATTTCGTGATGTATTGGCCTCAGTGAACTCTAACAGTGATTATAAAAACCTGATATCGCGATGGGGTGTTTTGCGCATGGCACCAAATTTTTGGGACATCTTTCACAGTTTCACGCAATATGTCCGCAAACATGACCCGCTCGAAGCGGGTATTTACGACATGAACCGATATGGTAAATGGTAAACGCACCGGCAGTCGCCGCCAGATTTAATTGGGTTTGGCCAAAAGTAACCGCGACCTCATCTGGCAATTGTCGCTGCTACGCATTGGTTTTCACCAATAAAGATGCATTATCGCGCGGGTTCCATAGTGCGCCGATCTCATTTAAAAACCGTCTAACCCCTTAATCAGGTCGGCTCTCAGTTCTCAATTTTTTAAATTCCGCATCCGTCAACCGTCGGTTTTCCTGCGCTGCCGCATAGGCCAAAATAAAAAACCGTTCCATTTCACGCACGAGGTCCAGGCGCTCAAACAGTTTGCCGGCGTTTGCCTCGATATCGGCAGACATTTGAGCTTTGAAGGGTTTGTCGCTGGCGAGCCTTAAGGTTAGCTGCAGAAAACTTTCTTCATCACTGGCGATTAAATCGCTCAAACCCATTTGCCGATAACAGGCCGTTACACAGTTTCCGCTGCAGTACGGTCCGGGCCAGGCAACAATTGGAGCGCCGACGCCAAAGGCCTCAAGGCCTGAATTGGTTCCGGAAAGAAAAGGGTTATCCAGCACCGCATCGGCAAGAACAAGAAGACCGAGAAACTTATGATAGGGCATCTTAGGCACAAAAATTATTTGCTCAACCAGACCCGGATTTAATCGGCTCAGGCGCTCAATAACCAATCGGTTCAAATGGCCCCCTTTGCCATCATCAATGAGTACCAACCGTCCGTTCGGGTCGCGCCTCAGTAATTTGTCAATAGTTCCATCAAAACCGGGGTGCAATTTAAACAGAGTTTGCGGATACAGATAAAGGCGCACGCCGTCCGCCAGCCCATAGTCCTTGCGCATGTATTTCGCTTGCGGAAGTTCTGGACGATAGTAATAAGTCGGCAAACATCCGAGTTTGATCAGGTTTTCGCTATAATGCCCGGCCCCGTCAGCCGGTTCCGTCAGTTCTGACGACAGGAAATAGTCGATGTTGGGAACACCCGACGATTCCGCATGGCCAATGGTTACGGCCTGCACCGGGGCCAGTCGGGCAAAGGATAAAAAATAGCTGTAATGGTCCATGCCGATATCCGCATAAAACAGAATATCCAGCTCTTCTCCGGCAATGGTCTGCCAATCTTTTTCCAGTTTTCGCTCCAGTCGCACCACCCGATCCGCAGTATTTTCTATGATTTTCGTCATTTCGTCCCGCCGACTGCCAAGCACAAAGACAACGACCTCGAAGGTTGTCCGTGAGAAGTGTTCAATAATCCCGCGCGTCAGTTTGGCGACCGTATGTTCTCGAAAAAACGAAGAGAGAAAACCGATTTTTAGCCGTCCTTTCGGCTGTTGGTTTTGCCCGGTTCGACAATGTTCAGCCTCGAATGCCAGACGGGGACAGGCCTTCAGAAACAACTTGGCAATGTCCCCCAGTAGGGTTTTGTTATTTTGGTTCTGGTAGGCCAGGTAAAAATTGCTGGTACCCACGTCGACTGTCGGATCGTCAATGACAATGTCCTGCTTCAGCAGGCTTTGGATCTGTTGGTTCAGATTTTCCCTGCTCGACAAAATGCCTTCCTGGGAATGTGGAATTACTGGCAACAACAAGGCTTTGCAAATGCGCCACCCGACATTTTCTGGTTCGATTGATAGTGCCATATCCAGATGTTTGACGGCACCCGCCATATCGCCTTGTGCTTCAAAGGTATGACTCAGATTTCGATGGGCTTTTGCAAAATCGGGTTTAAGGGCCAGGGCCTTTTGGTATCGCGCAGCCGCCTTGTTCAGTTTACCCGAGGTTCGAAGAGCGTTGCCGTAGTCGTAGTGGGTTTCTGCAATATTTGGTCCAATTTTCAAAGCGTTCAGGTAGCTGGCGATGGCCTCGTCAATCCGATTTAAATCCGACAACGCATTTCCGAGGTTGCAATGGGCTTCGACAAAATTAACATCAATTGCCAGGGCCGCTCGGTAACTGTCAATGGCTTGTTCAAGTGCACCGTTATCTTTCAGTGCGATCCCGAGATTTAAATGCACCTCCTTGTAATCGGGTTTGAGGGCCAAAGTTTTACGATAACCGTCAATAGCCTGATCGAGTTTTCCGAGCGAATGGTATAGGTTCGCAAGATTGTATTGAGCGTCCAAATAATCCGCTTTTAAATCGATGGCATTTTGAAAACACACCACCGCCTTATCGATTGCTCCCAGTTCCCTGAGAGTTACACCAAGATTATTTTGCGCGTCGGCATAATCGGGCTTGAGAGCGAGGGCTTTGCGAAAACTTGCGGCGGCTTCAGCCGATTGTTTTAAGCCCCGCTGCGCGAGACCCAAATTATTGTGGGCCTCGGCAAATTCAGGATGTTGGGCGAGGGCTTTCCCGATTATCTCGACAGCGCTCTCGAATTTGTTAACTTGGGCGGCGATAACGCCCAGTAAGTTCAGAACGACTGCGTTGTCCGGGTTGATTTTTAAAATTTGGCTATAAATATTTTCCGCCTCTGGCAAACGACCGGCATTGTGATGCTGCAAGCCCAAATCTATGGCTTGCTCAATGGTAAGCGATTGCTGCTCGGCGGGAACCCCACTTTCGGCCATAAATTCTCATTCCCCCATTATCCGCTCGACAACAGAGACGGCGGTCTCGGCTCTCGTTTAATCGTTCACATTGTGGTCATTCACATGCTGTTACCAACCGCATGCGCATTCCGACGAAAGCGGCCAGTGATTCCGATTTAATCCGGCCACTGATTCCGATTGAAAGCGGCCACTTTGGATCGGAATCACTGGCCGCTTTCGTCGGAATGCGCAAACCGCAAACTGCAAGCAGCCTCAGCGATTATAAAATTCAATAAAGCAATGGGACAAGACGTTTTGTCCGCGCCTCGGTGCCAAGCATCGGGCAAGGAATGTAACGCCACCGAAGGCCCTGTTGCTTTATTCCGTGACAGCGTCGTGCCTCTTACCCGATACACCGCATCGCGCTGCGACGCCCTCCTTGTCACGAAATGAAAGGAACCGGTCAAAGTATGTCATATAACCCCGGAAATGCTCATGTTGTAGACGATTTGACTGACAAAGGCGTAAGCATATGGGGGTAGTCCCCCACCTCTTTTAGGACGTTCCAGCGATCCATAAGGCCGGCTCTAAGCAATAGATACGATCCACTACGTTTAAATTGTGCCGGATCCATATTTGATCTTTCCACCAGCCTTTTTTCAAAGTCCAGCATATCATCTAACAGGGGCGGAATTTCTTTCAGATCCCTTGCAAATCCAACCGGATCGGGTTGCCTGTAGCCAAAGCGTAGGCTGAACGGATAGAAAAGTGTTCGCAAAATAAACTGATCTTTTGCACTTAAGATTGTTCCGACAGGACGTTTAGTCGTGGTCTCGTCGAAGGGTGACATCGCCTCACCTTGGCCATAATCTGGGCTTGTTGGATCACCCCACCATTTTTTTCCCTGTGCTGTCATTTCGTAAAGGCTGGGGGTAACTTCAACGCCCAGCCATGCGCACAAGGCTTTCATTGTCGCCTCTGGTCGGGCCTTGAGGTCTTCGAGACGCACACCGACCGAAGGCCGTAACCTAAACGGGATTTGATCGAAGCCATATAACAACGCGAGGATGCGACCTACGCACTTGCTGTGGCTGTCTAAACAAAGATGAAGCCATGAATCGCAGTTCTGGATGGGTTCGCGAACCGTCATCAACAACCGGGCGTTAGGAGCGTAGCGAAGGAAGTTGGGCATGGCGTAATCATCGGGGTTGTGAATGTGGTAGAAACAAAGGCGTTTTCTCACACTTTGTTCGACCGTCGATTTATTCACTTCCTCGAAGGCGGCATGGACAACCATCAGAAACGACTTCGGATCGACGCTTTCCATTCCTGCCATCAGCCTAAGGGCTGCGCGGCAAAACATTTCCCTGTCCAAGGATAGGAATTCATTGCGGTTTTCCCCAACCGATGTCATTCCCTCTTCCTTGCCGATAGAGAAAGGCTGTTCGCCCAATCGACCGGGGATGGGCTTCGAGGTGCGGGCATCAAATAAAACTGCAAATTCGTCGGCGAAGCGTTCCGGTAATTCTCGCCAGCCGTTAGCAGAAAGCTTTTCCCATATCCCTTCGTTAAAATAGCCGCGAAGGTAAACGCCGGGGAGGGTGGTCATTTCCGGATGACTGTCGATCAGACTGTGGAGTAATCCTGTGCCGCTACGCCCGAAGTGCAACAAGGCAATAACTTTGTCAGCAAGTTGGGCGATAGCCGTGGGTTGGTTACCCTTCTCGTTAAGAGGGTTCGCCACATCTCGTAACGCTGGCAAGGCAGCAATGACTTTTCTGAAGCTTTCTTCGGCCTCGTGCGGTCGGAAACCATCAAGATAGAATTTGTGAAGGACAAAACGGAAGTCGGCGCGTGACGTTGCGCTCAGGCCAGCCGCACCAGCTTGCGTATTTACGTCTTCAGCGGAACCTAAGAATTGCAGGGCCTTAGTGGAGAATTTTAAATTATTCCACGCCTCAGTTAATTCGGGTTTAAGGGCTAGGGCTTTGTCGTAGCTGGCAACAGCATCATCCATCTTCCCCTGTTCATAAAACACCAGGCCACGGTTGCTATGCGCCTCAGCGTAATCGGGTTTAAAGGCTAGGGCTTTGCCGTAGCTGGCGACAGCATCGTCCATCTTCCCCTGATCCTGAAGCACCAGTCCTAGGTTGCAATGCGCCTCCGCGTAATCGGGTTTAATGGCCAGGGCTTTGTCATAGCGGGCTACAGCATCGTCCATCTTGCCCTGTTCCTGAAGCACGTTGCCTAGATTATAATACGCCTCAGCGAAATCGGGATTAATGGCTAGGGCCTTGTGGTAGCTGGCAACAGCATCATCCATCTTTCCCTGCTCCTGAAGCACGTTGCCTAGGTTGTTATGCGCCTCCGCGAAATCGGGTTGAATGGCCAGGGCTTTGTCGTAGCTGGCAACCGCATCATCCATCTTCCCCTGTTCCTTAAGCACGGTGCCTAGGTTGTTATGCGCCTCAGCGTAATCGGGTTTAATGGTTAGGGCTTTGTCGTAGCTGGCGACTGCATCGTCCATCTTCCCCTGTTCCTGAAGCACCAAGCCTAGGTTGCTATGCGCCTCCGCGTAATTGGGTTTAATGGCCAGGGCTTTGTCATAGCGGGCTACAGCATCGTCCATCTTGCCCTGTTCCTGAAGCACCAAGCCCAGGTTGCTATGCGCCTCAGCGAAATTGGGTTGAATGGCTAGGGCTTTGTGGTAGCGGGCTACAGCATCGTCAATCTTGCCCTGCTCCTTAAGCACGTTGCCTAGGTTGCTATGCGCCTCAGCGAAATCGGGTTTAATGGCCAGGGCTTTACCAATCAAATCAACAGCTATGTCCGTTTTCCCTACCTGATGGGCAATGACGCCAAGCAAATGTAACGCCACAGGATGGTTAGGTTCCATTTGTAATACCAGCGTATAAATGCCCTCGGCCTCTGGCAAACTCCCAGCATTGTGATGCTCAACGGCGAGGTCGATAGCTTGCTGGATGGTCAGCGTTTGTTGGCCGGGCCCGGCGTTTTCTTCATTCATCGAGGGCTAATTCAGTATTGTCAGATTAAATGGACACAAATCAGTACCTAATTAACAATCCACTGATTATCCTTAGTTGCAAGGAAGTTCGTGTCCGTCCGGTTAACCCGCTCTGGCACTCTCTGTCGGAATACCCTTATTGTACACTAACGATAGTGGACACTAAGGGTATTGGAATGGTCGGTCGAAAGCGTCGATTTTGGTCGTCGGAAGAGAAGCGTTTAATTTGTCGTCAGGCGTCGGCGTCAGGGGTTTCGGTAGCGCAGGTTGCCCTTCGTTATTCGC
>JAJFII010000060.1 GCA_021775095.1 Rhodospirillales bacterium
CCCGACAGCGTCGCCTTGAGTTCCAGCACACATATGACATGATGCCAGTGATCGACCTAAATTTACACAAGGACGCCTGCCCCGGGGTCATGCGACCGACCCGTTGGGATCACTGACGATGACAAAATTTTTCTCACTTTATATTGCGGTTCTGGTTCGCGCCTTGACCCAGTTCCTGCCGCGCTGGAAGCGCCTAACTGTGCGAGCCCGGTTGCACGACCGGCTGCTGCCCTTTGAAACCGTTCAGATCGGCAATAAAAACCTGAAGTTATGTGTTCCCGACCGGACCTGCGTTTATTGGGCCAAGGCGGGGCCGGACAGTGAGCCAATGACCAATGCCTGGGTCAAATCGATTTGCAAGGACGAAACTTTTGTCGACATTGGCGCCAACATTGGCCTTTATTCTCTGATGGCAGCGGCCCACGGGGTGGGCCACATCTATGCGTTCGAGCCCAATCCGTTTTCCTTCGCCGTGCTCAGCCGAAACATTCTCGTTAATGATTTTGCCACCTCTATTGTTCCGGTCTGTGCGGCGCTCGATGAAACCGCCTCGGTCGTTACTTTTAAGCTTGGCGGCGTCAACGCCGGCGGCGTCCACAATGAAATTGTCACTGCCGGTAATCAAACACCTCAAACAACACTGACAACGCTTGCTTTCACCATTGATGCGCTTTTCCGTTTGCAGGGTATATCCGGGAT
The DNA here is from genome assembly GCA_021775095.1 of Rhodospirillales bacterium. GTDB lineage: Bacteria > Pseudomonadota > Alphaproteobacteria > Rhodospirillales > Casp-alpha2 > JABMNT01. Next base: position 700 of record JAJFII010000060.1, read on the forward strand.
AACCCATTTAAAAATCGACGTGGATGGCCTGGAATTAAAGATCCTAAAGGGCGCAAAAAAAACCTTAAGCGAGCCCTCCCTGAAATCTCTGCTTATCGAGGATGATTCCAAAACCACAAACGGCAGCACCGAAATTGAACTTTTTTTGGCCGGCTATCAGTTCGTGCCGTCCGATGAATTTGCCGGCGACGGATTATTGAATAAAATATTTACCCGGGCCCCAAACAGGACCATCTAGCGCAGTTCCGGGATCATCAAATCCAGACAACCCGTCCCGTTTTTTACGCGCCACTTAGTTTGCACGGCCTGAGCCCTGCCTCCCTCTCCCACCTCGGTCGTGCCGAGCCGCGCTGTCAGCGGCGGCACCTGTAAGGCCCCGGACTTCAAACACGGAAAAGCCTCCCATCGAAAATGACGTTCGGCAGAACCCAGGCATGAAAATGCCTTGTCGTGCCGCAAGGATTTGGCTTTCATAAAATCATAAAAACCGAGATTTGTCCGAACAAATCGGATAGCATCGAAACCTCAATTGGTGGTGAGATCCCATGAACGGCAAACCAACCGCACGGCTGACCGAAATAACGCTGCCCGAATTTGCATCGCCGACCGAGATGCCATCGCTTGACCCAGGCCTATACAAAACCCGTTTCCAATCGTTTCTGAAACGCCTGTCCGATGCAGGCCTGGATGTCGCGGTCATTTATGCCGACCGCGAACACGCAGCCAGCCTGTCATGGCTGACCGGGTTCGATCCAAGGTTTGAGGAAGCGGCGCTGGTCGTAAAACCGGGCAACGATCCGGTACTGCTGACCGGCCCTGAAAACCAGGGCACAGCGCAAGCCGCCCCGCTTGAGATGGATGTCAGACTTTTTCCGCCCATGGGTCTTCTGGGGCAGGATCGAAGCCGAACCCCGGCGCTCGGCAAGCTGCTGGCGGATGCAGGCATCGCGCGTGGCATAGCCGTCGGTGTCTGCGGCTGGAAATATTTTTCGCCAGATGAACACTCCGATCCTCTAAGCTGGATCGAAATCCCAGCCTATATGGTCGATACCCTGCGCCAGCTTGTCGGCGAAACCGGGCGGGTTTTTAATGCCGGCACCCTGTTCATGGATGCGGAAAATGGATTGCGCGCGACAACCTCAATCGATGAACTCGCGCGGTTTGAATTTGCCGCCTGTCATACGTCTGATGCTGTCAAACGGGTTATTCATGGCACCCGTCCGGGCATGCGGGAGTTTGCAGCGGCGCAGGCTCTGCAACCGATCAGTCTGCCGCTTTCCTGTCACCCGATGTTTTCGACCGGCGACCGGGCCTGGCTTGGATTGTTAAGCCCGACCTCAAAAATCATCGAGCGCGGTGACGCGGTGACAACCGCCTATGGTGTGCAGGGCGCGCTTAACTGTCGGGCCGGTTGGATGGTTGAAAGTGCCGGTGATTTGCCCCACGGCATTCAGGATTACATCAAAATTCTGGTCGCCCCCTATTTTGAGGCCATTGCCGAATGGCTGGAAACGATTGATGTCGGCATCGAAGGCGGCAGGCTGGATCAGATCATCCGCAACCGTTTGGGCGACCCGTTTTTTGGCATCAAACTCAATCCCGGGCATTTAATTCACCTGGACGAATGGATGAACACACCCATCACACCGGGCAGCACGACAAAACTTCGATCTGGAATGGCATTTCAGGTCGACGTCATTCCGACAACAGGTGGCGCTTATTTCACCACCAACATCGAAGACGGAATTGCCCTGCTGGACGAAACCGGACGGGCGGAATTTTCAGAAAAATACCCGACCGCCATGGCCCGCATCAATCAACGGCGCGCTTTCATGGGTGATACCCTCGGCATCCATCTGAAGGCAAGCTGCCTGCCATTTTCCAACATCGCCGGATGGCTACCGCCGTTCTGGTTATCCCCGGGCCAGGCCATGACCCTGCGCTGACAGGCAGGTGGCTGATATTATAATCTTTACATTTAGAGGTCTGTGTTGATGCAGGTTATGAAACAATGTCACCTGTCTGCCATCGGTACAGCGACCGAGGCCTCATCAAATCGGAATCCATGAACAAAAGCCACGGCAATATCGCCGAATATCCAATCCGGTTAATTATTAAACGTACAGACGTCCTTTCAGCCGAACCGCTCCCATTCGGCACCGGTCACGACATATCGCGCATAACGGAAGTCACGGATCGACTGTACATTCCGGTTTTCAAAACAAAGAAGAATGAAGTAGACGGGATTAGCGTCCTTATCTTGCGGGTCGAAAACCAATAAAGCGGGGTGGCCTTCGACACGCCCCGGCATCATCGGCCAATCATCCACGCGGTCATAATTGCCAAAATAACCAGCCACCTCTTTTTTGCCGGTCATGAAAGTTCGGCTCACCAGTTCAAGGTGGACTTCGTCAGTAAGCCTGTCACGCAATGCGTCGAAGTTGCGATCATTAAAAAGCCGGGCATACAATAAAAGCTGCTGTTTTTCAGGTTCAGAAAGCGGTTTTAAGGGTTGACCGGGCGTCGCCAGCGATTTCTGCAGGGCTTTGCGGCCCCGATGCAGGGCGGCTTTTACAGCGGCAATACTGGTGCCGGTTAAATCTGCAACTTCCGCTGTCGTATAACCAAATACATCCCGAAGGATAACGGTGCTTCGTTGGCCGGGTGCCAATGTCAGATAACGACGGAACGAATCTGTAACCTGAGAACGATCAGGCATCTCAGAATAGGTCGGCTGAAGGGGTTTGGTTAGGGTCCTGACCCTAAGTCGTGCATGGTCGTCTCACGTTTTCTGGCGCGCCATAGGTCCAACACCGAATTATGGGCAATCCGAAACAACCAGCCGCGCAAATTGACAACGTTTTCGCCCCGCCCAATCGCCTCATAGGCCTTCATCAATGCGACCTGCACGATGTCTTCCCCATCGATAACGGACCCCATCATGCGGCTGCAGTAGTGATGAATTTCAGGCCGCAATGTCGGCAGGGCCTCTTCAAACATCGCCCATGAGACGGTTTTGCCATTCGCATCCTGCGTTTGTTTTTTCACTCCCACGCCTTTCAAACAATCGCTTCCGCCCCTGCGCCCGTGAGGGCGTAGGCGTTCGTTCCGCTTGCTCGATTGCCAGCCAGAAGATCAATTACAGATGTGCTGGCTCCTTTTGCCGTCAGAGGTTTTTCCCACTGGTCCATGAATTTTTCGACCTGTACGCCGGCGGCTTCCGCATAGGCTGTCGAAGCTTGTGTTCCAATATCCGTGCCGGCCATAAGTTGCTTGGGTACGATGCACAAAAATCGCAGGTCCCGCTGCAGTCGGTTGGCTTCGCGTTGTCCATAATTCACCAAAAAATGCTGCATCCGTTTGGTGCCGGCATAACCACCCGACAGGGGAGAACCGCTAAGCGCAGCACCACTTGAAAAACTGACAATGGTCGAGCCCGCCGCCAGCGGCAAATTCAGCGCCGCCTTGGTAAATTCAAAGGCGATTTTAGTGTCATTATTCCAGGTCGCGCTAAATTGTTCCCAGTCCATCTCGTGCAGCGGAGCCATCTTCGGGTTTTGTCCACCGGCGAGGATCAGTAAATCCGGCGCAAAATCACTCAGCACTTTTTGCGCTGTTCCGTCTGCTGCCGCATCCATCGATACGGTTTCGATTTTACTATCGATGGCACGCAATTCAGCGAGCCGGTCGGTGTTGCGTCCAACTGCTGTGGTTCGAACGCCGTACATTGCCAAGCCAATCGACAGTTCTCGCCCGACTCCCCTGCCGGCACCAATGATCAGTGCTTTTTTATGGGGTACAGACATCGGTTTATCCTCTTTGTGTTCAGGTTGTCCTCATAATGAAGACGTCCAAGAACCAAAAAAGGATTCTGTCCTAACAAAATAATTTCAGCTCATCTGGCCGCAATTAATGGGTCTTGCGCTACCAGTGTGCAGATTTTGTCCTTTACCAGGCAAAGTCTGACCTGCAAACGCTCCTGGGACAGCGACGATGCCAGGGCCTAGTGTGCGACGCCAAGGGCTTCCATGGCACCGTGCAAAACCTTAAGCGATTCCGCGTGATTGCCTGCCTGGTGTAAGGCCAGCCCCTTGGCAGCCGCCTCTTTAGCCGTCGCCATTTTGTCCTTATCGAGGCTCGCCAGGGCGGCTTGAAGTTTCTTGACGTCAACGGGGCAATGCGAAGCGAGCGCCGGTGACGTGAGCGCACCCAGGGCAAAAACGGAAAAGACGGCGGATAAAATCGTTTTTCTAATCATGGTTGCCTCCTTATTATCAGGGGTTTGGAGTATAGGACAGAAGATGACGAAAGGCATCTTCTTTTCTCAGTTGGCGGCGAATTTCGGGGGTTGGAAACTCGGAGCTTTTGGTAACCCGATAGGAAGTTCGATTGATCGTCTATTTGGGGCCTTCCCGATTCTGAATTTTGCGGTGCGGGGCAACCCGCGCCACCTGTTGCCGGCAAGGAGAACACCCGGCGAATTTGTGAAATGCACCGGTGTCAGGCGCGCGTCGCCGCTAAAGGCTGTTTCGCCGGGCTGTACATCCGGGCGATCCTGTCCGTTAATTAAACCCGCGTTTCCATTTTTTAAACTGGCATTGATAATCCCCATGCTCGCGTTATCGGCCTTGCTTCCCTGTTTGGTTGTCATCATCGCAATTTTGTGGTTCCGCCAGAGCGCCGTTGTTGCGGCGACGGCAGCCGCTTTTGCGTCCGGCCTGTTGTGGGCCGCCGGGGTTTTTTTGCCGCCCACGGTCACACAGGTTATGAACGCCCTGACCGATACGGCAATCCTCCAACTGTTGGTCGCGGCAATCGTTCTGCCTGGAATTATGTTTGTTGAAACCAGCAACAGAACTGGAGCGCCTAAAGCCATCGGCGACGTTATGAAACACCTCAACTTGAAACCGCCCCGGGCGGCAATTGTCATTGCCATCGGGTTCGGCGTCCTGGTTGAATCCTTGACCGGATACGGCGTCTCTCTATTGGTAACCGTACCCCTGTTGGCTGCGCGATTCGAACGCCGTCATGCCATCGCATTGGCGTTGCTCGGTATGAGCCTGATGCCCTGGGGAGCGCTGTCTGTGTCGGCACACCTCGGGGCGGAACTCGCCGAAATTGCACTTGATCGAATGGCCCTGATGATATGGCTGGTCAGCGGTCCCGTGGTTTTTATTTTGCCGCTTTTGTGCCTGCGGTTTGTCCCCGACCCGTGCTTTGGCGATTTTATTTTCGCCTTCCTGGCAGGCCTTCTCCTATGGGCAGGAATTGGCCTCGGTTCGCGCTGGATTGGCATCGAAATCGCCGGTGTTGCGGGAGCTTTCACCGTCATCGCAATGGCCGTCCTGGCGGCCAACGGCGGGGATGGTCTGATCCGGGTTTTCGCGACTCGTGCCTTGGCACCCTATTATCTGCTGATCGCTTCCGTGCTCCTGCAAAAACTGCTGATTTTACACCTGGCAGAAGCCGGCGTGGCCCCGGTTTTGTCAAGCGGCCGGGTGACTTTCAGCTTGTTGAGCTCGCCTGGCGTGGCGCTTTTGATGGCGATTTTGCCGTCGATCATGCTCCTCCCACAGGCGTCAGCCTCGCCCATCAGGATCTCCGCCTTATTGGTTCACGTCTGGCAACGGGGCTGGCGGCCCATGGGCGGTATCTTCCTGTTCGTGTTGGCGGCCCGTCTGCTCGTCGAAATGGGTGCGATCAAAGCCTTGGCCGGCTTGCTCTCGACCACCGGCCCCTACCCGGCGCTGGCGGCAGTTACACTGCTTGGCGCGACCAGCGGTTTTGTTACCGGCAGCGGACTTACCGGCAACGCGTTGTTTATGCCGAGCGCCGCAACCACCGGCGCGAGCTTCGACGCGCCGGCATTATTCGCCGCCTTGCAGCATGGCGCCGCCGGCCACATGGCCATGGCTGCCCTTCCCGTCGCGGCGATCCTGCTGGCCGCACTACCAGGTCGCACCTTCGCCGACGACCGTACCGTTCTGGTGATCGGCTTAAGATTAAATCTGATTTTTATGTGCCTGCTCATCGGAATGGGGTCGCTGTTGCTGTTTTTTGGCATTGGATGATGGTCCTGCGACCGGTTGTTTCTGTCGGTCTAAAGCCATGACTGTTAAGCAAAATCTGGCGGACATCATTGCCACCCGCGTCAACCGACCGACCATAAACAAAGCAAAAAAGTCGGGTCGGGATTGGCGTTAAATCTGTTAACAGGGGAAGTTTCAATGATTTCGAAAGTCGTCCGGCCATTCTGTGATTACATATCGAAATAAAATAAATGCAGCCAAATCACGCAAAAATAGCAATAATTGTATTAATTTTTGTAATTACAGGTTTTGAACAAAATCCCATGGCTGCCGAACGGCATGCAATTCTCACACAGGGTATATATTTGTTATTATGATTCCTGAAACTGACAACCGACACATGACCGACGATACCTCAAAAAAACGGGTTCTCTACGTTGAGGATGATCCGTCCATATGTGAGTTATTTAAAGCCTCGGTTGAGACCCATGGATACATCGTGGAAACCGCTGCCACCGGGGCAGAGGGTCTCTTTCGTCATTCAAAAAGCCCTTACCATCTTATCGCAATTGACTATCAGCTGCCGGATATGACGGGGATCGATCTTGCTCGAAGGATTATCATAGACAACCCGGATATACCGTTGCTCATGATAACCGGGCAAGGCGACCAGCGGATCGCGACTGAAGCCCTGACCCTTGGCGTATCAAATTACATCGCCAAAGATGACAGCGATGTTTATTTGGAGCTGATACCCAGTATTCTTGCGCAATTGTTTGAAAGGGCAGATAGCCAAACAGAACAAAAACTTGCTCAAATTTCCCTTGAGCAAAGTGAGAAAAAATATCGTGTTTTGGTTGCAAATTCGCCCGTATGCATTCACGAAATTGATCTCGACGGCAAACTCATATCCATGAACCCGGCCGGTCTCAGAATGATGGGGGTACAAAAACCAGAAGAAGTTTGCGGGTTAAAGTATCTCGACGTGCCCCTTCCCGAAGATAAGGAACGAGTATCCAAACTGATGCAAAAAGCCATACGAGGCAAAGGTTCACTGTTTGAATTCAGTGCACAGGGCGAGACCGGCCCCCTGCATTTTTCGAGCAGCTTCGAGCCGATTAAAAATGAAGATGGCGTTGTCATTAAATTGATGGGTGTCACGCAGGACGTCACTGAGCGAATTGATCGAGAACAGGAGCTTGTCGCCAAAACCTCACTTTTGGAAACAGTCCTTGATTCGATGACGGACGGGATAAGTGTGATAGACAAAAACTTGAATGTTGTGGCATTCAACGGCAATTTTTTGAAATTGCTCGATTTTCCATCGGATCGTTTCCACATCGGCGATAAGTTCGAAAAATTCATCCGGTTCAATGCGGAACGGGGAGATTACGGTGCCGGCGACCCGGAAGAACTTGTCGCCGAGCGGCTAAAATTAGCTGGCGCTGCCGAACCTCATGAATTCGAGCGCACCCGCCCCAATGGCACAACCTTAAGAATCGTTGGAAACCCGTTGCCAAACGGCGGTTTCGTTACGACCTATTCAGATATCACACAAAAAAAATCTGCCGATGAAGCTCTTAAATTAAGCGAACAGCGTTTTCGTGACATTGCAGAAACCTCGTCGGACTGGATTTGGGAATTAGACGAGCAATTGAGGATCTCCTATTTATCCGATCAATACGAAGACATATTAGGCGTAAATATAGAATCAGTGCTGGGCACAACAACTCTGGAGAACCCGACGAACACCCATTCAGATCCAACCCTAATGGCGCTGCATTTGAACGATCTTCAGGCGCACCGTGAGATACGAGATTTTGTATACCCGAAAACCAACCGCAAAACCGAGACAATTGTTTGGGTTTCCGTCAGTGGTAAACCGGTCATTGACGATACCGGCCGATTTATTGGATACCGGGGCACAGGCTCCAATATTACTAAGCGCAAGGACGCGGAGAACTTATTGTCGGAAGCGTCAACGTTGGCGCAGAAAATCAATGATGAACTGATTAGCAAAGCCGAGGAATTAACCGCCGAAATCAGTCAACATCGATTAACTGAACAATATTTAAGGGAAGCCAAGGCCTTCGCCGAAGCCGCGAGTCGTTCAAAATCTGAATTTTTAGCGAACATGAGCCACGAATTACGTACGCCGTTAAATGCCATAATCGGGTTCTCGCAGATTTGGTGCGACGAGGTATTTGGCAAAATTGAAAATTCAAAATATACCGAATATGCGACGGATATTAACGTTGCGGGCACACATTTGTTGCAGATCGTATCCGATATTCTTGATCTTTCAAAAATCGAAGCCGGTGAAATGGAGCTGGAATTGGAAGAATTCGAGCTCAAAGAAACAATCGAGTCCTGTATGAATTTACTGGAAAATAAAGCAAATATCTCAAACATTGCCCTTAAATTCTCGATTTCGCATGCATCTGGCCTGTTGGTTGCAGACAAACGGATGTTTAAACAGGTCCTGATCAACATTTTGAGCAATGCCCTTAAATTTACACCTGAAGGTGGAACCGTTTGCACAACCGTAGATCAAAATGAATTGCTCTCAACTCAAATTGTCGTTTCAGATACCGGTATTGGTATTCCAGCCGAAAAATTGTTGTTAATTCTGGAACCGTTTGGCCAGGTAAGAGATAGTTCACATGTTGCCCACGAAGGTACCGGATTGGGTCTTCCCATCGCTAAGCGTATGATGGAACAACATGGCGGGACGATTGCCATCAAAAGCAAAGTCGATGAAGGCACGCGCGTAATAATTGCCTATCCCGGTAACCTCAAAATCAGTTCGCCTTTCTGCAATTGATTGTTGCGTTTTTTAAGGCAACAAGTAACCTTGCCAGGCAAAGCTCATCTATAATCGTCAATTGATTTTTATGTCCCGGACCTAAAATCAATATCTTAAACTACGCCATGTCTTAATCCCGCTCGGCCCGCACGACCCGCGCCAGGGTCAACACATCAACCGCCTCGGCCCCGGCCCACAACAGGACCCCGGCGCAGGCATTGAGCGTCGATCCGGTGGTTAAAACATCGTCAATCAACAAGATACGTTTACCCGTAATGCGCCTTGCAGACTTTTTCGGTACAGAAAAGGCGCCGCGGACATTTTTTGCCCGGGCCCCGGCCCGCAGCCGGGCCTGCGACGGAGTGCGCCGTTTGCGGCGGATGATTTCCGGTGCATAGGTTTTACCGGCCAGCCGGGCCAGGTGGCGGGCCAGTTCGGCCGACTGATTAAACCGGCGCGACCACAATCGGGTCCAATGCAGCGGCACCGGGGTGATCAACTGAGCGGCGCCGATCACATCCGCTCCGGCACGCTGTAACCAACCGGCCAGCACCGGTGCCATATCGACCCGGTCGGCATGTTTGAAGGCCAGGACAAGGGAACGGCTGCCATCATCATAAACCATACAGGAGCGGGCTTTGTCATAGACCGGGGGTCGCCTCAGACAGGCGGCACACTGTTGTTTCCCCGGGATTTCAAATTCATAGGGCCTGCCGCAGCGCCAGCAGAGGGGCGCAGTTACAAAGGTGATTTTCTCCCAGCACGGGGCGCACAAACCACCGCCGCCGGAAACAATTTCGCCACAGACATAACAGCGTTCCGGCAACAAAACGTCGCGGGTTTTGCGGAGCCAGCCGGAAAACCGGTTTGCCGACTGAATTTCTTCAGACGGGTCATTTAAGATCGGTGCCGATTGTGTCATAAGGGCAGCATGTCTGATATGATGAATATTTTCAACCGACGCGCCGTTCGCGCCCATCGAGACCGTGCAGCGACCACTTACCGGGATTTCGATTTCCTGTTCACGGAAGTTGCCGAGCGCCTGGGCGACCGTTTGCTTGATATCACCCGGGGCTTTCCGGTTGCCCTCGATTTGGGCAGCCGCGGCGGCGATATGGCGCGATTTATTCCGCCCCGAAGCGCCGTCGAAACTCTGATCAATTTTGATTTGTCACCGGCCATGGCGGCGCGTGCGCGCGCCACCAATGGCAACATTAGCCTGTGCGGAGATGAGGAATTTTTGCCCTTTCGCGAACACACCCTTGATCTGGTGATCTCCAATTTAAACCTGCATTGGGTTAACGACCTGCCCGGTGCCCTGAGCCAAATTCGCCGGGCATTGAAACCCGATGGTTTGTTCCTGGCAGCCCTGTTGGGAGGCGAGACCCTGAAGGAACTGCGGATGGCCCTGGCGGCCGCAGAAATTGAAATTGAGTCCGGTTTCAGCCCACGGATGTCACCCCTCACCGAAGTCAAAGATGCCGGCAATCTGTTGAGCCGTGCCGGTTTTGCCCTGCCCGTCGCTGATACGGAAACGATTACCGTGTCCTATGGCGATCCCCTTAAATTGATGGCAGATTTGCGTGGCATGGGCGAAACCAACGCCACCGCCCTGCGCCGCACCAGCTTCAGCCGACGCGCCACTCTCATGCGGGCCGCCGAAATATATCTGGAAAAATACGCGACCCGGGATGGCCGGTTGCCGGCAACCTTCGAAATCATTTATCTGACCGCCTGGGCGCCCCACGAAAGCCAGCAAAAACCCCTGCAACCGGGCAGCGGAAAAGTCTCCCTGAGCACCATGTTCATGGATGACGACACCTCAGACACGGAGACTTAAAATGCGACGTAATCATGTGGTTAACCTGTTATCTCCTCTGGGTCCGAGCGAAGTTCGCGGCCTCAATTTAGCCGAACCCATGGATGGGGAATTCCTATCAGAGATCAAAACCCTGTGGCAGCAAGCCGGCGGGTTATTGATCTTCAGGGACCAGCAGTTAAACCAACGCCAACATATCGATTTCAGCCGTCAGTTCGGCACGCCGTTTGGCAGCCCGGACGGGGTCCCCCTGCAGGATACGGTCAGCCGTTATTTACATCCCGATCACCCGGAGATTTACCGGGTTTCCAATCAGCTTGATGCCGCAGGCCAACCGCGCGGGCGGGCCCGGGCCGGCACCTATTGGCATTCCGACGTCAGTTTTCGCGAACGACCGGCGTCCGCCTCAATCCTCTATGCCAAGGAAATCCCCAAGGTCGGCGGCGATACCCTGTTTGCCAATACCCAGGCTGCCTACGCGGCCCTGTCCGAAGCCATGAAGGACCTGTTGGCACCGTTGACGGCGGTCCATGATTTTGCTGTCGCGGCAGCAACCCAATACGCCCAACCGGTTGTCATCAACGGCGATTTTGACGGCACCAATCAGGCCCTACACCCGGTCGTTCGCCAGCATCCGGACAGTGGCCGCAAATCGATTTTTGTAAACCCTGGTTTCACATCGCATTTACAGGGTTTTGAAAAACCCGAAAGTGATGCGCTTCTCAATTTTTTATATGGCCACATGACCCGGCCGGAATTCATCTTTCGACAGGTCTGGCAGGACAACGATGTGGTGATGTGGGACAACCGCCTGCTCATGCATTATGCCCTAGCAGACTATGGGACTGAACCCCGATATCTCGAACGAACGACGATCATTGGCGAACGGCCGGCCCCCGGCGCAATAGGGACTTGAAGCCGGGCAAAACACTGCTTATCCTGCCGCAATGAAATTTCCAGACCCCCTCATTAAAGGCAAATTGATAAAACGCTACAAACGGTTTATGGCCGATGTGGAACTTGAGAACGGCGACGTGGTCACCGCCCATTGTGCCAATTCAGGTTCGATGCTGAGCGTCAAGGAACCGGGTTCCGAGGTGTGGATCAGCCCGGCCCGCAACCCCGATCGTAAACTCAAATATACCTGGGAACTGTTACGGGTCGGCGAAGCCTGGGTTGGCGTCAATACGGCCCATCCCAATCAAATTGTCTTTGATGCCATCGAAGACGGTACCATTGCCGAATTGCAGGGATACGAAAGCCAGCGCCGGGAAGTTAAATACGGTAAAAACTCACGCATTGATATTTTGCTGGAAAACCCGGACGGGACAAAATGTTACGTGGAAATCAAAAATGTCACCATGAAACGGAACCTCGACCGCTCGGAACCAGCGGAGTTTCCCGATGGCGTCACGGCGCGTGGTGTTAAACATCTGATCGAACTCTCAGATATGGTCGCCGAAGGGCACAGGGCGGTCATGGTTTATCTGGTGCAGCGCGACGATTGTGACGGCTTTAATCTGGCCCGCGATATCGATCCGGAATATGGGGCAATCTACGATAAAGCAACGGCTGCCGGGGTCGAAGTCCTGGCTTATACCTGCCGCCTGGATGAAAAACAGATCATCGTTACCCGCCGGGTCGATGCCTTGGGTTGATGCAGGTGCCAATGCCTTTTATAACAGGCCGACGAAACTCTATCCAAAACCAACTATTATTGGCATAATAATCAAATGCAGGAACAAGCAACGCGCGCGGTCTCACAGGATGGCCGATATATTAAACTCCACGGCGAAGAAGCCTTTGCCGGGATGCGGGTCGCTGGCCAATTGGCGGCGCAAACCCTCGATTTCATTGCGCCTCATGTGCAACCCAGGGTCACCACCGGTGAACTGGACAAATTGTGCCATGATTTTATTACCGAACGGGGCGGCATCTGTGCACCGCTTGGTTACCGGGGCTTTCCAAAATCCATATGCACGTCGATCAATCATGTGGTCTGTCACGGCATCCCCGGTGACAAGGTTTTAAATGAAGGCGACGTGGTTAATATTGATGTGACCCCGACGGTTGACGGCTGGCATGGCGATACCAGCCGGATGTTTCCCGTCGGCAAAATTAACCGCAAGGCAGAGCGGCTGATTGAAGTGACCTTCGAAGCCATGTGGGAAGGTATTCGCCAGGTGAAACCCGGTGCCACGCTTGGTGATGTCGGCCACGCCATTCAAACCTTTGCGGAAAAACAGCGGTATTCCGTGGTCCGTGATTTTTGCGGTCATGGTCTGGGCCAGGTGTTTCATGAGGCACCGAATGTTATGCATTATGGCAACCCCGGTGAGGGTGAAGTACTGCATGAGGGGATGATGTTCACGATTGAACCGATGATCAATATTGGCCGTTATGATGTCAAAATCCTGGAAGACGGCTGGACCGCCGTGACCCGGGACAAATCCCTGTCGGCCCAGTTCGAACATTCCCTGCGGGTCACCGCCGACGGCTACGAGGTCTTCACATTGTCCCCGGCGGGCCTGCACAAACCGCCCTATTCGGGTTAACTGAAGAGGCCACCATGACGCGGCCGGACAAGAGCGATCATCAGCTCCTCGTCGAGGCCAAATTAAGCCTGGACGAGATCACCGTTGACGACGGTGAATCGTTTTACCGGATCAGCGGTGATACCCACCCCTATCGCACGGTCCTGCGAGATGCTGGCGGACGCTGGAATCCCAAGGACAAGGTCTGGACGTTTATCGGCCCGAGCCCGGCAATTCCCATTGCCAAGCGGTTGCGGGCGGAACCGGAATTGCTTGCCGACGCGCAAAAGGAAACCACCGCCAAACCCCATTATTTCGGCCACCGGGCCCGTCTACGGACGCGTTTCATGGAAGCTGGTGCCGACGCGTTGCCCGACTACGAACTGCTGGAATTGATTCTGTTTCAATGTATTGCGCGGGTCGATGTGAAACCCCTTGCCAAACAATTGCTGGCGACCTTTGGCAGTCTGGGCGCGGTGATCGCCGCCGAGACAAATCGACTGAGCGCCTTTGATAAATTAAACCCTTCGGCCGTTGTCCATCTCAAGGCGCTTTATGCCTTGAGCCAGCGGGTGGCGCACGAGGAGATTACTCAAAACGCCCTGTTGGGATCCTGGGACAAACTCATCACTTACTTAAAAACCGCCCTGGCTTATGAAACCAGGGAACACTTTCATGTGCTGTTTCTCAATGCAAAAAACATTCTGATCGCCGATGAAGTTCAGCAGACCGGCACCGTCAACCATACCCCCGTATACCCCCGCGAAGTGATCAAACGGGCCCTGGAACTGGGCGCGACGGCTTTGATTCTGGTGCACAATCATCCGAGTGGTGACCCGACTCCATCGCCGGCGGACCTAACCATGACCCAGGAAATTGCCGCCGCCGGTGAACGGCTCGACATCGTTTTGCATGACCACATCATCATCTCGAATCAGGGATATGTTTCGTTCCGCGATTTGGGCCACCTGGCTTAGAGAATCTATTGGGATGACAACACGATGGTCACAGACGTGCCGATCCCGATTTCACTTTCAATGAACAGCTCGCCCTCATGAAGTTCGACCAGTGATTTAGATATTGCCAGTCCTAACCCCCACCCTTGCTCCGCAAGATGGGGATCCCTTACGCTTCTTGTGAACGGATTCGTTATTTTGGATAGCTCTTGTGAAGGAATGCCCCGCCCGTTGTCTTTGACCGTAATGCGCGTTTTCCCCTCTGTACTTTCTGCGAAGATCTTAATTTCCCCGGAATCAGCAGTGAATTTAACGGCATTTGACAATAAATTCAGGAGAACTTGTTTCACTGCCCGTTTGTCGACGTAAAGAGGAGACAAAGGATCAGATAGGGTTACGGTGATTTGAATATCTTTGGCAATGGCTTTTTCCTTAATCGTGCGGCGGCACTCTTCAATAATTTCCTGAACGGATACCGTTGTTTTATCCAGTGACATTTTTCCAGCCTCAATCACCGAAATATCAAGAAGATCATTGACCAACTCGAGCAGAAGTTGACCACTGTGATGAATATCATCGGCATATTCTTTGTATTTTGCCGTACCAGTTGGCCCGAAGTATTGACCACTCAGTATTTCAGAAAAACCAAGAATGGCATTTAGCGGTGTCCGCAATTCGTGGCTCATGGATGCCAGAAACTCGGATTTTACCTTATTTGCTTTTTCAGCGTTCATTCTGGCTTCATTTAGATCGTTCTCTGTTCTTTTTTGTTCGGTAATGTCGGTGATGATGTTGAAGGTATATCCATCCGGAGCGCGCGTCTCCAATGCCAAAAGCTCCCTGTCGATCCGGTGAATTTCTACGGGCGGTCCCGGTGCAAGGTGTTTCGCTAATCGTTCTTTTATATAGGCGTCTTCTCTGCCCAAAGCGTCTTTAACCGGCTGGCGAGCAACCATCGTCCGCAGCATATTTTCAAAAGTTTCGCCAACTTCCAGGATGTCTGCCATGATGCCCATAATGGATTTATACTGTGAATTGAAAAATATCAGCCGATCTTCGTCGTCAAATAGTGCGATCCCGACAGGCACTTGCTGTATGGCATGGAGGAGGCGTTCAATGGTTTTTTCATGGTCAATGCGTTCCGTAATATCTCTACCAAACCCTCTATAGCCTTTGAATACGCCCTTGTCGTATACGGGTTTTCCGCTAATTGATAACCAAACCTGGCTGCCGTCCGGTTTTGTGCCTGGATGTATAAAATCTTTAAAGGGTTTGTGGTCTCTCAGGTCAGATAACTGTTTCTCCCAGGCACCAGTGGCGGCACCCGGGTTTCCGTTTTCCTCTTGCGATACGCCAAGCATATTGTCCTGCGGCACCCCAGTTACAGAGGTGAACCGTTCAGAGAAATAGCAATACCGTAAATTTTCATCCATTTCCCAAAACCAGTCAGAAGCACTTTCGGCAAAGTCTCGTATGCGCTCCCTATTCTCAATAAGTTTAGTCTCTGCAATCTTGAGATCGGTAATATCTGCGGAAATCGTTGCAATGCTGCCGTCGGGCAGTTGTTGCTCGTTTATCATGAACCAAAGGCCATCCTGACGTAGCTGTTCAAAGGAGCCTTGGGGATTGCGATGGTTTGCAAGGCGTTTCACCAACCACTGCTTTTCCCTATGCTTCGCTTCAGGAACAAGTTCATGATCCAACAGGGCCTGAGCAAAGTCCTTGTAGAGGACACCCGGGACAGCTTGATCGGCAATCTCTTTGTTCATATCGCGAAAGCGTTGGTTGCAGATTAAAAGGCGGTCTTCGCTATCCCACAGGGCAAAGGGTTCGGATAAGGCCTCGATCGCAGTTGCCAGCCGTTGGTTCGCCAACTGGGCGCGTTCTTCTGCGACAACTTGAACCGTAAGATCACTGCCGACGCCAATATAACCCTGAAAACATCCCTTCTCGTCAAATATCGGTTTTCCGCTCACGGATATAAATTGAGTTTGGCCACTGGGCCCCCGGCGGTTATAGCGGAAATCCTTAAACGGTTTGTGGTCTCTAAGGTCCTGGAGATGTTGTTGCCATTTTTTCGAGGCGGAATTACTGCCCGCAAGTTCCTCCCGCGTTTTACCGATGTGAAAAGCCGCGGGAACGCCCACCAGACGCTCTACATTTTCGGAGATATAGATGAACCTTAAATCGGGACCCATCTCCCAAAACCATTCGGAAGCGACTTCCGCGTAGTCCCGCCCGGTTTTAGCTAACTTGGATTTTGATTCGACCAATTTCGATCCCGCTCATTTAATTTGCAACTGCGTTTATATACATTTTGGCCAGTGGTGGCCCGACCCTAAGTATGTCGCAGTAATTCAGGCCGATCAAACAGTGGCACAGATGAGACCGGCGTCAACGGCACAAGGGAATGAACGCAATAGGTAAGAGTTGGTGGTTATTCGCAGTTCTCGGGGCTGGCCCCGGGCAGGTTCACCAGGTGTCGGACAAACCGATGGCAAAAAACTGCAGGAGGTTCTGGCGCGGTACCGGGGCCGGCACACCTGTCAGGATTTGCTGGTCCGGCGAAAATTCAGGTTTCGCGCTCAGGTCTGTGAAAACATTTTGGCGAGGGCCGGATTGAGGCCGTCTGTCGGGCGGGTTCCGGGTGTTTTGTAAATACCGGCTTTTGGCGGTATCCATCCGCTTAACACAGCCAGCTCCGCCAGCCCGACCGCATAGTGAATAGGCGGGATGACCGGAACCGGAAGATGTGGAGCGACCAGTTCCGCCATACCGGCAAATGCGCCGCCACCCAAGACCAGAACATCGGCATGGTCTTCTGCAACCGCAGCCAATCCCAGCTTGACAATTTCCTCGATGGCTTTGTCCTGATTTTTAGCCAGCTCCGTGCCACTCATACGGATCAGTCGAATGCTGCAGACATCGCGCTGCATACCGAATGTCGAGACAACTTCTTCATTTTCTGCCCGGCTATAGGAGCCCATTCCGATGATGCCCACCCGCCGCCCAAACAGTTGTGCGGCGCGCATCATGGCTTCGGCGATGCCGATCACCGGCAGAGGAAGCAGTTCCTTCGCACCGAAGGTCAGGACCGGCACAAAGGCCCCCAGAACAACGGCGTCATAGTCCTGATAGATCGATGCCAGCTTATCCAGTATCGCATAACCAGCGATTGCCATTTCACTGCGGGTCGCGATATAGGGCACGCCGAAATCCGAACAGACGCCATCAACTGTGGTGCCGGCGCGGCAATGTTTGCGGCCTTCAAGGACCATCAGATCGGTCATATCCTGCGATGTGTTTGGATTAGCGATCAGTATTTTCATGGGGGGTTCAGGCCTTTGTACGTAGGGTAATTCAATTGACGGCATCAATATCCGAGCAGGCGCGGCAACCACAGCGGCAGGGCCGGGAACAGAATGCAAAGGACAAGAACGCCATATTGCAGCAGCACGAAGGGCAAGACTTCTTTGATCATGCGGGCGATGGGTAACCCGGTGATGCCGCTCATGACAAACAGTAAGACGCCAACCGGCGGGGTCATCATGCCGATGACCAGATTAAAGACAAAGATGAACCCAAAAAACAATGGGTCAATGTGATAGGCCATGGCGATCGGGGCAAAAATCGGTACCAGCATAATATAAGCGGATATGGATTCGATAAACATGCCGACAATAACCAGCAGGATCATCATCATGGCGAGAAACATGTTGGGATCTGTGGTCACCGACTTGACCCAGTTTGCCAGGGTCAGCGGCAACAGATCGATGGTAAAAATAAACGTGCTGGCTGCGGCAAAGGCGATCAGAGCGCCGACCATGGAACTGGTAACGGCGGCCCGAAAAAAGACCTCGGGCAGGTCGCTGATTTTGAGCTTTTTGGTGATAAAGAAGCCGATGATCAGTGAATAGACCGTAGCGATGGCCGCACCTTCAGTCGGTGTGAACACGCCACCGACGATGCCGCCGACGACGATGATCGGCATCATGAAAATGACGAAGGCGCGCCGGGTTTCGTGCAGCACGCGGCGCAATTCAAAAGGCTCGCCGGTCAGCGGGTAATCACGACGTTTTGCAATCCAACTGGCCAGAACCATAAATCCCGCCATCAGAATTAACCCGGGAACGACGCCTGCCATGAACATGCCGCCAACTGATACCGACGACCCCGCCATCAGGGCATAGACAATCATCGCGCCGCTGGGCGGAATGATCGGGCCCAAATTGGCCGACGAAGCGATAATTGCGCTGGAATATCCATCATCATATTGTTTGCGGAGAACGGGGATCAAGGAGGACCCCAGGGCACTGGCACTGGCGACAGCGGCACCGCTGACGGCAGCCAGAATAGCGCCAGTAATAATTGTCACGTGCGCCAAACCACCATGTACCCGACCCACTATCGAGTTGGCGAAGGTAACCAGACGGCTCATAATGTCACCGGCGACCATCAATTCGCCGGCCAGCATAAACAGCGGAATCGCCATCAGCGGAAAACTGTCAATGGCGTGCATCATGCGCTGTGGCATGACGTCTAATCCCATGTCGCCGTAATAAAGGCCGCCCGTCGCCGCCAGACCCAGGGCGAAGGCCAGGGGCATTCCCAATAATCCAAAGGCAAAAAACAGCCCGATGACAATACCACTCATGCTCCCTTCTCCTGAATTGTCTCTAACCCGCTGGAATTGGGAACATGGTCCACATCATGCCATGTGTCCGACCCACCCCAGGCCAGCAGAGCCAGATGGAAGATTGAATGAACGGCTGCGATCAGCACTGCAATATAAAATACCGCCGCTGTTACGTTGACTGTTGGCATCAGATCGCCCCATTTATCTGCGGCCACATAAATCGTCGCGTTGGCGACGATCACCATCAGCACGGCACTGCAAACACTCATGAACCTGAACAGGGTTTCCTGCACCTGTTTCGGCATCAGGGCTGTTAAAACATCAATCCCGACATGGATGCCGTAACGAAGGCCGTGCGGGATGCCGAGAAAGATCGACCAGACGAACAACAGGCGAGCCGTTTCATCGGCGGAATCAATGGAATAATTAAAACCGTAACGCATCAAAACCTGGACCGAGACGATGGTCGTCATCAACCCAAGGGCGATGATGACGATCACTCGTGAGATTTTGTCGGCAACCGCAACGCCTGTTCGAAAGCCAATGAACAGGCGCGAGCGATTGCCGGGTGGATTAAGAGAGTTCAATTCATCGCTTTCGGTTCAATTCATGGCTTTCGCGAGAACGGCACCAACCAGATCGGCACCAAGGCGTTTCTTCATATCTTCGATGACCGGGGCACTCGCTGCAATCATTTTTGCCCGCTCGGCATCTGAAATGGCATCGAATTTCATGCCACCGTCAACCAGCACTTTGCGGGCAATGACTTCTTCTTCGGCCGCCTGTGCACGTTGCCAGTCGATGGCTATTTTGGCCGAGGACATAACCGCTTTCTGGTTTTCGGGCGACAGTTTTTCAAAGGCTTTCTTGTTGGCTGTCAAAAGAATGAAATCAAAGAAGTGGTTGGAGTCTGACAGGTATGTGGTGACTTCGTTAAACTTGCTCGACTTGATGGCGGCGTAAGGATTTTCCTGACCGTCCAAAACGCCCTGCTGCAAAGCCGAATAGACTTCCTTAATACCCATGGCAACCGGGTTCGCACCCAATGCCCGGAATGTCGCCAGATGGGTTTCATTGGGCTGCAAACGGATTTTCAAGCCCTTGAGATCTTCCATCGTGCGGATCGGGCGGATTTTATTGGAGATATGGCGTGAACCCAATTCCATATAACCCAGTGTTTTAAAACCTTTTTCCGACAGTTTCTTGTCCAGCATATCACCAATCTCGCCATCGACGATCTTGAAGGCCTTGACGCGATCGGTGAAGACGAAAGGCAGAGTGACAGCTTCCAGTTCTGGAATGGTGCGGGATAAATAGGCCAACCCAAGCCAGGTCGCAAATACCGCACCGGAGCGCACCTGGTCGACGTTTTCCTGAGCGCCGCCCAACTGCATGGCCGGGAAAATATCAGCGGTCAAAGCGCCATCCGTTTGCTTTGCCAGTTCTTCGGCAAACTTCGCCATGGCAATGCTGCTGGAGTGATCGGTATTAAAGTTGCCGGCGACGCGAATTTTATCGGCGGCGGAAGTGTCGGCGGCCCAAATGGCACCAACGAAGGCAAGAGCTGCTGTAAAAGGTTTTAATCTGCGGTACATGGTCCTCTCCTCTGATGTGGTTAGTCCGGTCATTTCGCCGGATTGGTGATTGACTGTCGGCCAGTGTCGTTTGTTTTATTTTTGGTCGTCATAAATTCTTCGGATGGATGGCTCAGGGCATAGGCCTCGGCAAGCTCGGCAACCCGACTACGGGCAACAATGACTGTTTGTGCGGTTGCCGCATCCAGTTCGTCGACAGCTTCTGATGCCAGCCGTTTTTCAAATTCTGTAAAAACAGATTGCAGGTCGGACTGGCTCTCCAAGGCAATAATGAACGGGAAGCCAAACCGATTTCGATAGTCTGTATTCAGCCGCCGTAGCCGTTGTTGATCCTTTTTGGAAAGAGACAGTAAACCAAGCCGATCCTGTTCGCGGTGAGACTCGCTTGTCATATTCGTTTTTGCGGCCACCGTATCGGCGAGCTCTGGATGAGCGAGAGCGAGATTTTTCCGACTTTCCAAAGGCAGTCCCCAGATCATCTCCTCGATGGCCTTTTGCAGGGCCGCAATATCTACAAAAGGCCGTCGTGTATGCAGCTTTTCAAGCACCCAAGGGGAGCGCTCAACAACACCCTCTAAAAGCACGGCAACATCTTCCGGTGCGGCCTGGTTGAGAGCTGTAAGATACGATAGCAAATGATTTTCTCCGGTTACGACGGCAAGTGATCTTCGACAGAACAAATCATGGCGTATTTTACCATTGCGTTCTATATCAAAAGAAGTAACTTATCATTCTAATTTTTAGAACGGAATAAAGAATTCGATGCTCACCCGCATGATCCCCCGTGCATTGCTTTATCTGGACGAAGTCTCCCGTCAGGGATCCATTCAAAAAGCCTCGCGCGAGCTGCGGATTTCGGCTTCGGCCATCGACCGCCAGATTATCCTTATGGAAAAAGACATTGATGCCCTGTTGTTTGAACGCCACCCGACGGGGATGCGAATAACGCCGGCGGGAGAACTTTATCTTGATCTGGTTCATCGATGGCAAAAGGACGTCAGTGATCTGTGGGTGCAAATCAAGGGCATGCAGGGGTTAAGTGTCGGACATTTAAAACTGGCAACAATGGATAGCCTCGTCAACGGCGTGCTGCCCCGTTTCCTCGAACGGTTGGCATCTGAATATCCGCAAGTTGTTGTTGAAGTTGAGATTATGAGCCCGGATCAGGCAGTGGAGGCCCTGCGCAGTGGTTCTGCAGATATCGCACTGGCGTTTAATATCGAAGCTCAACGCGATCTGCATGTGATTTGGAATGCCAAGCTGCCGTTAGGCTGCGTCGTATCACCCGATCATGATTTGGCGACAGTGCGCGACGTGAGTTTTAAACAAATCGTCGCCTATCCGCTTGCGGCACAAAGCCGAACGCTCACCATTCGGCGCTATCTCGAAAGCCATCACAAATGGCTGTTTTCAGATCGCGAGCCACCGCTGGTTACCAATTCCTTACAATTGGTCAAGCAAATGGCCCTGCGGGGAAGCCATGTGGCACTGACTTCGGAAATCGATGCGGCACCGGAAATATTGAGTGGAGACCTGGTTTTTAATCCTATTTCCGATATCGGTGCCAAATCGCAAACCATTTGCACCGCCATTTACCCGCATCGGGTATTGCCAAGAATTGCGGGCGTCGTGGCCCATATTCTATCCGAAGAGACCGAAGCTCTACTGGCCCAAATCAGAGCCGAAAAAATGCCTCCCATGCTGCCGCATGTGCCCGCTTCGGCTCTGCCATGAGACGCCATATTTCTGGTGTGTCCGCATCAATCACCACCGGCATTTTGTCAAGGGCGGCAATGCGCAAAGAAGGTGCAATGGGTTGCAGAATTTTCGATTCGTTTAGGAGCTCGGCTGGATACGTGCTAGGGTTGTAGAACAAAGCATTGGAGATTTGATATCGTTAGTCCTTATTTAATGCATTCTCGCTCAATAGAAGAGCTTGATACGCTTTTCAAAAAAGACCGCGTTGCTGCCGCGAAAATTGCAAAAACAGCATTTAATCTTGAGATTACATCGGCCATCGCCAGTGTGCGAGAAATCAACCTGATCGCAAACGCTCGCATTCAAGCCGACAGTCAGGTCGCCTCAGCCAGGCTCGCATCTAACGCGGAAATTTCGGCAACCGAATTAGCCGCGATCTCAGAAATCGCAATCAGCGAAATTCTCGGTCATACCTCTTCGGCTCTGCGCGATGCGGAAATCACTTCGTCGATGGTCGCGACCGTCGCAGAAAATGCGGAAAAGGCGATTTCTTCTTCAACGATAGACTCGATCGAAGCAATCAACAGCCAAGCCAAAATCGCCCTCGCACAAATTTCCCAAAACTCGACCGCATCCATCGAAGAAATTCGAGCGCTCGCCAAGCGGGTAGAAGACCGAGTCAGGGAGAGTGCTGATTTGGCGGCGTCAAAACTCTTGGCGGAAAACCAGGGGTCTCCGACACCAGAGGAAATCGTCGAAAATGCAGAAGCGGCAGCAAACGAGATACTTAATGCCTCTAAGATCGCCTCTGAAAATTTAGCGGAGGAAGTCGCGAGGATGATTTCTCAAATCAACGATAGCGCAGACGTCGCGACCGCGAAATTGTCGAAGATTGTAAAAGACGCCGAATTGCGAGTAACCACAGCGAGGGACACCGCATTAAAAAAGATCCGTGACCTTATATCCGCACGCCAAAATTAGCTGCCCAATTGTTCAACGGAGGCGTCGTCACCAAGTCAACAACGCCGATGGCAACAGCGTTTTCCGTCGCCAGATCTAACCGGTAGCGACAAAACCTGTCTCCAGCCATATCCGTCAGCAAGATTAAGTCGGAATGACTAAATCTAAGTCGTATGTTGCCTCAAATGTGAAGTTCGAAAAAAAATGGGCCTTTAGTTTCACTTTTTCCAATAGTTTGACATCAGGGCACGGGCCCAATCCGGTTGACGAACTTCGCCCCGAGGGGCGAAATCGATCATGTAAGGTTTAATGTCAAGGACCGGGGTGCCGTCAATCGCATCGAGCCCGCGGACCAGAACACTGACACCATCGATGCCAAGAACCTGACAGGTTGTCATGCCGAGCCGGTTCGGCCGGAACTGGCCACGTTGCGCAAATATACCGGTGAGCGGCCAGTTCTCATTATTCCGAGGATGCCGCGCCGTGGTCACAAGGGTCTTGGGATCGGTCCTGTGAAATTGAAAGATCACTTCCGCATGGGAAAAACCATCCAATCCCAATATTGCCTCACTGGTCAGCCAATCCGTATCAAGATCGATGCGTGCCGTTATGGTATCCCAGTCGTCATTTATCTGTTCAGTTCTGCCGCCACGAACGAAACCGATGGGCCGCAAATTGATTTCCATAATCGATCTATCCCCTTGAAATCGTGGTATTGGAATGGGTCCTGAAACGCAGTTCAGCCACGTTTCCAAAACATCCTATACGGTTTTCCTCAAAAACCTACGGGGTTTCCGTTCGGCGAATTGGGCCCTCTGGTTTAAACACCACAAATCCGAAATCACCGCTGCGGACAACAAGGTTTTCAATGGCGGCAGTTCGGTTATGATCGAAATTAACCGGCACGTCTCGCGCCACCCTTGCAACCTCTGAGGATCCTCGACCATGACAGCGACCCGTATTTTCCTGCCCTTTGCCTTGGGTTATTTTTTATCCTATCTGGTGCGGGTGGTGAACGCGGTTATTGGGCCGGATCTGGTCGCTGAGATGCACTTCGACGCCGCCGAACTGGGGTTGTTGACCAGCGCCTATTTTCTCGCCTTCGCGCTGTTTCAGTTGCCGCTGGGGATTTTGCTGGATCGTTATGGCCCGCGCCGCACGGAGGCGACCCTGCTCATTATCGCCGCCCTGGGGGCCGTTGCCTTTGCTTCGGCCAGCTCGCTTTCCGGTCTGCTGGTTGGCCGTGCGCTGATTGGCCTGGGGGTATCGTCCTGCCTGATGGCCGCCTTAAAAGCCTATGGCATGTGGTTCGAGAAGGAACGCCTGCCGCTGATTAATGGCTGTCATATGGCGGCCGGTGGCCTGGGCGCGTTGATGGGGACCATTCCCGTTGAACATGCCCTGCAGTTCACCGACTGGCGTGGTGTGATGTATGCCATTGGTGCTGTTGCCTTGATTGCGTCGGTGACGATTTTTGTCGTAGTGCCCAACCGGGGCGCATCGGAAACCAGTAACGAAACCCTGAAAAAACAAATCGCCGACATGGCGCAGATCTATAAAAGTCCGGCGTTCTGGCGCATTGTGCCGCTCTGTGTCGCCACCCAATGTTCTTTTTTATCGATCCAGAGCCTGTGGGCCGGGCCCTGGTTGGCAGACGTCGCCGGTCTTAGCCGCGACGCCGTCGCCGACCATTTGTTCTGGACCGCCTGTGCCATGGTTACCGGGTTTATCGGGCTTGGATATATGGGCGCACGGGTTGGCAAATTTGGCATTTCGACCCAAAGTTTTGCGATCTTTGGCATGGCCCTGTTCGTTGTTGTGCAAGTCGGACTGGTCATGCAATGGACCGACCACGCCCTGTTGTTCTGGTTGCTGTTCGGGTTTTTGGGAACGACCGGTATTTTACCTTTTGCCGTGCTGCCGCATCTGTTTTCGCCGGCCCTCGCCGGCCGGGTGATCACCAGTGTTAATCTATTGATCTTTTTGAGCGCCTTTGGCGCCCAATGGGGGATCGGCGTGATCATCAATTTGTGGACAAAAACATCGGCCGGTGGATATGCGGCCGCGGGGTATCAGGCGGCTTTTGCGACGATGCTGGGACTGCAGGTCCTGGGCCTTCTCTGGTACGGTTTATACGGTCGCAACAGGGCCGTGTAAGTGGCCCGGGTGGTTTACTTACCGGCGGCTGGGGCTTATACAAACGGCTGTTTTTTGTCGATCTTACTGAAAGATACCCCTTATGATTCCACGCTATTCCCGCCCCGTCATGACCGATATCTGGGAAGCCGCCAACAAGTTTCGCATTTGGTATGAAATTGAGGCCCATGCCTGTGACGCCCTGGCCGACATTGGGGTGATCCCAAAGGTTGCGGCGGCGGCGGTCTGGGAAAACGGCAACAAACCCTATACGGATCAGCGGATTTTGCGGATCGACGAGATCGAGCGGGAAACCAAACACGATGTGATCGCTTTTCTGACTGAACTGGCCGAACATATTGGCGAAAACGCGCGGTTTGTGCATCAGGGTATGACCTCGTCGGACGTATTGGACACCTGCCTGGCGGTCCAGCTGAAACAAGCGGCAGATATCCTGCTCGATGACCTGGACCGGGTCCTGGCGGCGCTGAAGACCCGGGCCGAAGAAACCAAAATGATGCCCTGTATCGGTCGCTCCCACGGCATCCATGCGGAGCCGACAACCATGGGCCTGAAGTTTGCCCGATTTTATGCGGAATTTAAACGCAACCGCGCGCGCCTGGTATTTGCCCGCAGCGACATCGCCACCTGTGCCATTTCCGGGGCCGTCGGCACCTTTGCCAACGTTGACCCGCGCGTCGAGGAACATGTGGCCGACAAACTGG
The DNA here is from genome assembly GCA_021775095.1 of Rhodospirillales bacterium. GTDB lineage: Bacteria > Pseudomonadota > Alphaproteobacteria > Rhodospirillales > Casp-alpha2 > JABMNT01. The sequence goes on from JAJFII010000060.1 coordinate 26,594, forward strand.
GCCTGACGCCCGAGCCGGTATCCACCCAGGTCATTCCGCGCGATCGCCATGCGGCATTTTTTGCGACCCTGGGCGTGATCGCCGGTTCGGTTGAAAATCTGGCAACGGAAATTCGCCATATGCAACGCACGGAAGTTCGAGAAGCCCAGGAATATTTTGCCCCGGGCCAAAAGGGCAGTTCGGCTATGCCCCACAAACGCAACCCGATTTTGACGGAAAACCTCACCGGCCTGGCGCGGATCGTCCGCAGTTGCGTTGTGCCGGCATTGGAAAATATGACACTGTGGCACGAGCGCGATATCTCCCATTCCTCAGTCGAACGGATGATTGCTCCGGATTCAACCATAACCCTGGATTTTGCCCTCAACCGATTGGCCGGGGTTGTCGAAAAACTGGTTGTATATCCGGAAAACATGATGAAGCAGCTGAACGAATTTGGCGGCATCCATGATGCCCAGCGGGTGTTATTATTTTTGACACAAAACGACGTCAGCCGCGAAGATGCCTATAAAATTGTCCAGCGCAGCGCCATGCGGGTGTGGAAAAGTTTTGGTATCGACCCGGACAATCCCGATAACCCGCCCGAATTGGACGCGATAGAACAGGAAGCCCGGGACCACGACAACCGGTTGTTTTTTTTCCTGTCCAAGGACCAGGACCTGACCCGTCTGCTGGACCTCGAGCGGCTGCAGGATTTGCTTAGTGAAGATTCGATCCGTTACCATTCAAAAAATGTCGATACCATATTTAAACGTGTTTTTGGAGGCGCTTAAGCCATGCCTGAACTGATCAATCCCCTGAAACAAAAACTGGCGGCGGGAAAACCAATCATTGGCACCGCCGTCACCTCGCCGAGCGCCCAGTTAATGCGGATGCTGGTGGAGTGCGAATTTGACTGGTTGATGGTCGATCTGGAACACGGCCCGATCAGCGCCGAATCCACCCACGCCATGGTCAACGCCACCCTGGCATCGGACTGTGTACCCGTTGCCCGCTTACCGTCGGGCGACACATGGATGGCTAAAATGGCCTTGGATGCCGGCGTCCTCGGGTTATTTTTCCCGCTGATCATGGATGGCAAGGAAGCTGTCCAGGCGATCCGTTCCGCCACCTATCCGCCCCGTGGCGACCGCGGATTTGGCCCCTTCCATGCCCGTTACCGGTGGAATCAGACGCTGACAGAATATGCCATAAACGCCGATGATGCGATTTTGAAGATCATCATGGTAGAACATGAGGACGCGGTTAATCGCATCGACGAAATTTTGCAGGTGCCCGGCATCGACATGATATTTGTCGCGCCCTACGACCTGTCACAAAGTCTGGGACTGCCCGGGCAGTTCGAGCACCCCAAATTCATTGAAACCGCCCTGCGCGCCGAGCGCGCCATCCAGGAGGCCGGGATCAACCTCGGCACCTTCGTGCCGACCGTCGACAAGGGTAAAGAACACCTGGACCGCGGCTACAAACTCTTGATGTTTGCCTACGACGGCATGCTGATTGAAAACGCCATTACACCGTTGGTCCGGGATTTAAAAAGTTAAAGGTATTTTTGGTTCCGGAAGTCGTCATCGGATTGCCGGGGCGGGGCGTCTGACTTTTTGTCGGCGCCCGTTGGGTTGCTGAAAGGTTCACAGCAAAACTGGGATTATTTTCCCGCCGCTCCTATCTGTTTTTTTGCCATATCCTTTGAATACAGCTGGCAGCGTTGATTGCAGTCTTCGAGATCAGCAATAAGTTGTTTGCGAAATAAGTCGAACATCCTGGAAACAGGACGGTCGGCAGGTATCAGGAGATAAATACTCTGGTACACCGCAGGCTCGAAAGGCCGGACAATAATATCCTTGCCAACATAACGCGATGCGGTCACCGGGTCGAGAAGCCCGACACCGACCTTGCGGCGAATGAAACTGGCCGCAGACTCAAAGGTCTGCGTTTCGATCAATCGTTCTGGATACAGCGTTTTGGTATCCGCAAATTTTTCCACAAGCTGTTTTGTTGTGGGATGATCGGCAGACAGGGAGACAATTGGTAAATCCGCAATATCGGCGGGCCTCAGTGATGCGCCGTCGTGTAGATCAAACCCATCTGAAAAGGCCAATACACACGGCAGCTGGAATTCTTCAACGTCGAAATTCCGGCTTTCGACAAGGCTCGTGACAATTGCCATGTCAAATTCCTGTGCCGGCAATAATCCGCTCATCATTTCCGAGCGACGGGCATGCAGTCGGACCTGCACCTCGCGGTTTCCATCAAGAAACCGGCTGATTACGCCGGGCAGGAAATCAATGGCAATATCCGGATAGGATGCAATTTTCAAGTCACCGAACTTGTTGTCTTTGATCTGCTTTGCCTTTTGACGGGCCAGATCCATGCTGTCGAGCGTCCGTGTGACTTCCGGCATAAAATGTTTGGCTTCAACGGTCGCAACCAAACGCCCCTTCACCCGTTCGAACAATTTGAAACCCAATTCATGTTCAAGATTTGCTAGAATGCTGCTGGCTGAGGGTTGAGAAATCCCAATTGAGGCGGCGGCCCGCGTCATATTTCCGGTCGTTATAATTGCGCGCAAACATTCGAATTCACGGAGTTTCATTGGCATTTACTCCCCTCAAATCGATAGCTATAGACTATCGATGACATAAAAATCAATATTATCTTTGATTGAATAGCGGCGCTAGTATGCGGCCTGATAACCCCTTCAATTTACCCAGATGACGAACAGCTGGAGTTTCACATGCAGCAAACCAACGACGGCTTGCAAACCGCCATGGACCCCTTGAAATCGGCCACTTACGCCCTGGCACCGGAGATCCTGCTTGCGCCCTCCGGTCGGCAAAACGGTCAGATACTCATGGTCACCGATGGCGAGATTAAATTTATTGGCCCGCGCGAAAAATTTAAAAACCTGTATCCGGATACGGCAATTAGTGAACTACCGGGAAAAGCCATAATTCCTGGGTTTATTGATGCGCACACCCACGTCGGACAGGCCTTTGGAAAGTCTCTCACGGGGGGTGAACCGTCGCAGATCTGGAAAAGGATCTGGGTTCCACTTGAAGGAAACCACGATGTTGATTCGATCTATGTATCTGCCAAATGGATGTTTCTGGAGGCCCTGCGTGGCGGCATTACGACAATTAACAATTTTGCGATATTAGGACCGGATAAACTGGCATCCATTCACCGTGCCGCTCTGGATGTGGGAATTCGCCTGGTTTCGTCTACGGGTACGGCCGAACCGGTGGATATCGAATCAAAATCAACTGGCGCGGCAAGGAACAAACTGATTGATGAGGCCTTGGCCCAAGCCGAGGCGCATATCAAAGCCTGTGAAGTGGACAGGCGGTTATCGCCGTCCATTTGTGTGCCCGGCGTTCAGGGCGCTTCTGGTGAACTTATGAGTGCCTTATCTCAGTTTTGTGCAACCACCAACACGCTGTTTCAGATCCATACGAACGAACATCATGTCGAGGTCCACTGGAGCGTCGTTCAATATGGCCTTCGTCCGCTTGAGTATTTTGCCCAAAACAATGCCGTTGGCCCCCATACTTTACACCATCATGCTGCCCTTGTAACCGCGTCAGAAATTGAGCTGCTGAAAGATACGGGTTCGGGCGTAAGTTATAATCCGCTGGCTTCCGTCTGGAAAGGTGACGGCGTCGCTCCAGCCCTCGCCTTTGTGGCACGGGGCGTGCGGTTTGGAATAGGCAGCGACAGCACACGTTTGGATGCCTTTCGATTGTTAGAAAATGCGGAAGCCTGCCAGCGACATGCCTCTGGAATGCAACTTGCAGATTTTTCCTGCGGGGCCGCTTGGACCTGGGTCGATGCGGCCACGCGCGGTAGTGCCGATGTAACGGGTCTCGGCGGCACAACGGGTGAACTTCGCAAAGGATTACGGGCCGATTTTTTAATTCTCGATATGCAAACGCCGGAAGTTCTTCCGTCCTGGGATTTTGAATGGGAACTGATCCGGTTGTATAACCGCGATCAAATTGTCGCGGTTATCGTAGACGGCAAACCTGTAATGGCCGGTGGTCAACCGATTGATTGGTCGGCCAGCGAATTCCTGGAAAACAACCTGCCATTGGCGGTCTCCCGGGTAAATGCCGCACCGATCCAGATTAAACACCAACCCTCAGACAAACACCGATTAAAGTCACGGACAGGGGCCCAGACCAATGACCAAATTTAAATACGTTCGACAACGTAACTAAGGGAGACTGATCATGATTAGCCGCACAAAACTAACAGAAATTGGGCAATTGACTTTGTCACTGTCCGGGATAGTTGCCATTTGGTGGATCGTTGCCGCATCGGGAGTAATCAACAAGGATTTGTTCCCCTCACCTGATATGGTCTTTATCGCGGCTGTGGAACTCTACCAAGACGGTGTTTTGATCAGTGATTTGAAGGTATCGCTGACCCGCGCCGCGATTGGATTTAGTATTGGCGCTACGACTGGAATACTGGTGGGGCTGCTTACCGCTAGGGTGGCAATTATATCACTCGCCCTGGAACCTTTGTTGACGCTCCTGCGCCCGATCCCCGCTATTGCTCTTGTACCCTTGGCCATTGTCTGGTTCGGGATTGGCGAAGGATCAAAATATTTTGTCATTTCCTATACGGTGTTTTTGGCGGTTTGGCTCAATACCCATAGCGGAGCCAAACAAGTCGCAAGCACTTATATCAAAGCCTCTCGGTCGCTTGGAGCAAGCCGTTTTCGTGAGTTTTTTGAAGTCATTGTCCCGGCTTCTGCTCCCCATATTGTTGTCGGCTTGAGGCTCGGTTCAGCGCTTGCTTTCTTAAGCCTGGTTGCCGCCGAATTAAGCGGCGCATCAGCCGGTATCGGTTTCCGATTACAGGATGCGCGCCAGTACATCCAGACCGACCGGATGTTTGTCGGACTGATTGAGCTGGGACTACTGGGTGCAACACTCGATATGGTTTTTGTCACGATCAGCAACCGTCTCGTCCATTGGGAGAGCACATGATGAAAAGTTACACAGCTACTGCACATGGACCCGAAGCAGGCCGCATTGATGTCGAGGGATATTCAATTGAATTCAAAGCGCCGAAAGGTGGTACTATCCAGGCATTGGCCAATACCAACTTAACCATCGAAGCGGGATCATTCGTCTCACTTATTGGCCCGTCCGGCTGTGGCAAGTCGACATTGTTAAATGCTGTCGGTGGGTTTTTGCAAGGGACGACAGGAACCATAAAACTGGACGGAATAGAGGTAGACGGAATTAATCCGGAAGTCGGTGTGGTCTTTCAGCAGTACGCCTTATTCCCCTGGTTTTCGGCATTGGGAAATGTCGAATTTTCACTCAAACGATTTAACCTGGGGAAACAGGAGCGCCGCGAGCGGGCGATGGCCGCCTTAAAGGAAGTTGGTTTGGAGGGGCGTGAACACAATTTTCCAGGACAGTTATCTGGCGGTATGCGTCAGCGCGTCGCGCTTGCGCGGACTTTTGTCTCCGAACCCAAAGTCCTGCTTATGGATGAACCGTTCGGCGCGCTGGATGCCCAGACCCGGATCGTCATGCACGAAATCCTGCTCCAGGTTTGGGAAGCCCACCGTGCGACTGTCTTATTTGTGACGCACGATGTGGACGAGGCCCTGATCCTGTCGGATCGGGCTCACATCATGTCTTCTGCCCCCGGTCGCATTATCGAAACCATTGAGATAACGACTGAACGACCCCGGCGTGCAGAAGCCGCGACGGAAGAATTTATGAACAACCGCAACCACATCATCGGATTGTTACGCAAACCGGAACTCGAAACCCACTAACTGAACTTGAACCCATAGGAGGATGATATGATGAAGCCTGTTAAATTATTTCTCGCAATAGTCGGCATGATGCTGATAACGGTGCCGGCCCTGTCTGAAATGAAGACATTTACCTTTGGTGGCGGCCCGTATATCGATGTGCCGCAATTGTCTGTGGCAATGGATAAAAATCTATGGAAGGCCCAAAACATTGAAGCCAATGTCGTGCCTTTCCGTTCCGGTCGAGCGGCATTTGAAGCGTTAATTGGTGGCCAGCTCGATTTTGCCCTCATGGCCGAATTTCCGGCTGTCATAGGTGCAATGCGCGATCAGAAATTCGCCGTTATCGCTGAAATGTCCCAGTACAGGGCAACCCGCATCATTCACACCGGTGGCAAGTCGATAAAGTCCGTTGCCGATCTGGTGGGCAAACCCATTGGCACGACCGCAGGAACCAACGTTCACTTCATGCTAGATAATGAACTGGCAGATGCCGGTATAAAAGCTGAAATCGTATCTGTCGGTCCGCCCGATATCGTTGCCGCCCTGTCTCGCGGAGACATTTTTGCAGCCGCAATGTTTCCGTCCTTTTATGGCGGCGCAGCCAGAACTCTGGGCGACAGGTATAATGAATTAGCGGTGTCCAGTTATGGTACACACTTTATCCTGGTCGCGACGTCAGATATGATCACCAACCACCCCGATACCGTAACGGGTGTCCTCAAGGCGCTTTATGAGGGCGAAAAAGTCGTCACTGCGGATCCGGTTGAATCGCATGCAGCGGTCTCACGGGTTCTCAAGGGCACGCAAAAACCCGATCAGGTTTCTGCCGCATCGAAAAATTATGTCTTCAGGATGTCTTTGGATAATGCACTCGTTGATCTGATGACCCGGGAAGGCGAATGGATTCACGGTCGAGGATCGATAAAGGGTGACAAACCAACGTCAGACCTCATGCGCCGATTTGTTGCACCGCAGTTCCTTGCCAAAATCGACAGTTCCCGCGTTAACCTGAACTGATTCCGTAAAATTCAGGAAGGGCCGACCTTGACCCCTCGTGTCGGCCCTTTTATTTGCCTTGTGGACGTCCCTTTATGGTTACCGACCCGGCTTTTCTTGTTCTTTTACCTGCCGTAATCGCAGCATCCGCATTGCAAGCGGCGACAGGAATAGGATATGGCGTTGTTGCAGGGCCAATATTTCTCGTTGTCCTGAACGGTCCCCAGGCCTTTCAGATCAGCACGGTACATAATTTGCTGATCGCGGTGATTCTTGCTCCCTTTGTCTACAACCACCTGGACCGGACACTTCTTAAATCCTTGATTTATGGTTGTTGTCTCGGTGTTCCCGTCGGATTTTCGACGTTGCAAATTGTCGACACCACCTTCCTTAAATTATTTTCTGCACTCATCGTCCTTTTGATTGCCGGCTATCTGTTCATCAACCTGCGACGTTCCATCGGCTCGACGGGAACAGATCGGACGTCAACGGGCGAACAAATAACGGTTGGCTGCATTTCGGGCCTGATGGGCGGGGTCCTGGCGATGCCAGGACCGGTCGCTTCCACCTGGATGGCGACCCGTGGCTGCACCAAGGAAACAGTGCGTTCGACCCTTCTTGTGTTTTTTGTGTTTTCCTACGGTTTAATCTTTTTGTCCCATGCTGTTTTTTCTCATATAACCCCGAATATGATCGCCCTATCCCTGTAATTGGCACCTGTTGTTGGCGTCGGTATGTAAGCAGGAAACCATATTTCCCAATTTGTGACTGAAATTATATTCCGCTATGCACCTATGGTGATTCTCATCTTGACCTCTCTTTTGCTGGTCGCCAGCATTTGATTTTCCGCCGACAACAGCATGGTGATCGCTTAGCCGTAAATGGAGGACGAAGCGTCCGCTCCAGCGCCTGCAGAATTGCCCAACACGTGCTCCGTGCAAGCTGAAAATTCCGTGCACCCTTGCGCCCGGCCCATTTGAGCCGGGCTACAGAACCCTAGTAGGTGCCCGGCAAGCCGCTGTCCGCGACAATCAGCGCCGACTTCAGGTCGTGATAGAGTTTGCAGGGCGCGTGACAGCGTTTGCCAATTTCGACCAGTTGTTGGAGGGCGGGCTCGATCCGTCCGATCGCCAAATACCCCTTGGCCAGATAGTTGCGGGCGAGCAGATAATTGGGGTCAATGGCCAATGCCCGTTTATAAAATCCAATGGCCAGATCCATTTTACCCAATTTGCGGTGGCTGTAACCCAGGCCGTTTAACGCCGACGGGTCGCCCTTGGCGGCCACTTCAGCAAACAATTCGATGGCATAGGTGTAGTCACCCGCATAGGCCCACAACCAGGCCTGATCGGTGATCGCCTTGTCGGGCACGGTCGCCGACGTTTTTTTCACACATTTTTTGGTTTGTGGGTCGACAACATAACCTTTTATGCAAGCGGGTTGTCGCGGCGCATCGTCGGCGGCGCCATAGGCCAGGGTCGGCAGGGCCAGACAAATCACCGCAGCGATCAGGATACGAAACATATGGGCGGCCTCCTCCAGATTAACAATGGGCAAAATAATGGCTGGTTTTATGCAAAAGTTCCACACACATTGACGTGTTTTACCGACCCATTGTTCCTAAGAGTTGAGCTTTTCCACTAAAAAACCCCGGCCACTGGCGGCCGGGGTCTTAAAATCACAATTTGATTTTTGTCTATTCGCCAGCAGCAATCTGCGCCGCCGCGACTCCTTCGAATTCTGAGATTTTTGCCCGTATGTCGGCATCGGTAAGGGCGGATCCGTGGGTTTTGATATCTGCCATGACTTTGCGCATGACATCCTCAACACCGGGCTCATCCAGATCTGCAATGACGACTTCCTTGGCGTACACCTCAACCGCATCGCCGGTTAATCCAAACTCGAACGCAAGCCACCGGCCCAACAGCTTGTTGCGCCGTGCTTCGACCTTGAACTGCTGTTCTGCGTCCAATTTATATTTGGCTTCAAAGCCCTTTTCGCGGTCACTAAATGCATCGGCCATAATTCGCTCCTAAAAATGTGTCATCAACCTGCGCCGAGGTCAATGTTGACCCTTATGTATCTTGGTTTTGTACCATCCGCAACCGCCTGATGTGGATTTTTTCAGGGCTGGCATGTGTCGCTTAACCTGACTACTTTTGAGCGATCATGTGTACAGTCGTTCTGCATCGCCGACCCGATCACCAATGGCCCCTGATTCTGGGAGCCAATCGGGATGAAATGCGATCCCGCCCCTGGTTAGCTCCGGCCCGCCATTGGCCCGACCGTCACCATGTGACGGCGGGAATTGACGAATTGGCAGGCGGCACCTGGCTGGCACTCAACGACGACGGTGTTTGCGCTGCCATTTTGAACCGCCAGAACTCTCTGGGCCCGGTCGAGAACAAACGCAGCCGCGGTGAATTGCCGCTCGAGGCCGTTGACCATGCTGAAGCCCGTGAAGCGGCGAAAGCCCTTGCCGGGATCGACCCTGCCAGTTATCGCAGTTTTAATCTGATTGTCGCTGATGCAAGGGACGCCTTCTGGTTGCGATCATCGGGCGATGCCAACGGCACCATAGATGTTGTGGAAATTCCGGTCGGCGTTTCGATGATAACCGCCCACGATTTAAATGACCTTGCGGCACCACGCATCGGTCGGCATTTGTCACGGTTTCAGAACGCCCCGCCCCCCAACCCTGAAACCGATGACTGGTTCACCTGGCAGGGCCTTTTGGCCAGCAAATCGAATCCCGACGATGATGAAGGGCGGTCCGCCATGAACATCACGACAATGGGCGCGTTCGGCACTGTCTGTTCATCTCTGATCGCCCTGCCCGACCGCCACCGCCATGGAATCAAAGCCAAATGGCAGTTTTGCGCCGGTCGCCCCGATGAATTTCCGTTTCACCCCGTTGAGCTTTAGCCCGACCAGGAGGCCCCATGTCATCTGCTTTAATCCCTCAGTGGCTGCCCCATTCCGCCTACCAGGAATATCCGCCGTCCGAAATGCTGGAGCGCGCGCGGTCCTTCGAGACACAGTTAAAAAAACGCCGGACCGTTCGCGACTATCAAAACCGAAAAATCCCAAAGGACGTCATCAAAACCTGTATCCGGACGGCCGGCACCGCGCCATCGGGTGCCAACATGCAACCCTGGCATTTTTGCGTTATCGACAGTGTTCCTAAGAAACAGGAAATTCGAAGGGCGGCGGAGCTTGAAGAGAAGGCGTTTTATGAAAACAAAGCTCCTGAGGAATGGTTGGCGGCGTTGGCACCTCTCGGCACAGATGCCAATAAATCCTTTTTAGAGAACGCCACGTTAATTGCCATATTTGCCGAACGGTTCGGCCACCTTGCCGACGGTCGCCGGGTGAAACACTATTATGTGCCGGAATCGGTCGGCATCGCTACGGGATTCTTGATTGCTGCCCTGCACAATGCCGGATTGGCGACTCTCACCCACACACCGAGCCCGATGAATTTTCTCAACCGCATCTGTGACCGGCCGGATAACGAGCGCCCCTATATTTTGCTGGTTTGCGGTTATCCGACAGCCGACGCAAAAGTTCCGGCGGCCGGGGCCATAAAAAAACCTTTAACGGATATTTCGAGCTGGTTTTAGGTGCGAACATCGACCGTCACCATGATTGTCTTCACCCCGTTCACCTGATATAGGGAACACCTTAACCATGGGAACCGCGATGATCCATTCCGGCCCTGATCTAGGCATATGCACATGTCCCGACGCAGACAGATTTACGAAGGCCGCGGCAAAGTTCTTTTTGAAGGTCCCGAACCCGGCACCCTGGTACAGCACTTTAAAGACGACGCCTATTCAAGACGTAATTCCAAACGCGGCACGATCACCGGTAAAGGGGTTTTGAATAATCGTATCTCCGAATATTTGATGCAGCGCCTCAACGATATTGGCGTGCAGACGCATTTCATGCGGCGCTTGAACATGCGTGAACAGTTGGTCCGGGAAGTGGAGATCATTCCCATTACCGTGGTTACCCGTAACGTCGTCGCCGGATCCTTGGCAGAGCGCTTTAATCTGGAAGATGGTGCGCCCCTACCGCGTTCCGTGGTCGAGTTTTATTACAAATCGGAAGATTTGAATTATCCCATTGTCACCGAAGAACACATTACGGCGTTTGGCTGGGCACATCCTCACGAGCTGGACGAGATAATCTCAATTTCTCTTCGCGTGAACGATTTTTTAAGCGGCCTGTTCCTGGGTGTCGGGCTGCGGTTAATTGATTTTAAACTGGAATTTGGCCGTCTTTGGGAAAACGAGAACATGCGCATTGTTCTGGCTGACGAGATCAGCCCGGACAATTGTCGGCTGTGGGACTGTGTAACCAATGAACGTATGGACAAGGATCGGTTCCGCAGGGATTTGGGAAAAGCCGAAGAAGCCTATCAGGAGGTTGCTCGTCGCCTTGGTATTTTACCGGAAGGTGGTCCGCGCGACCTGCAGGCACCAGACACAATGCAATAACGATAAAACAGACGAGGTCGCAAACGTGAAAGCCCGCATTCATATAACCCTAAAAAATGGTGTTTTAGACCCCCAGGGAAAAGCCGTGGAACATGCCCTCAGCACGCTCGGGTTCGGCGGAGTTGAGAACGTCCGGCAAGGCAAATATATTGAACTGGAGCTGTCAGAATCGGACCCAATAAAAGCTGAAACCCTAGCAAAAGAGATGTGTGAAAAGCTTTTAGCCAATATGGTGATCGAGAACTACTCGGTCGAAATTGCATAGGGTTTAGGTTCCATGAAAGCAGCCGTCATTGTATTTCCCGGATCCAACTGTGACCGCGATATCCAGGTTTCCCTGCGCCGCGCCATGGGCCACGAACCAGTAATGGTCTGGCACGGCGATTCGAGTTTCGATGACGTCGACCTTATTGCCGTGCCTGGGGGGTTCTCCTATGGAGATTATCTGCGGGCCGGCGCGATGGCGGCAAAATCCCCTGTAATGCGTGAAATCATCGACCGCGCCCATAAGGGTGTACCGGTGCTCGGCATATGCAATGGGTTTCAGATTTTGACGGAAAGCGGTTTATTGCCGGGTGCCCTGATGCGCAATGCGGCGTTACGTTATGTCTGCAAAGATGTGCACCTGCGTGTCGAAGCCAATGACACCGCATTTACCCAGGGCTACGCGACGGGTGAGATCATGCGCATTCCCGTCGCCCATCATGACGGTAATTATTACGCGGATGCCGATGTTTTGGACGAACTTGAGGCCGAACAGCGAATTGCCTTCAGGTATACGGACCAGGCGGGTGGCGAAACCGAAGGTGCCAATCCCAATGGATCGCAGCGGAACATTGCCGGCATCTTCAACAAAAACCGCAACGTGCTTGGCATGATGCCGCACCCGGAACGGCTGGCCGATCCAGAACTAGGCGGTGCCGACGGCAAACCCATGTTCGACGGCTTGGTCGCGGCCCTGGGATAATACCTGGAGTATCCGCTTAACCGTCTTCGTGCTCACAGCAAATTTGCAGGACCTCTTCAGGCGCGAGCACCTCGTTCAAAAGCAAACAAAAGCCACCGTTGCCTTTGGGTTGGTTATATCGGCAGGTTTTGCAGATTCCAAATGGTTTTCGATTGCCCGCTTTGAGTGCGCTTCGCACCAGCAACTGAAGCCCCCTGGACAGACTTGCAGCGGTCGATGGAAGTAGATTTTCCGATGCCGCGTCAATCACCGTCGATCGATCAAGCGCTTCCCGGCCTTTGCTGGCTACCGCATAGGAAATCCATCGCCGGTCGGTCTCGGAACGGACTTCTTCAATCAGTGATTTCCGGGCCAACGCTTTGAGAGTCTGGGACACAGTGCCGCGGGTCGACGCCATAAATTCGGCGACGTGCGATGGCGAACGGGAAAACCGGTTGGCCCGCGCTAAATAAGAAAACGCCGCCCATTGGGTCGTTCTAACGGTCGACGACAGATGTGGCAAAGGTGCATTGGGCGTTCGCGATATCGCAAAGGGAAGTGCGCCTGTGTTGCCCGCAACATGGCCGGGCCTGCCTATTTTCATTGACAGTCCCGGTTACACGCCGCTGTTCGATAAACAGGAAATTATGATCAACGTTGGCTTTAAAAATGCCGCGATCATTGAAGGCGCGACCTACGACGGGGTAACATCGGCGTTAACAGTCAATGCGAACATTCATGCCCCCCCTCCTATGTGTGACCAACGTCTTTGATATCGCGTCCGGCGATCTCAGCCTTCCCGGCAGGATTAAATAACCGGTAATGCGGGCGGGGCCTGGTTTCCCGCCCGTAACCGCTAACACCTTCGCAACCCGTTCCCATAGACATTTGCCACCGGTCCGGCGTTGCCTATTCTGTCGCATCTGCTAAAAATGGCGAGCCTTTTTCACCCCCCTAAAAAAGAGCTCCTTAATGTCCGAGATTACCCCAGAAATCATTGCATCCCACGGTTTTACGACCGATGAATACAACAAAGTGTTAGAGATCATGGGTCGCCAGCCCAATATGACGGAACTGGGTATTTTCTCGGTCATGTGGTCCGAACACTGTTCTTATAAATCATCAAAAAAATGGCTCAAAACATTACCCACTGAGGCTCCGTGGGTCATTTGTGGGCCCGGTGAAAATGCTGGAATCATCGACATCGGCGACGGCCAGGCGGCAGTTTTTAAAATGGAAAGCCACAACCACCCGTCCTATATTGAACCCTACCAGGGAGCCGCGACCGGGGTCGGTGGCATTTTACGCGACGTTTTCACCATGGGTGCGCGGCCGGTCGCCAACCTCAACGCGCTCAGGTTTGGCAGTACCGACCATCCCAAAACCCGCCATCTGGTATCCGGTGTCGTTGCCGGTGTCGGCGGTTACGGAAACTGCGTTGGTGTACCGACCGTTGGCGGCGAATGTGAGTTCCATAAAAGTTACAACGGTAATATTCTGGTTAACGCCATGACCGTCGGCATTGCTGACCAGGACAAGATTTTTTATTCCGCAGCGACCGGTTCCGGCAACCCCATTGTTTATGTCGGCTCGAAAACCGGACGCGACGGGATCCATGGGGCAACCATGGCCTCAACGGAATTTTCGGAAGATTCGGACGCCAAACGACCAACCGTTCAGGTCGGCGATCCGTTCACCGAAAAACTGCTGATTGAAGCCTGTCTGGAACTGATGCAAACCGATTGTATCATCGGTATTCAGGACATGGGAGCAGCGGGATTAACGTCGTCCAGTTTCGAGATGGCATCGAAAGGCGGGGTTGGCGTCGAATTGGACCTCGATAAAATACCGCAACGCGAAGCGGACATGACGGCCTACGAAATGATGTTGTCTGAAAGCCAGGAACGCATGTTGATGGTATTGCGGCCCGGGACGGAAGCCAAAGCGCAAGCTATTTTTAAAAAATGGGAGCTGGATTTTTCGGTTTGCGGCCACTTGACCGATAGCGGTCATATGGTTCTCAAACATCACGGAGAAGTTGTCGCCGATTTACCGATCGACCCCCTGGCCCTGGCCAGCCCTGAGTATGATCGCCCCTGGGTGGCAACGGCCAAACCCCGGCCGCTTGATTTGGCAACATCGCCGGAACCCGATGACCTGTTGGCCAGCCTCCTGCAGATGATGGGCTCTCCGGCCCTGGCGTCCAAACGATGGATCTGGGAACAATATGACCACATGGTCATGGGCGACACCCTGGGCCACGGTCGTCCGGGCGGCGACGCCGCCCTTGTCCGGGTCCACGGAACCAAAAAGGCCCTGGCCATGACCTCCGATTGTACGCCGCGCTACTGTTATGCGGATCCGGTCGAGGGCGGTCGTCAGGTTGTTGCTGAAACCTGGCGCAATATTACCGCGACCGGCGCAACCCCCCTTGCGATCACTGACAATATGAATTTTGGAAACCCGGAAAAACCTGAAATCATGGGGCAGTTCGTTGGCTGTTGTGAGGGCATGAGCGAGGCCTGTTTGGCCCTCGATTATCCCGTCGTCTCGGGCAATGTGTCGCTGTACAACGAAACCAATGGCCAGGGGATCCACCCGACGCCGACGATCGGCGGTGTCGGCCTGATTGCCGACGCATCAAAATCCGTCGGTATCGGCTTCACCGACGCGGATTTGGCAATTGTCTTGATTGGCGACTCCAAGGGCCATTTGGGGTGTTCGCTTTATTTGGAGTTGGTCGAAAATCGCGAAGAGGGCGCGCCACCACCGGTCGATTTGAGTGCGGAGCGCAAAAACGGTGATTTTGTCCGTTCGCAGATCCTTTCCGGATCCGTTGCCGCTTGTCACGATCTTTCCGATGGTGGATTGCTGGTCGCCCTGGCGGAAATGGCCCTGGCTGGCCATCGCGGCGCAAAACTGACCCCGCCGGCGCTCGCCATACCCATTCACGCCTGGGCTTTTGGCGAAGACCAAAGCCGTTATCTGGTCACCACAATCAACCCCGAACAATTAATTGCCGAGGCCCGATCGAAGGGGGTATCGGCCAGCCAATTGGGCCGGACGACGGGAACAGATATTGAGATCACGGGCCATGGGAGCCTGGCCGTGGAAACAATTCGACAAGCCCATGAAGCCTGGATGCCGGCATTTATGAATTGACGCCCCGTTAGAACCGAGGTGGCACGGCCAGCTACCTATATTCTTGTACTGTATGGCGCATATCTTTACCGTACACCATGGAGGTTTGTGCACAGGGGTTGATTGTGAACGATACGCACAACGATATTGTCAAAGTAGAAAAAGAACATTGGCCACGAACACCCGTCGGAACCATTGACTGGGAGGTCGTTTTCGAAGACCCTGCCAACGGATTAATTCCGGCCCTGTCGGTAGCGCAAAAACCCGAATTGCTGATTGATTGCGCTGCGGTCATTACCGAAGCCCTGTTTTCACGCCGCAATGATGACGATATTCGAGCCGGTTACACCAGTAAACTGGCTAGTATTGCGATCAACAACGCAAACGAAAATACAGACGTTGTGCTTGGGCATATTACGACTTTCCTGCGCGCCATAAAAGACGACCGCATTGAACGCGCCGCCGACTGGACCCTCCATAAAGCCCGCCGTGACGCCGATACTGCCATGGAAACGGCAAGCGAGGAACTACCCGATAACCAGGACCCGAACGACCTAACGCAGATATTTGCGGATCTGTTTTGCGACCTGCTGGACCGGCGGTTTCAGGTCCTGTGGACGGGCGTGCCACAGGAACTGATGAACGGCAGAAAGATCCCCTATGTTTTATGTGCAGAATTTTCGCTTCGAATGGTGCGTGTTGTCCGAACCGAGTTTATGCCGATTGTGATCCCAAAGTGTCGGCACATTATTTCGGCGGCGGAGCGGGGCAAGCCTGAAGAACGTAAAAAAATTCTGCAGGCCAAATTGGCTAACGATATGGTCCGCAAAGAATTGTGGGCGGTGTGGACATACGCCTGGCGCAACGTCATGGAAGAATCCGAATTCCCCGAGAAACCAGAAATCAAACCGACGGGCATGCTGGGGTCGTTGGTCAAGGCGGTGCAAGCCATCGGCGATGCAGAGCAGGACGATGCCCTTGAGGCCTGGAGAGAAGATGTCAAAATTGCAGAAATGCAGCAGGCAACGGTACATGAAATCTGGAATACACTTACGGCGCCGTCACCCCTGTTTGAAGTCCCCAACGAAGAGGACAAAGCTGTGCTCAGGGATTTATTTGCGAGGACACCGGGGGGCTTGCGCGATCAAATCGCCGCCCTGCGGCAAATTTCGCAACAATCGTCCAGCGTCGGCCAGGCCTTTGATATCTATGCAAAGGGCAAGGACCTGCAGTTGGCGCTGTTATCCATTTCCTATCAGCATCCGGATACGTTTCTCCAGGGCAACCGGTTGTTAAAGGACATGTTGCGCGGCATGACAAAACAAAATGTGAAAAGCCATTTGCCATTAATCGACCGGTATCTTGCAGATTTTATTTAGTAGCCCTGCCGCTAAATCATCACTTGATCGTTATTTTCACAGGTTCCATGATAAAACCCCACTTTGCTAAGGGTTGACCAGAACGTCGGAAACAGCCATATCCTAGACAGAAACGATAACAAGTGACGATGCCTACAGAAAAGGATCTGAATAAATGGCCATGGACGCCGCTGAGATTGAAAGTCTCATCAAGCAAAGCCTGCCCGATGCACAAGTGACGATCGAGGACCTGCGCGGTGACGGCGACCATTACGCGGCTTATGTAAGCTCGGCCCAATTTGTCGGCAAATCACGGGTCCAGCAACATCAATTGGTCTATTCCGCCCTAAAAGGCCGAATGGGCAACGAACTTCACGCGCTGGCCCTGCAGACGAGCGCCCCCGACAATACTTAAGAACCACTCTTAAAAGGACTTCAAAATGAGCGATAATCCCGTGTTTGACCGAATCCAGGCAGAAATCGACGCCAATGATGTGGTGTTGTTTATGAAGGGAACTCCGATGTTTCCACAATGCGGTTTTTCCGCAGCCGTGACCCATGCGTTGACGACCATGGAAGTTAAGTTTAAGGGAATTGACGTCCTGGAAGACGGTGAAATTCGCAATGGCATTAAAGAATTCACCAATTGGCCGACAATTCCGCAACTTTATGTAAAAGGCGAATTTGTCGGTGGCTGCGATATTATCCGCGAAATGTACGAGGCTGGCGAACTTCAACAGCTGTTCAAGGAAAAGGGCGTTGAAGCCGCCTGATCCCGGTTAACCCCGATTGCTGAAAAGGCCGCCGATAGGCGGCCTTTTTTGTGCCTATTGAAAGATCTATCGCTTTTATATAAACTGTCATGGGAAAATTTAACGGTTTCGAAAGATCGTTGTGCTCGAAATTCAAAATTCTATCATTGCATCGGCCAGCCGCAACCGAACAAATCTCGCGTCGAACCGAAATGAAATTGCGCAACGGGAATCACGCGAAAAGCTATCATTTAATGCCTTCGACGCGGCCAGGCGGCGCAAAGAAATAACCGATGAAGCGGTCGTTCGGAGCGAACGCGCCATTCAACTCAGACGCAACGATCTGGAACACGACCTTGAAAATGCGCGGGCGCGGGCGGAACAAAACCGATTTGCCGACACGGTCGCCAGCGACGCGGCATTTCAGAACCGCCAGGCGGCCATTGCCTCGGAACTGATCGACCAGCGCGCCGACCGTGCCGCCGTCTACGATCTTACTTTAAGCGAGTTTGATGAAAGCCTCGCCCTTGATCAGATTGCCCCCGGCGGAAGTGCCGACCCGGCCACCCGGGATACCGATTCGGCGTCAAATTTCAAAACCTTTCTGGCCGAGCGCGACGACAGAATTGCCGATCGGGCGCTCTCGCAACGCGACCACGGCATCCAGCAGCAGATCGACCTGCGTCTGGCCGGCGACAATTTGCGTTCTGGCGCGCAAGGCGCTGAACTCCCGCGGGGGAGTTTGGTTGATGTGCTGGGTTAATTCTATTCACCCGGATCCAAAAAATCGAAGTTAAAGGCTGAAATCACCTGTGTTGCAGAGCCGTCGCCATCGAAAAGCGGAACAAATGCAGCTTCAAAGGGTTTGTGTTGGGTTTGTTCAAAAAATGCGGCCCTGCCCCAAACACGTACTGGCCTGACGTCGCGAATAACCAGACGCAGGACATCCAACGCCTGCCTGGTATGTTCAAGGCTTAAATATTGCCGGATAATTTTCCCTGTGGCGTCAATTTGGAACGCTTCGGTTATATTGGTACCCCAATAGCGATTGCGAAACTCCTCACCGCCGTTGAGGACGTCTTTTACGACGACTCTGTTGGCAATCTTATAAATATCCATGAGTTCAAAATCGGCCCATTGCGGCCCCGTTTCGGGTGCAATTGCACATCTTTGGAACCAATAACTGACCAATATTTCTGCGGCACCACCTTCAGAAAAAGTGCCGTTTTCTTCGACGTGTGTTCCATCCAGCACGACACCCGGAGTTACCTCCAGATCACCACATTCAGCCGCCATCAGCCGTCACCAGAATCATCGAGAAACTCGATAAGAATCATGGGCAACGTTCCCCCCAACCAGTGTACTCCTATAGGTCAGCCCCCTGACCTATATATGTATAATTCGGCAATCGGTAATGAATTACAATCCCAAAATAGAATTTAATTCTTTAGATATGGTGAAAATCTCGTCAAATAATTGCCGAATTCATATCTTTAATGCGAAATTGGATGGTATCTCTGGACGTTTCGGCGGGTATTTTGTATGCGAAGCAATTTTCGGGTTTTGAGTTTTGGATCCGGTAATATTGTCGATATCGCGCGCCGTGCAATGTGCGATGTCGGTTTTTCTCGGCATGTCGGGGCGCGATATGCCATTGGTATTTCCAATGGCTCCGCATCAAACCCAAAATAATCGGGGAAAAGGAAAGTTTTAACTGCGCCCGTCCGGGAGCGGCGAGTGTCAGGCAATTATTATCTTTGTATACAATTTGGTTATTTACGATCCAACGTAATTTATATTTCGTAAATAATCTGCAAAATAAATATCGCCTTTAAGTATCTTTTTTACAAAGATATCAAATACAATGGACAGTGTACGGTCGAAATCTCCATGTTCAACTTTTCTAGAAATCAGTTCCAATTCTTTGAGGAGGTCGGAATGCATATTTTCGTGCTTTTGTTCTTCATAACCAAGCGCGCTCATTATTTTGGTTTCATTGTCAAAATGAATGGCGACTTTTTCGCAGAAAAAGGCAAGTGATTCGCCAAATTTAACTACGTCCGCCTCTTCAATATCATCGACCATTTCATTTATCATCTTAAGAAGCTCCTCATGCTCCTCATCAATTTGCTTATGTCCAATACGCCAGTTCTCTGCAAAAATCAGTTTTTGCATTTTTTTCTCCACCTAAAAGTCAGTCGATGAAACAAAATAGAGACCAATTTCTATTTTTAATAGAAAATAAAACCAATTTATATGCCCATCAATCACTTTCAAAGATTTCATAAAGGTCATACACCTCCAAGATCAGTGCCGGGCCTGCGCACCAAAAAAGGCCAATTGCGTTAGCAAATGGCCTTTTAAGTAACTATATTTGCTTGATTTTACTCGAGCAGGAATTCTTCAGGTATTAGCGCGAGTAATATTCGATAACAAGGTTTGGTTCCATTTGGACCGGATAAGGCACGTCAGCAAGTTTCGGCACGCGGGTAAACGAACCTTCCATCTTGTTGGCGTTAACATCGATGTAATCGGGAATTTCCCGCTCGGAGCTTTCCATGGCTAACAGGACCATCGGCATTTGCCGGGATTTTTCACGCACCGTAATCACATCACCTTCTTTAACCAGATAAGAAGGAATATTTACTTTTCTGCCGTTAACCTGGACGTGGCCGTGGTTAATAAATTGGCGCGAAGCAAACACCGTCGGAACAAATTTCATACGATAGACAACCGCATCCAAGCGGGTCTCGAGAATGCCGATCAGATTTTCCGACGTATCGCCGACAACCCGTTGTGCTTCCTTATAATAACGACGGAACTGCTTTTCGGTGACGTTGCCGTAGTAACCTTTTAGTTTTTGTTTTGCCATGAGTTGCAAGCCATAGTCAGACGGTTTACGGCGGCGCTGACCATGTTGTCCTGGCGGATAATCGCGGGCGTTGATCGGGCTTTTTGGACGTCCCCACAGATTGACACCGAGGCGTCGGTTAATTTTGTACTTCGAATTTGTGCGTTTACTCATAAATAAGTCCCTTTTTTAACAGGTGTTCTTAAGCCCGGTATGCCGGATCCTGATCATCAATCAGGGGCGGGGTACAGTGAAACGATGCCACTGGTCCACGTTCCCGGGAACGGCGCGGAATATAGGGGTTTACGACGGTTTGTCAAACCCTTAGGTAAAACGCCGATAGCAGCGGTCTATCGGCGTCAACAATGGCCCGTGGCGCGGGCTCTTAGGCGGACTCTAGGGCCACGCCAAGAGACGTACTGAAGCCGGTTAGGGTTGCCTGGCAGGGGCTGGTCCTGTGCGACAGAAATGACTGAATATCGGGTCCACCATGCTAAACACTATCCAGTTCGGAATCCCAATAGAGAAAGTCACGCCAGCTTTCGTGCAGATAATTGGGCGGGAAGGCACGGCCGTTCTCTTGTAATAAAAACTTTGACGGCTGGTCGGGACGCCGAAGGGGCAGCATGCCGACATCTTTTGGCAGGCGATGGCCTTTACGTAAATTGCACGGCGCACAGGCGGTCACAACATTTCCCCAGGTCGTTCGCCCGCCCTTGGAACGTGGAACCACATGATCAAAGGTCAAATCTTCGGTTTGAAAGACGTGGCCACAATATTGACAGGAGAACCGGTCGCGCAAAAACACATTAAAACGGGTAAACGCCGGTCGGGTTCCGGTTTTCACATAATCTTTTAAGGAAATAACACTTGGGATCTTAAACACATGCCGCGGGGAATGAACAAAGCGGTCATACTCATCGACGACGTTTACCCGCTCAAGAAAAACCGCCTTAATGGAATCCTGCCAGGACCACAGGGACAAGGGAAAATAACTGAGCGGCCGGTAGTCGGCGTTCAGGACCAGTGCTGGATAGGTGCCCTGCGCAGTCGTCATGAGTTTATCCTCAGATTCGAAGACAGCCTAATACATATTGTGGTGCTTTGCCAAATATCGTTGTGTGACGGTTTTATGACCAAATCGTCCGTCGCAACCGGACCCGAAAAAACCCTGGCAGACTTATACAAAAACTACAAAAACGGCAAATGCCCTTAATTATCGGTTGCTGGTGCCGATCCCGGTTCAGGCAGAGGCACGCCAAAACAGGTCGCCAAAAAGTCCATTCCCTGCATGATGCTCTGGTCGTTGAGGCTATGCCCCAGATTGGCAACCATTTCACCGGTTACCTTCAGGCCCGCCGCCTGTAGCGCCGCCACCCCTTCATAGAGGGACTCCGGTGGCACCACGTCGTCCATGACGCCATGCATCATCAAAATTGGCGGCTGCGACTTTACTTCACTTGCCAGCAGTTCGGGGCCGATGAGAGCGCCGGAATAGGCGACGATTGCGGCCAGGGGCCGCTGCCGACGTACGCCCACATGTAACGCCATCATAGAACCCTGTGAAAAACCAACCAAAGCGACATCCTTGTCCGTCAACCCGTACAACTGCATTTGGCTGTCAATAAATGCGTCGAGTAACGGTACCGCAGCCTGTGTCCCTTCAAGGCGTGATTGGGGCGTCGGGTTTTCCAGTGAAAACCACTGGTATCCGGCCGGTGCCATGTCGAAGGCAAAGGGTGCGTTGGGTGAAACAAACTGGGCGTCGGGCAGGACTTTTGCATAATACGGCGCGAGGCCGATCAAATCCTGACCATCCGATCCCACACCATGGCAAAAAATCACCAATTGTCGGGGTGCCCCACCGGATGCCGGGGCAAAGGTCGGACCATAGAGTTCAGGCTGATCGTTCATGGCGGGATCCTCACAATAGGAACGGGTAAATCGACTGGTTTATTTGGTAACCGATAACACCCCCCCTTGTCACGTCCGGTGCCAAACCGCTATCAATCCCCTATGACTGTTGTTACCAGATTTGCACCAAGTCCGACCGGATATCTTCATTTGGGTCATGCCTTTTCGGCGCTGTTTGCGGACCGCATGGCACGGCAAACCCACGGTCAGTTCCTGTTGCGCATCGAAGACATTGACCAGGAACGGTGTCAATCCGGCTACGAAACAGCTTTGATCGAAGATTTACAATGGCTGGGCCTTGATTGGCAGCGGCCCGTTCGGCGCCAATCGGATCATTTTGCCGATTATGCAAAAGCCCTGGAAAGCCTGCGGGACATGGAGCTGCTATATCCCTGTTTTTGCAGCCGCAAGGAAATCCGGGCGGAAATCCGGGCCGCCGGATATGCGCCTCACCTGGCCCCGACAGGACCAGAAGGCCCGCTTTATCCCGGCACCTGTCGTCTTTTGAGCAAACGGGTGCAAACGGACCGCATGGGCGCGGGCGACCCCTATGCCATACGTCTTAAAACCGACGATGCCCTAAAACGCACCGGCCCCCTCACCTGGACCGATCAAAATCAGGGCGAGCAGCAGGTCTCCATGGCTGCCCTCGGTGATGTGGTCCTGGCCCGTAAAGGATCGCCAACAAGTTACCATTTATCAGTTACGGTAGACGATCATTTGCAAAACATCACCCTGGTTACCCGCGGCGAAGATTTGTTCACGGCCACGCATCTGCATCGGTTGTTGCAGGCGTTGCTGGCCTATAAAACACCGTCCTATTACCACCATCGACTGCTATTCGACGATCAGGGCCGGCGGTTTGCCAAACGCGACAATGCCGTCACCCTGCGTCACCTGCGCACATCCGGTTTTACATCCGCCGAGGTCCGGGAAATGGTCAATGATGGTCTTTAAAATCATTTCTTTCCTGGTTGTGCTGGTGCTGGCATCCGCCGGTGCTGGGGCGGAACCCCTCGAAGGTCTCACGACCGGTGAAACAGCGCGCGTCGTTGCAGTGGTCGACGGTGACACGGTGATCCTCGATCGCGCCATCCGCGATGCCAAACAAATCCGATTGGTCGGTTTGCAGGCCCCCAAATTGGCGCTGGGACGAAAAGGTTTTAAACAATGGCCCTTGGCTCCAGACGCAAAATTTGCGCTCGAGGAATTGACCCTGGACAAAACCGTAACCCTGCGTTTTGGCGGGGCCCGCATGGACCGCCATGGGCGGCATCTCGCCCACTTGTTTTTGCCAGACGGAACCTGGGTACAGGGCCGGATGTTGCAGCGCGGCATGGCCCGTGTTTATACCTTTGCCGATAATCGGGCGGTCACAACTGAGATGTACGCCCTGGAACGCGAAGCAAGGAACGCCAACCGCGGCATATGGGCGCACCCGTTTTATGCCGTTCGCCGCGCCACACCGCTGGCGCTGGGGCACCTGACCGGGACTTTCCAGGTGATTGAAGGGCGGGTTTTAGAAACGGCCCTCGTCAAAGGCACAACTTACCTGAATTTTGGTGAAAACTGGCGGGATGATTTTACGGTGACCCTCAACGGCAAAGCCCGCCGGGCCTTTGCAAAGATAGCGCTGGACCCGCAATCCCTTAAAGGTGCCCAATTGCGTGTTCGCGGCTGGTTAAAAAAACGCAATGGCCCCGCTCTTAAGGTCACCCACCCGGAACAGATTGAACTTATCGACCGCCGGCAATCCGGGAATTAAAACGAAGTTTTACGGACAACAATACGCCTAACACCGTGCACCGGCGGACCACCACTAAGCGGTAATTCCATTTGACGCGTCGGCATTTGGGTTCGTTCCACTGCGGTTGCGGTTTGCGACCATTTGATTATGGAGTCCGGTGATCACCTGGCTGCCGGTTTTAACAAACAAAAACGGCAAAAAGGCATGTACCAGACAAACAACAGCGCCATAGAACATTTTAAAACCAAAACCAAGGGCCACACCGACATGCTCGAAATAAGATTCGTTGACGCTGGCGGGATGTTCGGTAAACAGGCGCTTTAACATTTTATTCTCCACTCTGACGGCATTCTGTTAAAAACGATAATACCCAAAAACGTCGGGAAAATGTTCCTTTTTTTGCCTTTAAATTCGAATAAATATAGATTATTATTCTAATTAATTATATTTTATAGGAATTTTATTTTGGACGCCACGGATAAAAAAATTCTCGACTGCCTGCAGTCGGATGCAACCCTCTCCATTGCTGAAATCTCTGAGCGGATCGGTTTGTCGCAAACGCCCTGTTGGCGGAGAATTCAAAACCTCGAATCAACCGGCGTTGTCAGAAAGCGGGTGGCCCTGTTGGATCGCAGCAAATTAAATGTTGGTGTTACCGTGTTTGTATCGCTGAAAACCAACCAGCACAACCAGGCCTGGTTGCAAAATTTTGCGACAATTGTCGACGAATTTCCGGAAGTAATGGAGTTCTACCGGATGAGTGGCGGGGTCGATTATCTGTTGAAGATCGTTGTTCCCGACATTGCTGCTTACGATGCCGTTTACAAACGAATTATCGAAAAGGTTGATCTGTTTGACGTCAGTTCGGCTTTTGCCATGGAGGAAATCAAGTTTGAAACGCAATTGCCCCTGGACTATGTCCATTAGAATGCATTTCCGGGCGAATAGGAGCCGAGCAGGCGGGGCGATTGTCGAACCTGGTATGCAAAAAAAATCAAAGAGTTAAGGATTATCCGGCGGCGTAAAAACCGCCGGGATCCCGTTAGGCCTGTTCGCGCCACCAGCTAATGGCGGCTTGCGCGGCAATTTCAAATCTCGGCATCAACTCAGCAAGAGCATGTGTATCGGTCGCGGTTTCTTCGATTTCGGCCGCCATTCGGGAAACTTCAATGGCAAACAGGGATCCGCTCGCCCCCTTGATGGAATGCGCTGTACGACGAATGTCCTCCGAATCGCTTTTCTGAACACTGATTTTTAACCCCTCAAGGTGGGTCCGCAAGGAATTTTCGGCTTCCTGCAGGAGCATTAAGGTTGTTTCCGGTCCCAGTTGTTGGCGAATTTCGTCCAGTTTATCCGCATCCCCGACGGCCAACACGGCGGTATCTGCCATCGCCCTTTCGAGATCGGGGGCTGGGTCCGACGATTTGGATTGAGAATTGGCTTTTGCTGCGGTAACGATCGATGCACGGTTTTGCCCGACACTTGGGTTGGTTTTTTTGCCATAAAAAGCGATCGCATTTGCCAGTTGTTGCTCGGTAAAGGGTTTGGTCAGGACATCATCCATCCCGACCGCGATAAACTGCTGATGGCGTTCGGCAAAGGCTTCGGCAGTTAAGCCAATGATTGGGAGGTTTTTCCCGAGGTCCGTTGCGCGAATGGTTTTGGTTGCGTCAATGCCATTCATTTCAGGCATATGGACGTCCATTAGGACCAGATCCGGCCAATTTTCGGCAGCGATTTGAACGGCAATTTTACCGTTCTCCGCGTGCCGCACCGAATGCCCAAACTTCTGCAAAAAAGCGATGGCGATGACGGCGTTCACTTCGTTATCTTCGGCCAGCAGGACATTTAACGGAACAGCGTTGCCATTGCCTGGAACCGACGATCGAAGGGTTAGTCCCTCGGCTTCCTCAGCTGATGCAAATGCAAAGGGAAGGCGAACCGTAAAGCGCGTTCCCTTGCCCAGTTCACTGGCCACGTCTATGGTTCCGTCCATCAATTCAGTCAATTGTTTAACGATAGACAGGCCGAGCCCCGTTCCGCCGTGTTTGCGATTTATGGTGCTGTCTTCCTGGGTAAAGGCGGCAAAAATTGCGTCGACCCGGCCGTCCGAAATACCCGCTCCCGTATCGGCAATGGTAAACTGCATCAGGCACTTCGGCGGCCCCGCCACCGGTCGACCCTCTGTTATGTTTTCGATTGTCAGACTGACCGAGCCCTGTTCGGTAAACTTGATGGCGTTGCTTAACAGGTTCCAAAGAATTTGACGTATCCGCACGGGATCACCGTGCATTGCCATATTAAAATCGCTTTTATTATGCACCCGCAACGTCAACCCTTTGTCGTCGGCCAACGATTGGAAAGGCGTCGCAATGGTTGAAACCAGTTCATTTAACAGGAAGGGTTTGACCTCCAGCTCCATTCCACCCGCTTCAATTCTGCTCATATCAAGAACATCATTGATAATGGCGAGAAGCGTTTGTCCCGACGACAATATGGTATTTACCTTTATCCGTTGATCCCGGTTCAAGTCAGAATCATTGAGCAATTGGGCCAGGCCGAGGACACCATTCAAGGGCGTGCGGATTTCGTGGCTCATGGTGGAAAGGAAGTTTGATTTAGCAAGATTTGCCGCTTCGGCCTTTTCCTGGACTTTTTTAAGTTCAGTAATATCAATCCGCACACCGACGATGCCGCCGTCCGCTGTCAATCGCTCCGAAATTTTCAGCCATTTGCCATTTGACAGTCTTTGCAGGGTTTCCGTATTACCGGCCAGGTGGGACTGCATCCGCTCGGCCAACCAGTCCTCTTCACGACCAATTGCATCGGGGAACTCGCCCTTTTCAAATCCCGCCCGCAGCAGGTCTTCAAATTTTGCCCCCGGCACCAGGAAGTCTCTGATTTCGCTATAAATTTCCCGGTATTTTTCATTACACAGCACCAACCGATCATCGGCATCAAAAATCACAAACCCGTCCTCAAGCGACGTGATGGCCGTTCGCAATTGTTGTTCGGCCCGTTTGGCACGATCCAGAGCGGATTTTTGCTTGCTAACGTCGGTACCGCTTCCCCGATAGCCCAGGAACTTACCGCTGACATCAAATACCGGTTTTCCGGAAACGGAAATATACTGTTGAATTCCGTTTGGACCTTTTCTTGAGTACTCGAAATCCTTTATTTCCGACCGCGATGCGATGGCTTTGCGCAGGGTTACCCATTTTTCAGAATTATAATCTTCGCCGGCCAAATCCTCGCGGGTTTTGCCGATGTGAAATGCAACGGGAATACCGGTAACGGTTTCAACCCGATCCGACAGATAGGTAAACCTCAAGTCCGCGTCCATCTCCCATAACCAGTCCGATGAGACTTCGGCAAAATCGCGAAATTTTTGCTCACTTTCCGTGAGAGACGAGGCCGTTGATTTTAACACAACGATGACGATTGCGCTCACCCAAAGGACAAAAAGCGCGAAACCCCGGTTTGTCAAATCAATCCAGGTATCGCCCCCAACAGGTGAAAAATAATATCCGGCGGCAATCAACACACTACTAACAAGCGCCAGAAAAATAACCTGGGAACGCCACGGGAACCAAACGCCTAAAAGCACCACAAACACATAGGGAACACCCGCAGCAACCCCAAGTTCGAGATTTAAATCAACCAGTAGAATTAAAATTGCGAGCGTCGCAGCACTCAGCATTAATTTTCCGTGCTGCATTCTCAACCTTTTATTTGGACATCCACCGGACGGGTGGTCCAGACCATCCACCGGACAGGTGATCCTGATCCATGTGCCCGACCAACTTAGCAGATTTCGAGCCCCATAAAAACATCAAACACCTAAAGCTGTATGTCGCCTTGGTGATGGACAACGCGGTGCTCCGGTTGACAATCAAAGCTGTGATTGTACTTACACCCGATTTTCTATAGGTTTCCGCGCCATGCGTGTTTCTGATTTCGATTTTGACCTTCCGCCCGAACATATTGCCCAGCACCCGGTGGAACCCCGGGATATTGCACGGCTTCTGCATGTTCCGGCGAGCGGAGAGCTGGAAGACCTGGTGGTAAAGGATTTACCGCGATTGCTGCAGCCTGGCGATCTGTTGGTCACCAATGACACGCGGGTCATTCCAGCCCGCCTAACCGGTATTCGCGGCGATGCAACACGCGCCGGCCCGCCGCAGGGCGGGGCAAAAATCGAAGTCACCTTACACAAACCGGACAGTCCGGCGATTTGGCGGGTTTTTGCCCGACCGGCAAAAAAATTAAACCCCCGCGATCTGATCGTTTTTGCACCGGGGTTTTCAGCCGTCGTCGACAGCAAAGGCGAGGCCGGCGAGGTCACCCTGCATTTTAATGTGTTTGGTCCGGCTCTGTTGGATGCCCTGCACCGGCACGGCATCATGCCATTGCCGCCCTACATCAAGCGGGGAAAAGACGGCGATCATTCAGATTATTCCGCCTATCAAACCCTGTTCGCAAAAAACGACGGTGCCGTCGCTGCGCCAACAGCCAGTCTCCACTATACGCCAGCCCTCATCGACGCCCTGACGGAACGCGGTGTCCAGGTTGCCAAACTGACCCTGCACGTGGGTGCCGGAACCTTTTTGCCGGTTAAGGTCGAGGATACCCGAAACCACATCATGCACGCCGAATGGGGCGAACTCAGCCCGGAAACGGCGCAGATAATCAATACCACCAAAAAAAACGGCGGCCGGATCATTGCTTCCGGGACGACCTCACTACGTCTGCTCGAAACCGCCGCCGATGAAAGCGGAATTGTTCATCCGTTCAAGGGTGAAACCAATATTTTCATCACCCCCGGTTACCAATTTCGCATCGTCGATCGGCTACTCACCAACTTTCACCTGCCAAAATCGACGCTGTTTATGCTGGTCGCGGCATTCTCTGGCCTGGATCGAATGAAGGCCGCCTATCAACACGCCATGGACCAGAATTACCGGTTTTATTCCTATGGGGATGCCTCCCTATTGGACGTGGCGGCAAACCAATCTAAAGAGAACCTATGAGCCATTTAACCTTCGACATTATCAAAAGCGACGGCCGTGCCCGGCTGGGAACCCTGATGACCGCCCATGGGCCGATCGATACGCCGGCATTTATGCCGGTCGGTACGGCCGGTACCGTCAAGGCGATGACGCCGGAAGCCGTGGCTGAAACCGGCGCACAGATCATTCTTGGCAATACCTACCATCTGATGCTGCGCCCCGGCGCTGATCGAGTCGAGCGGTTTGGTGGCCTGCACAAGTTCATGAACTGGCCGGGACCGATTTTGACGGACTCAGGCGGTTTTCAAGTGATGTCCCTGAAGAGTCTGCGAAAAATGAGCGAAGAAGGCGTTGTTTTTAAATCGCACATTGATGGGTCTTCGCATAATTTAACGCCGGAATATTCCATGCAAATCCAGCATAAGCTGGATTCAAATATCACCATGGTATTGGATGAATGCACGCCCTTCCCGGCGACCGAACAGGAAGCGGAACACTCCATGCTACGATCCATGCGATGGGCAAAGCGGTCGAAGAATGCGTTTATCGAACGCCATGGATATGGATTGTTTGGCATCGTCCAGGGCAGCATTTATCCGGAACTGCGCCACCAGTCTGCCGCCCAGCTACAAGACATTGGTTTTGATGGATACGCGCTCGGCGGTCTGGCCGTCGGCGAGGGCCAGGAAATCATGTTCCAGGTTCTCGATCAAACAACACCCCATTTACCGACAAATCGCCCGCGTTATTTGATGGGCGTTGGAAAACCGTCCGACATTGTTGGTGCCGTCCGTCGCGGTATCGATATGTTCGATTGTGTCCTGCCGACCCGTTCGGGGCGCACCGATCAGGCCTTTACCAGGCGGGGTCAATTGAACATGCGAAATGCCCGCCACAAGGACGATACCCGACCGCTTGATACCAACTGCACCTGTTATACCTGCCGCCATTATTCACGCGGATACATCCATCATCTGGGAATGGCCAAAGAAATATTAGGCGCAACCCTGCTGTCGTGGCACAATCTGCATTATTACCAGGATTTGATGCGCGGCCTCCGCAATGCCATTGCGGAGGGTGCTCTCGATGCCTTTACTGCCATTTTTGCAGCTGAACAAAATGCCGGTGACATCGATCCCATATAAATGAAACAGGAAAATGACCAATGAATGAAAGCCAGTTTGACGGCTTAAGCCAGTTGGGCGGTTCTAATGAAATTCCCGCCACACCCGACGCGGCGACCTTGGAAGCCGTACCCAACCCGCAAATCGGAACCGATTATCTTATTCGCTTCACCTGCCCGGAATTCACCAGCCTGTGCCCGGTCACCGGACAGCCCGATTTCGCCCATTTGGTGATCGATTACATCGCCGACCAGTTGATTGTCGAAAGCAAGTCCTTAAAGATCTATTTGGCAAGTTTTCGCAACCATGCGGCCTTTCACGAAGGGTGCACGGTCGGTATTGGTAAACGCTTGGTCGATACCCTGGCGCCTAAATGGTTGCGCATCGGCGGTTATTGGTATCCAAGGGGCGGAATTCCCATTGATGTCTTTTACCAAACGGGAAAAGCGCCGGACCATGTCTGGATCCCCGACCAGGGGGTTGCCACATACCGGGGACGGGGATAGGAGCTGACCATGGAAGCCCGCGTTAAATGGATTGAAGGAACCCGTTATCTGAGCACTTCGGGTAGCGGACATGCGGTGGTCATGGAAGCATCAGCGGCGGAACAAAGCGTTGGCCCCAGCCCCATGGAAATGTTGCTGATGGGGATGGGGGGCTGCACAACCTATGACGTGGTTGCCATCTTACAAAAAATGCGTCTCGATGTGGACGACGTTATTGTCGAACTGCAGGCTGAACGCGCCGAAGACGTACCCCGAACCTTCACCAAAATTCATTGCACTTTCACGGTCATCGGAAAAAACATCCCCCTGGAAAAGGCCAAAGAAGCGGTAAAATTGTCAGGCGAGAAATACTGTTCAGCGTCCCGCATGTTAGAGAAATCCGCCGATATCAGCTTCGAGACTCGGGTCAAAGAGCGCCATCATGTCGCGGAAATAGGCTAAACATCCAAAGCCGAGCTAAACGGTCTTGCCCGATTGCCGTGCTTTGATCATATACCAAACGAGTAAGGCACCCAGCATCTTGCTGACCGTCATCAATGCCACGCCTTCAACCGATGCAATGCCAATCAGGCTCAGGAAAATCAAACTGTCAACCGGTGTGCCAAGGGCACTGGACAACAGGACCCGCTGGGCAAAGGGTTTTTTAGTAAAGGAGTACACCGCCCAATCACAAAATTCGCTGACCAAAAACGCCGCCAGACTGGCCATTGCGATATAAGGATCGGCCATAAAGTAACTGATGCTGGCCGCCGCCAACATTGCTAATATGACCGAATGACCGATTTCGCGTTGGGCGAAATCGCGGGCGACGAAAATAAATCCAACAACCAGAGTTAACGGCGGCCATTTTCCACCGCCGGGTAATTCAACTAAAGGCACGACGGAAAAACCATAATTTACGGCGACGATTAATAGAATATAGAGGGCGGTGAATTTAAAGTTCATACTGAAGTTACCTGTTAACATCGATTTTGGCGGGCTCAGTACCACATCTGTGCAGAAATAGCGAGTGTCTATGATCAAAAAGAAAATTCGTGAGCAGGCCCTGGAATTTGGCTTCGATAGCGTTGGTTTCACGTCAGCGGCTGCAGACCCGCGTGACGCGCGGGCATTGTCAGCCTTTCTGAAGGCCGGCTGGCACGGCGATATGGCATGGATGGATAACGCCAATGGCCGCCGGCCCGATCCGCAAAAAACCATGGCCAATGCCAAAACCATAGTGGTGCTTGGCGTTAATTATGGTCCGGCGAGCGATCCCTTAAGGGTTTTGGATAATGTCGACAGGGGCAATGTCAGCGTCTATGCCAGGGCGACGAAAGATTATCATGACGTTATCAAAAAACGCCTGAAAAAACTGGGCCGCTGGATCGGTGAAACCTTCGCCTCGGACATAAAGATATTTGTTGATACGGCACCGATTATGGAAAAACCGCTGGCCGCCAGGGCTGGTATCGGCTGGCAGGGAAAACATACAAATCTGGTTTCCAAGGATTTTGGATCCTGGTTGTTTCTCGGCGAAGTCTTCATGTCGCTGGAACTGGAACCCGACAAACCGGCCGCTGATCACTGCGGCACCTGTGATCTTTGCCAGCGCATTTGCCCCACCAACGCCTTTCCTAAACCCTATGAACTCGACGCCACCAAATGCATTTCCTATCTGACGATTGAACATAAAAGCCCGATTGATGAAGATTTGATGGAAAATATGGGCAATCATATTTACGGCTGTGACGATTGTTTGTCGGTTTGCCCATGGAACAAATTCGCGTCACCAACCGATGAAAGTCAGTTTATGCCGAGGGTCGAACTCACCGCGCCGCGACTGAAAGATTTGGCCGCCTTAACCGATACCTCATTCCGCACGGTTTTCGCCGGTTCGCCGATCAAACGGACCGGTCGGGATCGCTTTGTCAGAAACGTTCTCATTGCCATGGGAAACAGCGGTGACCAAACTCTTATCCCGGCAGCCAATCAGTTAACAACCGATGCCTCCGAACTGGTAGCAGCGACGGCAAAATGGGCATCGGCAAAATTAGGTGCCCTGCCCGAATTAAACGATTAAACTCTCTTGTCAGCTATTGGATAACGGACCGCGTTATAATGAAATCTGCAACACCTTCACTGTTCAAATTTAATCTTGCAATGGGCCTTGCTCTCTTCCTCAGCAGCATGGTTTCTGGTGATGCG
Source organism: Rhodospirillales bacterium (assembly GCA_021775095.1). Classification (GTDB taxonomy): domain Bacteria; phylum Pseudomonadota; class Alphaproteobacteria; order Rhodospirillales; family Casp-alpha2; genus JABMNT01. The sequence continues at coordinate 59,412 of JAJFII010000060.1, forward strand.
GAGGCGCAATCCAAATCGGCTCGCAAGGGAAACCAGGCATTAAAAGCCGGCGATGTATTTCGAGATTGCACAAAATGCCCGGAGTTGGTCGTCGTCCCTGCCGGCCTCTTCATCATGGGCTCTAATGGTAAACGTAAGGCCGAGAAACCAGCCCACCGTGTCAATATCACAAAACCATTTGCCATTGGCCGTTACGAAGTGACTTTCAGTGAATGGTTTGCCTGTCTGCAAGCCAAGGCCTGTAACCACAATCCTGACGATCACAAGTGGGGACGCCGAGGCAGACCGGTCATAAATGTCACCTGGGACCAGGCCGAAACCTACACCAAATGGTTATCCGAAAAAACCGGCTTTTCCTATCGACTGCCTTCCGAATCCGAGTGGGAATATGCCCATCGGGCCGGAACAACCACGGATTTCTGGTGGGGCAAAAGTCCTGGCGAAAACAACGCCAACTGTAAAGATTGCAAATCCCAATGGAGCGCCAAAAGTTCCGCCCCCGTCGGTTCGTTCAAACCCAATCCCTTTGGCCTATATGATACGGCGGGCAATCTCTTCGAATGGGTCTCTGACTGCTGGAACCCCGATCATTTGGGCGCGCCCAAAACGACGGCTCCGCGCAAGGATGGCAACTGCAATTTTCGCGTAATTCGCGGCGGTTCTTTTTACTATTTCAACAAAGTCGCTCGGGCGTCCTACAGGGCAAAGAACCCACCAGGCGTTAAAAGTTACTGGTTGGGATTCCGTGTGGTGCGTGAGTTGCCATAGGGTTAATACCAAAGAAATACCAAAGAATGGTGATAATAACCCTTTTAAGCGCAGCTCCGCCCTTTGCTATGAGACGCCGCCACCGGGTTACCACTAGAAAACCGCCACGGACCGCGATACTGACACATGGCAATAATGCTGGCGCAAGGCGCAATAATGCCTGCGCAAGACAATCGATGCCCGACGCAGCTCAGCCCGCCGAAAGCGATCCTTAAGAATCGTCCCAATGAGATTAATAAAAGTCAACCACCCGACTTGTGGGCTTAAAAAACCTCCCACACGATTGTCTGGCAAATTTATGCCACCGGATAAGTTTACAACTTAACAGCCAGCGCACGCGCCATTTGACTTAACGCTTCCTGGTGGCGCTCGTTATCGATTTGTGCGAAATTGCGAGCGACTTCCAGACACATCCGTTGGCGTGTCGGCAAATCCGCGTCATCCCGGTCTCCCAACCCTTCGAAAAAATAACCCACAGGCACGCGGAGAACCTGGGCGATTTCATATAACCGTCCTGCGGAAATCCGATTAATTCCGCGCTCATATTTGTGCGCCTGCTGATAAGTTACACCAATGAGTTCTGCCATTTGCTGTTGGGACAAACCCAACATAACCCGCCGCTCTCGAATTCGAACACCCACGTGTTTATCTGTGTCTGTCGCCCGATTTACGACTTGTTCATCACCGCCTGCCCGCGCGCCTAAGGTAGATCTGTTTGCCAAGGTTTTACCCTCCTAAATAAATTCTTTTATCCACTCAATCCAGTCGCGCCATGAGTCCCCAAATCCACAACACCTGGTCTGCCATTTCCTGAACTTATAAAAGCTGCAAAGAATTCGCGGCAGTTAACGTGTTTTTCAAGAGGTCGTTTATTGTACACGTATATATTGGAACGACAAACCGAATTCACCAGTCTTTTTTCTGGCCTTTGCACGCAAAGGTATAAAATCCATGAAAATAGGTGATGGTTGAAATTCTTCCCGGCCGGGTTATTTGGCTTTATTTAACCGCCTGGTGTGCCGACTTAAAAGTGCGTAGAGGCGAAAAGAACCGCGCGGAAACCCTCTGAAAACCCATCAATCGTCGCGCGCAAGGCCATCGAGTTGTTTTTGCATGGCGTCAAGCTGGGCCCGCAAAATATCCAGCTTTTCAGATTCCGCCTCTTTGTCCGGACCGGCTGATGTAGCAACCGGATCCTGGGTTGGTTTTGGTGCCTGCCCCGGAACCCCTTGATAAAACGGAGCAAACATTTTCATGGCGTTTTCAAACATCGCCATGTTTTTCTTGCCGACGTCTTCCAATTGGCCAAATGGGTTCAATCCGCCAACGGCTTCATCCATATAACTCCGCATTTGATCCTGGTTTTGCGCAAAAGATTGCATCGTATGTTCCAGATAGTTGGGGACAACCGTCTGCAGGCTGTCTCCGTAAAAACTGATTAAATGGCGCAAAAAACCAATCGGAAGCAGTGTTTGACCACCTTTGGATTCTTCTTCAACAATGATGTGAGTCAGGACCTGGCGGGTGATATCATCACCGGACTTTGCGTCATAAACGACAAAGTCTATACCTTCTTTAACCATCTGTGACAGGTGGTCGAGGGTTACATAGGTGCTGGTTGACGTGTTATATAACCTTCTGTTCGCATATTTTTTAATGGTAACCGGCTTTTTTACTTCGTCATCTTGATCGGCCATTGTATTTCACCCCAGATTTTACACCGCTAGAAACTAGCGCGAATTATGCTGCATCGCAATGAAATGTTCCGCACTGCCATATAATCACCTATAGTAACACCATGAATGATCCGCCCAACAAGAGGGAACCTGGAGCCCAATGACTGACCCGATAGACCTTAAAAAATTAGCGGCCAATTACGTGGATTTATGGCAAGAACATTTAGCCGCCGTCGGCAAGGACGAAGATACGGCTGAGATCATGGCGAAAACCATGGCTTTAATGACCACTGGCGCTGCAACATTTGCCAATACCATGGCAGAAGCGGCAAACTCATCACCTGTTTCTGGTGACCCGCAATCGGACCCGCAAAAATCTCATGGAAAAACCGCAACAAATACCCCCCAACCCGACCCAACCGCTGGGGCCCCGGCCTCTGCCCTTCCACCTGAGCGGCCAGCTCCTGACATTGATTCAATGCTTGGCCGCATTGCCGCATTGGAAGAACGGGTCGCTCAGCTTGAGCGGAAAAACGTCCCCACACGGGCAAGCAAAGTCCGATCAAGAAAACGACCTTAGGGCGCAGGCCGGCAAAATTGAAAGTGGTCTCTTTGCCCAGGCCGTTGGTGACGAAATTGGTGCCCGGTTAAAATCCTTTTGCCACGGTTTCAGTACCTACCAAAATCAACCGCGCCATGATCGCCCCATAGAACCACCGGTTGTCGCGCAGTTCGGAAGCGCCCGATTGCTGGACTACAACAGCGCGGCCGGTCCCGGCAAACCCGTATTGATCATTCCGTCGCTGATAAATCGCGCCTATATCCTCGACCTGATGGATAACAGAAGCCTTGTCCGCTGGTTAGCAAACCAGGGATTAAGGCCACTTCTGGTGGATTGGGGCCAACCGGGCGCGACCGAAGCCGGATACGACCTGACGGCCTATATCACCGGCCCGCTTCAGTATTTTTATGATCAGGCCTGTGATCTTGCCGAGAAACCACCGTCATTGGTCGGTTATTGCATGGGTGGTTTGCTGGCCTTGGCCCTGGCGGGCCGCAATCCAAATCAGATTAAATCTCTGGCGCTTTTGGCGACACCTTGGAATTTTCATGACGGGATCGGCGTTAATCTTTGTTATCTGCAAAGCCTGAAACCGGGTCTCGAAATTCTTTTGAACCAACTCGGTAATCTCCCTGTTGACCTGTTGCAAGCCATGTTCACCAGTCTGGATCCATCTCTGACCAGCGAAAAGTTTCGTAAATTTGCGCGCATGGACCGGCACAGTGATCGGGCCAGAATTTTTGTTGCCCTGGAAGACTGGCTCAATGATGGCGTACCCCTGGTTGCTCCCGTCGCCAGGGATTGCCTGTTTGAGTGGTATCTGGAGAACAGCCCTGGCCGCGGGCGTTGGATGGTTGATGGACAAAGTGTGTCTCCTAGTTCTCTGACCTGCCCGTCCCTGACCCTGATCCCGCAACAAGATCACATTGTGCCGCCCGGGTCGGCCTTGGCCCTTGCCAAATTATTGCCGCATAATGAAAACCGTTGGATCAATGCCGGGCATATTGGGATGGTTGCCGGCAGCCATGCAAAATCGACACTTTACGAACCGTTAGGGGAATGGATAAAGTCCCATATGGAAGGATGAGCAATTGGCTTGATATGGGGCTTGGAAAATTCATCTCGCACCTGCACAATTTTTTCTTGCACCAATGCGTAAAACATCATATAAACTGCGATTAACGTCATATCGCAAGTGCGAAAAAATTTACGAACTGTTCATATGTTTCAGTTAATTGTCATTTATCAAATGTGGAGGAATAAAAAATGTCAGAAGTCGTTATTGCTGCGGCAGCGCGTACACCCGTGGGCGCATTCAGTGGAGGACTGAGCTCGGTATCTGCTGATTATTTAGGACAAGTTGCCATTACCGCTGTCCTTGAACGCGCCGGCGTTTCGCCGAAAGATGTTGATGAAGTTGTCCTCGGACAAATCCTTACTGCCGGTGCCGGTCAGAACCCGGCACGAATTGCTGCCGTAAACGCCGGCATCCCCGTCGAGAAAACCGCCTATGGCATTAATCAGCTGTGTGGCTCCGGTCTGCGCACCGTTGCCCTTGGCAGCCAGGCCATTCAATTGGGTGACGCCAATATTGTTGTTGCTGGTGGTCAGGAAAGCATGAGCCAGGCTCCCCATTGTTTGCACTTGCGCAATGGCACAAAAATGGGACCCGCCGAGATGGTGGACACCATGATCAAAGACGGTCTTTGGGATGCCTTTAATGGGTATCACATGGGCACGACGGCCGAGAACGTCGCCGAAAAATGGCAGTTGACGCGTGAAGATCAGGACAAGTTCGCTGCCGCGTCGCAACAAAAAGCCGAAGCCGCCATGGCGGCGGGGAAATTCAAAGACGAAATTGTTCCCGTCACCATCAAAACCCGCAAGGGTGATATTGTCGTCGATACGGACGAACACCCAAAATCCGGTGTCACTACAGAAGGTTTAGCCAATTTGCGTCCCGCCTTCTCCAAGGACGGAACCGTTACTGCGGGCAATGCCTCAGGCATTAACGATGGTGCCGCCGTGGTTGTTTTGATGAGTGCCGAGGAAGCGCAAAAACGCAGCATCAAACCGCTGGCACGGATCAAATCCTGGGCAACCGCCGGGGTCGACCCGTCGATCATGGGAACAGGGCCCATTCCTGCCAGCCGCAAGGCCCTGGAAAAAGCCGGATGGGTCGCCTCCGATCTGGATCTGATCGAGGCAAACGAAGCGTTTGCCGCCCAGGCCTGTGCCGTAAACAAAGATATGGGATGGGACGAAACCAAGGTAAATGTTAATGGTGGTGCAATTGCGCTCGGTCACCCAATTGGTGCCTCCGGCGCGCGTGTTTTGGTAACCCTGCTCCACGAAATGGAAAAACGCGATGCTAAAAAAGGTCTCGTAACCCTGTGCATCGGTGGCGGCATGGGTATCGCCATGTGCGTTGAACGCGATTAATTTTATCTGAAACCAATATCTTGAGGGGACAAATCTAATGAGCAGAGTAGCCGTAGTAACCGGGGGCACCCGAGGAATTGGCGAAGCCATTTCCATAATGCTGAAAGACAATGGCTTTACGGTCGCCGCCACCTATGCTGGCAACGATGAGGCTGCAAATGCCTTTTCCGCCGCCCATGGCATTAAAACTTATAAATTTGATGTCGGTGACTTTGACGCCTGTGAAACCGCAATTGCCCAAATCACCGCCGATTTGGGTCCCGTCGAAGTCCTGGTAAACAATGCCGGCATTACCCGTGACGGCACCATGCACCGCATGGGGCGGGACAAGTGGGATGCGGTGATCGATACCAATTTGGGGTCGTGTTTTAACATGAGCCGGCTGGTCATTGAGAGCATGCGTGAAAAATCCTTTGGTCGCATTGTCAACATTGGCTCGATCAACGGGCAGGCCGGCCAATATGGTCAGGTCAACTACGCCGCCGCCAAATCCGGTATCCATGGTTTCACCAAGGCGCTGGCTCAGGAAGGCGCCGGCAAAGGGATTACCGTGAATGCCATTGCACCCGGTTACGTGGCGACCGAAATGGTCCGTGCAGTACCGGCTGAAATCCTGGAAAAGATTATCGCAAAGATCCCGGTCGGACGATTGGGTGCGGCCAATGATATTGCCCGCGGGGTTTTGTTCCTGGTTGCCGACGAAGCCGAATTTATCACCGGTTCCACATTGTCGATCAACGGTGGTCAGCATATGTATTAACGGTCAAACAACCGTTTACAAAGAAGGGGTTCTTCCGTAGACGGAGGAAACCCTTTTTTTGTGAGCCCCGTCGATGAACCTTCGGATTTTTAGTTTTGCCTTGATCCTTATTGCCCTCGCAATCAGACCTGCGCAGGCATTGGACTCTAGCCAAACCGACCTGTTGGTCGGCCAGGGAATTAACGCCGTGCGCCAAATCGATGGCAGAATCCTGGTTCAAACCCAACAAAATAAATGGTACAAAATCGACTTTTCAAATGATCGCCTAACCCTTTCCGAATCCTCCCCTCCGCAGCAACAGGCGTTAACGGATCCTGAGCGTTTGCCAGATACGGCGACCGCTTTTGGCCGTAAAAACATCAGACGGGCGTGGTTTGCCAGACCAACTCGGCGTTACAACCATGGGGTCCTGGGAGATGCCATTGAAGCCGGATCGATTAAAGTCGAAACAGCCAACGGCGATGTCCTTGAAATGCGATTGCCGGATACGGCGGTGTTTGAGGATCGAACGCCCCGGCTCGCCGACGTCAACGGCGATGGCAACGATGAGATTATCGCCGTTAAATCCGATTTGCAGCGGGGTGCCGCGGTTACACTTGTCGGATTTACCAACGGGCGTTTAAACCTCTTAGCCGAAGCCCCGGCGATCGGTTTGTCCCATCGCTGGTTAAATCCAGTTGGCGCGGCAGATTTTGACGGTGACGGCAAAATCGAGATTGCCGTCGTAATCACACCGCATATCGGCGGCACCCTGCGGCTTTATGAATGGCGCGGCAAATCACTGGTTGCCGATCACAGTGCCTTTGGATTTTCCAATCATGCCATGGGGTCGCGTGAATTGGGATTATCGGCGATTGTCGACGTTGACGGCGACGGTATAATGGATGTCGTCGTACCCGATGCCGGGCGAAAAGCCCTGGTTGCAACTGCCTTCACCGAGCCGACACCCCGGACACTCAATCGCTCTGAAATCAGCGGTCCTTTCAGTAGCGGATTATTTGTCGTCGACTTAAATAAGGACGGTGTTTCGGAAGTCCTTTTTGCCACGGCGGGCAAAACACTGACACTCGTGCAATGGCACCGATGAAACCAACCCCCAATATTCGGATTGCCACACTCATCGGCAGCAGCGCAGTCCTGATGTGGGGGTTGCTGGCGCTGTTGACAACAATGACCGGCGCGGTCCCGCCCTTTTTATTGGCGGCAATGGCTTTTGCAATTGCGACAACCCTGATTGCCCTAAAATGGCTGATCCGCCGGGAAAACATAATCGCCCATTTGCGCCAACCGCCCGGTGCCTGGATCCTTGGCGTTACAGGTCTGTTTGGTTACCATTTTTTCTATTTTATGGCCCTGCGCAAAGCGCCGGCTGTGGAAGCGGGACTGATTGCTTACATGTGGCCGCTGTTGATCGTCCTGTTTTCGGCGCTGCTGCCGGGTCAACGCCTGCGCTGGTGGCACATCGGCGGTGCCCTTAGCGGATTTGCCGGTGCCGCGATTTTGGTAACAGGCAGCACTACGGGGGCGAGCTTCGAGAGTGAACATCTGCTGGGCTACACGATGGCGCTTGCCTGTGCCCTGACCTGGTCGATTTATTCGGTCGCCAACCGCCGTTTCTCACAGGTGCCAACCGATACCGTCGGCGGGTTTTGTGGCGTAACCGCGCTGCTGGCCGCCGTTTGTCATCTGGCCTTTGAAGAAACCGTACTGCCGGCGTCGACCGGTCAGTGGCTGGCCGTCCTCGGTCTCGGCCTGCTGCCGGTCGGTGCCGCCTTTTTCGCCTGGGACTATGGAACCAAACACGGTAACATCCAGGCCTTGGGCGGCTTTTCCTACACCGCCCCTCTGATTTCCACATTACTCCTCATTGCCGCCGGCAAAGGCGACGCCAGTTGGTCGGTTGCCGCAGCCTGCCTGTTAATCATCGGCGGAGCGGTCATTGCATCAAAGGACTTATTATTTTCAGACCACCGATGACGATCCTGACGGACCGTCAGGCATCATCGCCTGCCTCCGACCTGAGATCTTTTCAATTTAGCAAAACAACCGCCAAAAAAATTATTCCAAATCGCTTCCCTGCGGTGTCCAGCCGTCCGCTGCCATCTCAAACCCGGCAAACTCAAAAGCTGGCGCAACACTACATCCGAGCAATGTCCATTCGCCGTTTGATTTGGCCGATTGCCAGGCGTCTTTGGGAACAATGGCGACCGGACGTTCGCCGGCAGACAGGTTCATGCCAACCAACAATGTCTGCCGCGCACCTTGTCTCTCTGCAATTCGCAAAGTTAAAGACGCACCTCCGTAATAATGCCAGATTTCGGTTGCATCTATGCGATGCCAGCGCGAAATTTCATTGGCTTTTAACAGGAAATAAATGGTCGTTACGTCACCGCGCCCACCATCAGATCCGGCCTCACGATAGACTTCCCGGTAGAAGCCGCCTTCGGGATGAGGCGCTAAACCCAAGCTGTGGATAATTGCGTCGGCGTCCATCATAGCTCACCCTATCATCCAGCCAAACCTTTGACTATGATACATATGGCTAATCCCACCCGTTTGCCTTATAGGCTAGGCCCCATGTGGATTGATGTCGTCGATTTAAGAGATTTTTACGCCGGTGATCTGGGCCGGATAACCCGCCGCATGGTGCGCCGTAAGCTGCGTACCATCTGGCCGGATGTAACCGGCCAAAGTGTCCTGGGCCTTGGTTATGCCGGACCCTATTTGCAGAGTTTTCAAGGCGAAGCCAGGCGCGTGATTTCGGCCATGCCAGCCGGCCAGGGCATTTTACACTGGCCCGATGACGGACAAAACCTGACCGCACTGGTTGACGAGTTTGAGTTGCCCTTTGATGACCTTTCCATGGATCGTGTGATCCTGGTTCACGCCCTGGAATGCACCGAGCAGGTTCGTCCCCTGTTGCGTGAAATATGGCGTGTGTTGGCTGGCAGCGGCCGTTTACTGGTCATTGCGCCTAACCGGCGGGGCCTGTGGGCGCAGTTTGAACGAACACCCTTTGGCCATGGCCTGCCCTATTCGAAGGGCCAGTTATCGCGGTTGCTGCGCGATAACATGTTTACGCCCGTTGACACCCATCGTGCCTTGTATATCCCACCGGTCCGGTCGCGCATGACGATGTCTGCTGCAGCGGCCCTGGAAAACATCGGCAGTCGGTTTTTTGCAAGCTTCGGCGGCGTGATTATCATGGAGGCCATTAAACAAATATATGCCGGCCAACCGGTTAGCGGACAGAAGCAAAAAAGTCGGGTTCTGGCATTACCGCAACGCAGTCAGCGATCCGGTCTGAAGCAACAGTCAGTCAAGCGCTTTGTGACCCACCCTGAAACACGCATTTCCCGACCCCAGCCGAACATAAAAAACTAATAGTTTTCTTTGCTTTCGTCCTTACATACCATTATCACTAGCCGGTCTTTGAGCCGGATATCCGGGTGCCTGTGTGGTGGCCCGCCTTTGACTTAAAATAGCCGACGTGAAGATCAACACAGTGCCCAATACTTCGATGGATACCAGTTATGACCAGCGATAAAAAACAACTGTCGACGCTTCGCGACAGGATCGATGAAATCGATGCTGCCATCCACGATCTGATCATGGAGCGCACCGAAGTCGTTGAAGGTGTGCGTGCGATTAAAGACAGTCTCGGTTCCAAAGTTATGATCCGTCCGGCACGGGAGGCGGAAGTCCTGTATCGTCTGATGGGGCGCCACAAGGGCCCGTTCCCAAAACAGGAACTTGCTCGTATCTGGCGCGAATTAATTGTCGCCACCCTGAGCTTTGAAGGTCCCTTCTCGGTCGCCGTATACAACCCGGAAAACGAACCGGGGTACTGGGACCTAGCCCGCGATCAATACGGAACCTTTTCGCCAATAACCCGTCACACGGCGGCACGCAGGGTCGTCGAGGCGGTACAAAGTGGCGAAGCCACCCTTGGTATTGTCCCCTTGCCAAAACGCGATGAAGACGAAAATTGGTGGCGACACCTGGTCAGCGAACGTGAAGATACACCCAAGATTATTGCCCGACTGCCGTTCATTGGCGAAGGCAATGCCCGCAACGCCGGGCTGGAAGCCCTGGTCATTTGTCCTGTCGCCCAGGAAGAAACCGGACGGGACAGATCCTATTTGGCGGTCGAAGCGACGGAAGACATTGGATTTAACATTATTCAAAATGCCTTAACAAATGCCGGGCTCAGTGTTGCCTTCCACCAGCACTGGCACGATCCGTCGCGACCTCCGGGATGGTTTTATCTGGTTGAAGTCTTTGGTTTTGTCACACCCGACAGCAGCCAGGTGAAAAAACTGCTGGGTGCCGTTGGCAAAAAAGTCAACCGAATATTGCATTTAGGGGGATACGCGACACCGCTGAGCGATCAGGATTTAAAAACCACAAATAAATCATCGGGAAAACCGAAAAAATGACCAGGCCCATTGCGAAAGCCGGCGTCATGTCAATCAAACCTTACGTCGGCGGAGAATCCGAGCTCGACGGTCGCGACGACATTGTCAAACTCAGTTCCAACGAGGGTGCCTTTGGGCCCAGCCCCCTGGCCCAGGATGCCTATGCAAAAAGCGCCGCCGAGTTGCACCGCTATCCAGACGGCGGATCGACGGAACTGCGGCGGACAATCGGTGAAATCCATGGATTGAACCCGGCGCAAATTGTTTGCGGCTCGGGATCTGACGAATTGATTTCCCTGTTGTGTGGTGCCTATGCCGGCGAAGGCGACGAAGTGCTTTATAGCCAGTTCGGATTTTTAATGTACGCCATTTCGGCGAAGGCGGCGGGTGCCACCCCGGTTTGGGCGACGGAAACCGATTTAACGGCAAATGTTGATGCCCTGCTGGCAGCCGTGACGCCGCGGACCCGGCTGTTATTTCTGGCCAATCCAAATAACCCAACGGGAACCTACCTGCCGGCAAACGAAGTGGCGCGGCTGCGCGCCAACCTGCGGGACGACATCCTGCTGGTTATCGATGCCGCCTACGCGGAATACGTGGTCAAAGGCGATTATTCGCCGGGGATCGATCTGGTCGACGCTGGCGACAATGTGATCATGACACGGACATTTTCAAAAATCCATGGCCTCGGCGGCATTCGTCTGGGTTGGGCCTATGGGCCTGAGACCGTTATTGATGTGCTCAACCGGGCACGCGGCCCCTTCAACGTTAATGCCGCCGCCCTAAGCGCCGGGGCCGCTGCCATTCGCGACCAACCGTTCACCGCACATTGTCGAGATGAAAACCTCCGGGTTCTGGCCTGGACCTACCAACGTCTTCAAAATCTGGGGTTAAACGTTACCGAAAGCGTCGGCAACTTTTTGCTGGTTTGTTTTGACAATGATCCGGACCGTTCCGCCGCCACTGCAGACAGTTATTTGAAGGAAAATGGGATCATCGTGCGAAATGTTGCCTCATACGGATTGCCGGATTGCCTGCGGATTACCATCGGCACGGATCAAGAAATGCACCGTGTCGTCGACGTCCTAAGTCGGTTTATGGGCAAAAACAGTGAATAATCACAAAATAAACCGCCTTGCCCTCGTTGGAATTGGCCTCATCGGATCGTCCATCGCGAAGGCCGTTCGCGGCCACCAATTGGCCGATCATATTGCGATCAGCACGCGCTCCCCGACAACCCTGGCCCGCGCCGAGCAGCTTGAACTGGGCGATAGTTATCACGCCGATGCAAATAACGCAGTGAAAGACGCAGATCTGGTCATCATTTCGGTTCCCCTTGGCGCTTATGCAACGGTCGCCGCACATATTAAATCATCCCTTAAAGCCGGGGCAATCGTGACCGATGTGGCGTCGTGCAAACAATCGGTGATCATCGATATGGCCCCCCATATCCCGGACGGTGTGCATTTTGTTCCGGGCCATCCCATTGCCGGCACTGAACATTCCGGACCCGATGCGGGATTTGCCGAGTTATTTGAAGGGCGCTGGTGTGTGCTGACACCGCCCGACGGAACCGCTCCCCAGGCCATCGAAACGGTTAGTCAGTTGTGGCAGGCGATGGGCAGTATGGTCGAGATTATGGAGCCAGCGCACCACGACCAGGTGCTGGCCATCACCTCGCATCTTCCCCATTTGATTGCCTATTCAATTGTTGATACGGCCACCAACCTGGAAGAGGACCTCAAGCAGGAGGTCATTAAATTTTCAGCCAGCGGGTTTCGGGACTTTACCCGAATTGCCGCTTCCGACCCGGTTATGTGGCGCGATGTGTTTTTAAAGAACCGCGAGGCGGTTCTTGAAATTCTAAGCCAGTTTTCGGAAGATCTGACAGCCCTGCAACGGGCCATCCGGCGGGGCGAGGGCGATAAACTACAAGACGTATTCACGCGGACTCGGGAAATCCGACGGGGCGTAATCGACTATCATCAGGAATAAATATCAGCGAGAGGAGCGATAATCATGGACGCGGTGGTTCAAAGTTTTTTAACCGGCTTTCCTGTGTTGATGCTGCATTCTTCGGTTACTCTTATTATTCTTGCCCTGGCAATTTTCCTCTATATTAAAATCACGCCCTACAACGAAATTGCATTGATTAAAGCGGGAAACACGGCGGCCGCCTTATCCCTTGCCGGCGCGATTATCGGATTTGCTTTGCCTCTGGCCTTTGCCATGGCCAGCAGCATCACGGTTTATGAAATATTAATTTGGGGACCGGTAACACTGGCCCTACAGTTGGTGGCCTACCGCGTAACCGATGGCTTGTTAAGTGATTTACCCAAACGCATCATCGCCGGCGAAATTGGCCCTTCTATTTTACTGGTTTCGATCAAAATCGCCGTTGCAGCCGTTAATGCGGCGGCGGTTACCGGGTAACCAGGCATGCGCAGGCTCGATTGGTTTATGGTCATTGCCCTGGTTGTTCTGGCCCTGGCCGGAAAACTCATCGATTTCGGCGGGTTGCCGTCCGATCCGCAAAACCCGCGCCGCCCCAGCCCAGAAGCGTTTACGCCAAAATTCTGGGACGCGGAAACCCGCGCCTGGCTGAACTTATCGCCCGGTAAAAGCGATTCCGTGGCCCCTGGATTTGCCCTGTTGCCATCGACCGGGGTTATTGAAGACGATATCAAAAACAGGTCGTCCACCGGCTCGGCCTTTTCGATTTCCGAAACCGGGCTTTGGTTAACCGCTCGCCACGTCGCCTCAGGATGTGATAAAATCTACATTCAAACAGGCGAACGAAAAGCCCTGTTGGTTAATAAGGTCGATTTTCATAAACGCGCTGATATCGCCCTTCTGTCAACCCGCAACGGACCTGCGCCACTGCTTCTGGCATCGGCAGAAGGATCCGGGTCCGACGCCTTCGGCGTCGGTTTTCCGAAGGGCCAGCCCGGTGCCGTTCACGCTGCCTTTATCGGGCAAATCACCCTGCATCACCGCGGTCGCAACGGTTACCGGGAACAGGTAAACGCTTGGAGTGAGCGGTCGCGTATTCCAAACCGGAACGGATCTTTGGGCGGGCTCAGCGGCGGTGTGGTTTTGAACGCGCAGGGTCGGGTTACGGGTATTGTCCAGGCCGAATCCCGTCGTCGCGGGCGTATTATGACGGCCCGTCTCGAGACCATTCGGGAGTTTCTCAACCAATCCAACGCCACCCTACCGGCCGCCCAAGGAACGGAATCCGAAGTGATTTTAAGCGCCCAGTTCTATCCCCAGGCCGCCCGCCGGTTGATCACCACCCTGCGGGTCGCCAAGGTGTTGTGTTTTGTACAATAACCGCATCACCAACGGATCGGACGCAGTTTCAACAGCTCAATCGACCCCACATAAAGGGTTTGCTCCTGCAGACTAATGGGCAGGTCCAGATAAGCGTTTTCGCCGTTCTTTGGGTTGACGGATAGGACCCCCAACGCAATTTTTGTCGCGAAGGAAGTCCCCAGGGGAATAAACCCGCGGGCATATAACGCATCAACCGTCGCAAAAAAGCCTTCTGCCTTGACGGATAGGGCAGCAACCGGCTGCATGGCGCCATCCAGCGCCAGTGTACCGTCGCCGCGCAGGCGCAAAGGCGGATAGTCCAGATCAAAAGTGTCGACCTCAAAGGTGCCCCCATTGTCCCTCCACAGGGCGAGGGCATGGGGCCATTGGCCGGTGCCAATGCGTCCCTTCAATTGACCCTTCGCGTCAAAATGTCGAACCTGCTCGCCTAAGGGGGCGTCAAGGTTTGTCGGCAGCTCAAGATTTCGCAGACGAACCCGAAAACCCGGGTTTTCGCTCTGCAGATCAACCAGCGACAGCTCTCCCTGTGCCAGCTGCAAGGGCTCGCCCGTCGCCCCCTCAGTGATCTTCAAATCACGGACATGGCTGGCAAGGGAACTGGCAAAATCCCGCCGCAAATCAATCGTGCCTTGCCAGTCTGCGGCTGTTGCTTGCATGGTTTTCTCACCGCCATTGGTTTTAAAGTGCCATTGGTGGCGACCGGAAATATCAAAGTTAAGCCGACCCGGGGCCCAGGGTTTTAACGACAGTTTGGCCTGTTCTGCCAACCAATTTTGCCCCGCCAAACCTTGTCGGATCAAGCGCAAGCCCCGCAGTTTGATTTGCATGGACCCGGGGAACCCGTTACGGCTCCGCATCTCGTAGCTCACCATCAAACCCGACGCCTGCTGTTCCTGAACCCACAGATCCAATCTCTTGTCGAACTGGTTTGCTAGCCATATCCAGGCGGCACCATACACGGCGGACAGGGTCGCCAATGTGAAAAAAACAACCAGGCCGGCTTTCAGGTGCGATAACACCAACGGCGTCCTTGCATCCATTTCAGGCGGGTCGGCGGGTGGCAGTTCGGTTACGGGGTCGTGACCCAAGATCAACTCCTCTTCGCCATGGGTTATACGTCGTTGCCATGGGCGGATGAAAGATTTAGCTTCCATTAAAACAGAAAGAATTTTGAATGTCCCTTTCATCTGCTGCCGGTCAAGCGCCAAAGTGGGTTGCCTTTATGCCGCCTGTTTTTGTGTTGCTTTGGAGTACGGGGTTTATCGGCGCAAAATTTGGCATGCCCTATGCGGAGCCTTTTACTTTTTTATCCCTGAGATTTGCCATTGCCGCCGTTGCAATGACGTTAATTGCCATCCTCGCCCGCGCCCCGTGGCCAACGACATTTGTTGAATTTCGCGATGCGATCGTTGTTGGTTTGCTTTTGCACGGCATCTATCTGGGCGGCGTATTTCTTGGCATCTCATTGGGAACCGGGGCCGGAATCAGTGCCGTAATAACCGGATTACAACCGCTTTTGACCGCCGCCCTGGCCCTGCCTTTTTTGCACGAGCGGGTTTCACGGTTGCAGGCTGCGGGCCTACTGATCGGATTTAGCGGTTTGGTGCTGGTTGTATGGACGGGCCAGGAGGCAGGCCCCTGGGGCGGCATTGTTGCGTGTCTATCGGCGCTGGTTGGCATTACCGTCGCTACGCTTTATCAAAAACGTTTCGCCGCCAGGCGCGATCTGCGGACCTCAACAGCTCTTCAACTGATCGCCGCATTGCTTTTCTTGGCCCCCCTGGCGGTGCTGTTTGAAACCCGCTCCGTTGACTGGACCAACGAGTTTATCTTCGCCCTCCTTTGGCTGGCAATACCGATGTCTATCGGCACCTTTAGTTTGTTGAACATCATGATCAGATGGGGCGCGGTTGCCAAAGTCACAAGTTTGTTTTATCTGGTCCCGCCTGTCGTCGTCATTGAAAGCTGGGCCCTGTTCGGTGAAACCCTCAATCTTCGTCAGGGTGCGGGAATGGTACTTGCGGCCCTCGGCGTCGCCCTAGTCGCGTCACCCCGGAAAACACAGAGAAAATTATGATCGAAATACCAAAAGGTGACATCTGGGTTTTTGCGTACGGTTCTTTGATGTGGCAACCCAACTTCAATTTTGCGGAAAAATGCCATGCCCGATTACCGGGGTATCACCGGGCGCTCTGCATATATTCCATTGAATACCGCGGTACAGCGGAAAAACCCGGGCTTGTCTTTGGTTTGAACTCGGGCGGATCCTGTCAGGGTATCGCCTTTCGCATCCTGGAAACCAATGCCGAAGCCGTGGTTAAATATTTGCATGAACGCGAGATGATTACCGGTGTATATCGACCCCAGTGGCAACCCATTGATCTCTATACGAATTGTCCCACCAAACGTCAGGAAACA
The DNA here is from genome assembly GCA_021775095.1 of Rhodospirillales bacterium. Classification (GTDB taxonomy): domain Bacteria; phylum Pseudomonadota; class Alphaproteobacteria; order Rhodospirillales; family Casp-alpha2; genus JABMNT01. The sequence continues at coordinate 75,792 of JAJFII010000060.1, forward strand.
TCTGCTTATATTTTTGTCGCCGATACCAACCACAGCCAGTACACGGGCCACTTAGACGATCACGAAACGGTTAGACTGATCCGACAGGGCCACGGAAAATCAGGCCCATGTATTGATTATTTAAAAAATACCCTCGATCATTTGATCGCCCTCGGCATCGAAGATCAGGACCTGGCCCGCATTGTCAAAAAAGCCCTGAACCAACAGGAGTGATCCATGCCGTCCTCAAGCTTCATCGCGTCGCTGCACCTGGATCCAGGGGAGCCTGCGGAGCGTGATTTGGTCATTGGCTTTTATGATGTGGCTTTTTATACAAAATGGTCGGCATCACGCCGCCCGCTTGAGGTTTTTCGCCTTTTCGCCGATTATTTTATTCACTCGGGCCAATTGATAGACCTGTCTGGCGGTTACTTTGTAAAAGCCATTGGTGATTCCGGTCTATTTGTTTATCCGGGGGCCACGGATGATCAGATCGACAACGCCATTGGCTCCTCGTTAAACCTGCATTGCGAGGTCGACAGCTGGATCCGGGCCGGCGCATCGGGCTGCCGGGTTAAAATGCAGTTGAATTGGGGAACCGTCGCCTGCGGATATGTCGGCGCGGCAGCGGATAAACGATTTGACATCTATGGCAGCGTCGTCAATGAGACAGCGCTCATGAGACCAGATCACTTTGCTTTGGCCGACACCCTTCACCGACGGGCGTCAAAATCGATCCAGGGACAATTCATTAAATCACCAACAGGTATTTGGGAATTAATTACTTAGATAGTGCACTTCCGGGCTAACCACATTTAGAATATCCACAGGACCGACAAGTATCACAACCCTCCTGGCGCATCAGTGACAACTGCGCGCACTTAGGACATTGGCGAAACCCCGACAGCCCGGACATCGGCGGTGCCGACCCGGTTTCGTCCATCACCTCGGGCCGCGGGTCAACGGTTGGCGGCGTCATATTAACAACCGCGGCTTCGCTTTGCGGACCGGTATTCAACTCACCACGGGGCGACAAAAACCCGACCTCGATCATATGGCGTTCGATGACCTCGCCAATGGCCGCCAACAGCGACGGCACATAACGTCCGCGCATCCATTGTCCACCGCGCGGGTCAAATACAGCCTTTAATTCTTCGACCACAAACGACACATCACCGCCGCGCCGGAATACCGCCGAAATCATCCGCGTCAAGGCAACCGTCCAGGCATAATGTTCCATATTTTTGGAATTAATAAAAATTTCAAAGGGTCGAATACGTCCGGTGTCATCAAGAATATCATTCATCGTGATATACATGGCGTGATCACTTTCCGGCCATTGCAGTTTGTAGGTTTTACCCGGCAACTCGCCCGGGCGATCCAGGGGCTTGAACATCTGCACGACGGCGCCGGAATCACCGGCATCGACCGGCAGGTTGGAGTTATTGGGTTCTTCGAGCGGCAGTTCAGGTTCGTTGGTTGGCGTGCGGTCCTTTGCTTTCACTTCCAATACCGAACCGGTCACATCATTGGGCCGGTAGGTCGTACATCCCTTACAGCCCAAATCATAGGCCTTTTGGTAAACATCTTTAAAATCGTTAAAGGAAATCTGCTCTGGAACATTGATGGTTTTTGAAATGGAACTGTCGATAAATTTCTGCACCGCAGCCTGCATAACCAGATGGTCGTTGGGGCTCAATTGCTGCGATTCAACAAAGGCGTCCGGCAGAGGCGCGGCCTCGCCAAACATCAACCGATGCAGGCGATAGGCATAATCCGAAACATCTTCCTCGCGCCGCGTTCCGTCCGGCATCAGCACGTGACGGGTATATTTAAAACTAAAAACGGGTTCTAATCCGGACGACACATTGTCAGCAAACAGGGAGATCGTACCCGTTGGCGCAATGGAGGTCAGCAGGGCATTGCGGATTCCGTGCTGAGAAATGGCATTTTTCACATCCATATCCAACGCCTGGATGCTCTCACCCAACAGATACTTTTCTGCATCAAATAAGGGAAACGGCCCTTTTTCCTTGGCCAGATCCACCGATGCCAGATAGGCGGCGCGCGACAGTGCCCGCAACCAGGTTTCCGTCAATTGCACGGCTTTGGCACCGCCGTAACGGGCACCGCACATGATAAGCGCATCGGCCAATCCGGTGACACCCAGACCAATACGTCGTTTGGCAACCGCTTCGTGTCGCTGCTCGTCAAGCGGGAAATTGGACACGTCAACAACATTGTCCATCATACGGACGGCGGTCGTGACCAGTTTATCCAGTTCCGCCAGATCCAAAGAGGCGTTCTCGCCAAAGGGATCATTAATCAGGCGGGCCAAGTTAATGGACCCCAGCAGACAGGCCCCATAGGGCGGCAAGGGCTGTTCACCGCAAGGATTGGTGGCTTGTATGGATTCGCAATAGTTCAGGTTATTTTTTTGATTTATCCGATCAATAAAGATAACGCCCGGCTCCGCATAGGCGTAGGTCGCGCGCATGATTTCGTCCCAGATTTCTCGCGCTGGCAGGCTCTTATAGGTCTGTCCGTCGAACTGCAATTCCCACGCCGCATCCTCTTTGACCGCCTGCATAAAAGCGTCGGTTACCAACACCGACAGATTAAACATCCTTAATCGACCCGGCTCGCGTTTGGCCTGGATAAAGTCGAGAACGTCGGGATGGTCACATCGCAGAACCGCCATCATCGCCCCACGGCGCGAACCGGCACTCATAATCGTCCGGCACATGGCATCCCACACATCCATAAAGGACAGCGGTCCGGACGCATCGGCACCAACCCCCTTTACCGTTGCTCCTTTCGGACGAATGGTGGAAAAATCATAGCCAATGCCGCCGCCCTGCTGCATCGTCAGGGCGGCTTCTTTGAGGCCGTCAAAGATTCCGCCAATATCGTCCGGCACGGTTCCCATAACAAAACAATTGAACAAGGTGACTGACCGATTGGCCCCCGCACCGGAAAGAATCCGACCAGCGGGCAGAAACCGGAAATCTTCCATGGCTTCAAAAAATCGCTGTTCCCAGTAGGCTTGATCCGCTTCTGGTTCAGCAAGCGCTTTCGCGACCCGACGCCAGGAATCGGGAATGGACTTATCAACCGGCTTACCGTCTACTGTTTTCAGGCGGTATTTCATATCCCAAATCTGTTGAGAAATGGGGGAAACTTGAGCCATTCGACTTCTCCTGCGCGTCAATTGAGTATTTGGTGTGCCCTTGCACTGGGGTCAATCTACGGCGCTCGTCACGTCGCTTAAAGGTAATGTTCCTGATATGTTTCCACATTTTATGCGCATAAATCAAGGTAAAAAGCGCTATTGATTTAGGTACCTTAACCCGGTTATCATTTCTATTCACAGGTTGTGGACAGTTTTGTTAAGATCCGGTCCTTCTGATCACTTCAGGTATTTGAATTGTTTTTGGCATCCGCGAGCGCCGCCCGGGTGTCAGGAAATTTATCGACTCCCTCGGCCACCAGGGCATCCGTTGCCGTCTCAATAGCGGTTTCCAATTCCTGCATGAAGGCGCGTCGTTTCATGCCGGGTTTTATGGGCGGCAAAAACTCAATGATTATGATACCCGAGCGTTTGATTACACTGCGGCGTCCCCAAAACAGTCCGGAATTTACGGCGACGGGAACGACCGGAATACCCGACGCCCCATACATCGCGGCAATTCCCGGGTGATAAGGTAATTTGGAACCGGGAGCACTGCGGGTTCCTTCTGGAAAAATGATCACATTGTACCCCCGCTGCAACCGATCTTTGGTATCGGCAATTAATTGTTTTAAGGCCGAAGCCCCGCCACTTCGGTCGACGGAAATCGCCCCGTATTTGTCGGCCGCCATGCCCCAGAAGGGAATTCGGTGAAGTTCTTTTTTAAGGACATAACTGGGATTATTGAAAATCATAAAATAGATAAACGTATCCCATGCGGACTGGTGCTTGGCGGCGTATATGGCCGGTTGGCTACTGATATATTGCCGACCCCTGACTTCGTAGCGAAGGCCCAAAAAAACCCGCAATACCCAGCACAAGGTGCGTGACCAAACCAACACGACCTGATGCAGTCCCGGTCGCGGAAAAAACGTACAAATCGCCATAACGGCCAGGGAAAGACCGGTGAAAAGAATAAAAAACGCGGTGAACAAAAGAGACCGGAGGATCAGCATTTACCCATTATCCATTCTTCGAAACCCCATTGAAAAGCTGCCCCATACCGCGCCATTCGTCGAACCATGTTTCGAACAGTTGCCGTACCCAGGCCAGAATAAATTTATTGTATTCGCCGATGACCAGTGCCGCAGTCCCCGGGAACAACCACCATCTGTCCTGTTTCACATGTTGCGGGAAAACCGGATGGGCAACAATTTTCACGTCAGGCAGCTTATGTCTGAATTCCGATAAACTTCTTGGCATGTGATAGGCCGCCGTCACCAGCCGCAGGGAATTGATTTGGCGGGATTCAACCCAAACGGCCGTTTCGGCAGCGTTTTCGCGGGTATTAACGGCGTTGCCTATGGCGATGCGCGAGCCGAGGTCGACGGGCCGCAGGTTAGATAGTTTGAGCAGGTGGCGAACTTCATTTCCCTTGTAAACACCTGATACAAACAACCGGCTGTTGGGATTTTTCATCAGCAGATCCAATCCTGCGTCCAGTCGCCCACTGCCCCCGGTCAACACAACAATGGCCTCCGTCTGCGCGTGCCCGTCATCGAGACTTTTGGGGATAACGCCATCAAATTTTATCAGTCCAATACCCCACACGCCGATGACCGCAAAGGCCGCAACCAAAAGGTTGCCAATAAGTGATGTCCGGCGGCTTTCACTGCGTCTCACCATATCGAACCTACAACATCTGTCCAAGAGAGCGCAGCACGGTCAATCGGGCTGTAACCATTGCAATCACAGCAACGCCAATGGGCAATAGGCCGACGATAACCCAGTGATAGGTTGCTAAATGCAGGCCTGGCATAAGGAACCCGTCCATGCGTCCCACTAAAAAGCCGATTCCGATGAGTGTTGGCACGCCGAGGATCAAGCCGAGAAAACCACCCGTGAGCCCAAGGCTCAAAGCGCGTCTTGAAAATTGTTGCGCGATATAAGCGTCCTGTGCGCCAATCAGATGCAGAACTTCAATGGCTTCACGGTGCACAGCCAAGCCGGTTCTGGTTGTAAAAATCACCGTACCAACGGTCGCAAAAGCGATAAAGACCAGAACCAACGTCGCCAGGGTCTGCACTGTACGAATTAAATTGACCAAACGTTCGAGCCATACCCGATGGTCGTCGACACTGCTGCCGGGGACCTTCGCCGCCAGGCGTTCCGCCAGTTGTTTGGAATCCAGTACTGCGCCAGAATGCAGTTCCACGTCAATGAGCCGCGGCAGGGGCAGCTCGTCAGAGTTGGCGATGCCGCCCAACCAGGGTTCCAGCAACTTGAGAACACGACTGTCCGACATCACCTCATAACGATCAATGGCTTTGGTTGACGCCAATACGGTCAATGCGGCGCGCAATCGGATATCATCTTCAGAGGAGTCTTCTGACGGCGCAATTTGCACGGTCAAAGTCCCCGTTACGCCTTGATCCCACCGTTCCGCCACCGAATTCAACATCAACATCCCCGCCATGGCCAGAACAGCCAAAAACACCATGAAGGCAATCAACCAGGGCAAAAACTGGCTGTGGGCATCCCGATCCAGTGGCAAATCTGAGCGCCGTAGCAAAAATTTAAACATGGTTTTTACAAATAATTTTCAAGGCTGGCGGGATCACCAAAAGTTTCGTCATCCCCGGGGAAATTGCCAAAGGGATCGGCAACGGCAGCGGCTTCGGCCACCGCCAATGCCTTTTTTTCACCGTCGGAAATAAGATCCTTACCGGTGGCGGCGGGATCTGGTATTGGGCGTGGCGGTTTGACCGTCAAAAACCCCTCATCCAGCAACAGACGGCCATGGCCAAGACGTTCAACAACCTGCATATTGTGGGTGGCGATAACAACCGTTGTGCCAAGGCGGTTTAATTCTTCAAATAAATGCATCAACCGAAAACCCATGACGTCGTCAACATTGCCCGTTGGTTCATCGGCCAGCAACAGCCGGGGACGTGCGATGATCGCCCGGGCAATGGAAACCCGTTGCTGTTGGCCACCGGACAAGGTCGGCGGACGGGCCTCCATATGAGATTCCAGTCCGACCCAGGCGAGCAGTTCTGATACGTGTTTTCTGACCAATCCTTCCTTGGCCCCAGAAACCCGCAACGGCAAAGCAACATTGTCAAATGCGGATAAATGGTTGAGCAATCGAAATTCCTGAAAAACCACACCGACGCGCCGGCGAAGCGCTGGCAATTTTTGCCGGGGCGTCACCGCGATGTCGTTGCCAAACAGCGAGATCAATCCCCTTGAGGGTTTGAGAGCCAGATAAATGAGTTTCAGGAGTGACGATTTGCCCGCGCCACTTTCTCCGATCAAAAAATGAAAGGAACCTTTTGGCAGGGCAAAACTGACATCCCGCAACACCTCCGGGCCTAAGCCATAACGCAAACCGACGTTCTCAAAACGAGCGATTGCCTCGTCAGATGCTGCTTCCACTTACCACACACTCCTGATCGGCTGATTGAACTTGGCCTGAGAATGACATGACATCCCGCTTCCGTCCAGTGCACGACGGATTCGTAAATCGATCCCCATGGCCAATGACTTTTGCGGGAATTAACACCCATCCCAAGCAGAATCCGAGCTTTTTGCAGGTCCAAAAAGTCAAGGGAATCGATTTCAACGGTATGTTTTACTTCATAAGTTGTTAATTCCGTGCCATCTATAAGCAGATGGGTGATTGCGGTCGGTCACTTGCGCTCGTTCCTTGAAGACCTTATAAATGTTGCAACACTAACATGGCCTCCCGTGTATGATCATAACCTGCCCCAATTGTCTGATGCGTTACAACGTGGCTCCTGTTGCTATTGGCACTGGAAAAACGACGCGTTGCTCCAATTGCGGGCATAGTTGGTTCCAGCAACCCGTCGCCGGACAACCTCAGGCACCCGTGGTGCAACCTCAATCGCCACCACCTGTTTACCCGCAAGCCGTGCCGCAACCCCAATATCCGCCGGGTTACCCGCAACCGATGGCCTACCCGGCACCACCGCCGCCCGGCTACCCGCCGCAGCCGGGATATGCGCCGCCGCCCGGATATCCGGGTTCGCCCTATCCGGCACCCGCCCAACAAGCGGCCTACGCCCAGCACCCTGCCGCCGCCGGAATGCCGCAACCGGAACCCATGGCACCCACCTACCCGGCACCAGAACCGGTCCCCGAACCGGAACCTGTGCCGGAACCGGAACCCCTGCCGGAGCCCGAACCAGAACCGGAGCCCGAACCAGAACCGGAGCCCGAACCGGAACCCGAACCGGAGCCCGAACCAGAGCCAGAACCCGTCGCAGATCTCGATGACGACGACGAGGGCGGATTGTCGGCTCAGGAACTCGATGAAATGTTCGGTGACGACGAACCGGAAGGATTCCAGTCGATTATATCCGGTGGCGACGACGACGATTCGGATGATGGGTCAATCGACCCGGACAATATCCCCGAGCCGGACCCGATCCCGCAGGTCTTCACCGACGAGGAGGACGAAGCCGATCCCAAACCGCGACGTTTGGGTTTGATCATCGGGGGCGGCGTTGCCGCCTTACTCATCGTCCTGTTTGCTGGCGGATATTTTTTAAAGGCGCAAATCGTCGAGATGGTTCCAAGCACCGCCGGAATTTATAAACTGCTGAGTTTTGGCAGTGAAAAACTGGGTGCAGGGCTGCAAATTCAAAAAATAAAATCGTCCCGCGAAACGGAAAAAGGTCTGGAAATCCTGGTTGTGCGCGGTTCTGTCGCAAATATTTCAGACGTTGAACGCACGGTCCCGATGATTGAAGTGCAATTAAAGGATGCCGAAGGAAATACCATTCAGTCGGCGGTCACCGCACCGATCAGAAACAAACTTGCGAAGGGCCAAAATGCCAGTTTCAAGGCCAGACTGGTTGAACCGTCGCCGCTCGCCCGCCAGGTCGTTACAACCTTCAAAGCGCCCGATGAAGACGAAAAAGAGGCCGCACAATAGGGCGACGCCGGCGATTATTGGATATGCGTCCGGTCTCATCCGGCTAGCCCTAATTGATCTTATATACGATTATGTAACTACAGTTCAGCGTACGGTCGCGCAATAGGTGTCCATTTAACTTAGCGTCAGGACCCATTAATTTCATGCAATTCTGTTTGTCCGTAAGCTTACGAATACAAGAAAACAAGCGCAAGGACATGCTGGACCTATTCGAGCCTTGTTTTCGCACAAGGCGTGAGCTTACGGACAAACCCCTTGGGGCGGGGCACTTTATCTCTCTGGCTTCGTTGAAAAAACTAGAAAACCGTGGGGTTTCCTGCGTCTTTCCGCCTAACCGATAAGAAAAATCACCTCTGCAGAATGGATGAAATTAAGGGGTCCTGAGCCTAGATGGACGCATAAAAATGGCAGAGGCTGAGCGAATACGACGAAGGGGACTGCTATAAGAATCTAATTGACGACGCCGTTTCCTGGCAACCATCAAAGTAAATTGGCACGGCACGTCTTTTCTCATTAAAACAAAAATATTTAAGCCGCTCGTATACTACCCAGGAACTCCTCGACAACTTTGCGCAGTTTAAAGGTTTCAGAATTGAGGCCAATGGATGCTTTCTGAACCTGCGATGAAGCCGTTCCGGTTTCTTTGGCTGCGCGATCAACACCCTCGATATTGGTATTGACGTCACGTGTTCCTTCAGCTGCTTTTTCGACGCTTCTTGCAATTTCATTCGTTGCAACATTTTGTTCTTCCACTGCCGCAGCTATGGAGGTTGTGATGTTGTTAATTTTTTCAATTGTATCGCTGATATTTTTGATGGCGGTGACTGCGATTTCTGTAGAGGATTGTATACCGCCAATCTGACTGGAGATTTCGTCCGTTGCTTTCGCTGTCTGGTTGGCGAGGTTCTTAACTTCAGATGCAACAACGGCAAACCCCTTGCCAGCGTCTCCCGCTCTGGCGGCCTCAATAGTTGCGTTTAATGCTAAAAGGTTGGTTTGTTCCGCAATGTCGGTAATCAGGCTGACAACTTCGCCAATGCGACTGGCGGCTTGTGCGAGTTGCTGAACCTCCTGATTGGTTTTTTGAGCGTCCTCAACTGCCTGGTTCGATATATTTGTCGACTGCGAAACCTGGGCGCTGATTTCGGAAATAGAAGCACTTAGCTCTTCGGTGGCAGCGGAAACCGATTGGACGTTGGCATTGGCCTCATTAGACGCGCGGGCGACTATTTCAACCTGCTGGGCCGCCTGATTAGCCGTCGTCGAAAGCGTATCCGCTGTTGCTTCCATATCGTTGGCAGACTGTGCCACGACATCTAGTGTCGAAGATACGGCAGTATCAAATGACAGGGTCAACTTTTCGACGTTTTCAGCACGCAGTCTCTGAGTTTCTTCTGCTCGTCTTTTCGCTTCCGAAGCTTTCTCTGCTTCAATCATATTATCTTTAAAGACCTGCAACGTAGCAATCATGGAGCCAATTTCATCATTTCGTGTAGCAATCTCAAGGTCCGTATCTAGATTACCGCCGGAAATTTCTATCATCGCTTCGTTTAGCCGATTGAGGACCGATACAACGGAAACTTTGAAAAGCATCCAAAAACCAATGATTATCGCCACAGCAAACATAACGGCGACAGCTAACATTATTCCAGAGTTGCGGAATTGCGTTTCATTGACAGCGCTATTCTCCTGAGCGCCAACGACGTTGGTTTGAAGCATCTTGTTACTTATTTCGAAAGCCTGATTATAGAGGGTTACGTAATCGGAATTACTGATCTTATCGGCAACAACGTCATCATTGTCGGCGCTTAATTTAATGATTTTCTGGTTCATGGCCAACAGTTTGGTGACGACTTCCTTGTAGACATGGAAGGCTTCTGTTTCCTCGCCTGGGTCCAAGGTCAATTCGAAGGAATCCATTCGGTTTTGCGCAACTTGTTCTGCTTCTCTTATCGTTTTTTCCTGCGCCTTCATAAAATTGTCGTCGGGTGCGATAATATGTGCTTTTTGGGCGATGTATATTGCTGAAAGATTTCGCTCAACTTCCGCAAGATTTATATAACTCACAAAATAATTTGAATAAATGTTATCGCCGCCCTCGCGAATAGAATTCATACCGATATAACTGACAATTCCGACGACAATTACGACAATAAAGAGTGACGCCAGCGCGCCACCTATCTTAAATAGCATTTTCAGATTGTTAAAAGCAGTCATTGGTTCTCTTCTTTCGCTCGCTAATTGATATCTCTGAAACCCTACACGTGCCAACGAACCCATTCGCAACGGCACGGGGCTTTTGTTGAAACGTTCCTTATCGCATCAGAGCGAGTCCACCAATCAAAGGATACGATTATGGATCGGTTAATGTGGTTTTCGATCTTGGGGCTACGAGCCCCACCGGCGTAACCTAACGCCACAGGGGCGATTTCTAAATCACCGGGCCGCCTATCACAAGGCTTAAAACCGGCGTAAAAGACGGTCGATGTAGTCCCGTTCCGGTTCCTTTCGGTCACTTTCTTCCGACCGGCGATGCAATTCTTCCATAATTTCCCGGGCCCGGAAGATCTCCCGCTCAGTTGGCACTTTGATGCCGTTGTCATCATTGACGTTGCCAAACTGGCCGTTGCCGTTCTGCCGACCAAAGGGGTCTCGCTCGGACCCCTGACGCTGGCCGTTGCCTTGCGATCCCGGCATCATGCCGATCCCTACGCCGATGCTGCGGCCCTGCATGCGCTGCGCCATTTGTTCGGCCGCCGATTCCATTCCCTGGCGCAGTTTTTCCAAGGCGTCTGCCTGTTGCGGCACGGCACCCGTCGCATCGCCCTTACCCAGCGATTTCCCGGCCCCTTTCATGGACCGTTCGGCCTCGCCCAAACCCGGCGGAATGGATCCCAGGGCTTCATCCATTTGCAACATCAAACGCCCCAATTCCCGGCGCAGGGCTTCTTGTTGTTGGCGCATGGCCTCGGCACTTTGCGGTTCGCCTTGGCCTGGTTTGCCTGTTTGACCGGGTTGGTTCCGGCGCTGGCGGGCTTCGCGCTGTTGACGCTCCGACGGTTGGGCCTGTGACGGATTTTCGTTTCGGTTCTGCTGCCCGTCGGGATTGGTTTGCGAGCGACGAAAGGTCTGGTCCATGAGTTGTTGCTGGCGTTGCGCCAGACTGCGCATGGCGTTCATCATTTTGCGGGCCTTTGCCATGGCCGGGTTCTGACGGGCCATGGCGGCACCGTTTCGCAAACCCTCGAGCATTCGATTGAGTTGCGACAGCATTTGTTTTGCGGCATCCATGGCACCGGTTTTCGCCAGCTCCCGCGCCCGGTCAACCATACTCTGAAGATCCATGGTCTCCAGGGTTCGGGCGTCCAGGTCCATCGGCATCTGGGACAATCCCTGACGTTCCATATGTTCTGCCAAAGCCTGCATATATTTATTCAGCGCCTGCTGCAGTTCATCCATCAAACGCTCCAACTCTTCGGTCGGCGCGTTTTCCTGCATGGCTTTCGCCAGGCGCTCCTGAATTTCCTTTAACTGTCTTTCGGCAATGGAAAATTCGCCATCTTCCAGGCGAAGCGCGGTTTCCCATAACAGGTCCTGGACCGAACCGATCGAGTCGGCGGTCTGGTTGTTAGTCAAGCGGGAGCGGGCCACCGAAATTGCCAAAAAGACGATGGTGTCGTGAAAAAAGTGTACGGGCCGCTGCAACAGACCCAGCAGGGTCTCCGTCGACTGCTCGACGACATCGGGCGACGGCCTGTTTAAGTCTTTTCTGATTTCGACCAGCGCCCGGGCGACGGGGTGATTAAAGGTGCGCGCCGGCAGAACCGTTTCAAGCGGATCACTGCTCCCCACCTGGCCAGCGGAATCTTTCGCATGCACACGGATTTGAACGGGAATCCCTGCCCAACGGTGGGCAGAAAAGTCACGTTCTCCCCGGCCCTTGGCAATTTTTGTACCAAACCCCGAGGCCGTTAAATCAAAGCGAATGCGATTGTCGTCGACCTGGCTTTGCGGCTCGCCGGGTAGTGAAATCTCCGCCCATACGTCTTTAACAGAAAAATCATCGGTCGCTTCAAACTGGAGGTTAAGACTGGCCTTTCTTGTCCGTTTCGGCGGTTCAGTAAATTCCGCCGTCGGCGGTCCGTCGCGCACTATTTTGACCGGCCATTCGGCCAGGATTTCACCACCAACCCGCAAGGCAATCCGTGCCGCCGACTGATCGTCGTCAACAAATACATCTTCCAGTCTAAAGTCGCGGCCACCGGTGTCAGCTCCGAGCCGACCGACCGCCAGGGTGCGTGAGCCGATCCTTAACTCGGGGACGTCATCGGCACCGGAAATTTGGACAAGCACCGAAGAGTCTACGGGAATGATCAGTTCAGGGCCCAGGTTCGCGTCCGTGCCTGCGGTTTCGGCTTTTTTGGCCCCGGGATCCGATGGTCCGACCGTTGGTTTTTCCAAAAACAGCGGGGCCAATCCCGTATAGGACGGTGGCGTGATCCAAAGGTCAAAATCCACGGCTGTGGATTGGGCAAGGGCCTGGGTCGGCAACAGGGCCCGCGCCAGGCGATCCTGAACCTGCCCGTTGGCACTTATCAGAGCGATCACAAACAATAGCAATACAGCAAACCGCAGTCCAAACAGGTCACGTTTCGCCAGTCCGGGACGCGGCGCAATTGCTTTTATTTTGGTCAGTTGCCGTAATGCCCGCGCCTGATGGGCCTGCCATATGGCCTCACTTGCCATAGCTTCGCCATGGCTTCCGGCCGCTTCGTTCATCAACCGGTCATCGAGGGTGGTCAGCGGGCGATGGGCAAGGCCGTTGTCGGCTTCAATGCGCCGGCGCACCTCCGGTTCGTCAACCCGATACCTGGCATGGGCAATCACCCACAGGCGTGTGGCAAATAGGCCAAAAAAACCGGCGAGGATAACCCAGTGCACCCAAAAGGAAAAATACGGAAGAATATCGAACAGGGCAACGGAAACAAAGATCGCAGAAACCGCCAAAAGAGGCCAAATATTACGCCACAACCGCTCCCACACGATGGCCGCCCGAGCCCAACCAAACACCCGCAGCAAGCGATCCTGTTTTGCTTCGCCAGCTACCCGTTGATCGCGCGGTTGCCCGGTCATCCGCTTTTGGGGCGGGCCGTTCGATCTTCTTCGGCCTGCCACTCCGGAAAGGATTCAAGTTCCATCATATCTTCAACTGTCCAGCGTTTGCGAATTATTGAATAGGCATCACCCCGCACCATCACTTCCGGCACCAGAGCTCGGCTATTATATACAGAAGCCATCACCGCTGCATAGGCCCCAGCAGTGCGAACGGCCAACAAATTTCCGTTATCCAAAGCCGGCATTTCACGATCTTTCGCCAAATAGTCGCCGGATTCACAGATCGGGCCGACAATATCCATTTTAAATCGGACGTCTTCGCTGCCCGCCGCAAGAACCGGAATGATCTCGTGATAGGCATTATATAAAGTCGGGCGGATGAGATCATTCATAGCCCCGTCAACGATACAAAATTTACGGTCAATACCGTCTTTGACGAAGATCACCCGGGTAATCAGCAGCCCGGCGTTTCCGGCAATTAATCGTCCAGGCTCGAAGGAAATCTTACAACCCAAATGGCCAACAACTTCCCGCACCATTTTGCCATAGGCCTCGGGGCTTGGCGCGACTTCATCGTGGTAGGTGATGCCGAGGCCACCGCCCAGGTCCAATTGGTTAATTGTATGCCCGTCCGCCCGCAACATTTCAACAAACGCCGCAGCCCGACCATAGGCTTCCCGGTAGGGTGTCAAATCGGTCAGTTGCGAGCCAATATGCAGGGCGACGCCAGCGACCCGGAGGCCCGGCAATTTGGCCGCACGGCGGTAAACCTCGCGGGCCAGGGCGATATCAATGCCAAATTTGTTTTCGGCCTTGCCGGTTGTGATCTTTTCGTGGGTTTTCGCATCGACGTCGGGATTTATACGGATCGCCACCTGCGCCGTTAGACCAAGGTCCTCGGCAACCCTCGACAACAGATTTAATTCCGCCTCAGATTCCGCATTGATTTGGTGAACCCCTGCCGTCAAGGCGCGCCGTAAATCACTTTCGGTTTTGCCGACACCTGAATATATAATTTTTTCCGGGGCTACGCCGGCCGCCAGGGCGCGGGTCAATTCACCGACCGAAACCACATCCGCACCGGCCCCCAATCGCGCCAGGGTGGAAATAACCGCGATATTCGAATTCGCCTTGACGGCAAAACAAATCATCGGATTCAGGGCCGAAACCGCCTTGGCGAAAACCCGGTAATGACGTTCCAGGGTGGCCGAGGAATAGACATAAAAAGGGGTTCCCACGGCTTTCGCGATGTGCCGAATGGCAACATCTTCGGCGAACAGTTCGCCGTTCTTATAGGCAAAATAATCCATGAAACGACTTTCCGTTAATATTTATTGTGCTGGCGGCGTATTGGGATACTGCCAGAAGGACTTGGGATCGGTCACCGGCGGCAGCGCCTTGCTTGTCGGTTGGCTCGGCTGCGCGGTTGGCACAACGGTCGGCGACGCCGCCGGATACTGTGCCGGAAAGGCTGACCCTTCAGGCTGCTGCGGACTGGATTTTACACCACACGCAGAAAGCACAAGCCCGGTGCAAAGACCCACCACCAGCTTTGTCAATCGAGATCCCATTTTCCTGTACCCTATATGTTACGTTACCGGTTCCCGAGCCCCCCGCTTTTTTTCCAACCGGCTCTCACCTATCTTTTAAAAACCGGTTTCGCGCCTCTTCACAAGCCTTTATTACATTCACGGGGGCGGTTCCGCCAAAGCTGATCCGGCTTTTCAAGGAGTTCTGCACGCCAAGCACCTCAAACACATCCTCGGTAATTCGCGGTTCAATCGACTGCAGATCATCGATTGTCAGGTCTTCCAATCCTCGATGTGTGTCCTCTGCCTTCTTCACAACCGCACCGGTAACGTGATGGGCGTCGCGGAACGGCATCGCCAGAACCCGAACCAGCCAATCGGCAAGGTCCGTCGCCGTCGCAAAACCTTTACCCGCATCGGCTGCCATCCGGTGTTTGTCAAAGGTCGTATCGCCCAACATACCCGCCATGGCCGCCAGCGACAGCATGACCGTATCATGGGCATCAAACACCGGTTCTTTATCTTCCTGCATGTCTTTGCCATAGGCTAACGGCAACCCCTTCATGACAACGAGCAATGCGCTCAAACATCCGATCACCCGACCTGATTTCGCCCGCACCAGTTCTGCCGCATCGGGATTGCGTTTTTGCGGCATGATTGAACTGCCCGTGGAATAGGCATCGCCCAACCGGGCATAAGCAAATTGTGTCGAACACCAAAGCACATATTCTTCCGCCAGGCGCGACAAATGGACCGACGCGATGGCCAGGGCAGACAGATATTCAAGGGCAAAGTCCCGATCCGAAACGGCGTCGAGGGAATTCGCCGACGGCCGGTCAAAACCCAAGGCACTGGCGGTCAGATGCCGATCGACAGGAAAGGATGTTCCGGCCAGGGCGGCGGCTCCGAGGGGGCTCTCGTTCATGCGATTGCGGCAGTCACTCAGGCGACTGCGGTCCCGGCCCAACATCTCCACATAGGATAACAAGTGATGCCCGAGGGTTACCGGTTGGGCAATTTGCAGGTGGGTAAAGCCGGGCATGGCGCTGGCCGTATGGGCTTCTGCCTGAACAATCAGCGCGTTCTGGGTCGATTGCAGGGCGATATCCATCTCGTCGATCGCATCACGCACCCAAAGTTTAAAATCCGTGGCGACCTGATCATTGCGCGAGCGGCCCGTATGCAGGCGTCCCGCAGCTTCGCCGATAATTTCCTTCAGGCGTCCCTCGACGTTCATATGGATGTCTTCAAGTGCTCGCTTAAATGTGAATTTACCAGAGTCAATTTCCGCGTACACTTGGTCCAGTCCCGCACAGATGGATTTTACATCCTGATCATTAAGAATATTCTGGGCACCTAACATTTTGGCATGGGCTTTTGAGGCGCGAATATCCTGGGCGAAAAACCGTTGATCAAATCCAATCGATGCATTGATCTCTTCCATGATCGCGTTGGGACCACCGGAAAACCGGCCGCCCCACATGGTGCTTGCATTGGAGCCTGTTTCTTCTGATTGATCGGTCATTTCCGGGTCGGCCTTTGCTTGGTATATTTCAGTCGGACACAGTAACGTGTACAATTAAGCGAGAGAAAAGAACATGATAGCCGACGCTTCAACACCAAATACATCTTTTTCAGTCAGAAAGTCTGGGCAGCGCCGCCACAAGGCGTACTGTTTAATCCTCTGGCTCTCGGTTCTGATGATGCCGATCCACGGCGCGCGTGCTGAATCCGCCCGTTGCATGGCGCCCGAAGGGCATTTTGGCAATTACCAGGCGGCGAAAAGTGCGACGTCCGTGCCGGATATCGCGTTTATTACGGCCACCGGTCAGGAAACCACCCTACAAGCCTATAAAGGCCGGGGCATTGTCTTGAATTTTTGGGCCACCTGGTGCGCGCCCTGTGTTCGGGAAATGCCTCAGTTGGATCGGTTGAGTGCCTTTGTGAAGGGCAATGCAATCGATGTCCTGACGATTTCCGAAGATCGCAAAGCTTTGGTTGTGGCACCGAAGTTTTACAAAACCCATAATTTGCGGGATTTGCCCGTCCTCGCCGACCCTAAGGGCCGGCTGATGCGCGCCTTTAAAGCGCCTGGTTTGCCACTGACCGTGCTGATCAGTCCGCAAGGTTATGAAATCGGCCGGGTGCTTGGCCCCGCCGAATGGGATTCCCAGGAACTGGTTGGCTTTATCCGCAGCTGTTTATCGGGAAAATCCAGTTGATTTGCAGCCTTTTTTAAGCTTCAGTTCCGCTCGGTTTCCGTCGCAATGCGCACGGGTTTAGTGTTTCAAAAGCCTTCGCAATTCGGCCAGTTCGCGCTCCACGGTATCGAGTTTTTCTGCAATACTTTGGGATTCTGATTTCAGTTCGGTTGCAACCTGCCGATGCTGGGTCTGCATGGAATCAACGATTACGCCAATGAACAGGTTAATGACGGCAAAACTTGTCAAAAGAATAAACGGAACAAAAAATATCCAGGCATAGGGATGCAGTTCCATAACCGGGCGGACAATCCCCATGGACCAGCTTTCCAGGGTCATGATCTGAAAGAGCGAATACATGGAGCGCCCAATGTGACCAAACCATGCGGGGAAGTCGGTGCCATAAAGATTGGTCGCCAGCACGGCACTCACGTAAAAAATTAAAAGAATGAGGGCAACGATCGACAACATACCAGGGATCGCGGAAAGGAACGCCTGAACTACAGTACGCATTTGCGGAATAACCGATAACAGCCGTAAGACGCGAAGGATCCGCAATGCCCGGACAATGGCAAAAGGTCCCGTCGCTGGTGCCAGAGCGATGCCGACAACCAGAAAATCAAAGACATTCCAGCCGTTCCGGAAAAATCCGAACCCGCGGTAGATCAGCTTGGCGGAGATTTCCACAATGAACACGAAAAGTATGGTTTTATCCAATAATTCAAGGACCTCTCCGTAATTCGCTACCATCGTGGGCGACGTTTCGGCACCCAAAATTATGGCGTTTACGATGATCAGTATGGTAATCGCGTACTGAAAACGATCCGACTCGGCAAATCGACCCATCCGTTGTTTTAGATCCATTGGTATTCTCCGCTGGCGGTTCCCATATGGCACCGCCACGCGATGCTGCTCAAACCTGTTTCATAACGATTTTAAGGCCCTTTTCCAACTGCCGAAAAACATTTAATCAAAAAATGAAATCAGGGATTCCCGTCGTCGCCAAGAAAGGTTATTATAGGCCCATGAAAAAGATCATCCTTCTTACCCTGGGATTGCTGGTGATTACCGCTTGCAGTAAACCCGTCACCAATTGGCAAAAATCGGGTGTATCCGATAAAAAGTGGACCGCCGACCGGGCCGAGTGCCTGTCGCGGTCCCGACAGCAGGCGGAAAAGGACTACTCTGAACGCCCGGTTTCCAATACCACCGACGAGACCGATTTCGAGTTTCGCAAATTTATGAGTGGCTATGACACCAAACGGTCGCAACAAAAGCTGATGGAGACCTGCCTGCGACGGTTGGGTTACCGCCCGGTCGAGGCCGACTCAAAGCAAGAGTAACGCTCCGGAGAATGAACCCCTGCAGAAAACTCAAGGTTTGACTGCAGAACGGTTAGACTGAACCCGGTATCTGCTCGGGTAAAGATCGCTGCAGGTTAACGTGTGACAGCACCATACGGATGGGCCCGGCCAATGCCCGTTTTCAGCAAAAAGAAAGGCGGCCCCGGTTGGGAGCCGCCTTTTCACGAACCCACCTGGGAGGGAAACCTAAGCGGCGATTCGTGTATTTTTTTGCGTTACGACGTTGGTTTTGCCAGCAACTGGTTTTTTCAGAAACTCAATGTTGGCGGCGATGGGCTGCAGAGGTTGACGCGTCAATTGGCCGTTCATAACCGCTTCAATGTCGCCGCGCGTGAGGCCGATATCTTCAAGCGTCCGGTCATCCATGGCATAAAGCTCATTGCTGACGCGGCTACGCTCCATGGCGTTGGCTACCCGGCCAACCACACCGTTTGCGGTTTTCGAAATGCCTTCAAACAGAGCCGTAAAAAAGGTCGCAAAGGCTTGCGCGCGCAATTTTTGTGCTTCAATTTCAATGTTCGTCAGATAGCTTGTATCGACGTCCAGTTGATAAGCATTTTTAAATTTTTCCATAGTAAACATCCTTTTCTTCTTTTTGATTGACGAACAACATTGTATGCCCCAGCGGCGTTTTTTGTTTCGTCTTAACTCTTACAACGGGAAGATAGGCCGATTGTTGAAATAAAAAACCATTAATGTTGCAGCGCAGCATTGCGTTTGATGCATGGCTATAAACGGCTTGCCAGACCGCAGTCGGTTACTTAGCTTTGTGGCATGAATGAAAACTCCATACCCCCTCACCTAAACGACCTCCTGGTGCAATCCGGGTCGGACCAGGACGCGACCAGTCTGGCTGCGCTGATCGACGGCGTCGCAGCGGCGCCGCGGCCGTCGAACCCCGACGAATGGATGGTCCTGGTGGCCGAGGCCCCGTCCGACGATTTGAAAGCGCACCTGCGGGCACAATTAACCGATGCCGCGAACACAAAAAACGGCCTGGATGGCGAACCGACCCGTCCGGAACGGACGACAGCCCTGCGGGCAGAGATGAGCCGGGCGGGAATTGATGGATTTATCGTGCCCCGATGTGATGCCCATCAGGGCGAATATGTATCGTCCAACTCCGAGCGATTGGCCTGGTTAACAGGATTTACCGGATCCGCCGGATCGGCCGTTGTCTTGCAGAACAAAGCAGCAATTTTTGTCGATGGGCGTTATACCCTGCAAGCCCAGGACCAGGTCGATGCCCAGGTCTTCGAAATTTGTCACATGGCCGACATATCGGCCACCGAATGGGTCGCCAGGACATTGCCATCGCAGGCGACGTTGGCCTATGACCCCTGGTTATTGACGCCAAAGCAAGTCGCGCGGTTTGCCGCCGCATGCAAACGGGCCGGTGGCGAGCTGGTCGCCTGCCAGGAAAATCTTATTGACCGGGTCTGGTCGGATCGTCCGGCGGATCCGATTTCCCCGATCGCCCCGCAAATCGACACCTACAGTGGCCAGAGTTCCGCCGACAAACGATTGGAAATTGGCAATCAACTGGTGGCCCAGGGCGTCGACTGTGTTTTTCTGTCGGCACCGGATTCCATTGCCTGGTTATTGAATGTGCGCGGCGCTGACGTTCCCTTCACCCCCTTCGCCCTGTCCTTTGCCCTGCTCAGGGCCGACGGCACCGCCGATTGGTTTGTCGACCCTCGTAAATTAACCAAGCCGGTAAAAAATCACTTAGGCAATGGGGTGACCCTGCGTTTGCCGCAAGACCTGGAAAACGCCCTGATACAATTGGGGGCAAAAAAAGCCACAGTTCGTTTGAGCCCGGCTGAACATCCCGCCTGGGTGTTTCAAAAACTCGAATCTGCCGGTGGCCTGGTGAACCACGGCACGGATCCCTGCCAGCTGACCAAGGCGGTTAAAAATCATACGGAAGTTGCCGGCATTCGAAATGCCCATCTGCGCGACGGCGTCGCAGTCTGTCGGTTTCTTGCCTGGGTTGACCATCATGCAAACGACGGTGAGATCAGCGAATTGAACGCCGCTGATCAGTTGGAGCGGTTTCGCCGTGAAAATGACCTGTTTCGCGGCCTGAGTTTTCCGACGATATCCGGTTCGGGTCCCAACGGTGCCATTGTGCATTACCGGGTGTGCGAAAAAACCAACCGCCCTCTGGACCAAAACTCCCTGTATCTGGTCGATTCCGGGGCGCAATATTTGGACGGGACAACGGACATCACCCGGACCATCGCCATCGGCAGGCCGTCACCGGAAATGTGCCGCAACTTCACCCGCGTGTTAAAAGGCCATATTGCCCTGGCCGAGGCACGGTTTCCCGTGGGGACCACCGGTTCGCAACTGGACATTCTGGCCCGCGCGCCGCTGTGGAACGCCGGCCTTGATTACGATCATGGCACCGGTCATGGCGTCGGCGCCCACCTATCCGTGCATGAGGGGCCACAACGCATTTCAAAAATGCCGAACACGGTCGCCCTGCAACCCGGAATGGTGATCTCCAACGAACCCGGATATTATAAACAGGCAGCCTATGGCATTCGCATCGAAAACCTGGTCTGCGTCTGTGAAATTTCGGACATCCCAGATGCCGAACGCGCGATGCTTGGGTTTGAAACGTTAACCTATGCCCCCATTGACCGGCGGCTGATGGTTGTCGATCTGTTGTCGCCATCGGAGATTTCCTGGATAAATGCCTACCACGAGCAGGTTTTCACAAAAATCGGCCCGCAGCTTGCCGACGGCGATCGGATCTGGCTTAAAGCGGTGACGGCAGCCGTTTAAGGAGCGCCTGCGGCCGTTTTAAGAACCGCCTGCGGCCGTTTTAAGAACCGCATTGGGCCGTTTAAAAACCGCCTGCGGCCTTTTGAGACGCCATCAGCGTTTCCAGAAGTTTTCGACCGACCAGCGGCAGGGCCCGGGCTTCGCGCACGCCAATCAAAAGGGTCCGGTGGGCCCATTGGTCGGACAGGGGAATGACCCGGAGTTCGGTTTGCGCCGGGATCGAGCCCAGCGGCAGGACTGCAACACCGAGGCCGCTTTCGACCATTCGGCGGACCCCGTCAAAACTTGTCACCTGCACGGCAAATGAAATGGTTTGTTGTTGGTCACGCGCCATATCGACCAAATGACCCAACAGGGAACTTCCCGGTTGCAAACCCACGTGGGGGTATTCCAAGGTGTCTGCAAAGGCAATCTGGGATTTAGCTGCCAAAGGATGGGAGCTTGGCGTGATCACCACCAGTTGGTCCTGTCGATAGGGGAAGACTTCCAGAGTTCCAGCGCTGACAACTTCGGAAAATAGGGCAATATCGGCGAGCCCCTCTTCGACATCGTGCACTGCACGCTCACTTGTTTCCTCACGCAGGGCGATATTGATCTCTGGATTACGGGATTTAAACGACGACAAATCCGCAGGTAAAAACTGGGTAATAGCCGATGTATTGGCGACAATGCGCACATGACCGCGTACCCCATCGGAAAATTCACTCATTTCCGCTTCCATGCGCGCCGTCATTCGCAATAGATTGCGTGCATGGCGCGCCAGGGCCTGTCCGGCCTCGGTCGGCTCAACGCCCTTGGGCAGGCGGTACAAAAGGGCCGTTCCCAACCGGTATTCCAAATCTGATATGCGACGGCTGACGGCCGACGGGACAATCGCTTTGGCCTGCGCAGCGCCGGCGATAGAGCCCCGCTCAATGGTACTCAGAAACAATTCCAGTGTTGTCAGATCGAATCGGATGACAGGTTCCTCCGTTTAATTACAGACCCGCGTTCTGGCTAAGCTGCGCACGTGGCCGCCCATATCCACCCCCGCCAGGGCCGCAATCAAAACCGTCGCATCCAACAGTTTAGGTAAATCGATACCCGTGCCAATTCCCATGTTCTCAAAGGTAAAAACAAGATCTTCGCTGGCCGTATTTCCCGAGGCACCAGGGGCAAAGGGGCACCCCCCCAAACCGGCCGCCGCCGCATCGAAGATGCGAATTCCCGCTTGGTAGGCATAGAGCGCATTAGCAACCCCCAGACCATAGGTGTCGTGACCGTGAAAGGCCCAACGGATGGCAGGGTTAGAGCGATGCTTGGTAATGACATTGCCACAAAAGGCGCGAACCTGGTCCGGGAAGGCGCGACCTGTGGTATCACACAATCCAAATTCCATGGGCAGGGCCATTTTCAGACATTGCTCGATAACCGCCAGCACCACCGGTTCACCAACCCGGCCTTCGAACGGACAGTCAAAAACCGTTGCGATGTTAACTCTTAATTTAAACCCTGTCACCTGGCGTCCCATTTCGACAATTTCAGCCAACTCGCCAAGGGACTGGGCGACAGATCGTTTGACGTTGCTCTGGTTGTGAGATTCCGATGCTGACAGGACAAAGACCAAATCGTTTATACCGGCGTTCAGGGCATTTCTGGCCCCCAACGCGTTCGGCACCAGCGTGCTCAACCGCAAACCCCGGTGCTTTTGCAGGGGCGCTAAGGCGGCGTGCACGTCCGGGGTATCCGCCATCTGCGGGATCGCCTTGGGGCTGACAAAGGCACCGACCTCAAGCCGTTTAAAACGGGCATCCATCAGGGCCTTTGCGACGGCAATCTTTTGCGCCGTTGGGATCGCTGTTTTAACGGCTTGAAACCCGTCCCTGGGTGCCACGTCGATAATTTCGATGGTCGGTTGAGCTGTCATAGGACACCTTCGTGCTTAAGGGTTTGAATTTGTTGATCTGTCATCTGTAACAAGCGGCTCAGGACCTCTTGCGTATGGGCACCGACATCCGGCCCCGGCCAGGCGATTGCGTCGGACCCGGTGCCTGACATTTTTGGTACCACACCGGGATGGAGAACCTCACCAAAGTTGGGATCCTCAATCGGCTGGATCATCCCGCGGGACTGAAGCTGCGGATCGTTGGCGCAGTCTTCAATGGTATATATGAGGGTCGATGGAATATCCCGGTCGGCCAGTATCTGCGCTACCGCTGCAGCGTCATGGGTTTTCGCCCAGGCGGCGATAATCGCATCGATCTCGCCAGCATTGGCAACCCGGCCCGGGTTGTCGGCAAAACGAGGGTCTGCAGCCAGGTCCGGACGCTCTATCAAGGCCATCAATCGATTGAACAAGGCGTCGGAATTGGCAGCAATGAGGATCCAGCGTCCGTCCCCGGTCGGATAGGCATTTGACGGTGCATTGGTCGGCAGGGTGGCACCAGTGGGTTGGCGGATATGCCCCAGTTTTCCATATTCCGGCAAACACCCCTCGAGCAGGGAAAACACCGATTCTGTCAGGGCAACATCAACCGACCGGGGCACCGCGTCGGGCCGCGCCTGTTTTTCATAGACCGCCGACAACAGGCCGATGGCGGCGTACAAACCAGCAACCATATCGCCGAGGCTGACGCCGGTGCGGGCCGGCGGTAAGGCCGTTATTCCGTCCGGGAACCCGGTCAAATGGCGCAGCCCACCAATCGCTTCGCCAATCACCCCAAATGCCGCGCGGTCGCGGTCGGGCCCGGTTTGCCCATAACCCGAAACATGGACAAGCACACAGTCCGGATTGAGTTGATTGATGACCTGGGGGCCAAGTCCCCAACGCTGCAACTGGCCCGGTCGAAAGTTTTCAACCACCGCGTCACTGGTGCCAATCAACCGTTTGGCAATGTCCAGGCCCTTCGGGTTCTTCAGGTTCAGGGTCACCGATTTTTTGTTGCGGCCATGGACCGACCACCACAGACTTTTGCCATTGACCGTTTTGCCCCAGGTGCGAACCGGATCGCCCTTGCCCGGCGCTTCAATCTTGATAATTTCGGCCCCCAGGTCACCGAGAATGCGGCTGCAAAAAGGGGCAGCGATAAAATGCCCCAGTTCGACAACGCGTAACCCGCTGAGCGGGCCACCAGATACCTTGCTCACCATCTCCGTACCCTCCCTAAAGATCCCGGTAGTTGGAAATTTCCACCAGGTTTCCGTCCGGATCAAAAAAATACACGGACAGGATAGGTCCCAGGGCACCGGATTTATCGACCGGGCCGGCAATGATCTCCACCTGCATTCTTTTCAGATGGTCGATCACATCGTCCATCGGGGTTTTGCTGATCAGACAAAAGTCGCCGGAACCGGCCGTCGGATGTTTGGCCCGTTCGGGAAAGGGGCTGGCGGCGGCATGCAGGTTAATTTTTTGATCGCCAAACCGCAGGGCCCGGCGACCGCCGGCAAATTCGATGGCTTCCATTGCCAATACCCGCTCATAAAAGGCGATGGTTGTGTCTATGCAGGCGACAGTTAATACAAAATGATCAAGGCGTTCGATGTTCATGGATGGCGGTCCTGACAGGTTCGGCGCGTTTGTGGTTATCCAAAGACTAACCAAGCCAAGGGGAAAATGAAAAACCCCAATGGGCAGCGTTGGCATCTCCTAATATGATGAACATTGCAATTTTTCTCAATAATTGAGATGCCACACACCGATCTGCCCCGAGAACCTGTCTTCGCCAGTTGGCACGCCGGCTATCAAAGCCAAGTTGGCGGACCTATGCAGATATCACATAGCGCTTCGGCACCTAAAATCATGTTTGATTGGCAGCCATTTCCGGTGGCGTGCATGGACGACCAATAGGGCGGCAGGCAAGGCTTTCGAGCAGTGCCGCACCCTCCTTGTCGAAAACCTCGCCCTGTCGTCTGTACGAGGCATTATCGCCATTCTTTGGTATAAAATATCGAACCAGAATAATCGTCATGTTGTTCCTCGAACTTTGTACGTGTACGATAATTTTTTAATTCCGAAGGATTGGAAGACGGATGAAAAAACCGTACCTGTACGCCGTAAGTGACAAAAAAGTGTTTCGCGGCGACGGTCGTTCTTTTGACCCCTGGCTTTGGCGCTGGTCAAATTCAAGCAGCACCCTTCCCGAGGACGGGGAACCGGTCAGTGCAACTGACGCGCTTTGGCGTTTGAAAGAATCACAAGGTCTGCGCATGCTTCCGATCGGCGTCATCGGCCCCCGTGACGCGACGGCCCATCAAATGGGTCTGGCGCAAGCGGTCGCAGGTTTGATTGCCCGACATGGGCTGGCCATGGTTTGTGGTGGAAAAACGGGTGTTATGGCGGCAGCGGCGGCTGGGGCCAGGGCTGAAAATGGGATCACCATCGGGATGTTGCCGGACACCGACTGGCGCGCCGCAAACGACGACATTACCCTGCCCCTTGCCACCGGCCTGCTGGAAGCCCGCAACGTGATCATCGCCCGCGCGTCGCTTGCTCTGATTGCTGTGGGGGGCTCAAGTGGTACCCTGACCGAAATGGCCTATGCCGTGCATTTTGGCAGACTGCTTGTGGTCATGGCCGATGCCCCCGACATTGAAGGAAGTGTTCGCTGCGAGACCCCGGAAGAGGCATTCGAACACGTAGCGGGACATTTGTTGGATTTGCAAGAGCCATAAGTTTCCTGTCCTATATAGGCGATAAGTGCTTTTTCCAATGATGGCAGCGGAGGAGAAAATAATGGGTACAAGGTCAAAGTGATGGATGACTACGGGTCAGAAGACGTTATGGGGTTTCAGGCGGTCTCGCGTCGCTTTGGATCAACAGAAATCCTGAAGGATCTCACCTTATCGATCAGCGATGGCGCCTTTACAGCGATCCTGGGGCCGTCCGGATGTGGTAAATCGACCACTCTGCGGCTTATGGCCGGCCTCGATCAGCCGACTGAAGGCTCAGTTACCATGTTTGGCCGTGATGTCAGCGAGAAACGACCGGCTGAACGCAACATCGCAATGGTATTTCAATCTTATGCGCTGTATCCACACCTAAGTGTGGCCGAAAATATAGCTTTGCCGCTTTTAATGCGTGAAACCTCAGCCTTTCAGCGTCTCCCTCTCATATCGAAGTTTTCAACAAGCAGTCGGTCAAAACGGGCCGGCATTTTCGAACGCGTTAAGGCGATTGCTGAAATGCTTGATCTTGGAGACTTACTGCATAGAAAGCCCGGTCAGTTATCTGGCGGGCAGCAACAAAGGGTCGCGGTTGGTCGCGCTTTGGTCCGGGATCCGACCCTGTTCCTGTTAGATGAACCGCTCTCCAATTTGGATGCCAAGCTGCGCATTCAGATGCGTTCGGAACTGAGCGCACTGCATCGCCGGACAGGTCGTGCTTTTGTCTATGTGACCCATGATCAGACGGAAGCCATGGGGATGGCGGATCGCATTCTGCTGATGTTGGATGGTCGCGTAATCCAGGATGGCACGCCGCGCAGTCTGTATGAACAGCCCCAAAACACAAAGGTCGCGGGCTTTATCGGCGGCCATTCAATGAATTTTCTGGTTCTCCAGCGGGGCGCAACGTCGGCCGGAGGCCTGTTTGCGGGTTTGGGCTTAAGCTGTTCTGATCCGTCAATGGAAATGACCCTGGGCATCCGCCCCGAACATCTTGACCTGGATCCCGATGGCCCGCTTTACGGCAAGGTAGAGCACGTTGAATACTTGGGTGGCGAGACGATGATTGAACTTCTCCTGGATCGTCAGATCGGACTGGAAACCGGCAGCAAACTTCGCGCCCTGGTTTCAAGCGCCCGTGTTCCATTTGGCCTGGGCGATGCGATCAACCTGGGCTGTAAACCAGAATTGGTCCATGTCTTTGAAAGCGGTTCGGGTGAGCGGATCCGTACCGGCATCGAGAAAGCGGCGTAATGTTTAATTTGTCCAGGAAATCGCGTGAAGCACTGACAGATATGATGCTTGCGGGTCCAGCCACCTTAGCCATGGGGATGCTAATTTTCATCCCAGTGATCATTGTCGCCTTTCTGTCATTCACTGATTATCAAATGGGGGCCAAGACTCTCCGTTGGGTTGGGGTTGACAATTACGCAACTTTGATTTCCGATCCCATTGGACGAAGAGCTATTGTCAATACCTTGCTCTATGTTGCCATCGTCGTGCCATTTTCAATCGCCCTGTCGCTGTTGGTTGCAATCGGCCTGCACGGTATGGCTGATTGGAGCCCGAGCTTTTCCAAGGCGCTTCGGGCCGCTTATTTTTTGCCCGTTGCCGCGACCCTGGTGGCCATGGCGCTGGCCTGGCAGATGTTGTTACATCCATCCATTGGGTTGATCAATATGGCGTTGATCCATGTTGGCCTACCGGCCCCGGCCTGGTTTTCCGACCGCGGGCTGGTCATGTACACACTGGCCCTTATCGGCATATGGCAGAGCGTTGGATACAACATGGTGCTTTTTTTGGCTGGTTTGGCGGTCATTCCGCAACACCTGTATGACGCCGCAGAGGTTGATGGCGCGGTGACGGTATGGGACCGGTTTTGGACGGTCACGTGGCCGATGCTTGGGCCGACAACGCTTTTTGTCGCGGTCATTACGGCGACCAATGCCTTTCGCGTTTTCGAGACGGTTGCGACGCTGACCCGCGGTGGGCCGGCGTTTGCTTCTGATACGCTGGTTTATGCGCTTTACCGCGAAGGGTTCGTCTATTTTAAGGTCAGTTATGCGAGCGCCATCACCATTGTTTTCTTCGTTTTTGTTTGCACGCTGACCATCGTGCAATATCGCGTATTACAAAAAAGGGTGCACTACACATGAGGCAGGGGATTCTGATACGTGTCGCATCGACCATCGCCTTGCTCTTGGGTGCCGCCCTGGTCTTGCTGCCGTTTTTTTGGATGATTTCAATTTCATTAAAACCACCGGACGAAATTTTCACCCGGCATGTATCTTTATTGCCGGACCGGATTGCTTGGGAGAATTATGCGATTGCCGTAACCAGCGTGCCGTTGGGTCGGTTTCTAATGAACGGTGTCATCGTCTGCTCGGGCATTCTGTTTTTTCAAATGCTGTTTTCGGTGCCCTGCGCCTACGCCCTGGCGCAGCGTCAGTTCAAAGCCCGGGTGGTTATTTTTGGTATGGTTCTGGCCGGGCTTTTAGTGCCGTTTCATGTGACCGCCATTCCGATCTTTTTGGGCCTCGCTAAATTACGTCTGTTGGATTCTTATACAGCGCTGATCCTGCCTTTTGCGACATCTGTCTTTGGTATATTTCTGTTTCGCCAGTTTTTTGCGCGCATGCCGAAGTCGCTGTTTGATGCGGCACGGGTCGATGGGCTTTCTGAGGGTGCCATCGTTTGGCGCATCGCCTTACCCTTATCTTGGCCTGCGGCGACGGCTTTCGCTATCTTTTCAGTCACTGCCCATTGGAATGATCTGTTCTGGCCTTTGATCGCGACCAGCGACCCGGCGATAGCGACACCGCCGCGCGGCATACTGTATTTTAGGGACGAAGAAGCGGGAACCGATCTTGGCCCGTTGATGGCCGGTGCCATGATCATAACCGCGCCGTTGATCCTGTTATTTCTATTTGCCCAAAGAACCTTCATTCGAGGAGTCGCTACCGGCGGACTTAGGGGCTAAAGTAAAAAGCAAAGTGTGTTTAAAGGTGCCGATTTGAATATTATTGACTCAGTGAAACGAAACCGGAGAAAGAAAATGAATAAAGCTATCTTTATTGCTGCTTTGGGCTTTGCCCTGGTAACGGCGCAAGCCCAGGCAGCGGATATTCGCGTGCATTATGCCATTCCGACAATCTGGTCTGATACGCAGGAAAAGCTTGCTGATGTTTTCATGCAGAAAAACCCAGATATCAAGGTGACGATTGACGGACCAGCAGAAGGGTATGCCGATGGCGTTCAACGATTGTTGCGTGAATCCGTTGCCGGCAACTTACCGGATGTCGCCTATGTCGGCCTAAACCGTTGGCGGGCTCTCGAGGCACGTGGAATTACCAAACCGCTTGATCCGTTTATTGGCAATCCAATGGATTTTGAAAAAGCCGGTTTTTCAGCCGCTATTCGTTCCCTGGGAATTTATAAAGGTAAGCAGCATGCGCTTGCGACCTCGGCTTCAACCATGGTCATGTACGTGAATCCTGATCTGGTGAAACAAGCTGGCGGTTCTATGGAAAATTTTCCCACCACTTTTGACGGGATCATACAGTTGGCGGCGAAAATCGATGCCCTTGGAGATAGTGTCGAAGGAGTGTGGATTGGCCGCCATGATTGGCGCTTCCAAGGCGTACTGGGGTCGCATGGGGGGCGTCCGCTAAATGACGATGAATCCGATGTCACATTCGACAGCGACGCCGGAGTTGCCGCCGCGACCATATACAGCCGCTTTCTTAAAGAAGGGGGCATGCCCACCTATGGCCAAAACGACGCGCGCCAAGCATTTCCGGCGGGCACATTGGGCATCTTCTTCGAGAGTTCGTCGTTACTGAACAAATTCACCGAAGCGGCGGGCAAAAACTTTAAAGTCAATGTCCTGCCAACGCCAGTCGTCGTCAAAGATAAGTCCAAGGCTTATTTCCCGACGGGAGGTTCCGCCATCGTTATGTTGACAGACGACGCGGAAAAGCAGTCAGCCGTATGGCGTTACATGCAGTTTGTAACGGGTCCGGAAGGGGCAAAAATTATCGTCGAAAACACCGGCTATGCGCCAACCAACACGATTGTTCTCAGTGATGATGCTTACCTGGGGAATTTTTACGCCAGCAATCAGAATGCCCGTGTCGCCCATGCGCAAGTTGCCGCTCATGCCGGTCCCTGGTATGCCTATCCTGGACCTGAGGGCGTGGCTGTAACCGATTTGATTGGCGCTACTTTGGTAGAAATTTCTGAAGGCGCCGATCCGAAGACCGCGATTAAGGCATTGGCGGATACAGTGCGAGGAAAACTTGGTATGAAATAAGTGCCTGATTGACGCGATCGTGCCGACGTGGAAGTACTCTAGCCACGTCGGCCCTTTTGGGTTTATCACCTCCGATCCCGTCAAAAAATATCGACCGGACGACAGGAGGAGGAATTGTTCCTGCTTCACAAAACGAACAGCGCCGATAATGTCAGCAAGCTGAATACCGTTGAAACCAGAATGGCCGTCGAGGTTCGTGCAACATAAATCCCGTATCTTTGGACAAGAATGAATAAATTTGCGCCGGTCGGTAAGGCAGCCATCAATATGCAGATGGTAAACCACTGAGGTTGATCCGCTAACAGCCAGATCGCCAAACCCCACGTCACAAGCGGATGGATCAATAATTTTATGACTACCATCGAGGCCACCTCAGCCCGGCCTTCGCTTAACGGTTTGCCAACAAGAAACAATCCCAGAGAGAATAACGCACAGGGTCCTGCTGCCGCACCAAGAATTGAGCCATAGGAAACCACCGGTGTTGGCAGGGCAACACCTGACAGAGACCATAGGAACCCCAGCACCGGTGCGATCAAGATGGGATTTTTTATGAGCGCAATAGCGACGTCGCGGACGACACCGCGACTGCGGTCCTGATGCTGTTCGGTTTCGATGAAAGCCGTAAGAATGGCAATGTTTAGCGCTGCATTGATGATTGTGGCAATGATGGCGGGTGGAAGTGCGGCCTCGCCGAACGCCGCCAGCACCAGCGGGATGCCCAAGTAACCAACGTTGCCATAGATAGCCACTGTGCCGTGCGTGGCCGCCTCGGCCCAGGAAGTCCGGAAAAAGCTTTTCGCAACCGCCATACCGATCGCTAAGGCGATCGCCTGGCCGCCCATATAGGTGGCAATATAGGGACCGTTTAACACAATTGTTGTATCGATTTGGGCCATCGCCTTAAACAACAAAATCGGTAGTGCAAAATAGTAAACGAAACCGTTTAGCGCCTTGCTGCTTTCTGCGCCAAGCAAGCCACGTCGCCCAGACAGGTATCCGGTCAGGATTATCGCAAAGATCGGCAGGACAATATTGAAAATCGAACTCATAGCGAGACTATAGGCCAAACAGAAAATTTAGAAACAGGTCTGTTATGCAACAAGAGGACGGAAGTTCGACTGAAAAATTCATGAAAAGTTACTTATGATATCCATTAATCCGTTACGATTCACTTGTTCAAGTCGAATTTAACAAGAAGATCAGCGGTGTCGGATTGTACGTCTTTACCTTTCGAATTTCCAGCCTGGCACCGGCAGCCGCCAGGTCAGCATATTCGATCATCCATCGCCGAACACCGTAACCATCGGTTGGAACATTAAAGCGGTACAAAGTTGATGGCGTCCGGGATGGGAGAGTTTGGCCCTGGGTGAGGCGACGAAGTCGAGTCCAACAACGCGCTTCAAAACAGATAAGGCAATGAATTTATTGGTCACGTAAACCTCGCTAAATATCCGAAATCACGCGGGGTCAGGACCCATTTGACGGATAAGGACAGGCATTCGACCCAAACGACTAATTCACCGGCTTGATCGCCGGCTGCGATTGCATATCGAGTATACCCAGCGCATCGAAACCGCCCAGTATCGAGTCTATCGCGATGGTGGCCAGGACGATTCCCATGACACGGCTGACAATGCTAGCTCCCGTATTGCCGATCACGCGATGCACATAGGTCGCCGCAAGCAGCAGAATTAGCGTCAGGATGAGCACGACGATCAAAATCCCCGCTGTTACTGCCTGCTCAAACAGCGGCTGGCGGTGATTGTCCGTCAATACGACGATGGCAAGCATTGCCCCGGGCGAGGCAATCGACGGAATTGCCAGCGGGAACACGGCACCCGCCAGGTGGTCCCGACCGGCTTCTTCAATTTCGCTTTCTGCTTTGGAGTCACCGAAAATCATCGTCAAGGCGAACAGGAACAGAATAATCCCGCCGGCGATCTGGAAGGAGCCAAAGCGCAATCCAAGCGTTTCAAGCACGATCTGGCCGCCGGCGAGAAAAGCCAACAGAACAACCCCGGCGATGAGCACCGCCCTGACGGCGAAACGCTTGTGCAGCTTTTTTGGCACGGACATGACCGCATACAGGAAAACGGGGACCGAACCCACCGGGTCGATGACGACCAACAGGGTGATGAACTCACGTATAATATTTCCCCAGTCCATTTTTTAATCCTTTGTTGATGCGGGTTGTCGTTCGTCGTTTCTTTCTAATAGCCGAAAACATCTGTAGCGTAAAACCCATCAGCAGCGTCCTGCAAATACAGGATCACGGCTTGCAGTTTTACCGCATGAGATACAATCCTTAACAGAAAAAGAGATCGATGTTGGCTAACTTGACGAATGCAGAGGGTGGCGAACATACTACTTTTTGTGCTGGAATTCTGGCAACATGGGGGAGTTTTTTGCCATGATATTACCGCTGTTGGCTTTGTTAGGCGGATTGGCGCTTTTGGTTTGGAGTGCCAATCGTTTTGTCGATGGCGCGGCGTCGGTTGCAAACCACTACACCGTCCCGCCCCTCTTTATCGGCATGATAATTATCGGTTTCGGCACATCGGCACCGGAAATGATGGTTTCGGCTTTTGCTGCCTTGGAGGGGAAATCCGGATTGGCACTTGGCAATGCCTACGGATCAAATATTGCCAACATCGCGTTAATTCTGGGCGCAACGGCGCTGGTTTTGCCAATTGCCGTGCATTCAACCGTCGTCAAAAAACAACTGCCGATTTTGCTCGGCGTAACGGTCTTGTCCGCCGTCCTGCTCGCCGACGGAGAACTCTCCAGACCTGACGCCCTTGTCCTTCTTGCTGTGTTCACAGGTCTACTGGCCTGGAGTTTATACGAAGGCTTCTACAATCGCGATGACCGTCTTGGTGAAGATGTAAAAGCTGGGCTCGATGTTCGCCAAACAAGTCCCCGCCGGGCGTTCCTGTGGATCATCGTTGGTCTCATCCTACTTGTCTTCAGTTCGCGCCTGCTGGTTTGGGGGGCCGTTGAAATTGCTCGTGGACTTGGCGTGCCCGACCTTGTTATCGGTTTGACGGTTGTCGCCATCGGTACGTCCCTGCCCGAGTTTGCCGCGTCGATGTCAGCCGCCCTAAAAGGCCAGGCCGACATGGCCATTGGCAATGTAATTGGTTCCAACCTATTCAATACCCTTGCCGTCGTTGGCATAGCCGGGGCGATCAATCCGATGATCGTCCCGTCCGATATACTTCACCGAGACTTGCTTAGTGTCGGCCTCCTCACCGGCGTCCTTCTGTTCGTCTGTTTTGGCTCCAAAGGATCGGGCGTTGTCAGCCGTTGTGAGGGTGCTTTGTTATTGATATCCTATGCAGGTTACACAACGTGGCTTCTGTCCGGTGTTGGGTAGGCCAGTGATCGTATTTGTTGGCACGGTTGCGGCTCCAGACCAAATCTGCATTTAGCCAACACCGGCGATGGCCCATTGCAGGGATTGACGGACTGAGTTTTTGAATGTTATTTTTTCGGTGGCGACTAACGCCGGAAACAGTTGCGCGTGACGATTAACAGCCCCATATTCTCGGAGAAATAATTGGGAGTACCAACCATGCTTCGTTTGGCGTTGTATCTGGGTACCAATCTGGCGATCGTTATGTTGATCAGCCTGACCTTCCGGATTTTGGGCCTGGAAGGCCTATTGCAGCAGAACGGTGTCGATCTGAATATCGAAGCCTTGATCGTCTATTCAGCGGTCATTGGCTTCATCGGATCGTTCCTCTCGCTGTTCCTGTCGAAGTCTTTGGCCAAGGCGAGCATGCGCGTTCGGGTCATTGACACGCCGCGTGACGGCATCGAGCATTGGCTGGTCGATAGCGTCCGCCGCCAGGCGGCGAAGGCCGGCATCGACATGCCCGAGGTCGGCATATTCGATCATCCATCGCCGAACGCCTTCGCCACCGGTTGGAACAAAAACGCCGCGCTGGTCGCTGTGAGTACAGGTCTGCTCGAACATCTGGATCGCGGCGAGGTCGAGGCGGTGCTGGGCCACGAGGTCAGCCACGCAGCCAATGGCGACATGGTTACCATGGCATTGATTCAGGGCGTGGTGAACACCTTTGTCATCTTTCTCTCGCGAACCGTCGGTTTTCTCGTCGACCGCCTTGTTTTTCGAGTCGAACGCGGACATGGTCCAGCGTTTTGGATCACCTCGATGATCGCGGAAATGGTCTTCGGTGTTCTCGCCATGACAATCGTCATGTGGTTCTCACGCCGGCGCGAGTTCCGCGCCGACGCTGGCGGTGCGAAACTTGCCGGACGACGCAATATGGTCAACGCGCTTAAACGCATACATCAAGCTCATGACGCGCCAAAATTGCCGGACGAAATGGCGGCACTCGCCATCAATGGTGGACGTGTGCAGGCCCTTTTCGCTAGCCATCCGCCATTGGAAAAACGGATCGCCGCCCTGCAGGAGATGGCTTGAATGTGCGCCCACCCTGCTGCAAACCAATGGAACGGATCAGGTTATTGCAAATTTCTCTGGCCTTTCGTTGCTAACTCCACCAAGGATGAGAAACCATCCCTGTTCTGAACCAATGGATGACATGTTAAGCTTAAGAGTCGAAAGGGAAGCCCTGATGTTAACTCTGCCAATACGCCTGCTGACTTGCCTCGTGACCCTGTTGTTTTTAGCTACCGTTGGGATAGCCGTCGCCGAGGACAAACCAACGCCGCAGCTAGTCGTGCCGACGGTTGAGGACAAGTTGGACAAGCGGCCGTTTCTCGACCGGACGGCTGATTTTCTCGTCCGCACGCGAGAACGCCTCGATGCCCTGGAAGCAAAAGCCCGGAGCGAAACTGCCAATCGTAAGATTGAGGCCGCAGACGCGGTAAACAAAACCAGAGAAAAGCTGCGGGAGGCAGAGGCCAAGTACCAGAACCTAAAGAAGGCCACAAGTGAATCTGCAGCCGATATTTCCTCTGGCGTAAAAGTTGCTTTGGATAATCTGTCAGCCGCATATAAGGATGCCAAAAGCCGGTTCGATCAGGCGAAAAAAGATCCAGAGAAAGACTCTCGACAATAGGCCAGGTCGGCGCCGGTCATCCCGATTACCCACTGAAACGCGAAGTCGCTGTAACGCTGACGATGATGACAAGGGCCTTTACGGTGCCTGAACCCTCTACAAAAAATAGGAAATAAAAAGAATGCCTAGCGAACTTATTGCCTTATCCACGTGGCTAGGCATCATTCTATGTGTTTCGCAGTCGGCGATATTTTCTGGATTGAATCTCGCCATGTTCAGTTTAAGCCGGTTGCGTTTAGAAGTTGAAGTGTCATCAGGCAACGCAAACGCCCGCAAAATTCTCTCACTTCGAGAAGACTCAAACTTCCTCCTAACGACAATTCTATGGGGCAATGTTGGCGTAAATGTCCTTTTGACGCTGCTATCTGATAGCGCGCTAACCGGCCTTTCCGCATTCTTATTTTCGACAATTGTCATCACAGTGTTTGGTGAGATTGCGCCGCAAGCCTATTTTTCCCGACACGCAATGAGCGTCGCCTCATCTCTCATACCGGTTCTGCGGTTCTATCAGGTTCTTCTGTATCCAGTTGCAAAACCGACAGCGATTATCCTGGATAAATGGCTTGGGTCAGAGAGCATTCAGTATTTTCGCGAACACAATTTTCGCGAACTGATTAAGAAACATCTTGAAGCCCCGGACTCAGATCTCGACCGCCTGGAGGGGCTTGGGGCCCTAAATTTTCTGGCCATCGATGACCTGCCGATCGTATCGGAAGGAGAACCGCTTGATGCGCGAAGTGTCATGCAGTTGCCGTTTCGGGACGGCGCACCGACATTTCCAAACTATCAACCGATTCCCGAAGATCCGTTTTTGTCAGCCGTTGAAGCATCTGGCAAACAATGGATAATTATTACCGATGATACGCAGACGCCAAGGCTGGCGCTCGATTCTGATTCCTTCCTGCGCCGTGTATTGTTCAGAAAATCGATCGTTAACCCGCTCAGTTATTGCCATACGCCTATCGTAATCACGTCAAGTTCGGTTCCCCTCGGATCAGTGCTTGGTCGATTAAAAGTCGGGTCGAAAAAGCCGGGCGACAATGTGATTGAAAACGATTTGATCTTGCTCTGGGGGAAGGAAAACCGCGTTATCACCGGCCCGGATATTTTAGGACGATTGATGCAGGGGATCACTCTCGCTGATAAGACAGGCAGATAGGGGCGCAAATTGCTTGGCTTTGTATGGTCCGGAGCCAATCGAAAGCTGCGACGGAGGATAGGCAATGGTCATTGCCCCGACGCATAACAAAAAACCCAGCCGACTTTTCTCTTTAGGCCGGTGCGGCGGACACAAATGACGATCCTGTTTAAGTTTATTCCGCGTCATCATTGGCAAAGTGCCGCAACCAGACTTCCGTTCGTCTTTTGTCGCGCCCTTCATAATCTCGGATCACCTGCCCGAGGTCGCCGAAATCCTGGGTTTCCATGGCAGCGCCGATCTCGGTCAATCGCATTGTATACCAAGCGGTTATTCCGCCCTCCGGGGCATCGGAGAATCTGGGGAAAACCGGCTCCGGTTTCTGACCGGCGTTCCAGAGGTCGGCAAGGCAAGGCTCAAGCACGAGCGCACGGGCAAGGCCAACCATATCGACCGCTCCGCTGGCCACGGCATCCTCAGCCTGCCGGCGCGTTTTGAAACCACCTGTCAGCATCAGTGGCTTGGCTGTCACAGCGCGGGCACGCTTCGCGAATTCAATGAAATAGGGGCCTTTTCCTGCCCCACCGGACGCGGATTTTGCGCCAGGAAAGTAAGTCCTGCCGCTAATGTCAATCAAATCGACGGATGAGCCGTCGAGCGCCGCAACCACGTCGAGTGCTTCTTCCTAGTCGAGACCGCCCACCAGTTGGTCTGAGGAATTGAGTTTTACCGCGATTGGGAAACTCAGCCCGACAGCGGCGCGGATGGCGTCGATGGTTTCTACAAGGAGCCGCATACGATTGGCAATTGCCCCGCCGTATGGATTGCTTCGCTTGTTAAACAGGGGCGAAAGGAACTGACTGAGCAGAAACCCATGGGCCGCATGAACTTGCACACCGCTGAAACCAGCCTGCCGCGCCAACCGGGCTGTCCGCGCAAACTCCGAAGGCAATTGATGGATCTCGTCTGTTGTCAATTCCGCGCAGTACAGACCCGGGAGATCGAGAGTGCTCGGGCCTTTGGGGCGACTGGTCGGCGGGTAAGCAAGCGCCCCCGCGTGACCGAGTTGCAGCCAGAGTTTAGTGCCGTTTTCGCCGCCCTGTTGGGCAAGGTCCTGGAAACGGCCAAGATCGGAGGCCTCGTTGAGCACCAGATTGCCCGGCTTCTCGGCGTAATCTGCGTTGCCTTGCACATCGCCGACTATCGATACCGCCACCCCGCCTCCGGCCCACCGCCGATACAGCCTGATTTGTTCAACTGTCGGATGGCCGGTTCCATCGCCTAAGGAATCCGACATGGCGGATTTCGCAATCCGGTTTTTTCAGAGTTACGCCACAGGGCAGTTTTAACGGCTCAAACAAATTTCCACCGGGTTGAATTTGTTCGTCCACGGCCCAATTCCCCAGCTTGCATTAACATCCACGACAACCACCAGCACAACAACATAACGCCAAGCTCAGGCGCTATCCAGACCCCCGCGCATGGCACACGGTGGCGGCCAAGAACATCTTGAACACTTTGATCCGGAACGAAATCAACGTGCCAAAGTCATACCTTTTGAGGCCGGGCGATTCCTCGGCCCTATAG
Organism: Rhodospirillales bacterium; assembly: GCA_021775095.1. GTDB lineage: Bacteria > Pseudomonadota > Alphaproteobacteria > Rhodospirillales > Casp-alpha2 > JABMNT01. The sequence continues at coordinate 113,634 of JAJFII010000060.1, forward strand.
GCCGTAATAGACAGGGGCAACCAGCGAGAAGGTAAGCCAGATAATAACCGCCAACGGCACGCCCGCCTTGAGGAAATCGGCGAAGCGGTAGTGTCCCGGCCCCATGACCAGCAAGTTGGTCTGGTAGCCGATCGGCGTACAGAAGGAACAGTTCGCAGCGAACAGCGTGGTGACGGCAAAGATATGCGGATCGATTCCTGCGGCCAGGGCAATATGAACCCCGATCGGGGTAAAGAGTACGGCACAGGCATTGTTACTAATCAGGTTGGTGAATATGACAACGATCAGGAAATGGGCCGATAACAACACGGCAGGACCGGCACCGGAAAAGAGTCCAATGATGACCTGCTCGGCGATGAAAGTGGCCCCGCCAGTTGCTTCCAGCGCGGTTCCCAGTGCTAAGGACGTGGCGACAATGAACACAAGTTTAAAGTCGATACTGCGCAGAGCAGCACTCAGGCGAATTGCCCCAACTAAAATCATCAGGGTTGCACCAAGAAATGCCACAACGACGATCGGCAACAGATCAGTTGCGGCAAGCGCAACCACGCCAACGAAGATCGTCAGTGCCCGTTTCGATCGGCGAAATGTTGGCACATCGACTGCAGACTTCTCCAAGACCACCACGTCCCGTTGGCTCGGCAACGAAGCGATGACTTCATCGGTACCGTAAAGCAACAAAATATCGCCGACCTCCAATGTAATGTCGTTCATTCTCGAGCGGATCATGCGGGCCCGACGCTGCAACCCCAGAACCAGACAACCATAGGATTCAAGAAACCGCTTGCTTCGAATTGTTCTTCCGGTCAGGCCGCCGCCTGGGGCGACCATGGCTTCGACGATTTGCCGATGGGCCGAAGGAGGGGTTCCGCCCGGACCCAATTCCAATTCCAGTTCGGAATCGCTTGGAATCACTCCAAACTCGTGCATTTTGACGTCGGTCAATACCTTCCGCGACGTCGCGATTACCAGTATGTCTCCGGCTTCCAAGGGCGATTGTTCGAAGGGCGGTAAAATCGCCCGACGCTGGCGCCAGATTACCAGCACGGTAACGTCGACAGGCAGGTCTCGGAAATGGCCGGCGACGGGAACGACACCGATCAGGGGAGAGCTCTTCTGGACGGTGAGATGGGACAGGAACTGTTGCCCGGAGCGAGCCGACAAACCGTCTCTGTGCGGGGTTTTCCTGGGCAGCAGCAGCGGACATATAAACAGGATATAGACAAGTCCCGCTGCCGCCAGGATGACACCCATTGGTGTAAAATCAAAAAACCCAAAGGGCGCGTAACCCAGGTCGGCAAGCGAACGGGAAACCAGCAAGTTGGTACTGCTGCCGATCAACGTGGTCATACCGCCGAGAATTGCCGCGAAACTTAAGGGCATCATGACCTGTGCGGCACGATGGTTCATTTTCGCCGATAGGGCGAGCAGGACGGGAATGAAAATCACCACCACGGGGGTATTGTTCAAAAAGGCGGACATTACGGAAACACCCACAAGTATAATGGCTATCGCATAAGCCATGTTGCCACCGCTAAGGTCATACATAATATTGGCAACCCTGTTGAGCGCGCCGGTGGACACCAGCGCCTGGCCAATGATGATCATGGAAAGCACGGTAATCAGCGCCGGATTACCGAAACCGGCCAGCAGGGTATGGGCGTCGAGCAGGTTTTGCGCCGTTGGGCCGCGAAGCGGGTATAAGTGAAAGACGATGATCATGACTGCGAGGCAGAGAGCGGACGAGACCTCAATCGCGAGCCGCTCCCATATGTATAAGACGATCAACGCGACGATGAAGGCGAAAGTTACCCACATAGGGAAAGTTGGCGCAACCGTCGGCAGCAGCATGACCTGATATCCTTCGCTAGCGAGGGTACGGGAGGGCTTAGTTTAACGTAAATTTTGACGTTGGGATACGAAATTTAAGGCCGTTCAATCCCCATGGATTTTAAAAACAGACCTATTTTTTTATGTGACATTACGGCCATAACCTGACGTTTTTTTTGAAAAGACCCTGGAACTACAGACACCTCTTTGGTTCACTTTAAAGGACCTGGGATCACGATGGCATGGCCTATTCACGACCCCAATGAATTCGAGAAAAGTGCGGTTGGCCAGGTCGCGATTTTACTGCTTTCTCACAAACAAAGCGTCCGCCAAAACCCTCTTAATTTGCCAATACGGTTGCATAGCCAGTCGAACTTGGCCCGTCCTGTCTGTGCAATCATTTCCAATACGACGACCCAAGCCCCGCAGCTTCATTACCGGTCGCCATGGCGGCGGAATTGGCATTAGCCTTGTCGTGTTACTTACTTTTACCCTTGGACTTAAGGCGGTTTGCGGTAGCAGGTGGCTTGGCCGTCTTATTTTTGTTGGATTGCCGTTTTTTGGGGGTTGCCTGAGACTCCGGCGACTTCTCTGTCGAAATCGGCTTTTTGGTTGCGGGCGGGAGATCTTTGTCCGCTGCCAAACCAACCGTATCCAACATCGTTTTCTGCAGATTGTTCAAGTTCTTTTGCAAGTCCTGGAAGGTTTCATTGGCCATGTTACGCCATTGCGAGATGGTTCTCGATGTCTTCTCGGTAATCTCTTCGCCCTGTTCGCGGACCCCATCAAATGTCTCGCTGCCGCGCTCTCGTACCCCATCCAAAACGGTGTTCCATTGGCCACCCAGGTCATGCAGCCGTGTTTGCATTTGACTAAGTGTTTCTTCGGAGCGGCTGGGGCGCGCATACAACCGGTCAAGTTTGCGCGAGATGCGCTTTAGCAGAACGAGGACTTCATCCGTGCCGCCGTCGGTTAAAGTTGCTTGGGCTGCATTCTTCAGCGCCGCCGAAGCCCAGGCATTCACCGTACGGCGTTGCTTACGGGCTGCTTCAGCAATGACCGCCTGCGACTTGGGCGAAAGCCCGGTAATCGACAACGTAGAGGTTGCCAAAATCTTTTTCGTCGCCATCTTCATTCCCTCCCCACTAGATTCCAATAATTAGCACATTTCGGTGCGACCAGCAACGTTGCAAACTGCTGCGCGATGACAGCAAAACATGACAAACCGCGCCGATGGACGCCGGTTCGCGCACGTCTTTAGGGTACCAACTTAGTCAATAATGTCGCGGCAAATGTGAGAACCAGGAAAAACCCGCAAATATCAGTTACCGTCGTCAGGATGGGCCCGGAAGCGACGGCCGGATCAACACCGAACCGCTTTAACATCAACGGCACAACGCCACCGATGGAGACGGCGATTAGGGTGTTCAGCGCCAATGCGCTACCGACCACAAGGCCCAGATACGGATTGCCCTTCCAGGCCCAGGCAACCACGCCGAGGAGAATGCCGAGGACAACTCCGTTGACGGCACCGACCGAAATCTCCTTCAGCCAGACGCGGAAAATCTCGGAAGGCTTAACGATACCGAGCGACAATTCGCGCATGCTAACAGCCACCGCCTGGTTACCGGAACATCCGCTCATGTCGGAAATAATCGGCAGGAACACTGCCAGCGCGATGACGGCACCAAGGGTTTCGATATGAAGGGCGATCACACTTGCCGCCGCAATATTTAGGACAATGTTGACGCTGAGCCATGATAAGCGGCGGCGCGACCGGGTAAACATCGGCAGAGTCCGGATCTCGTCGCCGCCGACAATGCCGTGCATCCGCAGCATTTCCTGCTCAGCCCGCTTGGCGAGCGCATTCTGAACTGCCGAACGACGAACGATGCCCAGCAGCCGGCCGTGGCGATCGACAACAGGAACAGCCGAGAAAGAACGGTTTTCAAAAAAATTCTTCAGATCATCCAGCGGTGCTTTGGCTTGCGCGAACAAGGATGGCACCATGACATTGGCAAGCGGGATATCGCGTGAAAAATTAACCAGTTCGCTAACCTCAATCACACCGACGAGCCGCCCCCAGTTAGACACCACATACGCGTAGCGCGAAACGTATTCATCGATGTTGTCGGCTAACGACTGAATTTCATCGACGGCATCACCGACTGTGACGCTTTCCTCAAAACGAAAATACTCGGTGACCATGAGACCGCCTGCAACATCGTCGGCATAACTCGCCAGTTGACGGGCTTCGTCCGCCTCATCGGGAGCCATTTTTTCTAAAATCGCCTCCGCATCTTCATCGTCGAGGTCGGCAATCAAATCCGCCTGCTCGTCGCTCTGCATTTCCGTAACAATTTCGGCGGCGTCTTTGGGTTTGAGGTATTCCATGATGTCTGCGGCCTGCTCGTCGGGAATGTCTTCAATCAGATCCGCCGCATTGGCCGGCGTCAGCCTGGTCAAAACTTTCTCCTGATGCTCCGGATCCAGTCGCAAGATCGCGCGAACCGCCTCATTCGGGTCCAGCGATGAAAGATAGGATTCCAGATCTCCGGAATCACTTGCTTCCGCCAATTCAAGTAGACGCTCCCATGATTTCATTTCCGGTTCTATCGACATCTCATTCTCCTTCAAATGTGGCCGACGCCGGTTTCAGGCGCTGCTGGCCGCTGGCTTCGGCATATTCAACCCTTGATGTAACATCACCACATTTCCAATCCGTAGCCAACAAGATAGGCCGGCGCAACGGGTTGATGGCTGGGTTCGCCATGGCAAACTCACGTCAATAAGGTTGACGTTCAAAACCTTAAAATCCTACTCACAGGCAGCCATATCCGTTATCGGTCCCAGCCCAACAAAAATCTCAGGTTACCGCATGAGCGGTTTCGTTCCCTTGCCCACAACGGACACTTATTTCATCACTTTAATCAAACCTTCATACGGACCTGGAACTGTTGATGTCTTTATTCGGTCGTAACTGAGCAGGCGTTGTCCCGAGTTCGCGTTTGAACGCGGTTGTCATATGGCTTTGCGACGAGAACCCCGTGGCGTAGGCGATGTCCGCAATGGATTGCTCTGTTTTGTCAAGAAGGTGCCGTGCTGTATCAATACGACGATGGAGTACATAATGGTGTGGTGATAGCCCAACGCGGCGCTTGAATGCCCTGGCAAATTGATGAGGCATAACGCCTGCGAGGCTGGCCAAGGTTTCCATCGAAAGATCACCCTCCAGATTTGAATCGACAAAATTCAGGATCGCGTTGAAAACGGCCTCCTTTAAAACGGTCCCCCTTCCCGCCCTGCGCTGTCGCGCCGGCAATTTCAACATTTCGACGATCAGAATTAGGCACAAGGACCGGAGATACGCGCCGGGCGCATCACAAGCCATTATGTGCTTTCGGATTCTTTGCGCTAGCGACGTGACAAATGGTTTTGGGCTGCCGATGATGATGCGTGGCTCAATCATTTTTTCAGGTAATTGCAAAGCGGACGCAATTTCCGGGCGCAAAGCAGCGAAGTCGAAAACTATCACCAGCACCTCTGGAGCCGCATCCGACGTGCCGCGTAATGGGAAATCCGGTGGCGAAACGATGTATTCATAAGGTCGCCTGTCATATCGACGCAGTTTGTCGTCCGCCAGCGTGCTCCGGCCCTCGTCTTCGGAAAAACTGACACTGGCAAAACTGTGTTCTAGCTTCACATTGAATGTACGTGGACCCGCAGGAACGAGTTCGACAAAGAAGTCATCGAACCCCGTGCGCTTGCCCCAATGCGGCAAATCACCCCGCGGCGGCGCATCAATCTGCAT
>JAJFII010000007.1 GCA_021775095.1 Rhodospirillales bacterium
CCAGCTGTTGCTGCGGCAAACGGAAAAGGACCAACTGGGTCTTGCCTTAAAGGGCGCATCGGAAGACGTTCGTTCCCTGTTTTTTGCCAATATGTCGGAGCGCGCCGGCAAGATGATGCAGGAAGATATGGAGGCCCTGGGTGCGGTCCGCCTGAAGGATGTGGACGAAGCCCAATCGGCCATCGTCCAGGTCGCCAAGGCCCTGGCCGATGCCGGCGAAATCGTCATCGCCAGTGGCGGCGAAGAAGACGAATTGGTGTTCTAGTGGTCTGCATCCTCTTAATTGCATCCTTGGGACGGTCGTCCGAAATCATCTGGATAGGCGCACGGTGCGCCACGTTTCTGGCGCATCGCAAGCGCCGTGCAACGACGCCGGGGGGTTCGTAAATCCGCCCTTGGAGTATGCATCTGATACATAACCAACGATCTTTTAGGGAACATATGTTAGATTTATAGCACGCGGTTTATCAGCGACGAACAGTACACATTCAACAATGATAATCGACCAGAACGGCAACAGATTTATTAATGGCCTTTGAAAAATTCATGTTTGATCGATCCTTCGACGTTGGTGGTGCCGAGCCCGCTAAAGTCGAAGTTGAGGAAATTTCGGAGGAGGAAGAGCCGGAAATTGTCGAACCATCGTTCAGTGAGCAAGAATTGGAAGCGGCCAAACAAGAGGCCTTTGCCCAGGGAAAGGAAGAGGCCCTGAAGGAATCGGCAACGGCCATTGAAAAACAAATGGTCGATATGACACAGTCCATCGGAGAAAAACTCGATGGATTGATCGTTGGCCAGTTAATTGCAAACAAAGACATATTTAGTGATGCGATTAGTGTGTCCCAGGCCATTACAAAAAAGGCCTTTCCGTGTCTCGGCATCGAACAGGGTATGAAGGAAGTTGAATTTATAATCCGTGATATTCTCACCCAGGTTTTGGAAGAACCACGGGTGATCATTCATGTCCATCCAAACCTCGAGGAATTGCTCCGCCAACGCATTGAACAGATCTCCGCGGATACCCATTTCGAAGGCCGTTTGAACTTGATGGCCGATGAAGCCGTTGCCGAGGGTGATTGCAAAATTGAATGGAGCAATGGAGGTGCCGACCGTAATTTGCAGGAACTCCTTGCCCAGGCAGACACGATTATCGAAACCAACTTGAGCTCCCTAGAGGGTGGATATGTGCCTTCCCCCGATGCGTTGGATCCCGAGGCCCTGGAAGAGGATCGTAAGGCCCAGGCTGCAAATCGCGAATCGTCGGCACCCACAGAACCCGAAACCGCCTCACATGAGGATGAAATTGACGCTTCTGACGCGCAAATACAAATACCTGCCGAAGACACTGAAGCCACCCCTACCGCAGAAACAACGACCGAACGTCCGGCAGCGTCCAGCCAACCAGATTCAGGAATTATGGACACGCAAGCCCAGAATCCTGCACCTGAACCCGAGCCGCCCACGCCGGTCATCGACGGTGATAACGAGGATTCGGAAAATGCGCCTTCGTAACCACAAACCGCGACGTTTCAGATATATCCAACAATTCCATGCAGAGACGTGTCAGAGCGTCCTTAAAGGCCTATATTAGGCATCGAAACAGATCATCAATGAGATAGGCGAACCTGTAATCGCACAGCACTCGCCTCAGGAGAAAGCAATGGCCGAAGATAATTTGGAATTTAACGAACTGGAGGGGCCAACGCCCCCCGACGGTGGCGATACGGGCCATGAAATAGAAATGACCGGATTGCCGGAAATTGGCGACTTGCCAAGAAGTGCGAAAGATTTGGAGGCGGTCTATGACATTCCTGTCCAGGTATCTGCGGTTCTCGGTAAATCGACAATGCAGGTCAGCCAACTGCTCAAACTTGGGCGTGGCGCCGTGATCGAACTGGATCGTAAAGTCGGTGAAGCCATTGACATTTATGTTAACAACCGACTGGTTGCGCGCGGCGAAGTTGTCGTTGTTGAGGATCGGCTGGGCATAACAATGACAGAAATCATCAAAACGGAGCGCGCCACCTAGGCCGGAATATGGTAGACCACGAATCTCACATCCATATTGTCCCGGCACGCAATACTGTCGATGTGGCGACGGTCATTGGTATAACCTGTGGATTTGCCATGATCATTGCGGCGATTGTCTTGGGTGGGTCTCCGGGTAGTTTCATTAATCCTCCGTCTATTTTGATTGTTATTGGCGGTACGTTTGCCATTACAACGGCGTGCTTTTCGATGGAGGATATGGGTCGTACGTTTCGGATCGCCGGGAAAACAGTTTTCCATACCTCCCGCGAGCCGACGGAAGCCGCCTATCAAGTCCTGCAAATCGCCGAGATCGCCCGTAAAAAAGGCGTGTTGGCCCTGCAAAATATATTAGGTTCGATTGAAAATGAGCCGTTTTTGAATAAGGGCATCCTGATGGTCGTCGATGGCACCCCGGGGGAAGAAGTCGAAGCCATCATGAAACGTGATTTACAAGCCACCGTGCAGCGTCATATTCAAAGTGCAAGTGTTTTACGCAAAATGGGAGAGTTCGCGCCAGCCATGGGCCTGATTGGCACACTCATCGGGCTGGTTCAAATGCTAGGCAATCTGGATGACCCAAAAACCATAGGCCCCAGTATGGCGGTCGCGTTGTTGACAACCTTTTACGGGGCGGTTCTCGCGAACATGGTGTTTTTGCCGCTGGCATCAAAACTTGAGAAAAATTCACAGGAAGAAACACTCATAAACAGCGTATACATGATGGCTGCCACATCAATTGGGCATCAGGAAAATCCAAGACGGCTGGAAATGTTAATTAACAGCATTTTACCCCCAGCCCACCGGGTGCATTATTTTGATTAACAAACGACGTCAGATGGAAGACCAATAAATGCGGTTATTAATTATAGGCACCCTAGGCGGACAAATCGGTGCCGCCAGTCAAATCGCAATTCAGCGTGGCGCGACGGTTCAGCAGGCTGACAATATCGATATGGCGTTGCAGTTGCTGCGATCAGGTCAAAGTGCCGATTTGATAATGGCCGATGTCAACTTGCAAATAGATGACCTGATCCGGTCCCTGGAACGCGAACGAATGACGATACCAGTGATCGCCTGTGGCGTTGGAAACGATACCCAGGCCGCAGTTCGGGCCATACGAGCCGGTGCCAAGGAATATTTGCCGCTACCTCCAGACGCCGAGTTGATTGCCGCAGTTCTAGAAGCCGTGGCCGAAGAGTTCCACAAGATTATCCATGCGGATCCGCGTACGGCGGAAGTTCTTCGAGTTGCCGATCAAGTCGCGCCCAGTGAAGCCAGCATCCTAATCACCGGCCCATCAGGTACCGGCAAGGAACTGATGGCCCGTTATATGCACAACAAAAGCAAAAGGAAAAACGGTCGATTTGTTGCCATTAACTGTGCAGCAATTCCAGAAAACTTACTCGAATCAGAATTGTTTGGCCACGAAAAAGGCTCCTTTACGGGTGCCGTGGCGCGGCGAATTGGTAAATTTGAGGAGGCAAATGGCGGCACTTTGCTGCTCGATGAAATCAGCGAAATGGATCCGAAATTACAGGCCAAATTGCTGCGGGCCATTCAGGAGCGGGAAATTGACCGGGTCGGCAGTTCCAAACCTGTGAAAGTGGATGTCCGCATTTTGGCCACGTCCAATCGAAATATGGAGGACGAAGTCTCCCGCGGTAATTTTCGCGAAGATCTGTATTTCAGGCTTAACGTCATGAACCTAAAACTTCCCGCCCTGAAAGATCGGCCCAAGGACATTCCCATTCTGGCCGACCATTTTGCAAAAAAATACGCCGCCGCAAATGGCGTCGCCCATCGCCCCCTAAGTACGCAGGCGTTGGATCTTCTGGTAAAACATGGGTGGGCCGGGAACATCCGCGAACTGGAAAATGCCATGCACCGTGCAATTCTTTTAGCGACAGGTGAGGAGATTGGCGCTGAAGCCATATTACTTGAAGGGGCGTCGGCAACGGCCGACACGGGAGCTCGACCCAGCAACAGTGGCGCAGCAGGCGAGACCACGGACGCGGGCAACCTGGTCGGGAGAACCGTCGCCGATGTGGAACGTGACCTCATCATCGATACTTTACTTCATTGCCTGGGCAATCGCACCCATGCCGCTAACATACTGGGTATTTCCATAAGGACTTTACGGAACAAACTGAAGTTGTATGGCGAGCAGGGCCTGAATATTCCGCAACACGGTGACGCGGAGCGCCCACACCCCTAATGAACACTTGGAACAACGCCATGCTCATCCCACAAAGGAATGCAATCAAAAATGGCTGAAGTAACGACCGAAGCCGCACCGGAAAATGAAGGAGGAGGCGGTCAAGTCGGTGCTTGGGTAAGCAGCAACCTGCTGCGTGGTGACATTCTCCTTGCCTTGTCCGTTGTCACTTTGCTGGTCGTTCTTGTGCTGCCGATGCCGACCTGGGCCCTGGACGTTGCCCTGGCCTTTTCCATCACCTTTTCCGTCCTCATTTTGATGACCGCCTTGTTCATTGAAAAACCGCTGGACTTCAACACCTTTCCCACTGTTTTGCTGTTGGCGACAATGATCCGGTTGGCCCTGAACATGGCTTCGACCCGGTTGATACTCAGTGATGGGCATGAGGGAACAGCTGCCGCCGGCGAAGTTATTCAGGCCTTCGGCAGTTTTGTTATGGGCGGCAATTTTGTGATCGGTATTATTGTATTTGCCATATTGGTGATCGTTAATTTTATTGTTATCACCAAAGGTTCCGGCCGCATCGCTGAAGTCACCGCACGCTTCTCCCTCGATGCCATGCCCGGCAAACAAATGGCCATTGACGCGGATTTGTCGACCGGGTTGATCGATGAAGATGAAGCGCGGGCCAGAAGAAAAGAACTAGAAGAGGAAAGTTCCTTTTTTGGCGCCATGGACGGCGCGTCGAAATTTGTCCGTGGCGACGCCATTGCCGGTATTCTCATTACTTTTATTAACGTTGTGGCGGGCATTATAATTGGTGTCGCACAAAAGGATTTAAGTTTTTCGCAAGCCGCCGAATCCTATACACGCCTGACTGTCGGCGACGGTTTGGTTTCCCAGATTCCCGCCCTTATTGTCTCCACTTCTGCTGGTTTGATGGTCACCAAAGCCGGCGTCGCGGGAACCACCGAAGCGGCACTTGGACGCCAATTGGCCGGCCAGCCAAAGGCACTTGGACTGGTCAGTTTTCTGATGGTTGCCCTGTCTATTCTCCCCGGTGTCCCCATGTTACCCTTTATGATTTTGGCTAGCATAGCCGGATTGGGTGCCTATTACGTATACAACAAAGAAAAGGTAACCCTGGAACGTGAACTCATCGAAGCGGAAGATACCGACATCGACCAGGCATCTACGGCAGAAGAACCCATATCAACGGCCCTGAAGATTGATTTCCTCCGTCTTGAATTGGGTTATGGATTGCTGTCATTGATAAATGCGCCGAAAGATGGTCAACGGTTGACGGATCAGATAAAGGCGCTGCGTCGACAGATGGCCATGGAAGTTGGTTTTGTCATGCCGTCCGTACGCATCCAGGACAATATGCAGTTGCCGGCCAACAGTTATGTTGTCCGTGTCAAAGAAATCGAATCGGCCCGTGGGGAACTGAGGCCCAATATGTTGCTGGTTATGGACCCGCGTGGCGAAGATATTACCCTGCCTGGTGAAAAAACCACGGAACCAACCTTTGGCCTGCCCGCCATGTGGATTGAAGAAGCCAATCGAGAGGAAGCTCTGTTCCGCGGCTACACCGTGGTTGATCCTGCAACCGTAGTTACAACCCATTTGACCGAAGTCATTAAGGACAACATGTCTGATCTTCTGTCCTACGCGGAAACCCAGAAATTGCTCGACGAGTTGGATAAAGAACATCAGAAGCTGGTTTCAGAAATGATCCCAACCCAAATTTCAATGGGAGGTGTGCAACGGGTCCTGCAAAACCTGTTGGCGGAACGTATTTCCGTGCGTGATTTGCCGACCATCCTGGAAGGCATTTCAGAGGCATGCGGGCTCACCAGAAATGTGATGATGATCACCGAACACGTCCGCGCCCGACTGGCGCGCCAGATCAGCGATCAAAACATCAATGACCAGGGGTTCATTCCCCTGGTTACATTGTCGCCACAGTGGGAACAGGCGTTTGCCGAAAGTCTTGTGGGTCAGGGAGATGACAAACAGCTGTCTATGCAACCGACACGCTTACAGGAATTTATCACCGCGCTGCGGGCGACATTCGAACGCCAGGCGATGATGGGCGAAGCGCCTATTTTGTTAACCAGCCCCGGGGTGCGACCGTTTGTCAGATCGATCGTTGAGCGGTTCCGACCGATGACAGTTGTCATGTCACAAAATGAAGTTCACCCTAAGGCGCAGATCAAAACCGTTGGACAGGTATAGGCGGGGTTATTGAATTGCTAATCAGGCAACCTACAGATGCGTATTAGATCATTTACCGCACCAACCAATACCCGCGCCATGGAACTTGTGCGCGCCGATCTTGGTGAGGATGCTATCATCATCTCTTCCGGTAAAACAGACGATGGCAATGACGTACGAATTGTTGCCGCCGTAGAACTCCATACGGCGTCCGAAATCGACGGGTCAATCGTCCAGGAACCCGAGGACAACACCCGATTAAATACCGAAGAGACGGTTCGCCAGGCACTGGTTTATCACAGTGTAGCGCCGCGGTTGATCAGCAAACTGTCATCCATCGCTGCCAATTCAGGTGCCGCAAATCCGACCCTGGCCCTGGCGGCTGCCATCGATACGGTGTTCAATTTTTCATCTCTTGATGTCGCTTCAACTCCAGCCCCGTTGATGCTGGTCGGTCCGCCGGGATGCGGGAAAACCATCGTCGCCGCAAAATTGTGCACCCAGGCGAAATTGGCCCATCGCGAAATCAATGCGGTTTCCTGTGATACACACCGGGCCGGCGGCGTCGAACAGTTGCGGGCCTTTACGAATATTTTGGGAATTGAGCTTATAACTGTCGATAAACCGGAATCCTTAAAACAACACATCGATTTAGATGCCCCTGAAAAATTACAAATCATCGATACCGCATCGACCAACCCCTATAATGAGGCGGAAATGGACGATTTATATCGCAAAATTACCGCCAGCCGCGCTGAACCCATCCTCGTGCTTTCCGCCGGGTGTGACCCCATGGAAATAGCCGATATGACCCGGTTTTATGGAGATATTGGCGTGAAGCGTTTTATCGTAACTCAAATGGACATAGCCCGGCGGGCGGGAGGGATTTTGGCGGCCGCACAGGGGGTCCCATTAGCCTTCTGTGACGTCAGCGTCAGTCCCAATGTCTCCGACAGTCTAAAATCACTTTCACCCGTATCGCTGGCACGCTTGATCATGCCACATACAGATCAAGATTCAACGAACCAGCAAAACACCGAGGCCGCGCAATGAATTCTGAACCAAAAAATATCGCGACTCCCCTAAACCGCAACCGAGGCAAAAACATGTTTGCCATCGCATCGGGAAAGGGCGGCGTCGGCAAAACTTGGTTTTCAATTACCCTCGCCCACGCATTAGCCAAAAGCGGACAACGGGTCCTGTTGTTTGATGGTGATTTGGGCCTGGCCAATCTGGATATCCAACTCGGTCTGATGCCGAAACATGACCTGAGCAGTGTTGTTGGCGGACGGTTAACTTTAAATCAGGCAATCATTGACTATCCGGAAGGGGGTTTTGACATCATAGCCGGCCGGTCCGGCTCCGGTGGACTGGCCAACGTGGCAAGCAGTCGGTTGCAGATGGTCGGTGATGATCTGGCCCTGTTGTCAGCCAATTATGATAGGGTGCTGCTGGATTTAGGGGCGGGCATCGAACGCACGGTTCGGCAATTGGCTCATAATGCTAAAAGTTGTATCGTTTTGTTAACCGATGAACCGACCTCGCTAACAGACGCCTACGCCTTTATTAAAATCATGCACGCGGATCGCCCGGAAATTGATATCAAAATTGTCACAAATATCGTCAATTCCACCCGGGAGGGAGAACGCACCTATTCTACCCTGCTGAAAGCCTGTGAAGGGTTTCTAAAAATTTCACCGCCCCTGTTAGGGGTGATTCGCCGAGATACCCGTGTGCGCGAAGCGATCCGCGCCCAAACCCCTTTGTTGACCCGGTTCCCAAACTGTGAAGCGGCACAGGACGTTGAACGTATTGCCGATAACCTGTTTAGTTCCGACGGGACCTGACAACTGCCATGGAAACAGTTGCCCCTCGTGCTGCGCCTCAAGGACCGACTGTAACGGCACCGCCGCCGACGGCGCAGGTCAGCGCCCCGCCGCCGGACCTGCGCCGTCTTGAAATTGGTGCTAAGTTAGACGCACTGGTATTGCAAAGTACGACGAAAGGTACGGCTGAAATCAGCACATCCTTTGGAAAACTGCAATTATCAACACAATTTCCCTTACCGCAAAATGCACCCTTACAATTGCAAATCATCGGCAAATTTCCGCTCCTGCAACTTTTAATCACGTCGGTCCATGGCAAGTCTCCACAGGCGGCCCTCCGCGGGTTTATTAAAAATCCTGCAACATCGTCAATGGCACCTAAGGCAGGACCTGCCGGATCGCCTGCAGGAGCGACCTCCCCGCAATCCAGCTCCGCATCCATATCGCTAACCGTCGGCGCACGTATCCTAGCGACAAAAATTGGCCCCTCAGCCCCTGGTCCCACAGGGAGTTCAGTCCTTCCCACTTCGTTGGCGTCGTCCGCCCCCGGCAACGCCCCGTCGGTTCATGTGGCAGGCCAGGCGCAGGCCGCCGCCGTGTCGGGTGCGTCACCGGCCTCCGCCAAGGCGGCTACCAATGCCGTGAGCGGAACGCCGCCCCAGCCGACAACTAATTCCAGCCTTAATCAGGTGGGAAATCAATTTTCCGTACGTATTACCGGTGTTGTCCCGCCCTCCCAACTGTCCACCACCGGCGGATTGCCGCCTTCGGGAAGCACCACACTCAGCGTTGGCCAGTCTGTGACCGGTATAGTTACGTCGACAACCGCGCTGGGTCAGACGATTGTGCAAACCCATGCAGGCCCCATAAACCTGTCGACCCCGACCGCCTTGCCGGCCGGCACAACCGTTGTATTTGTCGTTGATGATCCCTTATCGAATTCGTTATCAAACAGGGCCCCTCAACTGTCCGCAGGAAGCGCCGAAGTCATTATGGAGACCCACAAATGGGGGGAACTGGACGACGCGGTACGAACCCTCTCGGAAAACCACCCGACTCTTGGACAGCAGGTGGTAAATGTTATTCTGCCAAAAGCCGATGCGACCTTGGCGGCAAATATTCTATTACTCATATCAGCAATTCGCGGCGGCGATATCCGCAATTGGTTTGGCGATGCGCCGGTTCGCGCCCTGCAACGGATCCGGCCGGAGTTGATGGCCAAGCTCAGTGACGACTTCGGACAACTGAGCCGACTTGCCGACGACACCCCATCCAATGACTGGCGGTCTTATCCCGTACCGTTTTTCAACGGCACCGAAATTGACCAAATCCGGCTTTTCATAAAGCGCAAGGGGGACGACGACCCTGACGATGCAGAGGACGCTCAGGGGACGCGGTTTATCATCGACCTGGACTTAAGCCACATGGGCCGCTTGCAATTAGACGGCTTGGTCAAAACCCAAAACAAGCGCTTTGATCTGATCATTCGAACGGATAATCCGCTGCCTGCCGAGGTCCAAAACCAGATCCGCACCATATTCGTCTCGGCGATCGAGCAAACGAGCCATTTGGGAGGTTTAAGCTTCCAGTCGGCACCGGCCAATTTCCTTGATATCCTAAGCGCCGATCCCCTTAAACCCAACGCCGGCCTGATCGTCTAACGTCGAGAAGAGAAGAGAAAAATGCAGATCCTTGATCGCCGCGAACTGCTCCGATGTCTGCCAAATCCAGCCACGGGCCTCGATTATATGAGTAAATTTGCAGGCCAAATTAAAAACCTACCGTCGGTTGAATTTTTCACCGTAGAAATTCGTTATGTTCCGGACCGTTTGGTTTTGGATCCTGCCTGTTTGGGCGTGTATTTGAGTGAATTAAGCGGTCGAGAATGGTCCCCTTTGGAAACCCTGACGACGACGCTTTTGGATGACCTGCAAAACCAGGTCATCCCGCGTTGGGTTCAGGTCCGTCTGATCGCTAACAGGACAACGGACGGCATCCCCATTTGCCAGACAATTATCGCGGAAGACGCACAGCCCGGTTGGAAAAATGACGTTTTATTAGGTAGAATGGGTTAGGGTCAGGAGCCATTAATTTCATGCAATTCTGTTTGTCCGTAAGCTTACGAATACA
>JAJFII010000061.1 GCA_021775095.1 Rhodospirillales bacterium
CCCGAATTAGTAAACGAGATTACTTTTGCAGACGTGTGGGTCTTAACCTGCGCCCCTTGTAAAACGACTTCCACAGAGTTGAGGAATTCGGCCTTATTCATTGCTTCAAGCGAATAGGTAGGCGCGGTGGTGTATCGAACGCGACTAAAAGGGAGAAACAGGCTCTCTTCGACGTAGCCGTCAAAGTGATTTATTTCTGCTTTCTCGGCCACATACCCGTCAGGCAAAACTATATGGGTTTCTGACACAGGAACTTCGAAGCGCTCCATATCACCAGGCCCGACGGCCTGACAGCCCACCAGGAAGGCACACAGACAGGATATGAGGGATAGCCGGAACATGGGGCAAGCATAAGCAGAAACGAAATATTTTTGAAATATAAAAACCGCACTGAAATTACACGAGAGTGGATTTAGCCCAGATTTAGTATGTCATCGCTACGCAAACCACGACCTGTGGGTTAACTGGGGATTATAGGGATAACTTGTCCTGTTATGGAAGTTTTCGATTTGGTAATATATCTGGGTATCGTTAGAAAGTAATCATCATCAAATGATATTTGAAAGCGGAATTAGACATTTAGCGTTCTGAGGTCAAGACTCAATGAAAAGAAAATTTTGTTTAATTACAATATGTTAAAAAGTTTATTTCGTTTGCCGATAAAGAGTTTGAAGCCGTATAATTTACAGATTGATCAGTTTTCTGATGAGGGATTGATCAAAAAAGTCGAGGGAACGACGTACTCCGCAAAAAGTGTTCGTTCCCCCGGTTTTCGCAACAATAAAGCTCTTTTGGAGCCCTAAAGAAGGAACCGCAAATTTGGCCTTAGAAGCCGTCTCTGTCAATTAGAGAAAACCCAACTTTACCCACACAGTTAGCAAGATCACACGCCGTTTATGGCGGAATTGGTCATGTATGAGCTGTGGACAATCCAATCAATTATTTTCCTTGTTGCCACAAGGATGAACGCAGCCCTCAGAATTCTGGAATCTTTCGGCGTCTGGTGGTTGTTAACTCAACCCCCCGATTGCGTCAGGGCGTGGCAGACCAGACGCCGGAAGTAAATTAAAAAGGAACTGAGTAATGAGTGAGCAGAATATTTCTAGCGTTATCCCGATTAAAGGGAACCAAATCGACGGCGAAGCAACCCAGACCGTGGACGCACGTGATCTTCACACGTTTCTCAATATAGACACACCCTTCAAAGATTGGTTCCATCGAAGAGTAAAAAAGTACGGATTTATTAAGGATTTAGACTTTTGCTCAAATTTGCGCGAAAGTTCTGGTGGTCGGCCGAGCGTCGATTATTTCATTTCCTTGGATATGGCAAAAGAGTTGGCGATGGTCGAAAGCAATGACCAAGGTAGGGAAGCGCGGCGGTATTTCATAGAGTGTGAGCGCCGCGCAAAGCAAATCGACCATCACGACGACCCCATTATCGTTATGCGCATTAATCAAATTGAAATGGAAAAACGGGTTACACGGCTGGAAGTAAACCAAGCCAGGATGGTCGGGCCAGAGCATATGAGCGTTCTCGCTTATTGCAATACGCACGGGTTAAGATTAACCGGACAGGAAATTCAATCGATCGGTATTCGATTGTCGAGCTACTGCAAAAATCATGGATATGAGAGAAAACAAATCCCTGACAATCGTTTCGGCACTGTCCGCGCCTATCCTGTCGAGGTGATGAACGAATGGTTTATCGAAAATCATTATCTAAATGAAATTGACACAAAAAAGGCCTCAGGATGAGTACGGACGAAAATATAAACGGAGCGGCTTAACGGTCGCTTTGTTCTCTTAGAATACCAACCTCGCAAAGTGCGGGGTTTTTTATTGGAAAAATCATATGAAATCACAACTTGCGGCTGACATCATCAAGCGCGAGCAGGGCTTGCGGACGGCCCGGTCCGACTGGGAGAAGGCCTGGCAGGCGGTTGCTGATGTGACTTTGCCGGTTTCCATTGATTTCACGCGGTATGGGACGGCGGACACCAACCAGAAAGCCTCTCCGCGGTCGGCGGACCGGACTGCCAATATTTATGACCAGACGGCGATGATGGCGGTCCAGCGTTGGGGGGCGGCCCTGGAGAGCATGGTTACGCCCAGGGCATCGAAGTGGCACAACCTGAGCATTAACGAAGAGGACGTATCGGACAGCGTTCAGGACGACGAAAAGAAGTGGTTGGAACGCCTGCGCGACAAGATGTTCAAACACCGCTATGCATCGGGAACTGGTTTTGCCGGGTCCGTGCAGTCCATCTATCGAAGCCTGGGATCGTTTGGTGCCGGCTTCATCTACGTTGAAGACGGTTTCATGTTGGGACTGGACAAACCGATCATGTACCGGCCCATACACCTGGCGGAAATGGTCATCGACCAGGACGCCTATGGTCGGATGGATACGGCGTTCCGTAAATTCTCCCTTACGGCGCGCCAGGCTTTGAACCTGTTTAAGGACAAATGCCCGGCAATTGTGAAGACGGCAGCGGAAAACACTACCGATCAGGACAAACGGTTCGAGTTCATCCAGGCGGCGTTTCCCCGTGAGGATAAATACGAAGGCAAGGCGCGGACGGTCAATAACACGCCGGTGCAATCGTGCATGGTCTTGGTCCAGGAATCGGAAGTCGTCTATTCCAGGGGTTATCATGAGATGCCGTTCATTGACTTTCGTCTTGATCGGCAACCGGGAGAGATCTATTCGGAAAGCCCGGCTCTGATTGCTTTGCCAGAAGTCAAAGGCATCAATGCCATGGCTCGCGACGTGTTACGCGCCGTGCAGCAAATCTCGAGCCCGGCCTATGCGGCGGCCGATACCAAGTCCAAGGGCGGACGGGTTAACCTGAATGCCAACAAAATCAACAAGGGCCTGATTGATCCGCAGACTGGACGGTTGTTAATCCAGCCCATTCAATCGGGCGGGCGGCCGGACATCGCCATGGGTTTGATGCAAGACAAACGGGAGATGATCAAAGAGGCGTTTTATGTGGATCTGTTTCAGACCCTGGCCGACGCGCCCAACATGACCGCCACCCAATCGCTGATCAGGGACCGGGAGAAGGGCGAATTGCT
>JAJFII010000062.1 GCA_021775095.1 Rhodospirillales bacterium
ATTGCATGAGCTGTCGGATCGGTGATGCCCGATCAGGATTATCCACGGGGCGGGTCTCCCATGTGAACCGGCGCGCCCGAAGTTTGAGTTTAACAAAAGGTATGGTCGCCATGCAGGCTGTAAAAAAATTGTGCGGATAAAGGAGAGTTCTGGACCTTGCCATGATTGCATACCTGTACGGCATTTGCGTTGAGTAGCCGCTTGCAAAAAATCCGCAGTTTGTATCTAATGAAGTGATGACAGAACAATCTATTCTTGCCCATTTCACTTATAATTTGGCTAATGCCGTTGTACGAAATTGGCCCTTTCCTCACCTGTTTTACGAAAACGTATTCCCGGAAGATTTTTATGCCGATCTGGTAAAGTCAATCCCTGATTTCTCTGAATATGCACCGATATCCAAGGTGCGAAAGGTTTCCAGCAAGGGCAACTCAGTCCCTTTTCCAGATCGGTTTGTCATTACCCTCAACCCCGAACAAAACAGTATGGGGACGCACTGGGATACTGCCAGCGCGATTCTTCGCAGTGAACAGACCTGCATGACTTTGTTAGATAAATTCAAAGAGACCGTTCAACCCCGCTTGATCGAGCGGCCACTGGTAGAACCCGATGCCCTATTAATTAGAGATCGCACAAATTATGTACTGGGACCACACACGGATATCCCAAGACGGCTTGCGGTTCTTATTATTTATCTTCCTGAGACCGAGGACAACCCGCATTTGGGGACCAGCCTATATGTCCCAAAAGATAAGGGAAGATCCTGCGAAGGGACGCAGCATTACCGGCATGAATACTTCAACCGTGTATATACCGCCCCCTATAAACCAAACAGTGCACTGGCGTTCGTCAAAACGAATAATTCATTTCATGGGGTTGAACCGGTTCTCGAAGGTGAGGAACGTAACATAATCCATTACGTAGCTCGGTTTGCAAATGGCTGATTTTGATCTGGCTGAATATGAGAAAATTAATCCGTTGGCGACGCTTGAGGGTGTACATTATGTTGTCCCCAATCAGCATTGTTTGTGGCGCGTACAAAGTCTCCATACCAAAGAGCCCGACACAATGGAGTGGATCGCTACCTTTGATAAAAATGATGTACTTATCGATATTGGTGCCAATGTTGGCATGTACACCATTTGGGCTGCAGCCAAACAGGGTGTTCGGGTATACGCCTTCGAGCCGGAAAGCCAAAACTATGCGTTGTTATGTCGAAATATTATCGCCAATAACCTGCAAGATCAGGTGGCGGCCTACTGTGTCGCCATCAGTGACGACGTCGCTGGTGATGGGGGGGTGTTTTTTGATAAACTAAACCTGAGTATGTTCATAGTCGGCGGTTCCTGCCACAGCTTTGGCGAGGAAGTTGACTTTAATCTCAACCCACGTCCGTCGGCGTTTCGCCAGGGCTGCCTATGTGTCTCGCTGGACCGTTTTATGAAAACGACGGAAGCGATTGGCAGCGACGCAAATATACATATAAAAATTGATGTTGATGGTATCGAGCACAAAGTAATTGCCAGTGCCATTAAGACAATTCAGGGAACTGGCGTCAAATCCGTGCTCATCGAGTTAAACACGCATTTGGACTCCCACACTGAGATTATCGGCCTTATGGAAACCTTCGGTTTCCAGACAACAATTCACCCCGCTGCCATTCGTACGGAAGGGGCATTTTCGGGAATAGGAAATCACATATTTGTTCGCGACTGCTAATCTTTATTTTCTCCTGACTGATTATGCGGCCCCATGGTGCCAGCAGAATAGACATAGAAATATTTGGGGGACTGTAAAAATGGATCGTCCTTTTGTGAACAAATGACGGTGGTAATCCTGATCTTTTCGATATTCCACAGTTGGTTTGTTACAGTTGCTTTATGGGCCCAAATCCGTTGGCCAACGTGCCCCAGGTCATTGATAGCCGGTGGCGTATGAAAGCTTTGCCCGGGCAACAGACCCTGACCGCTCAGCAGGCCCTTGATCTGGCCCTGCAATATCACAATACGGGCCGCCTTGGCGAAGCAGAAAACATATACACACAAGTGCTAAAGGTGGAACCCAACCACCCCATCGCTTTACATCTTCTTGGTGTTATCGCCCACCAAGTTGGGAAAAACGATGTTGCCGTTGATCTCATTGGCAAATCCATTTCCATCAAACCCGACTACGTCGAGGCCCACAACAACCTGGGTTTGACACTGTTTGCACTGGGAAAACTGGACGATGCATCGGCAAGTTATCGTCGGGCTCTTGCCCTAAATCCTGATTATGGAGAGGTGCTAAGTAATCTGGGTGCGGCGTTATTTGAAGCCGGAAAATTTGACGAAGCCGAAGCCCATATAAGGAAAGCCCTCGCCCTCAAACCGGACTTCGCAGAAGCGCACAGCAATCTCGGTATGGTGGTCAACGCGCTAAATCGCCTGGACGAAGCCATCGCCTGCTATCATAGGGCCTTATCGTTTAAGCCTGATTATGCCGAGGCCTATTATAATCTTTGCGTCGGCTTCATTTCCCAGGGCAATTTCGGTGACGCGTTCCAATCTGCAAGACGAGCCGTTGCCATCAACCCCGACATCGAATTATATTGGCAAGGTTTTGCTGCATCGGTTGAAAAGATTTCCTTTGCGTCTGCTGACGAAGATCTCAGGCGTGAGCTGTCGACGCTCCTGGAGCGCCCGGCAACGGTGCGCCCAGGATCAATTGTACGACCAATCATCAGTGCGCTTAGACATCACCCAAATTTTAGCCAGGTTCTGGAACTGATAACCTCATGTCGATCCGTGACCGCGATCCCATTTAATCTGGCAGCCGAACAATTGTCGGAAATTCCTTTGTTTATTCAAATTTTGAAGTTGAGTCCCATCTCGGATGTGGAAATTGAGCGTATGCTTGTGGCAATGCGACAAAGTCAATTACAGGCGGCAATTGAAGGTAAATGGAAGGAATCTGGTTTACCGTTTGCGGTGTCGCTGGCGCTTCAATGTTTTACAAATGAATATGTCTATCAAGAAACAGAGGAAGAATCTGCTGCTGTCAAGGTGCTCGAAAAACGGGTAAAATCGCTAATTCAGAAAAAAGCGGCTGTCGCGGCATTCCTTATCGCGACCCTTGCCACTTATCGTCCACTTTACTCGCTTTCCCTGGTACAGAATTTTTGCGTTGACGATTGGGACGAAATCGAAATCAAAGAACTTTTGGATCGGCACATATCTGAACCTATCGAAGAAGCCATTCTGCGCCCTCAAATTCCCCGACTAACTTCCATAAAAAACGAAGTGTCTCGATCCGTCCGCGCGCAGTATGAGAACCGCCCCTATCCCCGATGGGTCAGGACACATTTAAAAGACAAAGGCCGGTCGATTAAATCGATTCTTCAGAAAGCTCCCCTCGGTTTGGATTTAGGGGGGTATGAGCCACCGAATTCGCCGGAAGTCCTGATCGCCGGCTGCGGCACGGGCCAACAATCCCTGGACACGGCCGCAATGTTCTCCAACGCGCAGGTATTGGCGGTAGATTTAAGTCTGAGCAGCCTTACCTATGCGCAAAGAATGACGAATGTACTTGGAATAACCAATATACATTACGCGCAGGCCGACATTATGGAATTGGCTGGGCTTGGAAAACAGTTTGATCTCATCGAAAGTCTAGGTGTCCTCCACCATCTCGACGACCCGCAAGCGGGCTGGAAAGTTCTGGTTGACTTGCTCCGCCCGGGCGGGCTTATGAAAATTGGACTTTACAGCGAAATGGCCCGCCAGAGTGTTGTTGCGGCGCGTAAAATGATTACCGAGAAGGGGTATTCGGCTACTGCCGACGATATTCGCCAGTTTCGGCAGGAACTGATGATGACGGAAAACAATGGTGATAAAAAGGTTGCAAAGATTACCGAATTTGCGGATTTTTATAGCCTAAGTGAATGCCAAGACCTGTTGTTTCACGTGCAGGAACACCGATTTAACCTACTGGAAATTGACAACATTCTGAATTCCCTGAACCTAAAATTTCTTGGTTTTGAAATGCGGGACCACGTCCCATTAACGGCGTTCAGAAGCCTGCATAAGGAAAAGCAGGCACAAACCTCCCTTCGCCTGTGGCACGATTTTGAGGTCCAAAATCCAGATACTTTCGTGAGCATGTACCAATTTTGGTGCCAAAAAATATAAGCCCCCTCATACGTAATAAAATTTCAGGGTCACTCGTAATAAAATTTCAGGGTCACTCTCCTTGATTAGCCGATTGGGGCGTTCTTAACTGACCCCGTACGATAGGCTCAGGTGGGTGAGCACTGGAATTTCGCTATGTATAAGCCAAATGGTGGCCCGCGACGGCAAAGCCCCGCTACAGATCAATACCAATTGTCCATAGGCATCGTTGATTTGCAGCCATGAAGCTGCGTCGGGACCGGGAAAGAAAATTCAAAAGTGTTGATCTGCGCTGCTGTCGGTTCCGACACGGACAGGTTCAATATGCCGGGAAAATAATCTCGTGCGGCCCTAATCGATACGATGTCCCGGTTTGGAGCGTTCCTGTCCAGGAACAAAGGTTTTGGTGCCTGGATCGCCGATTTTATTAAGATCGAAGGGTGTTGTCTGGTACAGGGAATTGAGCCAGTTGCCAAATAACAAATGGGCACTTGAGCGCCAGGTATTGACGGGCGGTTTAGTGGCGTCGTCATTTGGGTAATAACCAACGGGAATTTGGATGTTGTCGCCTTTTTCCAGGTCCCGGCGATATTCTTCGCCAAGGGTCACGGAATCATATTCCATATGATTGAACATATGCACATGGTGGAGTTTGCGGTCGTGGACCAGGCAAACGCCGGCCGTATCGGATTCGATCAAAACTTCCAATTCCAAATGGGGTTCAATATCAGAACGGTGGTTCTCCGTATGCCGTGATACGGGAACGGACAGGGTGTCATTGAGGCCGCGCATCAGCAACGACGTGTGGTCCAGGACACGGTGTTCAAAGATGCCGAACCGCTTTTCGGCCAGTTGATATTTGGGGATGCCATAAAAATGATACAGGGCGGCCTGGGCACCCCAACATAAATTGAATAAACCATGGACGTGGGTCAGTGACCAGTCGAAGACCTGGCGCAATTCCTGCCAGTAATCGACATCCTCAAAGGGCATTTGTTCAATCGGTGCCCCGGTGATAATCAGGCCGTCAAATTTTTGTTCACGGATGTCGTCCCAGGGGTGATAAAAATCGAGCATGTGTTCGCGAGATGTGTTTTTGGGGACATAATGGGTTGGCGCAATTAACGTCATTTCCACTTGCAGCGGACTAATTCCCAGGACACGGGCAATTTGGGTTTCTGTCTTAATCTTTTCCGGCATGAGGTTTAACAGGGCAATTCTTAAGGGGCGGATGTCCTGATGGGTTGCATCACTGTCCTTGATGATCAGAACGCCTTCCTTATCGAGAATGTCGAAGGCCGGAAGATTGGCCGGAATTTTGATGGGCATGGTCTCTTTCCTCAGTGGGCCGGTGTGCCGAATTCGCGGGTCGCCTGGCGGTTTTGGCAAATCTCAAGATAGGCTGCAAACCGATCCCGTGCCGTTTTCGTGCGCGCCACCTCTGCCGTTATGGCGTTGAATATGTTTTGTAAAAATTGGTTGGAACTGGGAACCGAATGCGCTGGAGATTGGCTCATAAATAAGTCGCCCACATCAATTGTAAACCCCGCCCGCTCGGCAATCGCCGCGTAACGGGGTTTTCGGAAAGCCAAAAGCTCAGGAAACAGGGGCCGGGCGAAGTCCAGGGGGTCAACACCGCCGCCGTTCTCAGGCCGGTCGGCAAGCACCGGTTCAATAAACGACGGATGGTAAAAAAGTGGTTTGGGATCGGTTTTTGCCCGCTGTTTTAATTCGTCTTCGGATCGTTCATCGGATCGGATGTAAAGGATCAGAGATTGTTGCTGAAGCGCCGACAAAACCGAATCGGTGTCGTCCCAGGGATCGCAAACCTCGCACAGGCTGCCGCTGGCATCGTTTACAAATTTTTTACACCGGTAGATGTCCCATGATTTGTTAATAAAACGGCCGACTTCTTCCATGGACCTGATTTCCGCATCGCGGTACAGGTTCTGGCGGACCAGGAAGGTTTTTTTATCCAAGCCGCCGTGATTTTGGTCCCCGTACATGCCTAAAAATGTCGATACCGGGTCGAGATTATCAACCGATATGTTGTGGTGAATATAAATCGAATCCGAGCGCAGCAAACGGGCGACAAACGGGTCCTTCATTTGCATGATTTTAAACTTGATGTTGTCGACGATATCTTCCGCCAAATAACGGGTGCCAATCCGATAATCGGCCGAATAATGGTACCAATTGGCGGTTTTCCGTAGTTGTTTTGATAAAATGGTTTTGCCGACGCCGGACATGCCCAGCAGGGTTATGGCGTGATGGAGTTTAGAAAAGTCTGCAAAAGTGATCATGTTCTGACGCCGTGCTCATTGCCTAACATTAAGTGAGTCGAGTGACGAAGATATCTGAAAAAACCAAAAACGCCATTTTCATCTGTAATATTTTAACCATTCCCCGGACGATAGAAAAATTTCGGGCATTTGTGAAAAAAAGACTACCCTCCGAACCCCTAACGGTGTTTAATTCTCTAAAGCTTCACACTGCAAAGGTGTGGATACGTACAGGGAGAGAGTTTGCGGCAGGACAGTCGATAACGACTGTCATTTTGTTATGAAATATCCGCGATTGCTCCCCGTAAGCCAACCGAAACGGGGTAACGAATTATGCAAAAATCTTTGAGTATCGATCCTGCGAAATGCACGGGCTGCCTGCAGTGTGAGCTTGCCTGTTCCTATGATAATGAAGGTGTGTTTAATCCATCGAAGTCGCGGATCAAAGTCTTTAATTTTCACGACCAGGGGCGGTTTGTTCCTTACACCTGCACCCAGTGTGATGAGGCATGGTGTCTGCACGCCTGCCCGGTTGACGCCATTTCACTGGATGCATCGACCGGAGCAAAAATTGTTTCCGATCAATTGTGCGTCGGTTGCAAAGTGTGCACGATCGCCTGTCCTTTTGGCACGATCAATTACAACCAATCTACCGGCAAGGTCATCAAATGTGATCTTTGTGAAGGCGATCCCGAATGTGCGAAGGCTTGCCCCACAGACGCCATTACTTTTGTTGATGCGAACTGGACGGGGCTTGAAAAAATGCGGGCGTGGGCGGCAAAAACCGATTCCAGCGTTCAAGCGGGTGCCTAATCAGCAAATTCAGAAATAACAGGGAGAGCAGTCATGGCTTGGGCAAGAAAAATACTACGTGTTAATCTGACCAAAGGAACATGTGCTGACGAGGCGCTCAATATGGATTGGGCGCAAAAATATTTAGGGCAGCGTGGGCTGGCAACCAAGTATCTGACGGAAGAAATCGACCCCAAAGTTGATCCGCTGTCGCCCGATAATAAAATGATAATGGCGACGGGCCCGTTAACCGGAACCTGCGCGTCTACTGCGGGGCGTTATTCGGTCATTACCAAAGGCGCTTTAACGGGTGCCATTGCCTGTTCGAATTCTGGCGGTTTTTTCGGCAATGAAATGAAAAATGCCGGATACGATATGATCATCTTCGAAGGCAAATCACCAAGTCCGGTTTATTTGTTTGTGCAGGATGGGTCAGCGCAATTGCTGGATGCCGCCGACTATTGGGGACAGTCGTGCTGGACGACGGAAGAGGGGATCAAGGAAAAACATGGTGATCCGTTGTTGCGGGTGGCATCAATTGGTGTCTCCGGCGAAAAAGGTGTGAAATTTGCCTGTATCGTCAACGATATGGACCGTGCAGCCGGACGATCCGGTGTCGGCACGGTTATGGGTTCGAAAAATCTGAAAGCTGTTGCCATTCGCGGCACATTGGGCGTCAAAGTTGATGATGCCAGTCGCTTTGTGGACGCGGTTGCCGCCGGCAAGAGTGTGCTCGCCGAAAATGCCGTAACCGGGCAGGGTTTGCCGGCATTTGGTACCCAAGTGCTGATGAATGTGATCAACGAAAGCGGCGCGCTGCCAACTCGTAATCACCTGGATGCTCAATTTGATGGTGCCAATAACATTTCGGCCGAGGCCATGGCAGAACCCAGAGCGTCTGATGGCAAACCCAATTTGCTGACCAATGCGGCGTGTTTTGGCTGTACCATTGCCTGCGGACGGGTTTCCACTGTCGAGCGGACCCACTATACAGTCAAAGACCGGCCCGAATATCATGTCGCATCTGGCGGTTTGGAATATGAAGCGGCATGGGCCCTCGGCGCGGCAACGGGTATTGATGATCTCAATGCGCTGACCTTTGCCAATTTTATCTGTAATGAGCAGGGACTTGATCCGATCTCATTTGGTGCGACGGTTGGTGCTGCCATGGAACTGTTTGAAGATGGCACAATAACGACCAAGGAAACCGGTGGCATTGAACTGAAGTTCGGTTCTGCCGAAGCCCTGACGACCTTGGTTGAACTGTGCGGCAAAGGCGAAGGATTTGGTGCCGAGATTGGCCTTGGTTCGAAGTTGCTTTGTGAAAAGTACGGTCGGCCTGAATTGTCCATGTCGGTCAAGGGGCAGGAGTTTCCGGCCTACGACTCGCGCGGTATTCAGGGCATGGGATTGGCCTATGCCACGTCCAACCGGGGGGCCTGCCATCTGCGCGGATATACGGTGGCTTCCGAAATCCTGGGGATTCCCGAGAAAACGGATCCGCTTGTCACCGATGGTAAAGCTGGCCTCGTGAAGGCGTTCCAGGACGCGACAGCGGTGGTGGATTCTGCAGGAATTTGTGTATTCACCACCTTCGCCTGGTCGATGGATGACATCGCACCGCAAATTGATGCGGCGTGTGAAGGTGACTGGTCCGTCGAAAACTGTATGGCCGCCGGAGAGCGGATCTGGAACCTGGAACGCAAGTTTAACCTGGATGCGGGTTTTGTCGGCAAGGATGACAATTTACCGGCACGATTGTTAAAAGATGCGGCCAAAACCGGACCTGCCAAAGGCAAAACAAACGGTCTTGATATCATGTTGCCGGAATATTATGCGGCCCGTGGTTGGACGGTTGAAGGCATTCCTTCGAACGAGACTTTGGACCGAGTTGCCCTTTAAGTACAGGTGGCACGACGAATTGCGATGGGGGCCGGACGCCGAAGGGGTATCCGGCCCCTAACGTTATTAAATGATGTAATAAAAGGAGGGAGAATAGGATGACATATGTCGTTGTTGGGGCAGGACCGTCGGGCGTAATCGCCGCGGAATCTTTGCGCAAATCGGATCCGGAAGGTGAAATCATTCTTATTGGTGACGAACCGGAACCGCCCTATTCGAGAATGGCAATTCCCTACTTTTTGGTTGGAAATATCGAAGATCACGGAACCCACCTGCGCAAAACCAAGGACCATTACGAGGCCCTCGGCATCACCTATGTACAAGACCGTGTATCGCGTGTTTCTCCCGCCGATCACAGTCTGACGCTGGCCAGCGGTGGCACCCAAAGCTATTCCAAACTGTTGATCGCGACCGGTGCCAGTCCCATAAAACCGCCGATTGAAGGGCTGGGTTTGCCCGGCGTGCACCACTGCTGGACCCTGGAGGATGCGCGAAATATCATCGAACTGGCCCATGATGGTGCCCATGTTGTCCTGGTTGGTGCCGGGTTTATTGGCTGTATTATTCTCGAATCCCTGGTGAAGCGCGGGGTGAACCTGACGGTTGTCGAAGCCGATGATCGAATGGTCCCGCGCATGATGAACCAAAAAGCCGGCGGAATGATCAAACAGTGGTGCCTGGAAAAAGGCGTAAACGTCGAGACGTCGACACGGGTGACCAAACTTGAAAAGAACGCCAAAGGCACCTTGAATGTCGACCTGGACAATGGCACACAACTTCCCGCGCATCTGGTGGTGATCGCTGCCGGCGTGAAATCCAATACGGATTTCCTGGAAGGCAGTGGCATCGAAGTGAAAGAAGGGATCGTTGTTGATAAATATCTGAAAACCTCGGTTGAAGATGTTTATGCGGCGGGCGATTGTGCGCAGGGGCCTGATATCGCCGGCGGCTGGTCGGTTCATGCCATTCAACCCACTTGCGCTGACCATGGTCAAATTGTCGGTAAAAATATGGCTGGCATCAAAACCCCCTACAAGGGGAGTTTGGTTATGAACGTGCTCGACACGGTTGGTTTGATTTCTGTTTCCTACGGTGCTTGGGAAGGTAAAGGCGATGGCGTTGAGGTGCTGGACGAGAAAAATTACCGTTATATGCGGCTGGAGTTTGAGGGAGACAAACTCATTGGTGCATTGTCGCTCGGGCGGACGGAACACGTTGGTGTTCTGCGTGGACTGATTCAAACGGGCGTCGCCCTTGGTCAATGGAAAGACAAACTGAAGGAAGATCCGCAATTAATTATGGAAGCTTATGTTGCGACCAAGTACGTGTAGGTTGTTTTATGCTCATACGGGTTAAATTGTATGCGATGTTGGCCGATTATTTGCCGGCGAGCGCCGTGAAAAATGAAGCGGACATGGAGGTCGCCGACGGGACCGTGGTCAAACAGGTGCTTTCGTCGCTGCAAATGCCCATGGAACAATGCCATTTGGTCCTGGTCAATGGGGTTTTTGTGGCACCAAGTGAGCGCGACACGCGAACCCTGGCGGATGGCGATGCGCTGGCCGTGTGGCCGCCTGTGGCCGGCGGATAGGGGCAGATGGGCGCGCCTGTGATCATCGCCAAAGAGATGGGCTTGAGCCACCGTGATTTTTTTCGCACCGTTGCCAGTGCCCTTGGAACCGAAGAATTTGAATCCACGAATACGGGCGTGCGCTTGACGACCGACGAACGAGTGCTGGAAATTAACCTGGGTCCAGAGCGGGAGCGGCGGATCGCCTTGATGGTCGTACCGATAACCCAGGTAACCCTGCGCTTTACCAATTATACCGAAGCCGATGTACAAACCGCAGTGAAACGTTTTGATATGCGGTTCAAGCGCGGCGGCGGGTAAATCAGGGACATCAATAATGTCAATCCCGGTCCTGCTGAAAACCGGGATCGAACGGTTTGCTATTGATGTTCTTTGCCGGGCAGTCCGTGGCGGATGTTATCGGTTGTTTTGTTGCCCGTGTTTTATTCGGCGTAAGGGTTTTCGCCTTTGCGTCCGTGCATACGAATGGGGATGCCCGGCAATTTAAAATCCGCACGCAATTCGTTAACCAGATACCTCATATAGGATTCCGGTAACTTATCGGCCCGGCTGGAAAACAGCACAAAAGTCGGTGGTCGGGTTCTGGCCTGCGTCATATAACGTAATTTTATCCGGCCCAGCCCCGATACAGGGGGCGGATGGGAATCGACGGTCGCCGCCAACCACCTGTTGAGGGCACCCGTTGAAATTCGTGTATTCCATAGCTCATGGGCTTTAACCACTGCTGGCATAAGTTTTTGCAGGCCCTTCCCGGTTTTTGATGAACAGGTGATTATGGGGACACCGCGGACCTGTGGCAAAGAGGTTTGCAAACGATCTTCGATACGTTTTGCCGCCGCAACCCGATCACCGGCAATGTCCCATTTGTTGACGGCAATAATCAGGGCACGGCCCTCTTCAACGGCATGTCGGGCAATGGTTAAGTCCTGTTTGTCCAGGGGCGCATTGGCATCGAGGACCAGGATAACGACCTCCGCAAATCGAATTGAACGCAGAGTGTCGCCGACCGACATATATTCGAGTTTTTCTTTGATGCGAGCTTTACGGCGCAAGCCGGCAGTGTCGACCAATCGCACTTCCCGACCCTGATATTCCCAGGCGACGGCGATCGCATCACGGGTAACTCCGGCTTCCGGTCCAGTCAACAGGCGTTCGCGGCCCAACAATTTGTTGATCATGGTCGACTTACCGACATTTGGCCGCCCAATGATCGCCAGTTTCAAGGGTTTGTCGCTGTAATCGTCGTCCAGGCCCGCATCGGCCTCACTCTCATCCAGTTCTAAGGATTCGGGTATTTCTGCTGCTGAGCTCCTATAGGGGAGCAGGGCATCGTAAAGTTCGCTTAATCCTTCGCCGTGCTCGGCGGACAGGGGAATGGGTTCGCCCAGGCCCAGACTATAGGATTCATAAAGCCCGGCTTTTCCCGCCTTGCCTTCGCATTTGTTAACCACCAATAGAGTCGGCGTTGGATGTTTGCGCAACCAGTCGGCAAAATGTTGGTCGAGGGGCATCACACCGGCGCGGCCGTCGATAAGAAACAACGTAACGTCGGCCTCGGAAAGTGCCATCTCCGTTTGCTGACGCATCCGGGCTTCCAGGCTGTCGTCATAGGCGTCTTCCAGTCCAGCCGTATCGATCAGACGGAACTCCAGGTCCGATATGGAGCCATTCCCCTCACGTCGGTCCCGGGTCACGCCGGGGGTATCGTCAACAATCGCGTGCTGTTTGCCGGTGAGGCGATTAAACAGAGTTGATTTTCCGACATTGGGACGGCCAATGACTGCAACGGTAAAGGTCATAATCGTTTGTTTTCAGGTTCTGCAGACACGTCGGTCTGAATGGGTTTAACGGTAGGCGACCAATCTCGCATCATCGGCAAGGAAATAAACACTGCCATTGGCCACAATAGGGGGTATGGAAACCCGATCAGGCATATTGATGGCACCTAAAACCTCGCCCGTATAGGGAGAAACAGCCAAAGCTTTGCCGTTTGATCCGGCAACGATAAGGCGGTCGCTGACCAAAATCGGACCGGTCCAGACGATGGGGCCGCTTGAATCGTCAGGGTCTTCAAATCGGGGCAGGGCCTGGACCCAGTAAACCCGACCGTCATCGCGGGAAATACAAATGACTTCCGCATCATTTGTCAGGGCAAAAATATAATCGCCGGCAACCCAGGGGCTTTCCAGACCGCCGATGTCGCGGACCCAAATCCGGCGGCCGGTTCGTAGATCAATGGATACGATTTGACCGCCGTGACTCATGGCGATCACACGGTTGCGATCGATAACCGGGCGGCCACGGATGTCTGCCAGGGTCGATATCACGTCGGTTCGGCGGACGGAGGCAAGTGATTCTTCCCAAATCAACCGTCCCGTATCGACCCGAAGCGCCACCAACTGGCCAGACGTATAGGGCACCACGACCACTCCGCGATCGATCGCCGGGCTGGCACCACCCAGTATGCTCGCCGTCTCAGGGAGGCCGGCGTGTGTCCACAATTCCTCGCCGGTTTGCGAATTCAGGGCAAAAAGTTTGTTGTTAAGAGTGACGGCAAAAACCCGACCGCCCCGGGTCGATGGGGCGGCGCGCAGCGGTGCATCGAGCGTCACCCGCCAAAGTTCCTTGCCGGTAGCCGCTTGCAGCGCAATTACCTGGGCAAAACCCGTCGTAATAAACAGCCGTCCGTCGCTATAGGCCAATCCACCACTGATATGGCCATCGTCATCGTCCTTTGGTGCCAGTGCAACCCGCCATTTGGATTTGCCGGTTTTTTCATCATAGGCGTTCACTTCTGAATTGGAATCAATGGTGTAAATAAGGCCGCCGGCAATCACCGGTTCACCACCCAACCGTTCTTCACTGCTAGCACCGGCACCAATATCGACGGACCAGACTTGTTTTAGGGAGTTGCCGACCTGGATATGATGCATGGCGTGATTGGCGTATCCGCCGGATTGCGGCCAAGCGAGATTAGTTGTCGGCGCCGGCAGCACGATCTGGGTGCCGGCAATCTCTAAATCGGCAGACAGCGACCGTTCGTGTTGAAGTACGGAAACCCTTACGCCGGCAAGCGGTGGATCTTTTTGTTGCCAGTAATCGCACCCGCCGAGTACCAGGGTGCTGAGAGCTACGAGGAAAATGGTTTTCATTATGTCTTGTCCGAGTTGTCTCAGCTGAAGGCAGTTTAGCGGCTGGATGATCCTTCCGCCACCAATCATCCGTTGATAATCAACAACATTTCACTGGCGCGCGCTTTAATGGTTTGTGGTGCCGTCGCATCCTCGGCGATCGCCTTGAAAAATTCAGCAGCTTCGGATGATTTGCCATCCTGAAGCGCATTCAAACCAAGAACCTCCCGGGCGCTATGACGCCAGAAATTGTTGCCATCATTTAAACCAACCACGCGGTCCAGCAATTTGCGGTCGGTGCCGTCGCTATC
The DNA here is from genome assembly GCA_021775095.1 of Rhodospirillales bacterium. Taxonomy (GTDB): domain Bacteria; phylum Pseudomonadota; class Alphaproteobacteria; order Rhodospirillales; family Casp-alpha2; genus JABMNT01. The sequence goes on from JAJFII010000062.1 coordinate 14,155, forward strand.
CAGTTCGACTAAGGCACCAAGAATAACGGCCATATCCTTGTAATAGGTTGCTAAGGAGCTGTCGTCCGCCAATTCCATATATAACCCGATTGCGCTCGCCAGATCACCGTTATTGCCGTGCAGGGCGGCCGTTTTAAATCGGGCCAATACGCCGTATCCACCGCCGTCCTTGGAAATTTCAGCAAACGCTTTTAACGCGTCGTCTGCTTTTTGTTCCTCGACAAGTACCTGGGCTGCGGCGAATTTTTCCCCGGCCGCCTGACGGGTTTTTAAATCGTAGGATTTCCATCCCTGAAAGGAACCGACGGCGACGACCACGGCAACCGCAGCACCGACGATATACTTTCCATAATCTGTCCAGAATAGATTTGCCCGATCCTGGCGAAGATCTTCTTCAATTTCTTTAAATAATACGTCTGATTCGTCGGCCACCGGCCACTCCTTCACTTCAACAGGATTTTGGCTGCAAAAAAACTACGGTGCCCAAAACCACACCAACCTCATAGAGGTGCGGCGGCTAAAATATCCACTGACAGCGGGTAACGCAAACCCGCTTATTGACAATCGGCACTCAAATCGCGGTTAATTCGCTCAAATGCTTCGCCCAGCCGTAAAAATATCGATTTTTGTGGCAATTTCATGGCAAAATGCCGACAAACACCGTCCACAATTCATGAAATAATCAACCCATAGCCTGATGGTCTGTTTTCAACGCCAGTGATACCGCGTTGTCGATGGTCCTCGCTCCGACGAAACACCCGTGTATGCTCATGGAGCTGGGGGGAATCGGTGAATCCGGTCCGCCAGGTGCCAGATGGGGGCGCGGAAATTAATAGGCCATCCTACGGTGCCGGACCCTTATGGTAATAATGTTTTTACCGGCGCTGCATTTCTGTGCCATGGGATGAGCGCCATTTAATGGAACAACCGATGCTTGCGGTCTGTTCCTGCGGTCCGTGCCCGGTCTTTGCGATCAAAGCCATGGCGTCGACCAGTTCCCGTTTGCTGTCGGGCCGCGGACTGTGGCGCCCGGAATCATCCAGGCGCCCCCGGTATTGCAGCGCCAAATCGCCATTAAAACCAAAAAAGTCTGGTGTGCATTTTGCATCATAAGCGCGCCCAATTTCTTGGGTCTCATCAATCACATAGGGGAAAGTGAAGCCATATTTTTTTGCAAACAGGGCCATATTGTCGAACGAATCCTCAGGATAGTCAGCCGTATCGTTTGACATGATGGCGATCACACCGATGCCTCTATCCTGCAGGGTTTTCATGTCTTCGGCCAAACGAAAACCGACGGATTTGACATAGGGGCAATGGTTGCAAATGAACATGATGACCGTGCCCTGATCACCGCGGACGGATTTCAGGGTATGACGGTTTTGGTCAATGCCCAATAAATCAAAATCAATGGCTTTTTGCCCGAAATCGCAAATGGGTGGCGTTTCTGCAGACATTTTTGCTTCCTTTGGGTGTAACAAACGGAGAATCCTGTGATTTCTTTTTATAGGGTATCAACGGCATCAATTCTAAGGAAACTTATTATTTTTACGCTTCCTTAACCGCATTCCGCCTATAGTCAGATCCGAATTGGCCGCTTTTGCCGGTTGAACCCAGGAGTTTTCAGGATGCACAAATTTATTCCCCTTGTTTGTCTGTTGGTGCTGGGCGGCTGTGGTGGTTTGGCGGCATCCGGCACACCAGGTCTTGCTCAAATCGATTTTTTGACGGTAATGGGAACAGACAAAACCGTCATTGATCACGTGGTTTCCGTATCCAGCGGCAAAAATTGTTCGTCGGTTCGCCTGGAAAAGGGCGAGGTCTATTGTGAGGAAGACGAACCGCAAGTGAAGCAGAATATATACTGCTACCGGACCCTGGCCAATGTTACCTGTTATGACCGCGCGGACCCCTATGGCGGCCGGTACAGCAAAGTCGACCAAAACGATCACAATCTGGTTGATCCTAAATCCAGACAGCCCCGTTAAAGGAGGCTGCACCGGCACCGACTTTACCTTGAATATCAGGTAAATTCAGATATCACGGTGCCGAAATGAGGCTTGTAAACTTACTCTTCGTTGTTGCCGCCCTTGCCGTCTCTGCCGGCGCTGCGCACATCTTCTTTAAGGCTGGCGATATTGACCCGGCTGCCAAGGAACTTGTACGGCTGGAAACCATGATCGCCAGGGAACTGGTGCCTGCCGGGGCCGGCGACGGACGCGCGCAATATCGCGTTGCCGAGATTTATCGTACGGCCGCTGAACCTCTGAGGAACTACCGAAAAGCCCATAAGTGGTACCGAAAGGCCGCCGATCAGGGTCACACATTATCACAATTTGCCCTGGGAGAAATGTATGCCAAAGGACAAGGAGTCCAGCAAAACTACTACCGGGCTGCCGAGTGGTATCGATTGGCATCCAGTTTGTCTCGTCATGCCGGGGCGCAATTTTCCTTAGGCGAACTTTATTTTAATGGCCGCGGCGTGGCGTCCAGTTATGGATTGGCCATCGAATGGTATAGCAAGGCGGCCAATCAGGGGCATGCCGTTGCCCAATTCTATTTGGGGCAGATCAACAAAGAAGGGTGGGGTGTGGAAAAGAATTTGGTTGAAGCCTACAAATGGCTGGCCCTTGCCAATGATCACGCCGATCAAGTGCGCGCCCATAATGAACGCAATGACCCGAAGCGCGCCCTCAGTCAATTGATATCAAAAATGAACAGTTCACAAATTAAATCTGGCAAAAGGGCTTATGTGGACTGGAAATCCAGACATTAGGGATCGCCCAATGACCTTTCAACTATTGACCCCATGGCTTCCATGGAGCACATTCCGCTTTTATTTTGTCAACTTTTTCACAGGTTTGGGCGGCTATTGAGCACTAAAATTACTGCAGTTACTTTTGATTTGTGGGATACAATCATAGATGACGAATCCGATGAACCCAAACGGTTGTCCCGGGGATTGAGATCTAAACCGGAGGAACGCCATCATCTGGTTCTCGAAGCTCTGAACCGTCACCAGCCCATTTCAACGGACGATTTGGCGATTGCCTATGGCGTGGTTAACGCGGCATTTGTAAAATGCTGGAAGGGCCATTCGATCACCTGGACGGCGCGTGAGCGATTACAGGTTTTGCTCAATGGATTGGGACGTCAGTTGCCGGATAAGGAGCTGGACGCTTTGGCCTACGCCCAGGAACGGCTTGAGCTTGATATCCCACCGGACCCCATAGCCGGAGCCCGGGACGCCGTCGCAGAACTTGCAAGCCGCTACAAACTTTGTGTGATTTCCGATACCATCATTACGTCGGGCAGTGGATTACGCGAATGGTTGGAAATGCATGATCTGAAACAATTTTTTTCGGGGTTTGCGTTTTCAGATGAAGTTGGAAATTCCAAACCCAATCGGGCGATGTTCGATGCGGCAGCCCGCCAGGTGGGTGCTGAATTTAATCAAATGATACATATTGGTGACCGCGACCATAATGATGTAAAAGGCCCCCAGGCGTTGGGAATGAAAGCCGTATTATTCACTGCCAAGCGCGATCTTGATAAGACCACAACTTCGGCAGATGCAATTTGCGAACGGCATGCAGACCTGCCTTCGATCATCGACAGACTGGCCGGATAGGGAGATGGGGATGGGGATTTCGCCACGCATTCTGGTGGTTGACGGATATGTCAAATCGGCCCGCCATGAACTTGAAGCCGGCGGTGCTACGGCGGCTGGAAATCAATATGTGAAAATGCTGCGCTCAATTTGTCCGGACGTTCGCTGCGACATCATTTACCCAAGTGATCCCGGAACCTCTGTGCCGTCGGGCACAGCGCTCACCGACTACGATGGCGTTGCCTGGACTGGATGCAGTTTAACGGTTTTTGAAGATACTCCGGAAGTAAACACTCAACTTGGCTTTGCCCGCGCCTGTTTCGAGGCCGGTGTTCCCGGCTTTGGCAGTTGTTGGGCGGCACAAATTGCGGTTGTCGCGGCCGGTGGTATTTGTCGCCCCAACCCCAATGGCCGGGAAATGGGGTTTGCGCGTAAAGTCCAACTGAGTGACGCCGGACGAGGACATCCCATGTACGAAGGAAAATCCAGCGTCTTTGATGCCTATATCAGTCACGTTGATGAAATTACCCATGTTCCACCGGGCAGCGTTGTCCTTGCCGGAAACGCCTTTACCCGGGTCCAATCTGTTTCTGTGCTTTTTAAAGGTACGGCCTTTTGGGGACTGCAGTATCATCCGGAATACGACCTGCGAGAGATGGCTCGATTAACCTGGTGCCGGATTGACAAGTTAATGAAGCTGGGGTTTTTCAAGGACCGCCAGGCGGGCGAAGACCACGTCGCCGTGCTGGAACAATTGCACGCCGACCCGAAACGCTTTGATCTGGCCTGGCGACTGGGCATCGATGCCGATATTCTCGACGATGATGTACGCCGGCTGGAAGTCCGCAATTGGATGTACCGGTTGGTCATTCCAACACGGCTTGCCCGCGGGCGGACTTAGGGTGGTGTCGCCGTCACCGCGAATTCTGATTGCCGAAGGCAATCCCACGGACCGCCGGGACCTCGTGTTGGACGGCGGTGGGGCGCTTGGCAGTACGGCTTACAGACAATCCATAAAACACTTGTGCCCAGCGGCTCGGATCGACGTCATCTATCCCGCTGACACGACGGATGCCTTGCCGCCCGGGACGTCTTTTGACGATTATGATGGGTTTATAATGGGCGGTTCAGCCCTAAATATTCCAACCGATGGTGACAACCCAAAAATTATCAATCAAATCGAACTGGCCCGTGCGGCGTTTAAGGCGAAAATTCCCTTTCTCGGCAGCTGTTGGGGACTGCAGGTGGCTGCTGTCGCTGCCGGTGGAGTCGTTGGCGTCAACCCCAATGGCCGGGAAATGGGATTCGCTCGAAAAATCACATTGACGGATGCGGGACGGGCGACGGCGTTTTATGAAGGCAAGGCGGCGGTTTTTGATTCTCCGGCCATTCACTTCGATGAAGTCACCCACCTGCCACCGGGCAGCGTCGTATTGGCAGAAAATAGACATACCCATATCCAAGCGGCAATCATTCGCCATGACGGCGGAACTTTTTGGGGAATTCAGTATCATCCGGAATTTGATCTGGCGCATATGGCGGGATTGGTTCGCAGTTACGCAACGTTACTGACGGATGATGGGTTTTATGCGGATGAAGGGGCGGCGCACGCCCATGCGACGGAAATGGAGCTATTGCAGCAAAATCCCAGCCGCCAGGATTTGGCCTGGGTTTTGGGTCTGGATCACGATGTCCTCGATCCGGACGTCCGATTGCGGGAAGTCGCGAATTGGCTTGATCTAAATGTCCTTCCGCGCATGCGGGCGCGGGGGTGATGGCAACGGACTGCGATGTTGCGATCATCGGCGCTGGCCACAATGGTTTGGTTTGCGCCGCTTACTTGGCGAAGTCAGGACTGAAAGTAAAAATTTTTGAACGTCGCCCGATGGTTGGTGGCGCTGCTGTTACGGAAGAATTTTCTCCGGGTTTTCGTAATTCAGTCTGTGCCTATACGGTGAGCCTGCTCAATCGTAAAATCGTTGATGACCTTGATCTGTATGGTTTCGGCCTGGAAATTATCGAACGGCCGCTGGCTAATTTTATGCCGGTTGATGGTCAAAGTTACCTGAAGGGCCATGCCGACCAGGCCCGGATGAAAAAGGAAATAGCCCGGTTATCGAAAAATGACGCGGCCAACCTGGACTCTTACGAGGAGACCTTGGCCCGGCTCGCCGGCGTCCTGCAGGCCTTTGTTCTGGAAACACCACCCAATGTGGGCGACGGAATCGGCGGGCTGTGGCGTTTGTGGAAAGCCGGTCGGCGTTTTCAGGCAATGGACCTGGAAGATCAACGGGATTTTGCCGACATCATGACCCTCAGTGCCGATAGATTTTTGCGACGTTGGTTCGAACATGACACGGTGCGGGCCTTGTTTGCCTTCGATGGGGTCGTTGGAAATTTTGCCAGTCCGACAATGGCCGGAACGGCCTATGTTCTCCTGCACCATTGTTTTGGCGATATTCTCGGGCGGCCCGGGGCTTGGGGGCATGCCATTGGCGGCATGGGCGCAATCTCGCAAGCGATGGCGCGGGCGGCTGAAAAAGCGGGTGTGGCGATCGAAACGAACTGCCCGGTAAAATCGGTCTGGATCAAGCACGGGATCGCACAGGGGCTCGTACTCGAAGACGGACGGCAAATTTCCGCCCGCGCCGTGGCCGCCAATATACCGCCCAAACTGTTGTTTGATAAATTCCTCGACCAAAACCACACGCCGCCGGCATTTCGTAAACGTATGATGCAAATTCAATCGGGTTCAGGGACCCTTCGCATGAATGTGGCCCTACGGGAACTTCCCGATTTCCAATGCCTGCCGGGGACGGATCAAGGTGAACATCATACGGCGGGTATTATTTTGGCCCCCAGTATTGATTATATGGAAACCGCCTATCGGGATGCCCGCGACTATGGGTGGTCCCGTCATCCAATTGTTGAAATGCTGATCCCAAGTACCATCGATAGGACCCTGGCCCCACCGGGGCAGCACGTCGCAAGTTTGTTTTGTCAGCATTTTGCGCCAAAACTGTCCGGCGGGCGCAGCTGGGATGCCTGTCGTGAGGCTGCCGCGCAGGCGGTTATCGACGTGGTTAATGCGGTCGCCCCGAACTTTCGATCATCGATCATCGCAAAAACAATTTTAAGTCCGCTCGACCTGGAACGGCAGTTTGGCTTGGTCGACGGCGATATATTTCACGGCGCACTCACCTTAAATCAATTGTTTAGCAGCCGACCGACATTGGGCCACGCGGATTACCGAATGCCTGTTGCCGGCCTTTATTTGTGTGGTTCCGGCGCTCATCCCGGCGGTGGTGTTACCGGCGCGCCAGGGCACAATGCGGCACGGGAAATGATCCGCGACTTATGAACTTGCCGATAAGGATACCATCAGCTTGCTGGCACCGATCCCGTCGAAGATAAACTGCACGGCAAGTGCCGTCAGCAACACGCCAACGATTCGTGAAATTACGTTTAAACCCGTAACACCGAGAATTCGTTGCAATTGTGTTGCCATAAACAAACAGATCAAGGACAACAATAGAACCGCAACCAGAGCGCCGAGCACTGTCGCCTGCAGGCTGACGTCGCCTTCATGTTTTGCCATTAACAGGACCACGGCGCCGATCGCTCCGGGGCCGGCTAGGAGCGGCGTCGCCAGGGGAAAAACCGATATGTCGTTTCGCGTTGCGGCTTCTTCTGCCTCGTCGGCGGTTGTTGAGTTGATGCCACTGGGATGTGCCAGGACCATGTTGATCCCGACCAAAAGCAGCAGGATACCGCCGGATGTCTTCAGGGCGGCTAAACTAATTCCCATATAGGCCAATAGGCCAGCCCCAAAAAAAGCAAACATCAGCAGGATCAGCGACGCAATAAGCACCCCCTTTATCGCCATTTTTCGACGGTTTTTTACCGGCATTCCCGCCGTCAAACCGGCGTAGATGGCAGCGATGTCGACCGGACCAATGGTGGCAAAAAAAGTGGTGAGTGCGACGAGCGCCGTTTCGAGGATATCTGGAGCCATGAACCTGCCTTTTTATCTGTCACCCCGAATGCCATAGGTATGGGAAAAACTCAATGTTTATTGGCGGTGTTGTTTTTTTGTTGACCGGTAAAAGTCGGGCGTTTATTTCCGTTCCCTAATCATTTCAAGCGGGGACAACAAGAGATGGCAAACAACAACGGATACCTGTCGCCGGGCAGTCGGGACGCGGCTTTTGTCGAGACAACAATCCGGGTCGTGACCTGGAACCTGTGGTGGCGATTCGGTCCCTGGCAGGCGCGCCAGCCGGTTATTTTGCAAACCTTGAAAAACCTCGATGCGGACGTGATGTGTCTGCAGGAACTGTGGGGCGATGGCGGCAAAAATCAGGCGGCGGAAATTGCCGAAGCTCTCGGGTTATATTACAGTTACGAACCGGTCCTGGCCATCGATGGCGTTGATTGGGGAATGGGGATTTTATCGAAATGGCCGCTCGCCAGGTCCGACGCGTTTGTATTGCCATCGGTTCCCAGCACCGATCACAGTCGTGACTGCAAAGCCATGTGGGCGCGCCTGTCGGGCCCGCGTGGTGATATCGACGTACTCAATACCCATCTGAGTTGGCGCCCTGAGGAAAGCGCCATCCGCCAGGCGCAAATGGCGGCAATCGCCGGTTACATAAAGACAACTCATCAGGGGCCGGTACCACCGATCCTGTGCGGCGACTATAACGCCATCCCAAGCGCCGATGAAATTCGCATGATGACCGGTGAAACGACCGTTGCCGTCGATGGTCTTTATTTTTTCGACGCTTGGTCGGCGTCGGGTCAGACCGAGCCAGGATTTACCTGGGATCGCGCAAACAGCCTGACCCATAAAGCCCTGCAACCGAACCGGCGCCTGGACTATATTTTTGTCGGTGAGCCGGCCACCGATGGTGCGGGCCATATTTTGGCGACAGAATTGTTTGCAACGACGCCAACGGACGGCCTGTTTGCCAGTGATCATTTTGGTTTGTCAACCCAACTTCGTTATTAAAAATACCCCTGGCAGATAACTAGGATCACCCCCAGGACGGCCACCCTCGGGTTTGTTGAATGGTGCAGAACAGAATAAACCAACTACAGAAGCTGGTATTCCAACCCTTCACGGCGTATATTTTTGTTCTGGTTATGGTTGTGTGTGGGCCGGCCAGTCTTTACCTATTTCGCCTTTTTGACATTGTAAACTCTGTGAACACTTCAAAACGTAATCCGCCTCATTTGTTGATGCTCGTCGCGATCAGCGCCGTAAATCCGTTGGCTCTTAATATTTTTATGCCGTCCATGCCGGGTATGGTGCGCGTGTTTAATACGGACTATACGACGGTTCAGCTGACATTGACGTTGTTCCTCGCCAGTATTGCGGTTTCGCAATTATTTATCGGCCCCCTATCGGATCGATTTGGCCGTCGACCGGTGGTCATTTATGGCACGTCAATATTTTTATTGGCGTCGGTGGTATGCATCTACGCAACATCTATAGAAATGCTGATTATCGGGCGCGTTTTCCAGGCCTTCGGCGGTTGTACGGGCATGGTCATGGGGCGCGCCATCATTCGTGATATGCATGGACTCGATAAATCTGCGTCAATGATGGGGTATGTGACCATGGCGATGGTCGTCGCGCCGATGATGGCACCGTGGTTCGGTGGTCAATTGGATATACTGTACGGGTGGCAAGCCAGCTTCATTGTGGTGTTCGTTTATACGGCGGTGGTATTGGCCTTTGGTTATTTTTTGATCGGTGAAACCCATAAAGGACCGTTCCGCGCCGAAAATCCCCTGCGTATGCTGGTTGGCTATGGCAGTCTGCTGGGCAATCTGCAGTTTTTACGGCCGGCCCTGCAAATCTCCTTTTCCACCGGTGCGTTTTTTGCGTTTCTCGGTGGCGCCCCCTATGTGACTATGGAATTGCTGGGCGGTACCCCTGTCGATTATGGCGCTTATTTTATGGTCGCAAGCACCTGTTACATGATCGGCAATTTTGTCACCGGGCGAATGTCTGAAAAGTGGGGGGCCGACCGTTTGGTTGCCTTCGGTTTGTTTTTTGCCATGTCAGGCGGCCTGTGGTTAATTGCCAACTACTATTTTTTTGGCCTGTCGCTTTTGACTTTATTTTGCGGCATGGGTTTCATTGCGCTCGGCAACGGGATGAGCTTGCCGAGCGGCACGGCAGCGGCCATTAGTGCGGACCCAAGCCGGGTCGGTGCCGCTGCCGGCCTGTCCGGCTCCATGCAGTTGACGACCGGTGCTGTTGCCTCTTATTTGTCAGGGCTTTACCTGACGGGCTCAGATACGGCGCTGCCATTGGTGATCATCATGTCGCTTTGTGCCACACTGGCAATTGTCGCCCATGTGGGCGGGGGGGTGCTGGCCGCGCGCCGCGCGCCGTCAAGCAAATGATATGTCAGCAAAGGCCGGTTTGACGATGCGTTCATAATCGGCAAAGGCCATAAATAGGGAGCGGTCCAGGCGTCCCGCATTAAAAACCACTTCTCGGTTGATCCTGCAGGCCGGATCGACAATCACCGGCAGGTCATCGCGAAAACTGAAGGGCGGCACGGCACCCATGACACAACCGGTCATTTCCGTGGCTTCTTCTTCCGGTGAAAAACGGCCTTTTTGTGCGCCCATGGCACGGCACAGGGCTTTCATGTCCAATTTGCGGATGCCAGGCAATACGGCAAGGACGTAACGTTTGCCACCGCCGCCGCCGCGAACCGACGCGACGATAGCTTTCATGGCCTGGGCCGGATCGTTGCCGCGAATTTTACTGATTTCTTCGGAACGGCCTTCATGAATATGTTCAACAATTCGGTAATTTATCCGGTGCTGATCCAATAGCGCGACAAGACGCTGATGGGTTGTTACCATGAATTGTCTCTCCATACACTTACCAATGACCGACTAAGACGCAGTTTTCGGGTTTGCTCAGGGGCGCGGTCTGGTCGTGATCCCGGTCAGCATTGGTTTCGCCCAAAACCTCAGAATGCGCCCCTACTGACTACAGCCGGCCGGCCATGGCGTCATCAAACATGGCCCGCATTTCCTTGGCACCTGCGGCAATGGGGTTTGTGCCCGCCGTTGGATCCTTCGCTGCCATTTCCGCTAATTCATCCAGGCGGTTTTCCTCGACCCCCAGCTCGACGGCGGTGTTTTTGATGTTAAAAATTGCCCTGAGCTGCAACACCCAGTCCATCACGGCGGTAAAACCGGAGCCGGGCAAGTCAAGAAAACGGGCAAGGGTCTGCATCCGGTCTTCTATGGCCAGACGATTGAAGTTCATAACATAGGGCAAAAACACCGCATTGGTCAGGCCGTGGTGGGTATCGTAGACGGCGCCCACCGGATGGCTTAGAGAATGCACGGCACCCAGGCCCTTTTGAAAGGCCGTTGCCCCCATGGCGGCGGCTGACATCATGTGCGAGCGGGCTTCAATGTCAGACCCATCCTTAACGGCCTTCGGCAGCCATTGGCGCACCAGGCGCATGCCCTCTAAGGCAATTCCTTCGGCCATGGGATGATAACCGGGCGCGCAATAGGCCTCAAAACAATGGACCAGGGCATCCATGCCCGTATAGGCGGTCAGATGGGCCGGCAGACCGGTGACCAATTCTGGATCACAGATCACAACGGCGGGCATCATGGTCGGATGAAAAATAACCTTTTTTGTGTGCGTATCTTCGTTGGCAATAACCGATGCCCGGCCAACTTCCGATCCCGTGCCTGATGTGGTGGGGACGGCGACGACCGGGGCAATGCCGGCGGTTTTGACCCGCGTCCAATTGTCACCGACGTCCTCAAAGTCCCAGATCGGGCCCTCCTGGCCCACCATCAGGGCAACCGCTTTCGCCGCATCGACACCACTGCCGCCGCCCCAGGCAATGACCCCGTCATGTCCGCCCTGTTTATAGGCGTTCACGCCGTCGTCGACATTTTTGCCAACCGGGTTGGGTTTAACGTCTGAAAACAAACCGGTGGGCAATCCCTCGCGCCGGTTTGCCGCCAGCGCGTCAGCGATCATCGGCAGCGCGGCGAGGCCCGGATCGGTAACCAGCAGCGGCCGTTTCATGCCCAGGCTTTTGCAAACCTCTCCAAGTTCTTTTATTCGGCCGGGACCAAATCGAACGGTCGTTGGGTAATTCCAGTTGCCGGAAAGCGGGCTTGTCATTGGCGGGGCCTCTCTGCGATCGACGGTTAGTTAAAGGTAACCGTGGCCAGGGCCCGGTCGACTTTTTTCTGTTGCCATGCCTTAGGGGGCGTTGGTGCCACAGTGGCATTTTTAATCAATGTGCCGTCGCCTTTTACGGACAGGTCGACGCGGCCGCCTTTGGTTTCCACATAAACCCCCTTGCCATCCAATAAAGCAACTTCAAACTCGCCATCCAAGGAGCCCCCCCAAAAGGTCGTGCCGCGAATGCCGATGGTCGCCGTGTCGGTATGAACAAGGAAAGAGGCATCCGCCGTTTGCATCAATTTTCCACTGGTCACCTTGAAGGCTCCCTCCAGCAACCGCAGGACCGCGTTATTGCCACCCTGGTCGACAATGTATTCCTGGACGACAAAATGGGTGCGTTCGCCGAGTGTCAATTCAGCCCCATCGCTCATCACAATCTCAATACGCGAGCCGCGACCGGTTGAAATGATGTCGCCCAATTGAATTTCGCTTCCTTCGCTGAGAACCCGGGGCAGGGCATCCTGCAGGGCGATGGCGGATTTTTGGATGCGGCTTACCTTGCCGACAATGTCAGTCGCCTCGGCGGCATACAGGCCCGTCGCCAGGGCCAGGCCCAAGGATGCCATTAAAACCAATAAATAATTTTTTGAGATGTTTCGCATTACAGTCCTCACTAGATGATTTCGAAATAACGTTCCATTTCCCAATCGGTAATCGCTCTCCGAAACTCACGTTCTTCCCATTCCCGTGTGGCAGCGAAATGATCGACAAAGGCATCTCCCATAAGCGCACGTGCGGGTTTAGACCCTTTTAGTTCCTGTGCCGCGTCCCAAAGTGTACGGGGCAACTGCAAACGTTTTGGAAACTTCTTTTCGTAGGCGTTGCCGACCACATGAAGTTCCGGTTCAATTTGGTTTTCAATACCCCATAAACCCGAACCAATGGCCGCTGCCAGGGCAAGGTAGGGGTTGGCGTCGGCTGCAGCAACTCGATATTCAATGCGTTGCGATTTTTCTGAGCCTGAGATACCGCGCAAGGCACAGGTGCGGTTGTCCATCCCCCAGCTGGCTTCGGTCGGTGCCCAGAACCCCGGAATTAATCGGGTATAAGAGTTAACGGTCGAGGCAATCATCGCCAGGGTTTCCGACATCAATTGCTGCTGACCACCGGCGAAGTGCCGCATTTGATCACTGATGTTGTCTGGTTTGGATGGATCGTGGAACACCGCGCTACCATCCTTGCGCCGCAGCGAGATGTGAATATGGCCGCTTTGTCCGGGCCAATCCGCTGACCACTTGGCCATGAAAGTCGCCATCAGGCCGCTTTTTTGTGCCATGATCTTGGCAAAGGTCTTAAACAGTGCGGCTTTGTCGGCGGCATTTAAGGCGCTGTCAACTTCAATGGCGGCTTCAAGCACACCCGGGCCGGTTTCTTCATGCAACCCTTCCAGGGCCATATCCATTTGTATGCAGCCGTCCAGTAAATCCTGGTACAGATCGGAATCGACCGTATTGCGGATAACTGAATATCCGAAAAAACCCGGCTGGATGGGTTTCATATTGCGGTAGTTTTTCTCCCGAACACTATGCGGGTTTTCCTCGAAAACAAAAAATTCGTACTCCATACCGGCAAAAACATCATACCCCATGGCGTCGGCCTTTTGGAGAATTCGGCGCAGGGTGCCGCGCGGACAAACGGCTTCGTGCGGGCCGATAAATTCTGCCAGAAAAAACAGCATGCCTTCTTCCCAGGCAATTTCCCGGCAGGTTTCCGGCAAGATCCGGACCATGGCGTCGGGATACCCCGTGTGCCAACCGGTAACTTGAACGTTGTCATAAAGTTGATCGGCCGAATCCCAGCCAACAACAACATCGCAAAACCCAAATCCGTTTGTGAGGGCGGAAATGAATTTTTCCTTTTTTATGTATTTTCCACGCATGATGCCATCAATATCAAAAATTCCGACCTTGACGTAGTTCAGGTTACGCTCTCCGATTATTTTTTCTGCGTCTGCCGCGGTTTTTACATCTCTTGCGTCCATTTGGCGCTCCCCAATCGTTGGCTTGTGACTGCCCTATAGTGTCTATAAAAAAGCATTTCTCCAAGGGCAAATACAGTCTATTCCCTGTATCAACGATGCCATTGGAAAGTTAAAAATGGATCCCGTAACTTTTATGTGGTCGCGCCATGGGTTAGCTTGATGGCATGACAAACCGCGACAAATTCATCGAAAGCACACTGCAAACGGCGATTGAGGCCCACCAACAGGGCCAGCTCGAGCTGGCAGAAAAGGGGTACAGGAAAATCCTGGCGTCATCGCCGGACCATGCCGATGCCCTGCATTTGACTGGCCTGTTGGCTTTTCAGCGCGGGGCTCTGATGGAGGCAAAAAACCTCATCAAAAAAGCCATCGGTCAAAACAATCAGATGGCTCTCTATTATGCCAATTTAGGGCGTGTCGAGATGGCCATGGAAAACCCTTCGGCAGCCATTGATGCCTGGAATTCCGCTTTGACGTTGAGTGATGACCGGGCCGATATTCATTCCGATATTGCTGGGGCCATGTTTAAAAACGGCCATTATGATGAGGCCATGCAGCAGGCCGATCAGGCATTAACAGATGATCCCACGCATGCCCTGGCCTTGCTCAACAAGGGGCTGTCCCTGGCCGCCCTCGACCAGGTGGATGCGGCGATTATTGAGCTCGAAAAAGCATCATCAGCGCAACCGGAAAACATCGATATTTGGACTCAGTTGGGCCATTTGCACCAAACACAAAACAACGGACAGCGGGCCGAATCCTGTTACACAAAAGCCGTGCAAGTTAATCCACACCATGTTGAGAGCCTCAATGACCTGGGCAATTTGTACTGTGACCAATTGCGGTTTGATGAAGCCATACAGATTTACCGGAAAGCCCTGACTGTGGACTCCAAGCAAAGCGATATTCATTCCAATCTGGGGGTGGCACAACAGGAACGGGGCGACAGTAAAAAGGCGATTGTCGCGTACCGACAAGCGATTCGCATTGATCCGGAAAATGCCGAGGCCCACCGCAACCTGGGTATGGCCCTGTTGCAGGAAGGGGACTTTGCCGAGGGGTGGGCCGAATATGAGTGGCGCTGGCAAACGGCGCATTTTAAACCCCTGGTCCGCCCCTGGGCGCAACCGCGTTGGCAGGGTCAGGATGCCGGCGGCAAAACCCTGTTGATCCGTTGTGAACAGGGTTTTGGCGATTGCCTGCAATTTGCTCGGTACTTTGCCATGGCGGCGCAAAAGGTCAGCCGATTGATCGTCGCAGCGCCCCAGGAACTGGCCGCACTTTTTGCCCGGATCGATGGGGTGGATGAGGTTCTTGTCGCCGGTAATCCCCAGTCCGGGTTCGACCTGCAGATACCGCTTATGAGCCTGCCCCATGTCTTTCGGACGACCCTTACGACGGTCCCTAACACGGTGCCTTACCTGTCGCCGGATCCAGATAAATCGGCCCGGTGGCAGAGCCGGTTGAACAAAAAACCCGGTCAGAAACTGGTCGGACTCGCCTGGCGGGGCAGTGGTGCCCATCATCGCAATGCAATTAGATCTCCGGGGCTGGATGCCTTTGGCCGTTTGTTTGAGGCCGACCCTGGCTTACGTTTGATATCCTTGCAAAAAGATGTTGGGCCGGAAGATCGAAACCGTTTGGCAGGGAACAGGCGGATCGAAGAATACACGTCTGAGCTGACGTCCTTTGATGAGACGGCGGCTTTGATTTCGCTGCTGGATCAGGTTGTGGCACCAGATACGGCGGTCGCACATCTGGCGGGCGGGCTCGGCGTGCCAACGATCCTTGTCCTGCCTGTGGTTTCCGAATGGCGATGGTTGCGGCGGCGAAGCGACAGCCCGTGGTATCCGAACACCCAACTCGCCCGTCAACAAACCCAGGGCGACTGGGTCTCCTGCATGGATTTTATCATGCAACACCTGGTCGGCCGCTAAGATGTTATACCAAAGAGTAGGGATAATTACCGATAGAGACCGTCCATGCTAAAAGTCAGGGCGCAAAAAAAACCCGCCGCCTGAACGGCCAAGCGACAGGTTTTTTAACAGATTGGAAACCCGTTTAACTGGCGCTCCTATTAACCCCAGGGCAGGGAGAAGGTTTTGACGTTGGTGTAACTTTTCATGGCTTCAACCACACCTTCCTTGTAGCCTAGGCCGGAATCCTTGATCCCGCCAAAGGGTGACATTTCCGTCCGGTAACCGGGAACTTCCCAGACGTTGACCGTACCGGTGCGCAGTTCCTGGATCAATCGGTTGATGGTTTTCCAATTGTCCGTAGCCACCCCGGATGACAGACCGAAGGCGGTGGAGTTGGCGATGCGAATAATGTCGTCAAGATCGGTGCAACGGATAATCGGAATAACCGGGCCAAAGGTTTCTTCGCGGACCAGTTCACAATCAAAGGGAACCTTATCGACGACGGTCGGTGGGTAAACCGCACCTTGCCGGTTATTGCCATGCAAAAGTTCGGCACCTAAGGATACGGCATCGATAACCCGGGCCTCGAACAGTTTGGCGGCGTCTTCGCTGACCACCGTACCAATATCGGTGTTGGGGTCCATGGGATCGCCATAGGTGAGGGCCTTGGCTTTTTCGACGACCAAAGTGGCAAATTCGTCGGCAATGCTGTCCATACACAAGATGCGTTTGACCGCCGTGCAGCGCTGGCCGGAATTTTTCGTTGCCCCGGCGACGGCCATGGCGGCGGCTTTATCCAGATCCGCATCTTCCATGATGATGAACGGTGCATTGCCGCCCAATTCCAATACGGTGCGTCGGTAACCCGCCGTCTCGGCGATGTATTTACCGGCCGGGACGCCGCCGGTGAAGGTAACCAGGGCGGCGTGTTTATTGGTGATCATTTCGTCGCCGAAATCGCCGGGAACACCGGTGACCACCTGTAGCATTTCCGGCGGCAGGCCGGCCTCGTAGAGGATATCGGCGAGAATGATTGCCGTAAACGGGGTGACCTCGGCCGGTTTCAGGACCATGCAGTTGTTGGTGGCGACAGACGGGGCGATTTTATGGGCGACCATATTCAAGGGGTGGTTGGAGGGCGTAATGGCACTTATTGCCGTCAACGGTTCCCGAGTCGTGAAAATTCGGCGTTTTTGGCCATGCGGCGTCAGGTCACAGGAAAACGCTTCGCCGTCATCGAGGATACAGAGCTGACCGCACAGCGTGAACACGTCGAAGGATCGTCCACACTCGTACAGCGAATCCTTTTTCGAAATGCCAAGCTCGGCGGTGATCACATCGGAGATTTCGTCCTTGCGCGAGAGGATGATTTCCGCCGTGCGGATAAGAATCTGTTGGCGTTCGTATCGGCTCAGCGTCGGTTGGTAATTGGCAGCAATCTCAAACGCTTGTTTGACATGTTCGCGGGTGCCGCGGGGGATGGTCCCGATGAGGCTGCCGTTATAGGGGTTAAAAACCTCAATACGATCGGTGGTATCAACTTTTTTGCCGCCGATCCGCATGGCATCGTGGCGAAGGTTGGAAGAGGCATCCATGGGTTTGGTCCTTAATATCTGCTCAGGCCGCGTTATTGAGGGCGACGCTGAAAATGTCGAAATTTCGTAACTGTTGGTTGGCCGGCAGTCCGCTCACCGGGCGATTGACGATCAGCGGGACGTTTTGCGTGGAAAGCCCGCCGTGCGACCGTAAGGGGTCGGTTAATCCACTGAGGTCGTGTTTGTCCGGTTGACTGCCAACAGCTTTGTTTGCCGTCGCAATAATGACAATATCGCCGACCCGGTCATTGGGCAGCAAATAACGGCTGCAGGCCTCGGCATTGGTCAGGGCCAGTTCAATACCTTCAATGGCCTGAAGATCGGCGCAGACTTTAGTTATGTCTGTGCCGGCAGGCAGGTAGGCGGTTGCATAGCCGCCCAGGGCACCATGGTGAACCACATAGGGGTCGGTGATTGGTAAAATCACCCGCGCCGCGCCGGTCCCCAATATGTCATCCATTATCGGCTGCAAATAAACCACGTCGGGTTCACCCGCCGCATTGTGCATATCGGCCATGCCATGGTCAGCGGTCAGGGCGATGGTTGCTCCCAAGGCGTCGAGTTGGGCCCAATATCCGTCCATCATGGCATAAAAATCATTGGCAACGGCGGAGCCGGGCGCGTGTTTGTGTTGGATGTAGTCGGTGGTCGACAGATACATCAGGTCCGGTTTGTCCCGTTTCATCAATTTGACGCCGGCATCAAAGATAAACTCGCTCAACGCGGCCGAATAGACCGATGGGATCGGACGCCCGACCAGGGCCTGGGCATTGTCTATTCCATGTTCGGCGACACGGGTTTCGTCGGCTTTTTCGGAGGAAAAACACATGGCCCGCCCGCTGGAATAATCCAACCCATGGCCCAATAATTTACGCAGTTTATCCTTGGCCGTGACAATGGTGATTTTAGCACCGGCATCAAAAAACGCCTTGAAGATGGTGCCGGCCCGCAACAGTTTTGGGTCATTCATCATGACTTCTGCATCGGCCTGGGTGTCGTAAAAAAAGTTTCCGCAGATGCCGTGAACCGACGGCGGTGCACCGGTAACAATGGACAGGTTGTTGGGATTGGTGAATGCCGGGACAATACAATGGGCCCGCAAATCGGCACCGGTTTTAACGATCCCTGCCGTATAAGGCATGCGCCCGGCCTTGATCGCCTGTTCAATGTAGGCCGGTTCAGAACCATCAATACAAACAACAACGACCGGTTTGGTTGGCCAGGCGTAGGTTCGACCATTGACGTGAACAGGTGATTTCTCTGCAGACATAATTTGTTTCCAGTTTCTCTTTTTGTTTGCTTGGTTAAGCAGCTTTGGCGGCACCGTTGGCCACGCCCATGTGGTCGATGGTTGCGCGGATGGCTTTTAAAGCGGCACTCATTTCCGGTTCGCCCAAGGCCCCGATACAACCAATACGAAAAGACGGAGCGACGGTGAGTTTGCCCGGATAGATAATAAATCCCTTATCCTTTAACTGGTCGTAAAAGGACTGAAATTCAAAGGCCGGGTCGGCAGGCATTTTGAAAGTCACAATAATTGGTGCCTGCAGCGGGTCGGGGAGCAATGTCTCGAAACCCATTTCCCGCATCCCATCGACCAGAATTTTACGATTATTGGAATACCGATGGTTACGCCCGGCAACGCCGCCAGCCTCAATAAATTGGCTTATGGCTTCGTCAAAGGCGACAATCACATGGGTGGGCGGTGTGAAACGCCATTGGTCGGTTTTTTCCATGGCGACCCACTGCTCATACATATCGAGGCTAAGGGAATGGGCGTTGCCCTGGCAGGTTTCCAGGGCGGTTTGGCGGATTAATGCGAAGCCCATACCCGGCACACCTTCCAGGCATTTGTTGGATGACGCCATAACGGCGTCAAATTGCAGGGTTTTTGCGCTCAGGGGGATGGCACCAAAGGCGCTCATGGCGTCGATGATCAAACGGCGGCCCTGGCGGGCGACGACATCGGCCACCGCTTCAAGGGGATTGATAATGCCCGACGTGGTTTCGCAATGGACAACAAGCACGTGGCTAATGGCCGGATCGGCAATCAAAGTGGATTGCAATTTCTTGATATCCGGTTGGGTATCCTCCGGTGTTTCATGCATCAGATAATCACGGCCCAGGTAGTCGATCATTTTTGCCATCCGCTGACCATAGGCCCCATTTACCAACAACAGCGCCTTGCCATCACGCGGCAATAAGGTGGCAATGGTCGCTTCGACAACAAAGGTACCGCTGCCCTGCAGAGGCACACAGACATGGTGTTCCTCGGCATCGGCAATCGCCAGAAGTTGAGCCCGCATGCGGCGGTTGGTTTCAATGAAGTTTGCATCACGCGAACCCCAATCATGAAGCATGGCTTGTTTGGTGCGTAGGGATGTGGTCAGGGGACCTGGAGTCAAAAGCCACGGGTCTTGGGTGTTTGTTGTCATGGGGTGCCGGTTCCGATGGGGTAAAAAATGTATTTTAAAGTATCGGTCAAAAACGGTCAATAATCAACATATAAACACATTTGTTTCCAAAAATAACCAGTTCCGTCGCTCAAATACGACCTGTTTTGACGCTCTCGCCCACACCGCCAAGGCATTCAGGTCTTTTATGATTACCGCAATTTTGAAATTATTATTCTCTTTGCCCAGAAGTGCACGAAATGGCCTATAATCGGATAATGGGAATCGTGATCGGTTGATCAAGAAAAACCTCGCAAATGAATCGGAGTCATAAAAGATGAGTCATCGCGATAAGAGTATCAATTATATTGAGTTTCCAATGGTCAAACCGGACGAAACCAAAACCTTTTATTCGACGGCCTTTGGCTGGGAATTTACCGACTGGGGACCCGATTATGTGAGTTTTTCCGGTGCTGGAATTGACGGCGGATTTAATCGCGACAGTGGCACGCCGGTAACCGCGCCCGGCCCACTTATTGTGTTATATGCCAAGGATTTGGCCAGCATACAGGAAAAACTCGAGGCGACCGGTGCAATCATCGTCAAACCGCCCTATGAGTTTCCGGGCGGGCGACGGTTTCACTTTCGTGATCCAAACGGCAACGAGTTGGCCATTTGGTCAGAAAAATAAATCCTATTGGCGATAATCGGCGGGCCGCAAATTTTACGTAAAGATGTTCAAAAACCCAATGGCATAGGTCTTGAGCTTCCTGTTAGAGGAAGCCTTAGGATCGGGGCAAAATAAGGGGGCCTGTCCCTGTGGTTAGAGGATCGATGAGTAAAGATGGAAAATAACATAACGCGACGCTCCTTGTTGTTTGGTTTTGTCGGTGCGTCGTTATCGACGGTGCTGCCCGTACCGATGGCGAGAGCCATGGCCGCTGGCCAGGTAACCCTAACGGCGGCGCCGACAGAAATTGGATTGTTGGGCGACGGGTTTCCAAATACACCGGTGTGGGCCTATGGCAATCAGGTTCCCGGACCCGAATTGCGGTACCGCCAGGGCGACCGCCTGAAGGTGCTCTTCGAAAACAGAATTGCCCAGTCCAGTACAGTTCATTGGCACGGATTGCGGGTGCCCAATGCGATGGATGGGGTGCCCGGCATGACCCAACCGCCAGTCCCCTCCGGCGGGACCTTTGATTATCAATTTGATTTGCCCGATGCCGGCACCTTTTGGTACCACCCACACGTCAAAAGTTCCGAACAAATCGGCCGTGGTCTTTATGGTGCCCTGATTGTCGAAGAAAAATCACCCCCGGCTGTTGATCGCGATGTGACCTGGGTTCTTGATGACTGGCGGGTTGATCAGGAGGGCCGCATTGACGACAACTTTCATGCCATGCACGACTTGAGCCATGGCGGACGGTTGGGCAATCTGGCAAGCCTCAACGGCGTTAACAGCGACAGCTATTCTGTGCGTGCGGGCGAACGGTTGCGGATTCGCTTGATTAATGTTGCCAATGCCCGCAGTTTTGCCCTGGCTTTCCAGGGCCACGCCCCGCAGGTCATCGCCCTGGACGGTCAACCGGTCGAACCCTTCCTGCCGGACGAGGGACGGGTTGTATTGGGGGCGGGACAACGGGCCGATCTGATCATTGATATGATAGGAAATCCCGGCGACAGTTTTGCCGTCATGGAGACCTATTATGGCCGTTCGCCCTTCCAGTTCCTGAGCCTGACCTACGACGACCAACCGCCGCTGCGCGAAGATGTGTTAAATACACCGGTCCGGCTCCCGGCCAATCCGCTTGCCGTGCCCGACGGGCCGGCCAGCCAGTCGCAGGCGCTGGTCATTTCGGGCGGTGCCATGGGCGGCATGGCGAGTGCCAGCTACCAGGGAAGGACCCGGTCCATTGGTGATCTGGCTCAGATCGGCAAGGTTTGGGCGATAAACGGTGTCGTCGCCGACACGGAAAACCGTCAGCCCCAGTTCACCTTCAAAAAAGGCACCACGCAGAAACTGGTGTTTAAAAATGATACGGCCTGGCCACACCCCATGCATTTGCACGGACATGTCCTGCAAATCCTGTCGCGCAATGGTGTCAAGGTGGACCGCGAAACCTGGTCGGATACCCTATTCATCGAATCGGGAGAAACCGTTGAATCCTTATTTGTCGCAGACAATCCAGGCCATTGGTTGTTACATTGCCACGTGCTTGAACATCATGAAGCCGGTATGGCAACGTCCGTTCGGGTTATTTAACGATTTCGCCAGGCTTGGCTGTGTTTGAGTAATCCCCGGGTCAGGCCCGCGTGCAGAATACGTGCAGCGGCGCAGGTATAGGCGATCATCATCGCCATGGCGGCGGCCGGTGCGATGTCACCGGCATCATCCATGTTCATGACTGCGACCGAGGCCAGGGTGGTATCCGAAGAATACAGGAAGATCACCGCCGATACCGTGGTCATTGCGTTTAAAAACAGATACATGGAAACATCCAGAATGGCCGGTGTACAGACCGGTACGGTCACCCGGGCAAAGGTTTTGTAGAACGGTGCCTTCAGGGATGCGGATACGGACTCAAACTCCGGATCCATTTGTTTTAACGCGGTCACCGCAGTTAAATGGCTGACCGTATAAAAGTGGGTAATTGAGACAATAACCAGAATGCCCAAGGTCCCGTATAAAAAGTTGAAGGGGTTGGCCGGATTGTTGAAAAAGAAAATGTAGGACAGGCCCAAAACCAGTCCGGGAACCGCCAGGGGCAACATCGCCAACATATGAAAAATGCTACGGCCGGTGCCAAACCCACGGCCTTTTTCCATGAGGTACGCGCCGAAGAAAATCACAGCGGTGCCAATGACCGCCGTATAAAGGGCCATATACAGGGAATTCCAGAACGCGTCCCAACCGCCACCATCCATAACGTCGAAGTCATAATTACTGAATCCAAGGGTAAGATTATAGGGCCAGAATTTAACCAATGAGGCATATTGGGCCATCCCAAGCATACACAGGATCATTGCGGCAACGATCAGGCAGAATACCAGCATGCTCATATCACGGACCCGATGGGGTTTGGGCTCGTAGGGAACGGCACGGGCAGACAATAAAGCCACCTGTTTTTTCTGAACGATGCGGTCGACCGAAAAAGCAATGATTGCCGGGACCAACAGGACAACCGATACCACTGCACCCATTTGAAAGTTTTGCTGGCCGATGACCTGTTTGTAAACGTCCGTCGCCAGCATGTTGTAATTGCCGCCGATGACTTTCGGCACGCCGAAGTCGGTGAAAACCAACGTAAAGACAACAAATCCGGCGCTGATCAGGCCGTACTTACACCCCGGCAGGGTTACCGTAAAAAACGTCCGAACCTGGCTGGTTCGCAGGGCAATTGCCGCTTCGTATAATCTGGCGTCGGTAATGGAAAGGGCGGTAATGACGATCATCAGGGCATGTGGAAATACCCAATAACTGGACCCAATGGTGATGCCGATAGGGCCATATATGGTTTCGCCAAACAACAACCCCTTGGCAACGCCCTGATTGCCAAACCAATAAACCAGGGAAATTCCGCCGAGCAGCGACGGGGTTAACAAGGGGATGAGGGCGACAACCTTGAAAAACCACTTAAACGGCATGCACGTCCGGGTCAGGGCATATCCATAGATAAAGGCGACAAACAGGACGATGACCGTTGACAGAATAGCGATTGTCAAACTGTTGCCGGCCGACCAAAACAGCGCCGGCGTGGAAAAATATTCGATGTAGTTGGCCAGGCCGATAAATGCTTCGTCTTTGTTTTCGACACTTTTCGACAACATGGTGTAGAGCGGCAGCAAAATGAATACGCACAGGAAAAGGCCGATGACCACCATGCAGGAGCGCATGATCCAGTCGTCACGGCTGAGTTTTTCCTTAACCAGCGGTGGTTGGGCAGTCGATAGGGGGGCGCTCGTTTCGGTCACGGCTTAACTCCCATTGGCTGCATAAATCTGGACATATTCGGCGGGCAATCGGACGGGTAACCGGGAACCGACGGCCACCGACTTGCGACGCACCAGATTCACGGAAAAATCAGCGTGGACGTCGCCGTCGCCAAAGGTCGGGCCAATCAGGTTGGCCCGATAGAACGACCCCATGAACTCCAGGCTTTTGACTTCCGCATCAACCACGTTGCTGTCGCCGTCATGGATGTCCTGGGCGTTGATGTCTTCCGGTCTGATGGCAACGGTTATGGGTGCGCCGTTGGCATGATAGGTGGTGTCGCATTGAAATGTCGATTGACCAACGCTGACTGTCCCGGCGGCGGTGACGGCACCGGGTATAAAATTCATGGTGCCGATAAAGTCGGCAACAAAGGCGGTTCGCGGCTGGCCATAAATCTCTTCCGGCGTCCCGACTTGCTCGATTAATCCGTGATCCATGACGACGATACGATCGGCCATGGTCAGGGCCTCCTCCTGGTCATGGGTCACCATGATGGTGGTCACGCCGAGCCGGCGTTGCAGGTCTTTAATCTCGCCCCGCAGATGGTCGCGAACCCGGGCATCCAGGGCGCTCAGTGGTTCATCGAGTAAAAGCAATCCCGGCGATGTCGCCAGGGCGCGGGCGAGGGCAATGCGCTGTTGCTGGCCGCCGGACAACTGTGCCGGATATTTTATGCCCTGTTCTGGCAAGCCAACCAAATCCAGAAGTTCCCGGACACGATTTGTGATCTGGTCCTTCGGCAGCTTTCTGTTTTCCAGGCCATAAGCGATATTTTTGTCGACCGTCATGTTGGGAAACAACGCATAGGATTGAAAAACAATACCAAAGTCACGCTCGGTGGGCGGCAGCGCCGATATGTCCACATTGTCCTGTTCGATGGATCCCCGTGTTTGAATATCGAGCCCGGCAATGGCCCGCAGTAGGGTGGTTTTGCCGCAGCCCGAAGGCCCAAGAAAACACACAAATTCACTTTCGAATATATCCAAGGAAATATTGTCGAGGGCCGTAAATTCGCCAAATTTTTTCGTCAGGTCGGTTATTTTCAAGTATGGCTTGTGGGCCGATTTGCTGTCCATTTTTGCCCCCTGGGTCATCTATCCGTCACATATCCATACAGGAGATATGCCTTAAAACAAACCGGCCATCCAACTGACAAAAATTGGATGGCCGGGAATTTTACGCTTGGGCCGTTTTACTGCCCCGATTTATTATTATTTAGCCTCCGACTTCGAATCATAACGCGACTGCCACTCGGCGAGGATGCGCTTGCGGTTCGAAGCGGCCCATTCGAAGTTATTGTCGATCATGGCTTCGGTGATTCCCTCTGGAAAGTTTTTAACGGGTTTTGCAACACCGGGGTAGGCAACAACCGCATAACCGGAGTTATACATCATGTTGGCACCTTTCGTGATCGTGAAATCGACCAATTTTTTTGCCGCTTCCAGGTTTTTCGTGCCCTTGATAATTGACGTCGCTTCCATATCCCAGCCAACACCTTCACTAGGAACGACAATCGTCAACGGCGCCCCATCATTTTTCGATTTGGCACCACGAAACGCAAAGGAGATGCCGATTGGAGTTTCACCGGAAGCCGCTTGTTTGCACGGTTTGGAACCGGAATGGGTATACCAGGCAATGTTCTGATGGAGGCCATCCATGAACTGCCATCCGCCCTCTTCACCGAACAACTGCAGCCAACTGGAAACGTCCAGGAATCCGGTGCCCGAAGAGTTGGGGTTGGGCATGACAACACTGCCCTTATAAACGGGTTTGGTTAAATCCTGCCAGGACGTCGGCAACGGCAGGTTTTTTTTGCCAGCTTCGACGGTGTTATAACAAACCGAAGCAATCCAGGCATCCATCCCCGTCCAATGGGGCGGATTGGCCGAATCTACAAACTTTTTATCGAGTTTTTCGACCCCCTGGGGTGCGTAGGCTTCGGTCATTCCTTCTTCCTTAAGAAGCATCAGACTGGTTGCCGCCAATCCCCAGACAACGTCGGCGACGGGGTTGTTTTTTTCAGCCAGCAACTTGGCAGTGACAATTCCCGTGGAATCCCGGACCCACTTGATTTCGATGTCCGGGTGTACGTCGTTAAAGGCCTTCGCGTATTTTTTTAGATCTTCTGCTTCAACCGCCGTGTATACGGTGAGTTCTGTTGCCGCATTTGCGGCACTGGCCAAAGCCAATCCGGCAACGGCGGCAGCTCCCAGACCAAGCGATAGTTTTGCAAATAAATGTTTTTTCATTTTTAATTTCTCCTAATTCACCCTGTGAGGCAATGGTGCCCCGTATAAGATTTAAAGTTAACGCCCAAATTTATTCCTACGCCAAGTGAACTTTATGTTGCACAGGCAGAAATGTCACAGAATTCCTGACTTGTGGTTGCAACATGTCATCAACCCCGCATAACCGTCGGCAATGGTTTTGCCGCAAGAGCGCAAAGATACACAGATTAATACCTAAAAATACACATAAAACCACTTGGAGAGTGGTTACAACCGCATGATAATCTCCTTCTGCCTGGTTAAGTTTCCGATTCTGCGGACAGGGCGTCACTAAGAATATCCAGGGCGCGGTCCATCTGTTCTCGGGTTGTCACTAAGGGCGGGGTCAGGGTCAAAATGTTACCCATTGTGGTTTTGAAACTCAGGCCATTGTTCAAACAGCGATACATGACCCGGTCGGCAAGATCAGACGCACCGGCTTTGGTGCGGTGATCCGTCACCAGATCAATACCGATACACAGGCCCAATCCGGTTATATTGCCGATGGCTTGGTGCTTCTCCTTCATTTCGCTCAACCTGCCCAGGGCATGTAAACCAATCCGCCTAGCGTTGTCGACCAACCCTTCGTCCTCAATGATTTCGATGGTGGTCAGTGCCGCGCGGGTCGTAACGGGGTTTTTTTCGTGGGTGTAATGGCCCAACGCCTGTTCAGATAGAATATCCAATTGCCGACGGACAATCATCGCGGCGATCGGCAACATGCCGCCGCCAAGCGCCTTGCCGACAACTGTAATGTCCGGTTCGACGTCGAAATGTTCGGAGACAAACATACGA
>JAJFII010000063.1 GCA_021775095.1 Rhodospirillales bacterium
AACCCGGCGCTTATCCCGTTCGCCAAAAGATTGAAACAGAAAGGCAAACCCCATAAACTCGTTCTCATCGCCGTCGCCAGAAAACTACTCATTATCGCAAATGCAATGATCGCTAAAAATCAAATGTGGAAGACTGTGTGAAGATACAGTTGCTAATCCTACTGCGTCATAAACCTGATTAATCATAAACATGCCTCCCGGTCATCTGGCCGCAATATGGACATCGGGGCAGGATTTTTGTGAGGGCGTGTGCGATTCGTCGTCGTATTGTCGCAATTGAGTGTGGCACGTGCCATGCTGTTCGGATGGGCGCTTGTGCGAGGTTTGTAACTGGAGGGAAGCTCAGGCGCTTTGACCAGCCATGTGGGTTTTGCGGCTGAGGGGGGAATTGCCGCCTTTTCGGCGATCAGGAATCCGTAAGCCGCGACGCACAAGGCGCCGAGGTGATGGAAGCCCGGCCATCCCCGGCCTTCATAATGACCCAAGCCCAGTTCCTGCTTGAGTTCCTGATAGTCCCGCTCGATCAGCCAGCGTAATTTGGCCTGGAAGACGAGGCGGTCGATTGGCGTATCGGCAGGCAGGGTGGAGAGCCAGAACTTGGTTGGCTCAATCTCGCCCTCGGGCCATTCGGCGAGCAGCCATTGCGCGGGCCGGGGCTCGCTACGGCGGTGATCTCCGTGAGCCGGACGAACCCTGAGGGCGGTAAATTGTGATCTCAGCGCTTCTGCAGCTCCCTCTCGCCAAGTCACTGTCTGCCAAGCCTCATGGGCGAGAGCTTTGATCAGGGCGATAACCTGTTCGACCGGTGCATCATCGCCGCCTCTGCGTAGGTTTATCGGCGTCCGACCGCGCCCGGTCGGCAGGGGAACCTCCGGGGTCTGGCCCGGCGGCCAGACCGTTGTTGTTGCCGAAACGCCAACCACGTACGCAAGACCCAGCGCAGCAAGACCATCACGAAAGGCGCTGGAATTCCCATAACCCGCATCCGCCAACACCACACCCGGCGCAATGCCCTCGCCGAGCGCCGAAGCGACTTGGTCCAGCGCGATCTCTGGCTTGGTCGGGAACTCGATATCCTCCGGCACCTTGGCCTGCCGCCGACGCGCCCCGTCACTGGCCCAGGCTTTGGGTAAATAGAGTTGCCAGGCCATTGGCAAGCTCGCCATCACGGTCGCTACGGACAGCGATACCGCGACCTGACAATTGTCCTGTTTGCCAAGCTGGCCGCAATATTGCCGCGCCACACCAACCGAATGCCGACCCTTCTTGGGGATCCCCGTATCATCGACAATCCAGGCCGCCACAGGATGGTGTTTGGTCATAATCGGAAGCACGGCCGTGCCCACCGCACGCAGCAAAACCTTCGCATCCCATGCCGACTGGCCGACAAAATGCAGCAGGGATTGATGTTCCGCAGACGTCCGGTCCGGACGCAGCCGCGCCGCCATGGGCGCAACCGACTTACGATCTCCCGGCAGAAGAAGTCCCGTACAATATGACCGCAATGGGGCTACCCGGTCGGCGTGGCCAAGGCAGCCGGATAAATCCTCTACATAGGCCGAAAATCGCGCTTCACTACCAATGTTTTCCATTGAAGATTCATGGCTGTACACTCCATCTAGTGTGAATCTATAATAGTACCACAACATACGTCTGAATAATCTTAATATTTCAAGATTTTGTGACTCAGTAGGACTAATATCCTCAATCCAAAACTCTCGATCTTTTTTATGGCTTTTTTACCGCAGTTTGTATCGCCAACCCGTTCAACATCGACAACTGATATGGTTGGGTTGAGTTTGGTTTTCATGGCCATGACTTTTGTTGTTTTCGTTGTATACGGGGTATTCGCCGCGTCAGTGCGGCGCCATGCCATCCACCGCCCGGTGGTCATGACCTGGTTGCGCCGCGCCTTCGCCGGTGCCTTCGCCGGATTGGGAATAAAACTGGCATTTTCCGATGCGTCTTAGGGAACGTTATTAACCACGTTCAGCGACAAAAAACGGGATAGGAGCTGGTCCAAAATTTAATACGTGGATATTTACAAGAGGCTTTTGACACAATTGGACAAGGCCAAAAATAATTGGTCAAAGGATTGCGATTTTGAACTTAGAAATAAAACGGTGTTTAAAGTCAATCGTCTTGCCGGCAACAGCGAACGCCCCGTTATGAAACGTTTTTGGGTTTTTTGGTTTTTTCAAGGGCCCGACAGACATCGGAGATGACCGTCGACCAGTCACCGGGGCGCGACTGGCGGAACAGGGTCATGGTCGGATACCAGGGGCTGTCCGTGCGGTTCATCATCCATCGCCAGTCGGGCATAAATGGCAACAAGGTCCATACGGGTTTGCCCAGGGCACCAGCCAGATGGGCCGGCGAACTGTCGACGGATATGATGAGATCGAGGTTTTGCATGGCCGCAGCGGTTTCCGCAAAGTTTGTAAAATCTGCTGCCAGGTCGATGACAGAAGCGCCAAATGCTGCCGTCGCTTCGCCACTACGACCGACCTGCAGGCTGAAAACCGAGAGGCCTGCCATTTGGGTGATGGGGGTCAGAAATTCAGGTGCCAGAGAGCGGCGCCTGTCGTTTTTATGGTCTGGGTTGCCGGCCCAGATAAGGCCGACCCGAAGGCCCCCATACGGGGCCAGCCGGGCCCGCCATTTCCGGTCAAGGGCCCGATCTACATGGGGCCGTACGGCAAGGGGAGGGATCGTTGCAATGTCCGTATTCAACAGGAACGGAACATCAAGCAAAGGGCTGTGAAAATCAAACGGCGGTGGATTGTCGTTGGTTGTTAACTGTGTGTCAACGTCGGCCAGCGACGGATACAGACAGGTGAGGGTACTCGGGACTTCCAAAACCAGATCGCCGCCAAGGGGTTTGATCAACGGCAAATACCGGACAAACTGAATGAAGTCGCCAAGCCCTTGCTCGGGGTGAATAAATAAGGTCTTACCCGCAAACGAATGACCTTCCCATTGCGGTTGGTCGAAAATGCGGCGATATTTTGCCACACTCCTGAGTTTCCAGCGCCATTGATAATTGGCCCAACCCTCCTTAAAATTTCCCATTAACAAATGGGTATGTCCAAGATTGTTGCAGGCATCGGCAAACCCGACCTTCAGGTTTCTTGCGTTCTCAAAACTCGATAACGCGCCAGCAAGATCGCCCAGATCCTTTTGCAGAGAACCAAAATTGTTATGGGCGTCGGCGAAACCGGGTTTCAGGTCAAGCGCCGTCTGGTAGTGGTGCTCGGCGATTTCCGACTGATCCGTCCGCTTGTAAAGATTGGCAAGATTGCCATGGGCTTCGGCAAATTCAGGATCCAGGGATACCGCGGTTTTTAAGGTATCGATGGCTTGATCGACTTTTTCCTGTTGATCCAATACCAGGCCCAAACTGTTAAAGGCATCGGCGAAATCAGGGTGGATCGATATGGCTTTATGTAAATGAATAAGCGCCTCGTCGAGCTCGCCGCGTTCCTTGTGAACCAACGCCAAAACCCGGAACCCTTCGGCAAACTGGGGGTTCAGGTTGGTTGCCCGTTGGGCACCGTTGAGGGCCGCGTCATGGTTCCCCAATACCAGTTCGACAGCCGCCAGATTACAGTGGGCCTCTGGTGATCCGTCGTTCAATTGAACGGCGTTCTGGTAACAGGTTTTTGCCATGCCAAGTTCGCCTTGGCTCTCATACACACTGCCCATATTAATATGGGCATCGATGAACCGGGGCTGCAATTTCAAGCATTGCTGATACTGGTCGATCGCCTCGCCATTCAGCCCCTCGGATTTCAGGGCGTTTGCCAGGTTATAGTGGGCCGGCAAAAAGTCCGGTTTTAACTGCAACGCGCTATTAAAGGAACGGATCGCCTCATCGGTTTTCCCTTGATCGCGCAGGACGACGCCGAGGTTTGCGTGGCCATCGGCAGAGTTGGGGTTTAACGCCAGAGCTCTTTGAAAACAATGGACTGCCTGTTGCAAATTTCCAGCCTGACGGTGGGCATTGCCTAAATTTATCAGCGCTTCGCCATAATTTGGGCGTACCTTCAGGGCTTTTTCGATCAGTTCAATGGCCGCATTAAAATTGCCAAACTGGTGTGCAATTAAACCCAGATAATGATTTCCATCCGGGT
This sequence comes from Rhodospirillales bacterium, assembly GCA_021775095.1. Taxonomy (GTDB): domain Bacteria; phylum Pseudomonadota; class Alphaproteobacteria; order Rhodospirillales; family Casp-alpha2; genus JABMNT01. The sequence goes on from JAJFII010000063.1 coordinate 4,134, forward strand.
CGTTGGGGTCCTGAGCCAACAGGTTTCGATAGGCGGTTTCGGCTTCTGCGACACGCCCTGCTTGATGAAGCGTCAGCGCCGATTGCAGGATTTCAGATTTGGACATGGTTGTTACATTTCGTCAGAGCGCAGCGGTATCGGCCGGTGCCCGCGCCTACGTGCCGATGGTCGTTGCCCGTCCTTTGCCTTCCACTAGGGTCCTGACCCTAACTCCCTTGAACCGGCTTTTCAAAAGTAATCTGATATCGAGGGTCATTTCAACTTGGCGTACGTACCATCGAAAACCTAATATCTGTTTAAGGGTAGAATCAGGAGATAAATTATGAAAACAGGCATCTGTGGAACCGGTCGCATGGGTGCGGCCATGGCCGAACGACTGCTCGATCAGGGCCATTCGGTCGCCGTCTGGAATAGAACCGCCGAGCGCGCCCGACCGCTTGTCGATCGCGGTGCCGCATTGGTGTCGTCGCCCAAAGTTTTGATGGAAAGTTGCGACCTTGTCATCGTTATGGTGTTCGATGAACAAGCGCAACAGGTCGTCTACGGCGGCCCCGACGGGTTGTTATCGGCGGTCCAAAAAAACCAACTGATTATTGATATGTGTACAATGTTGCCAGATGCCGCCAAGGCATTGGGACGGCAGGTGGAGGCGGCCGGTGTGGCGTTTCTGGAATGTCCCGTTGGCGGAACTGTCGCCCCGGCAAAAGCCGGAAAACTGTTGGGTATGGCCGGCGGCAGTGATGTCGCCTTTGGACGGGCAAAACCCCTATTGGAAGTTTTGTGCAGGCGGGTAGACCATGTGGGTGAGGTCGGTAAAGGGGCAGCCATGAAACTTGCCGTGAACCTGCCCTTGGCCAATTATTGGGAATCCCTGGGCGAGGCGCTTTCGCTTGCTGCGGCGGGCGGTGTTGATATGGCCCTGGCGGGGAGCCTGCTGGCGGATTCCTCAGGTGCCATCGGTGTGGCTGGCGCACGGATCCAAATGATTGTCGACGCCGTCGCCCACAAACCCGAACAACCAGGTACTTTTGATGTTGCGGGCATGACCAAAGATCTGAATTTAATGCGCCAGTGGGCGGCGCAAACCGGTTGCCAGATCCCCCTGGCCGACGCGGCGTTTACGGCCTATTCGGCGGCCGTTGACGACGGTTGGGCCGACAATGATGCGGCCGTCATGGCAGCCTGGCGATGTCGGGAAAACGGCTGAGCCCGGTTAGCTGATTTAGCTTATTGGCCAGAAATCGCAGTAAGATCCGTCGCCAGTGAATTGAGATTTTTATGAACCGGATTAAACTTTCCTTTTTCGTTAACCAAGCAATGGTTGGCCGAAATCGGCTCTCATAGTGGCTCTGCTTATTGGCTCCATTTGGAATATCGTCAATCAGGGAGCTGCCCGGTCATCGACGTCGCAATCCGGGTCGCTTGAAAGATCCCTGGGTGTGGTTTTGTCGGAACCGTCACTCACAATCGCCGAACACCGACGGGGCTCGTTTATCGTCTTCCCCCCGCCAGACGTCGAGAGTCTGGGTGGCGCTTTAGACGCCACATGGCGATAACGCCGCACAAGGGACCCAGCGCCAATAGGGCAAATGCCAATGCCCAACCGCCATAATCAACAACAACCGGCATTAATTGGACGGTGATCAGCGTCAGTAAAAAACCGGCACTGGTTTGCACCGTGAGCATGGTGCCAACCAGGTTCGGATCGGACAATTCCGCGACACTGGCCGAAAACTGAGCCGAATCAGCGATGATTGAAATGCCCCAAATCAAACAGATCGTGGTAACCAGGAAGGGATTGGCACCATAAAACAGACCGGCGACCAAGGCACAACTTCCACTGATCGACATGGCGATGATGGTTATCGTTGTCCGGCCATATCGATCGGCATAATACCCGCCGGCCAAAGCACCAATTAACCCGCCAATACCGATAACTGTAAAGGTTGCAAATCCGGCTAATGACGAATGGCCCGGCCCACTTGAATCCCTAAAACTTGCGTCGATAAAAACCCCAATCCAGGTCCACATGGCATAAAGCTCCCACATGTGACCAAGGTATCCAAAATTTGCCAGGCGCAGGGGCCGATCAGTAAAAGCCCGCAATAGATGACGTGGATCAAAGGGCGGGGCGGGGGATTGTTTGGGCCCCAGCTTAACAAACCCAACCAACCCGGCGGCCAAAGCGGCAGCAACCGATGAACAGGCAATTGTAAGTTGCCAGTCGAGATTACTTATGGCGTTAAAAAAGTGCGGTGTCGCAGAGCCTAATGTCAGGGCACCGACCAGAACGGCGACCAATAATCCCAAATCGCCCTTCGCCCAGGCGGCTGCCATTTTCATACCAACGGGATATACGCCAGCCATGCAGGCCCCGGTAAGGACGCGCAGCAGAATAAAACTAATGCTGCCCGGGTCAGCAACCAGCATAAGACCGTTTGCCGCAGCGGCAACGACCGTGGATCCCATAAAAAACCGGCGCGGATTTAGACGATCCGCCAGGCCGAAAAATGCACTGCACAGAGTGCCAACGACAAAGCCCGCCTGGACGCTGCTGGTCAACAGGGACGTTTGAAAGGTCGAAAGGTCATAGGCCACAGTCAAGGTCGGAACAACGGCCGACGCCGAAAACCAAAGCGACATGACGGCAATTACGCACAGACACAGAAGCCCCAATGCCGTCCATTTTTGCCGATTAAAAGCGTCGGGGCACAGGTTCATTTTGGTTTTCTCGTTACCTTGGATTTGGTTACAGGATGATAGGTCCTAAAGCCCTGCCCCTGGCAAGGGTTTTGGTTCACATCTATCTTTACGTTAACGTCAACGTCAACTATATTTAACCCGTCTTGGGGGAAAATCCCATCAGTTCAAGTACCCCATTCGCTTCACGGTCCGCAGGAGCCACTTATGCCCGATGACGGTCTTTCATCGCCGACGTCTAAAAAATATCTGAAACAAAACCCCGTTCGCTTTGTTACGGCGGCCAGCCTGTTTGATGGGCATGATGCCTCTATCAACATCATGCGACGCCTTTTACAGTCTCTCGGTGCTGAAGTGGTTCATTTGGGCCATAACCGGTCTGTTGAAGAAGTCGTCACCGCAGCCATTGACGAGGACGTCAGTGGTATCGCCGTCAGCTCCTACCAAGGCGGTCATGTTGAATATTTTAAGTATTTGGTGGATTTGTTGCGGGATCGCGGTCGGGCCGATATACGGATATTCGGCGGTGGCGGCGGAGTTATTGTCTCCGAAGAAATTGACGCTCTGCACAGTTATGGAATTTCACGTATTTTCTCGCCGCGCGATGGCCAGACCATGGGGCTCGCCGGTATGATCGAACATATGGTCAAAACTGCCGACCGCGACCTGTGCCTGGATTTGCCGACCAATTTGGACGGTTTAATCAATGGCAATTCAGCCGATTTGGCACGGCTGATTACCGCACTTGAACAAGGCCGGCTGCCGACAGCTCAATTGACCCAATTGACCCGGCTTGCGGCAAAAAAAAAGAAAATTCCGGTTCTTGGGATTACCGGCACCGGCGGCGCCGGCAAGTCGTCCCTCACGGATGAGATTATTCGCCGATTCCGTTTGCATTCGGGTGAGCCGAGGATCGCAGTCATTGCCATTGATCCGTCGCGTAAAAAAACCGGCGGCGCCTTGTTAGGCGACCGCATTCGCATGAATGCGATTTCTGCTCCCAACATCTTTATGCGGTCATTGGCAACCCGCGATTCCGGCTCTGAGGTGCCGGTCGCTACGTCGCAAATTATTAATGCCTGCAAGGTCGCAGGATATGATTTGGTTATCGTCGAGACACCGGGAATTGGCCAGGGCGACGCGGCCATCGTTCCGTTGTCCGATGTCTCTCTTTACGTGATGACACCGGAATTTGGGGCTGCCAGCCAACTTGAAAAAATTGATATGCTGGATTTCGCCGACGTGGTTTGCATCAACAAAATGGACCGCAAAGGAGCAAAAGATGCGCTACGTGACGTCTGTAAGCAGGTCCAACGTAATCGGCAGGCGTTTTCCATATCTCCGGACCAGATGCCGGTATTTGGCGCCATCGCGTCGCGCTTTGCTGATCTTGGTGTGACGGCGCTTTATCAGGAATTACTGGCGCAGTTTAAAACAAAAACCGGCACAGAATTCATCTGCACCCATAAACCCGTCGAAATTCGCGCGTCCGAACCCGGATCTTCCCTGATTCCACCGGAAAACCAACGGTATCTGGCAGAGATCTGCGACCAGATGCGTCGATACCATCGGACCATTGAGCAGCAGGCCCTGCTTGCCCAAGAATGTCAGCAGTTGCGCGCCAGTCGGGCGATGCTGGTCGAAAACGACTGTCCTGCCGATGATCTTGAAGCCCTGGCGGCGGTCAAAGAAAGCCAGATGGAGTCAGCCAGCCGCACACTTCTTGAGGGCTGGCCTGGTATTGTCGACGCCTATTCGGCGGATCAGTATGTGGTCAAAGTTCGCGACCGGGAAATTCGCTCGAACCTGAAAATCACAACTCTTTCCGGAACCACCATCCCGCGCGTCGCCTTACCCAAATACCGCGATCATGGTGAGCTGTTAAGATGGCTGATGAAGGAAAATCTTCCCGGATATTTCCCCTATACGGCGGGTGTATTCCCGTTTAAACGGGAGAATGAGGATCCAACCCGGATGTTTGCCGGCGAAGGAAACCCCTTTCGTACCAACAGCCGGTTCAAATATTTATCCCAACATTCCAACGCGAAACGCCTGTCCACGGCCTTTGATTCAGTGACCCTTTATGGATTCGATCCCCATGAACGCCCGGATATTTATGGCAAGGTCGGCAATTCCGGTGTCAGCATCGCCACATTGGACGACATGAAAACGCTCTATGACGGGTTCGATCTGTGCAACCCGACAACATCCGTATCCATGACCATCAATGGTCCGGCACCAACCCTATTGGCGATGTTCATAAATACCGCCTTCGATCAACAACTGGCACAGGTAAAATCCGAAAAAGGTCGAGATCTCACGGACAGTGAAATTGCCGAAACACGCGTCTGGGTCCTGGAGAATGTGCGCGGAACCGTACAAGCCGATATCCTCAAGGAGGACCAGGGCCAAAACACCTGTATTTTTTCGACCGAATTTGCCTTAAAAATGATGGCCGATATCCAGGAGTATTTTGTCGAACACCGGGTCAAAAATTTTTATTCGGTTTCAATTTCCGGTTATCACATCGCCGAAGCCGGGGCCAATCCCATTAGCCAATTGGCCTTTACCCTGGCCAACGGGTTTACTTTTGTTGAGGCTTATTTGGCGCGCGGTATGAGCGTTGATGACTTTGCACCTAATCTGTCGTTTTTCTTTTCTAACGGCATGGACCCGGAATATACGGTCATGGGCCGTGTTGCCCGGCGCATTTGGGCAACCGCCATGAAATTTAAATACGGCGCCAATGACCGTTCGCAAAAATTAAAATACCATATTCAAACGTCAGGTCGGTCCCTGCATGCCCAGGAGATGGACTTTAATGATATCCGGACCACCCTGCAGGCCCTGATCGCCGTCTACGACAATTGCAACAGCCTGCACACCAATGCCCACGATGAGGCCTTTACCACGCCGACCGAAGACAGCCTGCGCCGCGCCCTGGCGATCCAACTGGTGATCAATCGGGAATGGGGACTGGCGCGAAATGAAAATCCCAATCAGGGAGCGTTTATTATTGACGAGTTAACCGACCTTGTGGAGGAAGCGGTATTGCAGGAGTTCGAAAGAATTTCAGAACGCGGCGGTGTCCTTGGTGCCATGGAAACCGGTTATCAAAGATCAAAAATCCAGGAAGAAAGTCTGCATTATGAAACCCTCAAACACGACGGCACGCTACCGATTGTCGGCGTAAATACCTTTTTAAATCCCAACCCCGTTGAAACGCAAGTCACCCCCGAATTACAACGCTCCAGCGACGAGGAAAAACAGGGGCAAATCAAACGCCTGCGAGAATTTCAGGCGACCCACAAAGATGCCAGCGACGAGGTATTGCAGCTCCTGAAAACCGCGGCAATTCAAAACGAAAATGTGTTTGCCGTTTTGATCGATGCGGTGCGGGTCTGTTCGCTCGGACAAATTACCGACGCGCTGTTTGACGCCGGTGGCCAGTATCGGCGAAATATGTAGGCGAAACCAGGCCTTGGATTATTTGTTCGCGCCAAGTTTGGGTTCCCGAAGTCGCACATATTAATGAATAAGCACCTCAAATGGGATAGTGCGAAATAATTTCATTGCTGCCGGGTTGTTTAACTGGCCACGGCACCTGCTTGACTTCCTAACAAATTTAAATAAATCTCCTGTCGTGAAAATGGTTCTCCGAAAGAAGTGATAGAACTTCGGGGATTAAAAGGGAACACAGGAGAGGTCTACCCAATAGGGAACTTCATGCCTGGGCTGCCCCCGCAACTGTGAGCGGCGAGCATCTTCTATTTCCACTGGCCCGAGGGCTGGGAAGGAAGAAGAAAGCTACGACCCGCGAGCCAGGACACCTGCCATTGGACTGTTCAACATCAACCGGACGGGGTGTTCTGGGGAGGGAAAATGGTACGATTTACTGGTATTGTCGTTAGGCTGTTTGTGTTTGTGGGTCTCTTTATTGAGACCTGCTGCGGTCGTACGTGGGCGTCTAAAGCGGATTCCCCTAGTAATTTATTGATCCAGGCTGTTCTTTCACTCTCATTATTCCTGCGCCGTTATGTCCTTGTTTGAATTGAATTGGGCCACCCAACTGTTTCTTCAACGTTTGAAGGAGCTGCCAAGATTACTCCACTTTTTCGACTAGGAAGAATGACACATGAAAAATCTAGTTTGGACTTTACTTGCTGGACTACTGGCTACGCCGGTTAATGCTGAAAAGATAACCCTAAATAACTGCGGTTTTAAAGTCGATATCATCCACCCGCCGGAGCGGGTAGTTTCAATAGGTCAAGGCGGCACAGAAATTCTATATTCGCTTGGGTTAGGGGATAAGGTTGTTGGCACTGGCGTATGGTTTAGCGACGTTCTCGATAAATTTAAAGGTATCAATGACAAAGTCGAACGCCTGGCCGACAATGAACCTAGCTTCGAATCTATTCTCAATAAAAAACCACAATTCGTAACATCCCAATATGAATGGCATATCGGGCAAAAAGGCATCATTGCAACGCGCGAGCAGTTCAATGAACTGAACATCCCGACCTACATCCTGCCGACCGACTGTATTGGTAAGGACAATACTACAGAGGGTGACGGAACCAGGACACAGCTGTTTTCCAGCAAACTTATCCATAAAACTGTCCGCGAACTGGCTCAAGTTTTCGATATTTCTGAAAAAGGAGAGGCGCTGGTATCAGAACTGGTTGCCCGCGAAAACAAAGCCCTTGAAACAGCAAAAAGTCTAAATTTGCAGGATGCGTCAGCCGTGTTTTGGTACTCAAGCCCTGAAATAAAAGCTGATCCTTACGTTGCGGGTCAAAAAGGGGCCGCAGGCTATATTATGAAACAACTGAGCTTACGTAATGTTATCAATTCTGATGAGGAATGGCCGACCGTTGGATGGGAGACAATCGCTCGCGCAAATCCAAGCATCATCGTTATCGCTAAAATGCAACGGCGTAGATTTCCGGCAGATGACTTTGAGAAAAAGCTTGAATTTTTGGGAACGGATCCCGTTGCCCGTCAGATGGAAGCGGTCAAAAAAAACCGGGTCATCATTCTCGATGCACTTGATATGGATGCGACCATACGCACGATCAATGCGCTTGAAGCAATTTTGACAAAATTGGAAACTTTTGGGTTGGCCCAATGACCAAAGAAAGTAGAAGAAAAAGACTGCACGTAGGGAACGCTATTGTATTGGCGCTCCTGGCGCTATTGATGGTTATTGTATTTGGGGCATCAGTCGGCGAGACGTCCATCCCACCAGAGGTCATCGCAAAAACCATCGGCAACAAAATTTTTGCAGCCGGGTTTGAGTTAGACCCAATAGATTCCGGTATCGTCTGGAATTATCGAATGAGCCGCGCAGTAGTAGCGACATGTTGTGGCGCAGCGTTAGCCGTTTCCGGGGTCATACTTCAGTCTCTTTTGCGCAATGCCCTCGCTGACCCATATCTTCTCGGAATATCGGCCGGTGCTTCAACAGGTGCGGTTACGGTCGCAATTATTGGGATTGGAGGTGGATTGATTTCCCTCTCCTTGGGCGCGTTCATTGGAGCAATACTCGCCTTCGGTTTGATCGCCCTGCTTGCCAGTCGCGCCGGACACTTAAATGCCTATATTGTACTGACCGGTGTGGCTGGGTCCCAGTTGTTTAATGCCTTAACATCCTTGATCGTTACAAAATCCGCAAACGCTGATCAGGCCCGTGGTATAATGTTTTGGCTGCTTGGTAATCTCAGCGGCATGCGATGGTCCGATGTTTGGGTGGCCTTACCGGTATCAGTGTTGGGATTTCTAGTTTGCCAGTACCATTCCCGAGCGCTTGATGCGTTTACATTCGGGCGCGATTCGGCAGCCTCCCTCGGTATAAATGTCCAGTTTGTTCAGATCGTCCTTATTGGTACGGCAGCTATGATGACCGCAACAATGGTCAGTTTAGTTGGCTCAATCGGTTTTGTTGGGCTGGTTATTCCCCATGTCACACGCTTCCTGTTTGGTGGCGCGCACGGCTACCTTATACCTTTATCGGCCTTGATTGGTGCAATATTTCTGGTTGCCTGCGATGTCATATCTCGGGTCCTGCTTCCCGGCCAGGTTCTTCCGATTGGCGTGGTGACCGCTCTAATTGGTGCCCCGGCCTTCGCCGTAATTCTGACACGACTAAGAAAGAATGGACGATGTTAATAGCCAACAATGTAACGTGGACAGTTGCAGGTGCAGCGATTCTCCAAGGGGCCTCATTAAGTGTGGTGAAAGGGGAAACCCTCGGTCTCGTCGGCCCGAATGGATCGGGCAAGTCCAGCCTAATCAGACTGTTGGCAGGAATTCGGAAATGCACAAGCGGTGACGTCGAAATCGACGGCGCGGCATTGTCAAAAATGTGTCCCAATGAAATCGCTGAATGGATCGCGCTGGTAGAACAGCAAGCGGAAACAACGGATTTCATAAAGGTCAAGGATGTTGTCGCGTTAGGTAGGACACCATATCTAGGAGCGTTCAATCCCTGGTCGAAAAAAGACGATCTGATCGTGCGCGAGGCGTTGATGCATGTTGATATGTCTGAATTGAGTGAACGTACGTGGCATACGCTCTCCGGTGGAGAACGCCAGCGCGCCCACATTGCACGGGCATTGGCACAAAAGCCGAGAATCCTGCTGCTAGATGAACCGACAAATCATTTGGATATTCGCCATCAGATTGACATTCTGTCCCTTGTCCGCGAATTGCCAATAACATCAGTATTGGTGCTGCATGACCTAAATTTAGCGGCCATATTCTGCGACCGAGTGGCGGTGATGAGCAAAGGGCGCATCGTCGCTATCGGCGGTATAAATGCCGTCTTGACCTCCGAATTGATTTCCGAAGTATTTGGCATAAACGTCAATATTCAAAAAAATAAGGAAGATGGTTCGTGGAACCTTCAGTTTCAGGCTCCCTCTAAATTTCTGTCTAATCAGCGTCAAAGCTCTGGTTTACCAACGAAACGTGAAGGTTCAAAAAACCACTTCCCGATAGCCTCATGATAATGTATTATTTGAATAGTCGGAGACATCAAACTGGGAGCCGCCGCGCGACTCCAAACAATCCCTTTTGTCAGAAGTGACGCCGTCAATGCTGAATGTGGCGAAATGTGCCCTGCCGATGGAATGCCAGATCTCGGGTGTTAATATTCTGGAACGTAATTTCCCATTAAACAGAACGCCGGAAACAAAATTCTTTAGTCGATAGGCCCCTCCGAATTAGGGAGCCATATCTTTTTCCTGCAGTTCTTTGATGGCATCGTCGGTTTTTACCAGGCCGCTTAATCCCATGCCGCGCAGCACGTGATCGGCTTTGGTGAACTGGATATTGGCGTAGGTGGTGATTTCGACCCGGTTGCCCCACGGATCAAAAAAATCGAGAAATCGACCGCCTAATAATTCTACGCCCATTTGTTCAAGCGTTTTTCGTGCCAATTCTTTATCGTCAACGGCAATGCCAAAGTGTCGCGCATCGTCGGGACCCTGTTTTCGGCCCTGGGCAAAGTTGATGAATTGGTCGCCAAAATAGATAAAAGCCGCATTTTCATTCTGACTTTCAATTTCAAAGTCAAGGAAATGGCCATAAAATTCGAGCGCTTCCGCAATATTTTCCACTTCCAGCGCCACATGATTGATGCCGACGGCTTTGGCTTTTTTCATGGTCCATTCCTTTGTCCATTTGTTCGGGTCGCCGTGCCTGAGGCCGCGCCGATACCGGGAATATGGGTATCGTCGGTCGTCGTTTCCAGAGGTCGAAATATTTACCGCAAACCCGGTCCATCAGAACATCTGAACGCCGCGAAGAACCAGACGATCAGGTCCTTTATGGCTTTTTGTCTCCGGGCCGGTGGATTATCCTAACCAACGACAGAGCTCTATATCGACAAAGCGGGAAAAAAATAAATGACAACGGTTAAGCAAATGTTCAGCGCTGACGAACTGGCCGCACGCATTGAAGTGCTGGCTGCCGACATCGCCACCAAGGTGTCGGGGAAACTCACCGTCATCGGTGTCCTTAAGGGCAGTTTTGTTTTTTTGGCTGATCTGGTGCGCGCCCTGGACCGCGCCGGGTTACCCAGCCATGTGGAATTCCTGCGTCTGAGTAGTTACGGAAACAAACAAAAGGCTTCGGGAGACGTTGTCCTTATTGGCGGATATCCAGATGTAAATGACGACAGAACTGTGCTTCTGGTTGATGATATCGTCGATTCCGGGAACTCCATCGCCTATGCCATGAAACTCCTGGAGGCAGGCGGCACAACAAAGATTATGACCTGTACGCTCCTCGATAAACCGTCACGGCGCGAGGCTGAAGTAACGGTTGATTTCGTCGGTTTCACCATTCCCGATGAATTCGTTGTGGGGTACGGTATCGATTATGCCGAAGACTATCGTTCCTTACCCTATTTGGGCATGGTTGAAAAAGAGGACGCCTAATCGGACGGTTTCAAAATACCCTCTACGATTTCCTGTACACCTAAGGCATCGCGAAAACTCGGCATGGTATGGGCGTCGCCGCTCATCATCCGTCCGACATTTTCCAGGGTACGGCGATAACCGTCGGCCCGCAAATCGGTAATTTCAACCAGCTGTTCGGTCCAGCCGTCACCCTGGCTGGTTCGCAACCGATTCCAGTCGTAGAGGCGGCAAACGCAGTTGCTGCCCCAGATCGTGAATTCTACTTTATCCGCCGCACTGGAATTGAGGCCGCCGGTGCCGCCCATAAAGGACACCGATACGCCGCCAAAATCGAGGGCGGCGACGGAGCGGGTTTCCGCTGAAAATCCGTCGTCGGGATAGGTTGTGTGGGCCTGTTTGAGGGTTCCAGGGCCGAACAATCTTTGGCACAAATAGGCGTAATGGGAAAAGGTTTCACGAACGAATCCGCCTTCTGTCCGTTGCGATAACCAGGCGGCCGGCACCTGCCAGTCCCGCGGCCATTTATTAAAATGCAGGTGAATATCGACGGCTCTGACGTCACCCATGTGACCGTCCGTTAGTTCCCGTTCCATATAGGCGACGGCTCTCGCAGAGGCCAGGGAAAAATTGATACAATGTTTGCTGCCCGATGCTTCGACGGCGTCAACGAGGGCGCGGCTCTCCGATAAATTAACCCCCAGGGGTTTTTCACAATAAATGGCTTTTCCGGCAGCGATCGCGGCCAGGGCATATTCTCGATGAGAGGACGGCGGGCAGGCAATATAAACCAGGTCTGTCGCCGGGTCGGATATCAGTTCAGCGGGATTATCGGCAATAACCAGTTGCGGCGTGATCGCCATGGCCTGGACACAGGCCGCTGTGCTGGGATCCCAGCCGGAAACCAATTCAAACCCGCCAAATGTATTGATATTAGACAGCATACGTTGGCCCATGACACCAAGACCAATAAACGAGACGGCAGGGGGCATGGGGGGATCTCCGGGTGCCAGGAAGGAATGCAAAAAAACCGATTGTCAGTAGGCAAATATAATGCCTCGTCGAATTCTGCAAAACAACCTTTCGCGAAATGGAGGCATAATGGCGAAGTTTGACGCGGTCATTGTTGGACTGACAATTCTTGATATTGCCGGGCGAACGGCCAGCACTGCATTATCGCGGCGCATCCAACAACTTGTTTGTAAACGACGATGATTTTGATTGGGTCTGCGACGCCCGGTTTTTACACCATGGCGTTACATGCCTTGCCCGATGCTTGCCTTGCCCGATGCTTGGCATCGCGCTGCGCCTAACCGATCGAACCGATCTCCCCCATCAGAGTGCGCCCTATGATCCCGCAAGCACTCTAATCGACCTCGTCACTGGCCTTGCTATTCGCCATGCCGTCATAGGGGACGGCACGGTCTGCCGCTTCCCAGATGGCACGCATGGCCGGTTTTTGCTGTTCTTCGTGGATATGACCAACCAGCCCCGCCGCCCGGGTGATCAGGGCAAACCCCCGCATGATTTCTGCCGGTACGCCACAATCTCCCAACGCCGCAGCAATTGCCCCGGTGGCGTTGATGGTAATGTGTTTTCCATAGGTTTTGTCGACCGCAACGGAAAGGGCCTTTAACGCCCTAACATGTGCGCCGGCGACACCGGCCGCTTCGGCCACGGCAAATAACTGGATCGTCCGCGGGTCGTCGGGTTTGTGCATGTGATGGCCAAAGCCCGGCAGCAGTGTTTGATTTTGCCAATGGGATTGGGCAATGGACAGGGCCATCGCCCCCATATCGTCGGATTTCAGGATTTGTTCGATTAGGGCTGCGGCGCCTTCCATGGTACCGACAAATAAGGACCCGACACTTAACAACCCAGCGGCGACGGCGCCCTGCATGGCTTCCGTTGCCGAACTGTAAACCAGGCGCGATGCCAAGGCGCTCGGGGTCAGGCCATGTTCCATCAATGTCACCAGGCAGGCGTCGACCACCCGGCATTCGGGCTTGCTGGGTACACGACCGAGAATCTGAAAAAACAACATTTCCGTAAAACTCAACTGACCGATCAGATCCTTACACAGGCTTTTGTCGCGGACAAAAATGTCTTCGTTGTTATGGGTCGAAATACTGGTGGTTTGATGTTCCGGTAAAAAACTCAATCGGTCTCTCCTAGGGAAGTTTCCATGGGCGCCCCATTGGGGGCACCGGACTCTAAGGGTTTGGTTAGTCGCTTTTCCAGTTCATGACGTTGGATTTTCCCTGATGCGCTGCGCGGCAGGTCGTCCACATCGATAAAAAAAATGTCTTTGGGTTGTTTATATCCAGCCAACTGCGCCCGGCACCGTTCATAAAGTTCCCTGGCCTGCAGGTCTTGGTTGCGGCGGGCAACAAAGGCAACCGGCACTTCGCCCCATTTTTCATCTGCTCTGCGGACCACTGCCACATCCGCGACCCCTGGATCGTCGAGAAGCACCCGCTCGATTTCTGCCGGATATATGTTTTCGCCACCCGACTTAATCAGGTATTTAACCCGGTCGACAAAATCCAGGGTGCCGTCCGGGTTGCGGATAAACACGTCGCCCATATGAAACCAGCCGCCCCGAAATTCTTCGGCGTTGGTTTCCGGTGCCTGCCAATACCCACTAAAATTTGTTGGGCCCCGCATACAGAGCTCGCCCGGCTGCCCATCGGCTACTTCCCGGTCGTTCGTGTCCACCAAACGCACCTGACAAAACGGGCTCTGCCGTTTCGACAGATTGGTTGGCGCGACACCGATCGGAATGAGACTAGAAGAGCAGGGCGGGCAGCCGGTTTCCGTAGCGCCAAAGGTATTGGCGTAGGGGGCACCCAACAGGGTCGTGATTTTTTGGATATCCGCCGGTGGCACCAGGTCGGCCATGACGCCGCATACCCGTATGCCTTTCACCGTGGTATTTTTGTCTTCCAGATAACCGGCAAAGTCACCAACCATGCCGGGCATCAACAACAACCACCCCAGTTTTTCACGGGCAACAACGTCCGCCAGACGCGGTTGATCAAAACCGTCAACAACAATAACTTTGCCGCCGGCCATTAAAGTGCCCAACGAAAATTCCGCTGCGCCCATGTGATACAGCGGCGACCAGGCGGCAAATGTATCCGTCGGTTGAATGCCAAATTCCGCCCGCAAAGTCATGTTTCGGGCAATTTCAGCCCGGTGCGAGATGATGGCACCCTTCGGCAGACCGGTTGTGCCGCTGGTGTACAGGATAAGAAAAGCGGCTTCCGGATCCAAATCGGCAATTTCTGTTAAGGGCATTGCCTGCTCAAGACATTCCTCGAAGGCAGGACCAAAAATAAGCGGCACTGCGGCTGTCTTAATAGGCGACAAGGCATCGGCGTGACGGGGGGAAACAAAGATTAAGCGCGGTTTAACCAGGTCCAGGCAGTGGCGCAATTCCGGTTCGGCTAGGCGCCAGTTTTGGCAGGCGACAATAACACCGGTGCGGGCGGCGGCCAGATACAGTTCAAGATATTCGACCCGGTTTTCAGACAGAATGGCAATCCGGTCGCCGACCTTCAATCCCCGTTCAGCAAAAACCTGTGCCAGTTTTGCCGTGCGCAAAGCAAGCTCCGCGTAAGTGCGCTGGATCAAACCTTCGTCAATGGCGATGCTGTGCGGTGCCCGCCGGGCGTGTTCCAGAAAAAGCCCGGCCACCGTGCTGGCGGCACTTTGTCGAACCAATGAGATTGCCTCGTCTTTCATTCCATTTCCCTTAGCGCGGAACTCTCCCGCCGCAGAGATAGCTTAAATCGTTCTGCCAACAAGAAATCTATAGAAGGCAAACTCAAAGGGCCAGTGTCGTGGTTTTGGATCTGGTGGGAGGGAAAAAAACTAGATATCGACGAACGCACTTTACGCCATTTCCCTAGCAACTGTATCTTCACACAGTCTTCCACATTTGATTTTTAGCGATCATTGCATTTGCGATAATGAGTAGTTTTCTGGCGACGGCGATGAGAACGAGTTTATGGGGTTTGCCTTTCTGTTTCAATCTTTTGGCGAACGG
>JAJFII010000064.1 GCA_021775095.1 Rhodospirillales bacterium
TCTGCGATTGGTCGATGCCCGTACGATACCACAATTTGTCAATTCCTTCACCCTATTCGTAAGATTCACGATACATAAGGGTCAGGACCCATTAATTTCATGCAATTCTGTTTGTCCGTAAGCTTACGAATACAAGAAAACGAGCGCAAGGACATGCTGGGCCTATTCGAGCCTGGTGTTCGCACGAGGCGTGTGTTTCCTGGCAAACCCCGAGGGGCGGGGTGCTTTATCTCTCTGGCTTCGTTGAAATAACTTGAAAACCGTGGGGTTTCCTGCGTCTTTCCGCCTAACCGATAAGAAAAATCACCGCCGCAGAATGGATGAAATTAATGGGTCCTGACCCTAATTAACAATCCCTTGAGGATGATCGACGGGCTGTCGATTAACAGGGATACCGGTTGCGCCGTGGCCCGGTCGTCGACGGTCATTGGACGGTGGTCTTTTAAGGTGCTCCAGGCCAGATAAAGCAAATAAACCAGGCCGGCGTATTTGAACAGGTGAAAGGCCAGGGCACTGGTATGCAGCAGTGCCGCCAAACCGAGGATGGCGGCAACCATATGGGGGATTATCCCCAAGGTGCAGCCAAAAGCCGCAATGCCGCTGGCCCAGCCGCCGCGTGTCAGGCCAGTGGTCAGGGTATAGATGACGCCGGTACCCGACGCGACAACGACAATCAGCGCGGTTATCAGAAATTCAGCGGTCATGGTTTATTTGCCTTTTAATTTACCCGTTATCGGCGGCGCTTGCAGGGGTTCCTATGCCTTGGAAACTAAAAAAAGAATAAACAGCAAACCCCCGCCGCAATACAGGGTAAATTGAATATTCAGAAGCGATGATTGCATCTGTTCCCAACAGGAAAATCCAGTAAACCCAATCGGTTCCAACGATCTGGACTTTCTCAGGAGACCTGTAATAGTCTCACCGATAATTTGTATTATGATTTACACAAAAGTTTGGTTTATTAAGGAGAATTTTTTTATGAGTAATGCTTTGCGCCCGGAAACCCTTGCCCTGCATGCCGGATTTCGAAAGGACCCGGCGACAAACGCCGTCGCCGTTCCCATCCATCAGACAACCGCCTATCAATTCGACAGTACAGACCATGCGGAAAATCTGTTCGCACTCAAAGAATTGGGCAACATCTACAGCCGGATCATGAACCCGACCTGTGATGTCCTGGAACAACGGATGACAGCCATTGAAGGGGGCGTCGCCGCCCTGGCCGTAGGGTCCGGACAGGCCGCGTCAAATTTCTGTGTGCTGAATTTATGTAAAGCCGGCGATAATTTTGTCAGTTCGACTGATATTTACGGCGGCACCTGGAACCTATTCGCCAATACCTTGAAGGACCTGGGCATTGAATGCCGCTTTGTCGATCCGTCGGATCCGGAAAGTTTTCGCCGGGCAACGGACAAAAACACCCGCTGTTATTATGCGGAAACCCTGCCGAACCCAAAACTCAACGTATTCCCCATCAAACAGGTTGCCGATATTGGCCGCGATCTGGGGGTCCCGCTGATTATGGATAATACGGCCGCCCCCCTGCTTTGTCGGCCGTTCGACCATGGTGCGGCCATCGTCATGTATTCCACTACCAAATATATCGGCGGTCATGGCACGTCGATTGGTGGACTGGTCATTGACGGCGGAAACTTTGACTGGGAAGCCGGTGGCGATAAATTCCCCACGTTAAATCAGCCGGACCCCAGTTACCATGGCGCGGTCTGGACCGAAGCCGTTAAACCGCTTGGGCCCATTGCCTATATCTTGCGCATGCGGGTCATCCTGTTGCGCGATATGGGCGCTCCCATGAGCCCGATGAATGCCTTTCAGTTTATCCAGGGCCTGGAGACCCTGCCGCTCAGAATGCGGGCGCATTGTGAAAATGCGGAAAAAGTCGCGGCGTTTCTCAACGGCCATGAAAAAGTTGCCAGTGTCATATTTCCGGGCTTGCAGGACGGGGCGACACGGGCCAACGCGGATGCCGTCATGACGGGGGGGTATGGTGGCCTTGTCGGCTTTGAGCTGGCCGGTGGCAAACCGGCCGGTAAAACCTTTATTGATGGACTGGAACTATTATACCACGTGGCCAATATCGGTGATGCCCGTTCCCTGGCTATCCATCCGGCCTCGACAACCCATTCCCAACTGTCCGCAGAAGAACAATTGCAAACCGGAGTGACACCGGGTTATGTCCGCTTGTCCGTTGGCATCGAACATATTGATGACATCCTTGCCGACCTGTCACAAGCGCTGGACAAGGCCTGATTTGCCATGACGGGTTTTCCGCCAACACCGGCCTTTCCGGTGACGCGCATGCGACGGACGCGCACTCAAAACTGGTTGCGCCGGCTGGTACGGGAAAACCAGTTAACGGTCGATGATTTGATTTGGCCAATCTTCGTTGTTGAAGGGGCAGGCAAACGCCAGCCTGTCCCGTCAATGCCCGGTGTCGAGCGTTTGAGTATCGACATGTTGGCAGAGGAAGTCGGACAAGCAAAAGAGCTCGGCATACCCGCTGTTGCCGTGTTCCCTTATACCGAAGATAATCTAAAAACTCCTGACGGACGAGAAGCTGTCAACGGCGACAATCTGGTTTGCCGGAGTGTCCGCGAAATCAAAAAACACGTGCACGACATGGGGGTGCTTTGCGATGTTGCGCTGGACCCCTATAATTCCGATGGTCACGACGGTATTGTAAAAAACGGGATCATCGTGAACGATGAAACCGTCGAAATCCTGTGCCAGCAATCGATCGTACAGGCGCAGGCAGGCTGCGATGTTATTGCGCCGTCTGATATGATGGACGGACGGGTCGGTGCCATTCGCAAGGCCCTGGACGCGCACGGGTTTCAGGACGTCACCATTATGGCCTACGCGGCCAAATACGCATCGGCTTTTTATGGCCCGTTTCGCGATGCCGTCGGCTCCGGTGGCACCCTGACCGGCGACAAAAAAACTTACCAGATGGACCCGGGTAATATCGATGAAGCGCTGCGTGAAGTTGCCCTCGACATCGCCGAGGGCGCGGACATGGTTATGGTCAAACCGGGCCTGCCCTATTTGGACGTCGTCAGCCGGGTGAAGCGACAATTTGGCGTACCGACCTATGCCTACAATGTCAGCGGCGAATACGCCATGTTGCGGGCCGCCAGTCAACAGGGCTGGCTCGATTACCCGTCGGCAATGATGGAAATGTTAACGGGATTTAAGCGGGCCGGTGCCGACGGTATTTTGACCTACGCGGCCCGAGATGCGGCGAAAATTTTAAGGGCCGGTTAAACCGTCCAGGCCATTTCCAAACCGTAGATTAGCGTGGTTCCGGGTGGCTATGAGTTCGATATTTTTGCCGCAAATCTCCCGTTTACATGCCTATTGCAACTGCCGGTGAGCTTGGGTATTGCTCGCGCACTCCAGTTACCGAAAGGTCAATCATGCCTGCCATTCAAAACCCATCCCTGCCAAAGAACAAAATCAAATTTCTTTTGCTGGAAGGGATTTCCTCGTCGGCAGTGGAAATTCTCGCCGCTGCCGGATATGAAAATGTCGAACGCCTGAGCACGGCGCTGGACGGAGATGATTTAAAAAAGGCGCTTTGCGGGGTACGGGTATTGGGCATTAGATCGCGCACCCAAATGACCGCCGAAATGGTCGCCGCCACTGACAGTATGATGGCGGTCGGTTGTTTTTCTGTCGGCACCAATCAAATCGATCTGGTGGCCGCCAGCGAAAAGGGCGTACCGGTCTTTAATGCCCCCTTTTCAAATACCCGCAGTGTTGCCGAATTGACCATTGCTGAAACCGTTATGCTGTTGCGGCGGACCTTCGCTCGCTCAACCGCCGCGCATTTGGGACAGTGGCAAAAATCAGCCGACGCGTCCTTCGAAGTGCGTGGCAAAACCCTGGGCATCGTCGGATACGGCAACATTGGCAGCCAGCTTGCCGTCCTTGCAGAGTCCATGGGCATGCGGGTCCTCTATTGCGATCACACGGATAAATTGCGCCATGGCAATGTTGAGCCGGCAAATTCACTCGCTGAACTTCTCGAAAAATCGGATGTGGTCACCCTGCATGTACCAGACACGGCGGCGACCCGCAATATGATGGGAGCGGCCCAAATTGCCAGGATGAAACCCGGTGCTTTTTTAATTAACAATGCGCGCGGCAATATCGTTGATATTGAGGCCCTGGTCGAGGCGTTAAAATCGGGTCATTTGGGCGGCGCCGCGATTGACGTTTTCCCGACGGAGCCGGGCGCCAATGGGGAGCCGTTTGTAACCCCGTTGCAGGGCTTGGAAAACGTGATTTTGACGCCACACGTGGGCGGCTCGACCCAGGAAGCGCAGGAACGAATTGGCGAAGAAGTGGCGCGTAAACTTATTGAATATTCCGATGTTGGATCGACCGTTGGTGCGGTTAATTTTCCTGCCGTTCAATTACCTGCCAATCCGGCGGGCACACGCTTTTTACAGGTTCAACGCAATTTGCCGGGAGAACTGGGAAAACTGAACGCAATTTTTGCACGCCGCAAAGTCAACATCGCCGCCCAATTTTATCAGACCGATCGTGCGTTGGGTTATGTTGTCCTCGACGCCGAGGGGGCGGTTGAAGATGCCGACGAAATCGTCGCTGAAATCCGCGCGCTCTCGGGAACCATCCGGGCCCGATGCCTGAACCAAATCAGATAGGTCAATTGTGCCGCCATTGCCAAGGCCAACATCCGCGTCGATTAGTGGTTTAAAAGGCCTTTTTGCCAAAATCTTCGAATCGGAAAATTGTAACAACGACAGATGTTACCATTAACGGCAGCAAACGCCCGATTTTCAAAGGGTCGTGTTAACCGATATTTTTACGTATATTGAGCAATCGTTCGATATCAAGTATTACCATCAATTTGTCGTCCAATCGATATACACCCTCCGAAAACTCGCGCCAAGTCGGTGCCAGGGTTCCCGGATTTTTCTCGAACAAATCGTTGGACATGGCGACCACATCGCCAATGCGGTCAACCAACAGGGTATAGAGTTCGTGATCCTGCTCGACGGTCACACCCATATTACCGCGTTCTTTGTTATCCGTTGTGCCTAGGCCCAACCGAACCCGCACATCGATAACAGTGACGATGCGTCCACGCAGGTTAATTGATCCTCGGACTTCAGCTGGAGCCAAGGGGATGGAGGCGATTTTGTCGGGAGTCAGGATATCTTGAACGTGTAATACGGGGATCCCAAACATTTGGTCATCGACGAAAAAAGTTACAAAATCCTGCAGGTCCTCACCGGGATGAGTCGCCGTTAAATCGTGGTGATGGGCAGTTGCTAGCGCTTCAGACATTATTTACCTCGCAAATTAAAACAAGCCCCCACCGCCGGGAATATAGCTAAAGAGTATGGAACTGTGTACACCTTTTTTAATTTACTTTAGAAATTTATAATTTTGTTCCTATTATATGATTTAATTCTAGGTTTTTTCGCCCATTTCGCAAATAAACCTAGTCATTATTGAACCATTTTTCGATCACTCCGATCTGTTCTATGTCCATAAGAGCCGGCGCGTGGCCAATTTTGGCAAACTCTACTAACTCTGTTTGTGGTCCTCTTGTCAGCATTTCCCGGGCAGTTGCGGATAATAAAATATCGGAGTTTTGGCCACGGATCAGCAAAACCGCGCAGGTAATGGCATCCCAAACCGGCCAAAAAGAAATATCGTCATCGGCCAGAGTTTTAAAAGGCAGGACAATGGCCGGATCATATTTTAACCGCCAATTCCCGGTTTTATCCTGGACCGAACTGTGGTGTGCGAGGTGAGCCCATTGGGCATCGGTCAAGGGACCGAAAGGTTCATGGACGCGGCGCAGGTGTTGTTCAATCTGCTTTGCGTTCTGGAACTGGAAATCCATGGAAAGATACAGCGCAATTCTTTGTAAAGCGGCCCGTGGTAAAAAGGGACCGACATCATTAATCACCATTTTACCAATTCGGTTGCCGGGCGTAGCGGCAAGCATCATGCCGAGAATTCCGCCCATGGATGTTCCAATCCAGTTGATGTTTTGCACATCGAGGTGCGCGATAAATGCCAGTACGATGGCGCTGTATGTCTCATAGGTATAAAAATTGGCGTCAGCCAGCCAGTCACTGTTACCACGCCCGGGAATGTCTAAGGCAATGACCCGGTGAGTCGCCGATAGTCTTGCGGCCAGAAAATCAAAGTCTCTGGCATTCCCGGTTAACCCATGTACACAAATCATGACATTCGGGTTTTTATTGTTGCCCCATTCCACGTAGGCCAACCGACACGTTCCAAACACACCACGGGTTTCATAGGTGCCCTGTCGCATAATTTTAGATAATCCCCTGCTGGCGTAAATCAGATATCTCGGCGTCGGTAAATTCACCAACTTCGCGCAACACCTGATCGGTGTGTTGACCCAGCAGGGGTGGAGGATAGCGGTAGGATGTCGGCGTTTCAGACATCCGAATTGGGCTGGCAATTAAATCGATGGGTTTATCACCGGCAACGGGATGGGGCATTTTGAGTTGCATTTCTCGAGCCTGCACCTGTTCGTCGGCAAAGACCTGATCCAGACGGTTAATGGGACCGCAACTGACACTGCGTTCCTGTAACCCTTCCAACCAAAATTTTGAAGATTTTTGTTTGATGATGTCACGGAGGATGGGGACGATGATTTGCCGGTTTTGAACCCGCGATCCGTTAGTCGCAAACCGTTCATCTTCCGTCAGTTCCGTACACCCGGCAAGATCGCAGAAGCGGGCGAACTGGGCATCGTTTCCAACCGCCAATACAATATCCCCGTCAGCCGTGGGAAAGGATTGATAAGGAACGATATTTGGGTGGGCGTTGCCGAGCCGTGGCGGCACTTCCCCCGTCGCCAAATAATTTGCCCCCATTATGGACAGCATGGCGGTTGTCGTGTCCAGCATACCAATATCGAGAAACTGCCCTTGCCCGGTGAGCTCGCGATGGCGAAGCGCCGCATTAATTGCCACTGCGGCATACATGCCGGCCATCAGATCAGATATCGGAATGCCGGCCTTTTGCGGGTCCCCGTCGGGGTCCCCTGTGACACTCATGAAGCCACCCATACCCTGGATCAAAACATCATAACCTGGGCGTTTGGCATAGGGTCCCGTATGGCCAAAGCCGGTTATTGAACAATAAACCAAGCCAGGATAGGTGTCCTTTAACTGGTCATATCCCAAGCCATATTTTGCCAGACCTCCGGTTTTGAAGTTTTCAACCAAAACATCGGATTTACCGATCAGCCGGTGCGCAACCTGCTGCCCCTTCGCCTGGGTAAGATCCAGGGTTATGGATCGTTTATTTCGATTGGCACTGGCAAAATAGGCGCTTTCGTCCGTGTCGCGACCTTGGTCGTCCTTGAGGAATGGCGGCGCAAACTTGCGGGTATCGTCACCGGCACCGGGCCGCTCGATTTTAATTATGTCGGCACCCAAATCGCCCAAAATCTGGGTACAGGTAGGCCCCGCCAATATCCGGGTAAGATCGAAAATGCGGAGACCATGTAACGGACCAGTGCTCATAAACGGAATTCCTAAGTTGTTTGGGCTTGATTGAATTGAATATCACGCAACAATACTGTGCACGATATCTCTGCCAAGCCTTATAAAAGATCCCGTAGGCCAGAGCAAATTTACTCAGAATGGATGTTGAGGAACGAACCATGCGGGTTTTAAAAACAGCAGGATGGGGCTTATTAGTTCTCATCGGTTTATCTGGATTAACCGTTGGCATGTGGTTACTGACCTCCCTGCCGCAAAAAACCGGTTCCCTTGAACTTGACGGATTGACGTCGACTGTCGAGATATATCGCGATGAGGCGGCCATTCCTTATATTTACGCCCAATCTGATGCTGACGGCTATTTTGCCCTGGGGTTTGTCCATGCCCAGGATCGGTTTTGGCAAATGGATTTAATGCGCCGGTTCGGTGCCGGGCGCCTCTCGGAGCTCCTGGGGGAAGCAACGCTCGCTTCGGACCGCTGGATGCGAACGCTTGGGCTTTATCGGCGCGCCGAAGAACAGGTCCAAAAATTGCCCGACCCGGTGCAGCAGGCACTGCGGGCCTATGCCAAGGGCGTCAATGCCTGGCAGCGGACAAAAAATGGATTGGGGGCCATTGAATTTGTTTGGTTTGCTGATCAACTCGACCCCTGGAAACCCGCAGATTCCCTAATCTGGTCTAAAATAATGGCGACACGCCTATCGGGAAACTTCAGAAAAGAAATATCCCGCAGCCGGGTTGCCGATTTACTGGGGCGGGAAAAGATGAATGAGTTTTGGCCCGACGACCCATCACCGGACCCAAGAACAAGCCATCATCAATACCCGTTGTTACCCGTTTCCCTTTTGTCGTCGTTAAACTCCCTGCCACCTGATCCTCCGGGTCTGCCGGTTGGGGCATCAAACCAATGGGCGATCGGTCCCAAACGTTCGACGACCCATTTGCCATTTCTGGCAAACGATCCGCATCTGGGATTTGCCGCACCCATTTTATGGTATCTGGCTTTTATCAAAACGCCGACAACTCAATTGACGGGAGCAACGGTTCCCGGTGTTCCGTTTCACATTCTCGGTCATAACGGAAAAATAGCCTGGGGAATCACTTCGACCCAGGCCGATCAGGAGGATCTGGTCGTCGAACGGGTGGCAAACACCAATAGTGCTCGATATGTAGTTGGCTCCCATTCGCGCGCCTTTATCCAAACGCCGATGACCATTGCCGTTAAGGGCAAACCCGCGCACGCCATGACGGTTCGTGCGACCGACCAAGGCCCGGTGATTTCCGACTTAATACCAAATTTGCTCAAAGCAACTGAACCTCGGCGGGCAATTGTATTGGAGGCGGTTTATCTGAAACCAAACGACCCAACAATCAACGCCCTTTATTACTTAAACCGGGCATCAAACTGGTTGGAATTTCGTCGCGCCCTGGTTTTTTTAAAAACCCCGACCCTCAATGTCTCTTATGCCGATACGACTGGGAACATCGGTTTTCAGGTCGCCGGATCTTTGCCCGTGCGGGCGGTCGGTGACGGTAGCCTGCCGACAAGGCGCCTGTCCGGAACTGCCAATTGGTTGGAATATGTTCCTTATTCACAACTGCCTCACCTGTACAATCCCGATCAGGGTCTGATTTTTAACGCCAACAATCCGGTCGGATCGGCGACCGGGGGCCCATTTATTTCAAGGGATTGGGCCGCCCCCTATCGGGCGCGGCGCATTGACCAGGTTCTGCAATCCAAACGGAAGTTTGATATGGGTGATATGAAAACCCTGCAGCTCGATAACCTGTCCCTGATGGCCATGGACGTTCTGCCACAAATGCTGATCTTGGCAACGGCGACAGAGGACAGGTCAAAACAGATCCTGGCGATGCTGAAAACCTGGGACCGACGCATGGTCCGGGACCGGCCAGAACCGCTTATTTTTTCAACCTGGTTGCGGGCTTTAAATTATGGACTATATGGTGACGACCTAGGTGAGCTCGGTAAACCGCTGTTAGGATTAAGACCACTGTTTGTGCTTAATGCTTTGCAGGAAAATAAAATCTGGTGCGACGATACCCAATCGATTGAAAAGGAAACCTGTTCAGACATCGTATCGCGCAGCTTGCTCCAAGCCATCCAGCAACTTTCACAAAAATACGGCAATACCCCTAAGGATTGGCGATGGGGTGATGCCCATCAATCAACCTTTGCCCACGGTGTTTTTAACCACGTGCCGTTATTGAATAAAATAACGGATCTGCAGATCGCCAACGATGGTGGCGACTATACGGTCAACCGTGGGGCCAGCCGGATTAACCATGAACAGGCCCCCTTCAAACATATCCATGGTCCTGGACTCAGGGCGATTTATGACTTGTCCAACCTGACCAGATCTCAGTTCCAAATTGCCACGGGGCAATCGGGAAATTTTCTCTCGTCCCACTATCGCGATCAGTTAACAAACTGGCGTGACGGTAAATTCCTAACCATCGACGGGACAAAACAATCAATTGCCCGTGTGACCGAGCGTCCCCTGATTTTGACCGCACCAAAACGTCCCTAATTCACCGGTTATGAATTTTTGACCATGGATTTTTTTAATATCGGTCTACTCAAAAAAGGGGGAGCCGATTGTTCTTCCGTTCAGCACCTAACCAAAGTCCAGATCATATCCTGACGGATTTATTTGGGGAACTTGATTGGAACCGGGCGACGCGACATCTCTTGGTGAATAGGAGTTTCACGCCGATAACGGGGTTGAAGAAACACCACAAATTAATCGCCGGTAGCGTCGACACCCCCATTCGCCAATGATACAAGAACCGCAGAACTTAACTTTAGGCACCCGTATGACTGTATCCTATTCAGATATTTTGACCGCCGCCAAACTTGTCGAAGGACAGGTTATTCATACGCCAACCCTCCTTTCTGCCGGGTTCTCCGATGCAAGTGGCGCAGAGGTATATTTAAAACTGGAGAACCTGCAAATCACGGGTGCGTTCAAAGTTCGTGGCGCACTGGTGAAATTAAGCCACCTGAGCAAAAAACAACAAAAAGCCGGAGTGGTTGCCGTATCGGCAGGAAATCATGCCCAAGGTGTCGCTTACCATGCGTCACGCATGGACATTCCGGCAACCATTTTTATGCCGGAAGCGACACCATTCACAAAAGTCGCTCGCACGGAAGCTCTGGGCGCAACGGTTATTCTCAAAGGCGGTTCCTTGTCCGAAGCCTGGTCGGCCGCTGAAGTTTTTGTCAAGGATAAGAACCTGACATTTATTCACCCGTTTGATGATGCCCAGATCATTGCCGGGCAAGGAACTGTCGCCCTTGAGCTGCTCCACGACCAACCCCATCTTGACTGTTTGATTATCCCCATTGGTGGAGGCGGGCTTATTGCCGGCTGCGCCATCGCTGCCAAAGCCATAAACCCGGCAATTCAAATATACGGCGTACAATCCGCCCTGTATCCCGCTATGGCTCAGGTGTTGAAGGGGGAAACCCCGTCGGCAGACTCTGGCGCGACCATTGCCGAAGGTATTGCGGTCAATCAACCGGGATTATTGACCCGGGAAATCATCGCTGAACACGTCACAGATATTTTGCTGGTCGATGAAATTGCAATCGAGTCCGCTATTCAACGCTGTTTGGAGGAAAGCCGAATGGTTGTTGAAGGTGCGGGGGCTGCTGGACTGGCGGCTCTTTCCATATATCGCGATTTATTTGAGAACAAACGAGTTGGTGTGGTTATTTGTGGTGGAAATATCGATTCCAGGATGTTGTCGTCCGTTCTGATGCGCGGTTTGGTGCGGGGGGGGCGTTTGGTCAGTTTGCGTATAAAATTGACCGATTCGCCAGGACTGCTGGCGCGCGTATCGGGCCTGATCGGTGGCTGCGGAGGCAATATCGTTGAGGTGTATCATCAGCGGATGTTTTATGACGTTCCCATTAAACAGGCCGACCTCGACGTGGTTATCGAAACCCGTGATCGCAATCACGTAGAGCAAATCTTATCGGCCCTCACTATGGCCGGTTTTCCGGCCCGAATTTTGGGTGCCCGGTCCTTAGATGTCGGTGCCGATGCCTAGTCCTACTGAGTCACAAAATCTTGAAATATTAAGATCATTCAGACATATGTTGTGGTTCTATTATAGATTCACACTAGATGGAGTGTACAGCCATGAATCTTCAATGTGTCGGTAACAAGTGATATGTCCGGTTTATGTAACATGTAATCTGTCCGGTTTTGTTACTGGATAAAATTGTGTAGAATATATAAGTAAATTCAAATTCATATCCGTTAACAGCATTTTGAAACGAATTTCATTGGATATTCGTATTAACGACAGATGGTATGTTTTTTGATTCCATGATAATTTTTTGCGCAATCTGAGGGACCAATGATTAAATCTGTGAAGTCCATTTTAAACCTGTTTTTAGTGGCTGTTTTTTTTCTCGCCATCGGTTCACCTGTCACCAAAGCCGAGGCGAAGGAGACATTGAGCTTCAACGTCAATTCCAATTCAGACGGTGTTGCCGTCGACGGCTACGACCTAACCACTTATTTCGATAAAACCGGCCCGCAAAAAGGCAGCAAATACCATAGCCTTTATCACAAGGGTGCGTATTACCGTTTTGCCAGCGCCCAAAATCTACAAAAATTTTCACAGGCCCCTGAAAAGTTCCTGCCTGCCTACGGCGGTTATTGTGCCTATGGTGTTGTTTTGGGGAAAAAATTCGATATTGCGCCTGATGCCTGGCGCATTGTTGATGATGTGCTGTTTTTCCAGCTGGACAAGGGAACCCGTCTGATTTGGGAAGAAAATAGGGCAAAAAACATCGACATTGGAGCCCGGATATGGCCCAACATTGAACATATTCCGGCAGATGATCTGTAGTGAAGACCCGTAAATTAACCCTGAATTTTCTGGGGTTTGTAATATCCATTACAGTGACGATGTCCATTGCGGTTGTCGCCAGTTTCGAGTGGATAGAATTCGCCCGCGCTAAGGAACAGTTGACCAGGCAGTTAGGATTAATGGTCGCCAGCCAGTCGCTAATTCTAGCCGAACCGATTTTCGAAAAAGATCAGAAACAAATTAAACTGATCCTCGCTTCAACCATTTCCAACCCGGCGGTCCGTCGGGTGGTTGTCCGAGACGAGACGGGTAACATTCTTGATAAATATGGCCCTATCGCCCCAGTTCACAAAGACCTTACAAAATCCACAAAAGTTAATTTCATCAGTGGTGAAGGATTTAAACGCGTTGGCGACCTGGAAATTGAGTTTACCAACCAGGTGATTGTCCAAAGGTTTAAAGACCGCCTTTTGTCTGATGCGATTATGTGTCTGGTCTTGTTGATCACTTTTGTCGCCGGCGCACATTTTGCACATTTCCGGCTTATCGGAAAACCCCTTGGACGTTTGCTGGACGCCATACAATCCAATCAGAGTGACGGCGTGAGGCCGATCGTTAATTGGAGCAAAACGGATGAAATCGGAATTTTAATTTCGCAATTTAATGAAATGCAAAAGCAGCAGTCCGACTATGAATACAATCTGCAGACGATGGTGAGGGAACGAACGCAGGAACTGAATAAAGCCAAACAACAGGCTGAAGCCGCCAGTTTGGCAAAATCCGAATTTTTGGCAACCATGAGCCATGAATTGCGCACTCCCCTGACATCCTCCTTGGGCAGCCTGGGGTTATTAAAATCTTTGCTGCCCGATGATTTGTCCGACGACAGCCGCGAGATGTTGGCCATTGCCACAAGAAATAATCACATTTTGCTGCGCCTGGTTAATGAATTGCTGGATTATGAAAAAATATTGTCAGGCCAATTGAAACTCGACACTCAACGCCATGATATTTGTCAACTCACAGCTGACACCATTAAGAACAATGCCGGTTACGCACAACTTCAGGCCGTTAAATACGTTTTTATTGATCCCCCGCTCCCCCTCTTCGCCAAAGTGAATGAATATCGATTTGAGCAGGTTTTAATCAATCTGTTGTCTAATGCCGCCAAATTTTCTGATCCTGACCGCGAGGTCGAAATTTCCGTCGAGGCCATTGAAAAAACCATCGTGGTTAAAGTTAAAGATTACGGTCAGGGGATTCCCGAAGAATTTAAGTCGCGAATTTTCGAACAATTTACCCAGGCGGATTCGTCATCGACGCGACAACATGGCGGGACGGGCTTGGGCCTGTCCATAAGCAAAGCGCTTATGGAGGGTATGGGCGGAACCATCGGATTCGAATCGAAAATAAATGTCGGCACGACATTCTCCTTAACCCTTCCCGCCGTATAAAATCGCTGTCAACACGCGGTTTATCCTTAGATATTTATGGCATCTCATGGCTGGACAAATCTGAGCTGCATGCCCGTGATCCCTTACAAAAGCTCAATTCGAAACCAACAATCGAAGGTTTGTGATCAAAATTTCCAGATCAGCAATTGGGTTTTTCGCCTGTCGTCGAGAACGATGGTCGTGTCCGGATGCCGATCTGGGACGTCGAAGGAATTGCTGATAAACTGACCATCGGCGTCTATTTCCGCGGTAATTTTCGCAAATAACCGAGCCATTGGCGCGGGCGACAAAAACGCATAAACTGTCTGATAGAGGGCAAAATTCAGATTCCACATATCTCCGTATATAACCGAGACATTCTCCTGGTGAGACAGGGTTTTTTTTATTTTTACGAATAAAAAAGGGAGCGGAGCCGACTCTATCCCAACAAAGTGTCGATCCGGATATTTCCGCGCCAAGTAAAATAAAGTTCCACCCAACCCACATCCCAAATCCAAAAAAGGTCCCGACCGGTCCGAAATCAACCGTTCAAGGGCCCGCCATGTGGTTTGATTGGATAAATACAGGGGCACGCGATCACCGGCTGTATTCCAATAGATAAGGACAAGTAACACAAAACACAGGAGATACATCCAGGCGGGAATCACCGAATCGAGAGAAAAATAGGCCAGAAGTGGTACGGCAAAATTAACCGGAATCCACCAGACGGGCAGGCCAAGCACCCATCCGATTGCCGCCGCCATAAGGCCGGCAGCCACACAAATTTCGAAAGCGGTGAGCTGAACCGCCGCCCCGAAATTGAGGATCAACGCCATAAGTAAAGCCAATAAAACGCCGATGAATATGGCAAGGCTTGACCAGATAATCAGCGGGATATTAAACTTTTTTATCAGGTTCATGCCATCAATTTAGATAAAATTTGGCGTATGAAAAGGCAGCATTTATAAAGTCATTCCAGCGTGTACGTTCATTAACATTAAAACTTGCCCGATGGGCTTCTAATCGATAGCGTTTGGTGGGATAAGTCTCATATACTGGAGTTTGCAGGATCGCCCTGCCCTATGATTTCGTTATTCTCGGGTGACTAAATGTTTTTTATTGTTGGTATCGTCATTGTTATTGGTTGTATTTTCGGAGGATATTCCGTCCACGGCGATATGGGCGTGCTGTGGCAACCCATCGAATTTGTAATTATTCTGGGCGGTGGCATTGGCGCTTTTATCATTGCAAACCCAAAAACCGTTATCGCCGGATCGGCAAAAGCATTTGGCACCCTGGTTAAGGGCCCGAGCTACAAAAAAGAACATTACACTGAACTTTTGGGCGTTCTCTATTCTACTTTCCGGCTGGCTAAATCCAAGGGCGATTTGGCACTCGAAAGTCATGTGGAAAATCCCCACGATAGTACGTTATTCGGTGCCTATCCGAAGTTCCAGCACGATCATCATGCGGTTGAATTTTTCTGTGACTATTTAAGATTATTAACTCTAGGGGCCAGTAACCCCCACGAAGTTGAGGCCGTCATGGATGAAGAACTGGAAATCCACCATGCCGAGACCAATGCGGTTTCCACGGCTTATCAGGTATTTGCTGACGCGGTTCCGGCATTGGGCATCGTTGCCGCCGTGTTGGGGGTTATTGTAACCATGAGTTCAATTACCGAACCGCCAGAAATTCTCGGTGGTCTGATTGCCGCAGCCCTGGTTGGAACGTTTTTTGGTATTTTCATGTCCTATGGGGTGCTCGCGCCGATGGCCAGCAATCTCACTGCGACCTACGCCGCCGATGCCCACTATTTGCAATGTATAAAAGTCGCACTGATCGGTCACATGCAGGGATACGCACCGCAGGTGTCCGTAGAGTTTGCCCGAAAAACACTTGCGTCTAATGTTCGCCCCAGCTTCGCCGAGGTTGAAGATATGGTGCAAAACCTGCCCGCTGTCGGTTGATCGGGTGTGGAAATGATGGTTTTCTAAATGGCTGACGCTCCTCTCCAACCGATAATTATCAAAAAAATAAATAAGGGCCATGGCGGTCACCACGGTGGTGCCTGGAAGATTGCTTACGCCGATTTTGTGACTGCGATGATGGCATTCTTTTTGCTGTTATGGCTCCTGAATTCGGTCACTCAGGAACAACTGGAGGGTATTTCCAACTATTTTGCGCCGGTTACCGCCTCCACATCGACCAGTGGCAGCGGCGATATTCTGGGCGGCAAAACAATCACCGAGGAAGGTGCCTCAGAAAGTTCGACGTCGCGAGACGCGGTGACCGTGGATCTTCCGCCCCCGAAAGCCGGCAGTGGCGGGGAAACAGAATCCGAGGATTCCGGCGAACCGACACCTTCGGATAACGCAGACCCGACCGAAGAACAAATGAAACAAAAGGAAGAAGAGCAGTTCGAGCAGGCCAAGGAGGAGCTCGAGGAGACTCTTGCCGGTATTCCGCAAATGAAACAGCTTGCGGAAAGTTTGTTAATTGACAATACGCCTGAAGGACTTCGCATTCAGTTGATCGACCAGGATGGCCTGGCGATGTTTCCGAGTGGCGGTGCCGATATGTATCTGCATACAAAAAAACTAATCGAACTGGTTGCACAGGTGATCATCGACATGCCGCAAAAACTGGCAATTTCCGGCCATACAGATGCGGTTCCGTTCCATACCGATTCCGGTTATTCAAATTGGGAATTATCCGCCGACCGGGCAAATTCGGCCCGCCGTGAGGTTCAGCATTTTAGCATTCCGGAGGATCGTATTTCACGGGTCGTTGGCAAAGCCGCCACAGAACCGCTTTTACCTGATGATCCAAAGAATGCGCGCAACCGTCGGCTTTCCATCATTTTGCTGCGCGGAACGGGCGCAAACAATCCGGCGGCACCGCAACCGCCCAAACCAGCAGAAGAGTTATTACCTGGGTTAAATGAGATTAAGCGCCAGCAACTTCAGGGGACACCTGACACAAACGGTGGCGTTACCTTGCAGCTTGTACCGCAAATCGAGGCGCAGTAAACTACCCGTTGACGAATTTTACGGGATCGCCCTTCATCTCCGGGCGCCACAAATAGATTGTCTTATTCTTTAGCCGGACTAAGTAGAATATATGCGTCATTCACCGATTCATGGCCCGCGATTTTTTTTCGCCACAACAAATTTACCCTGCCCCTACATTCCCGGGCAGGTCGAACGGCGTGTTGTCACCGAATTGGTCGGGCGCAATGCGGTCGCCCTTCACGATCAATTGTCGTCAGCCGGGTTCCGCCGCAGCCATGGCATTGTGTATGCGCCCGCCTGCCCTTTTTGTCAGGCCTGCATGGCCGTGCGGATCGTCGTCACAGATTTTAAACCCTCAAAATCACAACGTCGGGTGACCAACCGAAATCAGGATTTGTCGTTTGAAACCACGCCGCCGGTCGCCACCGCTGAACAATATCAAATCTTTGACAGCTATCAAAAATGCCGCCATGCCGGAGGCGATATGGCGAAGATGGATTTTTATGAATATCAAGCGCTGGTGGAAGAAACGCCCGTCGACACATATATCGGCGAATTTAGAGACGAGACGAACCAATTGGTTGGCGTCATGTTAGCGGACCGTGTGGAAAATGGGCTGTCCGCCGTCTATAGTTTTTTTGCGCCTGACCTTCAGTCACGAAGCCTCGGGTCGCATATGATTCTCTGGTTGGTTGAACAGGCCCGAATACAATCTTTGGACTATGTCTATTTGGGGTATTGGGTCGATGGCTCACCAAAAATGGCCTATAAGGCGAATTACCGTCCTTTGGAAGTCCGTGCGCCAGAGGGCTGGGTCCTTTTGCCGCCTCAATAATGTTGTCAAACACTGGGTCGAATGGCATCGTCGGTTAAACTCTGTATAACGGAAATCCCACCAGGACCAATAACCATGGCACATATAAAAACCCTCGCCGAACTGCGCACACTTTACGCGCAGCCAAAAGGCAGACCCCTGACCAAACAACTGGATCACCTTGAAAAACACTGTCGAAACTTTATCGCGCATTCACCATTCCTGGTGCTGAGTACGTCGGGTCCGAACAAGATGCATGATGCGTCGCCGCGCGGCGAAAACCCGGGGTTCGTTAAGGTCCTAGACGACAATCGATTGGCAATTCCGGATCGCCCCGGCAACAATCGCCTGGATACCTATACCAACATATTGGAGTCGCCTAACGTCGGGCTGCTGTTCCTTATTCCCGGCGTAAATGAAACCCTGCGTATTAACGGTCGGGCGGAAATACATGACGATCCCCAGCTCTTAGACCAGTTTGCAGAGCAAAATCGCAAACCGAAAACAGTCCTCATTGTCCACGTTAAGGAGGCCTATCTCCATTGTGCCAAAGCCCTGATGCGGTCCAATCTTTGGCAGGAGGCTTCCAAAGTGCCGAGGGACGCTTTGCCTTCCATGAGCCAAATGATCAACGATCAGACGCAATCGGTCGCCCCTTTGGAAACGCAGGAAGAAATGGAAATTCGGTATCAGGACAAATTATACTAAAATTGGAACACATACTGACAAATCAGAATTTTAATACATAATGATGGCCAGAAAGATACGAAACAATTTGATCTTCGCCTAGATATAACCATAGAGAGCTCGAAATGATCCCGACCCATATTCCTATTCCCATCCCCGGTGGTTTGCACGGTCCGTTACCAAAATTTGTCAAAGTCGCGCAAAAACTTTCGACGGAAACGATTGATGACATAACGCAAACGGTCAGCGCAGAATTTAAAAAGTTTGCGCATATCGATTTGACCGGAAAATCCGTCGCCCTGGGAGTTGGCAGCCGGGGAATAAAGGAGCAGCGTGCGGTTGTTGAAGCCGTCTTGCGCGAACTCAAAGCCGCAGGCGCGGAACCGTTCATCATTCCGACCATGGGCAGTCATGGCGGTGGAAGCGCGGAAGGTCAATTAAAAGTCCTGGAATCCTACGGTTATACGGAAGCGCATATGGGCGTACCCATCCGCGCCTCCATGGACGCAATTGAGCTGGATAAACTCGATAACGGAACTCCTATTTTTTGCGACCGCATGGCCAGTGAGGCCGATTACATCATTGCCTGTGGGCGGGTCAAACCCCATACGGATTTCAGAGGTCCCTATGAAAGTGGTCTTATTAAAATGTTGGCCATCGGTCTCGGCAAACATGCCGGAGCGACGGCGTTGCATTTTAATGGATTTAAAAAGTTCAAAGATCTAATTCCCGAAGCCGGTCGCCGGTTCATTGCCAAAACCAATCTTTTGTTTGGCATTGCAATGGTAGAAAACGCCAACGAAGACCTACGCCATCTCGAACTCGTCGCCCCAGATAATTTTATGCAAAGAGATGCGGAACTTTTGGTCATGGCAAAAGCCAGTATACCAAAACTTTTATTCAAGGATATTGATCTGCTGATTGTCGATGAAATCGGCAAAAATATATCTGGTGCGGGAATGGACCCAAACGTTACCGGGCGCCCGGTTGAATTTATTGAAGGATTTGATATCGGCCCCAATATTGGCCGGATCCTACTGCGCGACTTAACCGACGTTACCGAAGGAAATGCATCCGGTATTGGTATTGCCGATGTGACCACCCAGCGGGTTTTAAGGAAAATGGACTGGACAAAAACCTATGTGAATATTGTCACCGCCGGTGTCCTCGATGGTGCCAAGATGCCGATAATAGCCAATAATGACCGCGATGCCATTGGTATCGGAATTCGCGGTTGTCCCGGCGTCTCCGCAGACAAGGCACGCATTGTCCGAATATCCAACACCCTGGAAATGAACACGGTCTGGGTCAGTGAACCGATGATGGATGAGGTCGCGGCGAATGCCGACCTGAGTTCGATTTCCTCTCCCTTTGATTGTGAATTCAGCGACGACGGCGATTTATTGGGCACAATTGAATAAGTCGCATCCATAAAAAGGACAGAGAGATTAAATGTTTCCTAAATCCATTCCCATTCCCCTTCCCGGCGGACTTCACGGACCGCTTCCCCGATTTATTGAAGTCAGCCAGAAACTTTCCACGGAAACCGTCGATAACGTTGACCGGGCAATTGCTGCGGAATTTTCCAAGTTTTCACACATCAACCTGGCGGGAAAGTCGGTTGCTGTTGGGGTTGGCAGTCGCGGCATCAAAGAACAGCCTTCAGTTGTCAAAGCCGTTCTGCGACAGTTACAAAACGCCGGGGCGGAACCGTTCCTATTCCCAGCCATGGGCAGCCATGGAGGCGGCAATGCGGACGGCCAGGAGGCCGTTCTCCGGGAGTACGGGTATACGGCCGAAATATTTGGTGTTCCTGTCAGAGCGACCATGGAGGTTGTTGAAATCGGCCAGCTCAAGGATGGAACCCCGATCTACTGCGACGCAATCGCCCATGCGGCGGACTATATTGTCCCGGTCAATCGCGTAAAACCGCATACCAGTTTTCGTGGGACGCATGAGAGTGGGCTGGCAAAAATGTTGGCCATTGGGGTTTCCAAACATGCCGGTGCCGCGGCGCTTCACTTTCATGGGTTTGCCCACTTCCACCATCTAATTCCAGAAGCCGCGCAAGTCGCGCTCGATAATTCCAGCATATTATTTGGTGTTGGCATGGTTGAAAATTCCCTGGAAGACATAAGACAGGTCGAATTGGTTGCCCCGACCGACTTGTTAACCCGCGACGCCGAACTCCTGGAACTGGCCAAAGCCAGTATCCCCCAATTGTATTTTAGCCAGATTGATGTCTTGATCGTCGACCAGATTGGTAAAAACATTTCCGGTTCCGGGCTCGATCCAAACGTTACTGGCCGCGCCGGGTCGGGCATG
Source organism: Rhodospirillales bacterium (assembly GCA_021775095.1). Lineage (GTDB taxonomy): Bacteria > Pseudomonadota > Alphaproteobacteria > Rhodospirillales > Casp-alpha2 > JABMNT01. Next base: position 20,660 of record JAJFII010000064.1, read on the forward strand.
CCAGGATTTGATAAAGGGTTGAAAATAAACCGAGTGGTTATTCGGGATTTAACCGACAAAACCCAGGGCAATGCCACCGGCCTGGGAACGGCCGATGTGACGACGCAGCGAATGGTGCGCAAGATTGATTGGACCAAAACCTATGTAAATATGGTGACCGCCGGCGTCATTAACGGGGCACGGTTGCCAATTGTCGCAGATACGGACCGCGATGCGATCGGCATTGCGATACGCGGATGCCCGGGGGTAAGCACAGATCAGGCACGCATCGTTCGCATCCCCAACACCCTCGAATTGACGAAAATATGGGTTAGCGAAACCATGCGGGCAGATTTGGAAGCGGACCCGCGTCTGGAAATCGTGTCCGAGCCGTTCGAACTTGATTTTGACAGGGACAATGGGCTGTTAGGTGAAATCGCTTCATAGCTGGGAAAATGGCCTTTTTTTTGGAACATTTTTTACCTGGAGTTCGCCCGATAAAGTGCAAAAGTCGTCACTCTGTAAAACGATCAATTTAACCGCATTTGAAAATCAATATGTTAAAAGGTATCGGGATGTAGCCGTCGAAATCTGCGCTTACTGAATTGATGCGATATGGCTCGCAATTGCCTCAGAGCAGCATCACTCAATCCTTTTTGTCCCACGAAACCCGTATACCGCACTGGAATTGTCATGAATATGTGGCCAAGTAGACGGCAATCGTAAGCCAAAAGAAGACGTTCTGCCGTCCTCATTCAGCCCTGGGAGGTACACTGAGCGCGATGGTCAACTGACAGGCTATTGGCATTAGCCAAGTTGACCGGGATAAGCATAACGTAACTTAAATTACACCAAAACCGTAGAAACACCAGGGGTGCAGCTCACGTGCAGATGAATGCCAGCGACGCCAGCCCGACTTAATTCTGTCCGATTACATTTTGAAATACCTGGAAACACCCAGCACCCGAAATTCCGGTAGTGTGATAATCGTGTTGAATAGTGATTTAGAGCCGAAAGGGAGATCAAGACGCAAAGAAGGATTCTTGTAGAGTTTGGCTCAGACCCACGGCATGACGAATTTTGCATTCGCCGCGATCCATAGGTTTACACTTTTTTAACAGCGGGTTTTCGCCTGTCGAAATCCCGGCACCATACATCTGTATCCGATCACGTTACAAAATTTGTCTTACCAGGTGACGCATTTTGCAACAATGCCTGACCTGTGTTGTTTCAACATCTGAATATTTTTTTCCCACGACAACATTTGGATTTTATAATGTCATTTAATTTTCTGAATTCCGTCAAAATCAGTGTACAGATTGTCATGATTGTGGCGACGGCAGCGATCGGTTTTGTGATCGTCGGGGCCAACTATTATTTTAGCAATCTGAAGCAGGAGCAAATTCAAGCGCGTCAGATCGCGTCCACTGACATTCTGTCCGATGTGCGACAAGTCGAGATGTTGTTTTTGCAGGAACGGCGACATGAAAAAGATTTTTTCCTGCGTTCGGACCTGAAGTATGCGGAGCGTCATGCCAAGGCCGCAGCCCAGGTCGCACCAATCCTGGATCGTCTGGAGGCTGGATTCGAGGATCCGGAGCGGGTGCAAATGACGAAACACGTACGAGACGGATTCAACGCCTATGTCGCCCAGTTTGCGACCCTGGTTAAAGAACGCCAGCATATCGGCCTTTCCCCGAATGACGGGTTGCGCGGCACCCTGCGTACGGCGGTACAGGAAGCGGAAGAAGTAATCAACAAGCAGAAAAATACGGAACTTTTGGCGAGAGTACTGATGCTGCGTCGGCACGAGAAGGATTTTCTGTTGCGGATCGATCCAAAATACATCCAGCGCCTGGACGGTGCGATTGCTGACTTCGAGACAACGGTTGCAGATACCGTGACTAAGAAAGAGGACCAGAAATTTCTTACGGATAAGGCACAGATTTATCAGGCGGCATTCAAGCAGGTTGCCGATGGCCTGTTGCAGGAAACGAAATCGAAGAAAAATTTGAGCGCTCTTTACGCGGAAGTTGAGCCGGTCCTGGAAAACCTGGCGGAGATTAGCACTGAAGATTTCGAAGAAGCGACTATCGAACTGCACGAGGTTTCGGAAGCAACGTTCTGGTTGATCCTGGTGACGATGTCAGTCATCGCAATCCTTGTTGTTATCCTGGGCAGTTTGGTTGGCAAGGCGGTGATCACGCCCATTCGCGACATCACGGCGGCCATGGGGATCCTGGCTGGCGGTGACAACAGCGTTGATATCCCGGGTGTCGATAACACGAACGAATTCGGTGACATGGCAAACGCCCTGAACATCTTCAAAAACAACCTGATCGAGAAAGAGGCCCTGGCAGAGGAGCAAGCGAAAATCGAGGCGGCATCCCTAAAGCGGGCTGATGAAGTGAGCGCTTTGATTAAAAATTTCCAGGGACAGGCCGACGGTCTGGTCGGGCAGGTTGTGGCAGCTGCGGACCGCATCACGAAAGCGGCAGGACAATCCGGCCAGGAGACGACAACCACCGGAGGCCAGTCTTTTGAAGTGGCTGAGGCGGCCGAGCGGACGGCCTCAAGTGTGGATTCAACGGCGGCTGCGACCGAAGAATTGTCGGCTTCCGTAGCTGAAATCGCCCAGCAGGTTACCCAATCAACCTCGGTTACCGCCGAAGCGGTGCGCGAGGTTGATGCCGCAACCGACATGGTTCGCGGTCTCGACCGGGAAAGCCTGAAAATTGGCGAGGTTGTGGAAATGATCTCGGATATTGCGGAACAGACCAATCTGCTGGCGCTCAATGCGACAATTGAAGCCGCCCGGGCCGGCGATGCGGGCAAGGGATTTGCTGTCGTTGCTTCGGAAGTGAAAAACCTGGCCAATCAGACGGCCAAGGCGACGGAACAGATATCATCGATGATTGGCACCATCCAGGGTTCAACCGGCAATTCGGTCGACGCTATCGAGAGAATTGGCAAAGTGATAGGTGAACTGAATAATATGTCGACGGTGATCGCCAGTGCCGTGGAAGAACAGAATGCGACAACAAAAGAAATCGCCCGCACCTCGACCTCGGTGAGCACCGACGCAAATATCGTACTGGAAAGTGTCGGCGGGCTGACACTGTCGGCGGCACGGTCATCGGCGAAATCGGTCGAGATGTTGTGGGAAGCCAAATCCTTGAGCGACACCATGACGGTATTCAACAAGGAAATACAGGACTTCCTGAGCTCTGTCAGATCCGATTGATCCCTAGGCGGAGGCGTTAAAAATGAATGGTAGATACAAGGAGATATTACATTGAACTATACCTCAAAAACAGCAGGCCCGGTGATGGAACTGAGCCTTCAGGGTACCTTTACATTTAACGATAACGAAAGGGTAAGGGCGTTGATCGAAGAAGCCAGCGAAAGCAGCTGTTCAAGCTGCAAGCTTGACCTGAAGGCTCTTGACTCAATTGATTCTGCCGGGCTAGGCATGTTCTTGCTGATTAACGATGCCGTTGTCGGCGACGGCAAAACGCTGGAACTTCACAATGCTACGGGGCAGGTCCACAAAATGCTCGAAATTTCCAAGTTTTCCGAGATCATAACCATTCGACCTTAAGCCGTGTGGAGCCTGGCGACGGCGTCGTTACCGAAGGCCTTGTTCTTTTAGTCCGTGCCAACGTCGTGCCCCTTAGCCGATACACCACATCGCGTTGCGATGCCCTGCTTGTCACAAAATAAAGCAACTGGTCAGAGTGCACCCGATGATCTCGGAAATGCTCTGGGCGCTGACCTTTCAGGTCTCCTTGGATTTATTCAGCCACTTCCAAACCAGTGGCAAAAGCGCTGAAGCCAGGGCGATTTTGGTCAGGTCGCCCAACACAAAAGGTGTCAGTCCCCAATCAATAATGGGTTTATCCCAGCCAAACAAAATGCCCAGCCACAACAGGCCCGGCAGATAAATCAGGGCACTGCCGATCACCATGGCGGCAAAGGTTTTCACGACGTTGCGATCCCATCCCTTTTCAGCCAACCAGCCACAGGCGACGGCAGCAAGCAGGTAGCCAAGCAAATACCCACCGGTCCCGCCCATCATATAGGCGAGGCCAATTCCTTTTTCAGGGGTGCCGGCAAATACTGGCAATCCGAACGCACCTTCCAATAGATAGAGGGCCAAGGTCGCCCCCGCCAGACGCCATCCATAGGCCATACTCAGGCCAAGGATGACGAACGTTGTCATCGTCATGGGAACGGGATGAAAGGGGATCTGTATTTTGGCAGACAATGCCATAAGCAGGCTCCCGAGGACGGCCAGCACGATGAACCGGAGCGCGGAGGCGGATTGGCCCTGTGGCCACAAATGGCTGGCGATGGTGGAAGATTGTGTTTGTGCAGTGATCATATGACGTGCCTCTCAACAGCAGTTTAATTTTGTCCGTTTGTCCTAGCAGGCTCCACCAGTGATGTAAATCAGAGCCGATGTCGCTGATAAAACGGCAGTTCTACTTAAAGGAATTGGATTTTGGAAATCCCTTAAAGGGCAACTGTCCCGCTTGCGCTCGTTTCCCCACCCAATCACGGATATTGGTTTCGCTACGAACCCCACCGGCGGTTTTCCAGGTCAACCCCTCTTTCAGGTTCAAAGTATTTATATCTGCCAATCCCCCCTGGCTGTATCGCTGCAGGATAACGCCCTGCCCGCGCGACATGACCGGCAGTTCGTCAATGGGGAAAATCAGCAATTTGCGTTTTGTCCCCAAAACGGCAACATGGTCATGGCTGTCGTTTATAAACACCAAACAGGACGCTTCCTCCTGCGCTTTTAAATTCAGGACCTGCCTGCCATTGCGGGTTTGTGCGATCAGGCTGTCTTCTTCAACAACAAACCCACGCCCTGAATCTGAAGCGACAATTGCCCGCCTGCCGCCTTTTAGAATAAAAATATCAATGACGTCGTGACCATTTGCCAAGTCAATCATCAGCCGCAGGGGCTCACCATGGCCCCGGCCACCTGGGAGTTTATCGCAACCGATGGTATAAAAGCGGCCGTTGGTGGCAAAAACCACCAATTTGTCTGTGGTCTCCCCATGCAGCGCAAAACGATGTTTGTCGCCGTCCTTGAATTTCATGTCATGGGTATTTTCGGCATGACCTTTGACGGCTCTTATCCAGTCCTTTTGCGAAAGAATAATGGTTATCGGTTCTTTTTCGATAAGGGATTCAAGGGGGACAATAACCGCTGTTGGTGCGGCACCAATTTCTGTCCTGCGCCTGCCAATTTCCGACTTTTGACCGAATTTCGATTTGATTTCCGTAAACTGGTCGGAAATTATTTTCCACTGACGATCGTCATCCGCAAGCAAGGCCTGTAACCCGCCCTGCTCAACCGTTAATGCGTCATGTTCTTTACGAATTTCGAGCTCTTCCAGTTTACGTAATTGCCGCAAACGCATATTCAAAATTGCTTCGGCCTGTGGTTCACTAAGCTTAAACCGCGCCATTAATGACGCTTTTGCATCATCCTCTTCACGGATAATCCGAATGACTTCGTCTAAATTGAGAAATGCAATGAGGAATCCACCGAGCATTTCAAGTCGGCGTGCAATTTTAAGCAATCGATGATTGGTTACCCGGATCAAAACAATCTGGCGATGATCGAGAAATGCCTGCATGGCTTCTCGCAAATTCATGACACGCGGCGTATGGTCGGCTCCAAGAACATTCATATTGAGACTGAAACGGGATTCCAACTCCGTTTGACGGAACAAATGCTCCATCAGGTGCAGGGCTTCGATATTTTTACTCTTCGGTTCTAAAACGATGCGAACCTGCTCCGTCGATTCGTCTCTGACGTCAGCCAGCAGGGGTAATTTCTTTGCAATCAATAGCTCGGCGATCTTTTCAATCAGCCGTGATTTCTGAACCTGGTAGGGAATTTCCGTAATAATTATCTGGTAGGTACCGCGACCTAAATCTTCGGTTTCCCAGCGCGCCCTGATCCGGAAACTTCCGCGACCGGTACGATAGGATTCAACAATTGTTTCCCTGGTTTCAACGAGAATACCGCCGGTTGGAAAATCGGGACCAGGAACGAATTCGGCCAATTTTTCAAATCCCGCATTAGGAAACTTGATCAAATGTTTGAAGGCGTCACATAGTTCCCCGGCATTATGCGGAGGAATACTTGTTGCCATGCCAACCGCGATCCCGGCGGCACCGTTTGCCAGCAGGTTTGGAAAGGCCGACGGCAGGACGACGGGTTCTTCATCCTCACCGTCATAGGTGTCCCTAAAATCGACGGCATCGTGATCTATCCCGTCCAGCAACGCCCACGCCACTTCCGTAAGACGGGCTTCCGTATAACGCATGGCGGCAGCGTTATCGCCATCGATGTTGCCAAAGTTTCCCTGTCCATCAACAAGCGTGTAGCGCTGGGCAAAGTCCTGCGCCAGGCGGACCAGCGTATCATAAACGGCCCCATCTCCATGCGGATGGTATTTACCAATGACATCGCCAACCACTCGTGCACATTTTTTAAATCCAGACGACGGCTCCAACTTCAGTTGCCGCATGGCATAAAGCAGCCGACGATGTACGGGTTTCAGGCCATCGCGCACATCCGGCAACGACCGCGACGTGATTGTCGAAAGGGCGTAGGAAAGATATCTTTCACTAAGTGCATCTGACAGACGTGTGTCACGTATTTCGCCAAGGGCAGTATTATCGGTCATTCATACATCCTAGGTTTTCGGTAATTAACACCACAATATATAGTATTATATGGGAAAATCGCGTGAAAAATAACAATAATAGGGTCTTTTTTTGTCTACCGATTGAGCCCATATAATATTTCAATGTGGTATTGTAAAAATGGGAACATTCGTTTACCTAAATTGCAGATGCCGGTGGGTTTTGATGAATATTGTTCAGTCAATCGGCGTCTATGAGGTGTTAAGTTAAGAACTTAGAATTAAGGAATGCCGAATGGCCAAAGGTGTGGTTAAGTGGTTTAATCGAGCAAAAGGGTACGGATTTGTTGAACCGGAGGATGGTTCCAAAGATGCATTCGTTCACATAACCGCAGTGCAGAATGCCGGTTTGGTCACTCTTTTTCAGGGACAGGTTGTTAGTTATGACCTGTTACCGGTTAACGGTGATCGAATTGCGGCGGATAATATCGTCATACTTGAAGATGTACCGGACTCCGTGAAGCGCGGAGAGGGTTTTATCAATAAAGATGAGGATGCGGACGCATAACGTTTGCCGTTGTTTTATTCTTACGGGTTCAATTTTCGAAATCGGTCAATTAAACGGTTTCGAGCCTCTGGGATTTGGCTCGTCGTCGCTGAAAAAGCGTGCCGGTTTAAAAAATATCCAGTCAACCGGAGTGCCTGGCAGATTTCTTCGGACGTTCCCGTTTGGTTAGAATCCAATAAAAATGCCGGCAACGGCAGCAGAACATCTTTGTAGGGCTCCCCTGCTGCGCCACAGACCGCCCGCCCCGACTTGGGCGAAACGTATATCAGATCGGCCGTTTGGCCGGTTGCGGCACAGGCCGAAAGATCGAGACGGAAGCCAAGTTCTTGCAGCAACCCGAGTTCCCAACGTACATATATGGTTGGCCATATTTGATCATCCTGAAAGGACCCGAGAAGGACCCTTATTCCGTCATAAATGGAATGGTGGGGTTCACGCTCCGGGACAGCAGCGTCGGCAACAGCACAGATCGCGCTAAGTCCTGAAAGTTTCAAACGATCCGACAACAGTTCAGCGGCAATTGCCGACGTCAATTCGCAGGTGAAGGCACCCAAGTGATCCGGTAGTCGGGCGCGCCATCGGGCACGCACAATATTTCCGGGTTCAAAAAGGCCTCTGTTGCGACGGCTTGTGCCGCCGCGAACCAGGCCTGAGTGCTTGCCATGGTTTTGCGTAAACAAACTCAAAATAACCGATGATTCTCCGTGTTTTCGCGCACAAAGAACGACGGCGTCATCCGACCATTCCAATCTTCAGTTTCCCAATCGACGTGTAACCATTCGCAGTCCTGTCCTAGTCCGGTGTTTTTGATCATCATTCACATGATTTAGGTAGATAAAAGGTTCAATCTTTGGTCACAAGACCAGGCTATTAATGGTTTCCACGACGATACATTTCAGGTAACGGAAGATGCCGCAACATGTCAAATCAAATGCACCCGGGTTTCAGATCTGCAGCCGCCGACCGGCGATCAAGAGGCGACCGCGCAAAAGGTGGCTCTTTGACCCGACAGAGCCATTTAGGGTCGGGACCCATTAAGTTCATCCATTCTGCGGAGGCGATTTATCTTATCGGTTAGGCGGAAAGACGCAGAAAACCCCACGGTTTTCAAGTTTTTTCAACGAAGCCAGAGAGATAAAGCGCCCCGCCCCAGGGGGTTTGTCCGTAAGCTCACGCCTTGTGCGAAAACAAGGCTCGAATAGGTCCGGCATGTCCTTGCGCTTGTTTTCTTGTATTCGTAAGCTTACGGACAAACAGAATTGCATGAAATAAATGAGTCCTGACCCTGGCCACTATTACCGAGCTCCATCACAATTTGATGGCCTATAATCAGACGCTCGCCCCTATGAACGCCGGTGCTTTGCGGCGTAATTCCTTACGTCTGGCGCAAATCAAGGCAAGGTTGTGATGGGATCAGGCGTTAAAGTCCAGTCCCCAGTCGCGGTAGCGCTCGGGATCGTCGCCCCACTTCTCCCTAACTTTTACAAATAAAAACAGGTGGATACGGGTATCCAGCATCTTTTCCAGTTCACGCCGCGACGCTTCACCCAAAGCTTTAATGCGCGCGCCGCCCTTGCCAAGAACAATGGCTTTTTGTGTCGGGCGTTCGACAAAAATCGTTTGATCGATTTTTACGCTACCGTCATCTCGAACCTCCCACTTTTCGGTCTCAACGGTCGCCGCGTAGGGCAGTTCCTGACGAAGCTGCAAAAATATTTTTTCACGGGTGATTTCGGCCGCCAGCAGCCGCTGTGGCATGTCAGAAATCTGATCTTCTGGAAATAACCAGGGCCCATCGGGCAATTTTTTTGACAATACCCGCAAGAGCTCGTCAGCACCATCACCGGTTTCCGCAGAAACCATAAATATTTCTGTGAAGGTTGCCCGTCTGGTCAATTCGTCGATTAAGCTGAGCAACTCTTCCTTTTTTACCAGATCGACTTTGTTTATGGCGAGGTAAACCTGGCGGTCGGTGTTTTTGAGCTTATCTAAAATTTCAGATGTATCCGGACAAATGCGTCGACTGGCGTCAACCAAAAATAAGATTTCATCAGCATCTCCCGCACCACTCCACGCCGCCGCGACCATCGCCCGGTCGAGCCGCCGCCGTGGTGAAAAAATTCCCGGTGTGTCGATAAAGATAACCTGGGCATTATCCTCTATACAGATCCCAAGGACTCGGGATCTTGTGGTCTGAACCTTTGGCGAGACAATGGAGACTTTTGCACCGACAAAGCGGTTCAAAAGAGTTGATTTACCGACGTTTGGAGCGCCGACGATGGCAATGAACCCTGATTTTGTCGTATCCACGTTAGCCATTTTCGGATTTTCCTGTGAGTTGTAAATATAATGCTTCAGCGGCATGGGTTTCTGCCGCCCTTTTGGAGCGCCCGCCGCCCTGCACAGGGGGATGATTATGAACCGTTACCTCAATGGTAAATTCCGGCGCATGGTCCGGTCCGCTTTGTCCTGTGATCTCATAGACAGGCAAATTCCATCCCTGCCCCTGTGCGTATTCCTGAAGACGTGTTTTTGCATCCTTCGGCGGCGTCAGGTCCTGTTTTAATAATTGCATCCAGTGGCACCTGATAAACGCGTCGGCGCTGGCCAGACCGCCATCTAAATAAATGGCGGCAATGACCGCTTCGCAGGCATTTGCCAACAGACTGCTCCGTTGCCGGTCGCTCATCTCGGCGGGGTCGATTTCACGCTTGATATGGGTTTCAAAGCCAAGCTGGTCAGCAACCTGTTCCAGGGATTCCCGCCGGACAAGGGCAGCAAATCGATAACCCAATGCGCCTTCGTCTTCGTTGGGAAACTCCGTCAACAACATATCAGCAACAATAAGGCCCAATACTCGGTCGCCAAGAAATTCCAATCGTTCATTGGACAACCGGCGATGACTAGCCGCACTTGAATGGGTAAGTGCCTGTTTTAGCAGGTTAAAATTCTTGAAGGTATAATTGATTTTCGTTTCAAGGTTGGCCTGTGAACTGACGGGCTCAGTCACACCAACGTCACGTCGATAGGGACCGTTTTCGGTCATTCAATACCCTCGAAAAAGCGGCCTGGGCGTAGGGCGGAACCCCATTTCCAAAACTGCCAGGGGGCGGCGTTATCTATCGAGAAAAACAGAAACTCGGCACGTCCAACCAAATTTTCCATGGGGATAAAACCAACGGCGTTCAAAAACCGGCTGTCCTGTGAATGATCACGGTTATCACCCATGCCAAAAACATGGTTCTCGGGAACAGAATAGACCGGCGTATTGTCCATCAATTCATCGTCGCTTTCTTCAAGGATGTAATGGGTTTTTCCATTGGGCAGGGTCTCGATATAGCGCGCGATCTCCCTCATGTTGCCAATGGCGTCGCGGACCACATGGACGCCGGCACGTTTACGCTCAACGGCCTTACCATTGATATTCAGAATTCCGTTAACAATCTGAATATTGTCGCCAGGAAGACCGACAATGCGTTTGATATAATCGGTTGTATTGTCCGTTGGTTTTTTAAAAACGGCAACATCGCCGCGTTCGGGAACCTGGGACAGGATACGCCCGGGAATAACAGGAAGACTAAAAATCAGGGAATGTTTGCTATACCCGTAGGAAAATTTTGAAACAAATAAATAATCGCCGACTAAAAGAGTCGGAAACATTGACCCGGAAGGAATGTTGAAAGGTTCGTACGCGACGGTCCGAACCCCTAGCGCGATGAGTACCGCATAGATTATGGTCTTGAGCGTATCGGCAAAACTGCCGGAATCATTATTTTTCATTTATTGGACTTTTTGCAGATATGAAATATGCGGAATTGCCCAGAGTGTTACTGGTTTTAAGGTCTCTGATCAAGAGCCATCAGGGGCGGGTTATTCGGAGGGTGCTTTTGGATTGGCAGATATAATGACCATCGCATGTGCCATCGGGTATTCATCTGTTTGAGAGACGTCGACACGGGCCTCCATTCCGGCAGGAAGTAGTGCAGTCAATTTGATCAGCGCGCCGCCCGTTATTTCCATATAGGGTTGCCCTGTCGGCAAATTACGAACCACCATGTCACGCCAAAATACACCCTGCCTGAACCCCGTCCCGAGGGCTTTTGAACAGGCTTCTTTTGCGGCAAAACTTTGTGCGTAGGAACCTGCCGGGTGACTTCGTCGGTCAGCCTTGGCCCTTTCATACTCCGAAAAAAGTCGGAATTTAAAGCGATCGCCAAATTGTGCCAGGGTTTTTTCGATACGCCGGATATCACATAGGTCCGTACCAATACCAAGGATCATGCCGTCTCCCTGGCGCGGGCTTTATTCATGACCGAGCGCATCCGCATCATCGCATTTTCGAGGCCGGTAAAAATCGCCTCACCGATCAGGAAGTGACCAATATTAAGTTCCGCTATGGTCGGCATCGCCGCCACTGGGCCAACCGTGTCATAGGTTAAACCGTGGCCTGCGTGGCACTCGAGGCCCAGGGAATGAGCGTGTACAACGGCTTTTTCAATGCGTTGCAACTCACGCGACCGTGCAACCTGTCGCGAATCACAATAACTGCCGACATGCAGCTCGACAACAGGCGCCCCCAACCCTGCCGCTGCATCCAGTTGCGCAACATCAGGTTCGATAAACAAAGAAACCCGAATTCCCTCGGCGGACAGTTTATCGATGTACGTTTTCAGGTGATGGGCACCGCCCACCACGTCCAGTCCGCCTTCCGTTGTTTGCTCTTCCCTTTTTTCAGGTACGATGCAGGCTGCATGGGGTTTGTGCCGCAAGGCAATTTCCAGCATTTCGTCAGTTGCCGCCATTTCCAAATTTAACGGCACGTTTATGCCGTCGATCAAGCGCTCGATGTCAGCGTCGGATATGTGGCGGCGATCCTCGCGCAGATGGGCAGTGATCCCATCCGCCCCGGCCTGTTCGGCCATTTTCGCCGCGCGAACGGGATCCGGATGGTCGCCACCGCGGGCATTCCGAATTGTTGCGACATGATCAATGTTAACGCCCAGGCGTAAATAACTATCCATTCGCATATTCCTTATGAATTTTGACCATTTCGACGCAATCGGCGCTCAATTCGGCGGCGTTGATAGCTTTTCACAATTCGTCTTAAAGGAAAATAAAAAACCACCCAGACGACCAGAGAGGTTGGAATACTGGCCATGAACATAGGCCATAAAACGGGCCCAGCAAGTTCTGACAGCGCTGAAAAATCTGCATTTAACAAGGCTTCGGTTGATCGACCAAACAGGTTAGGGAAATCCAGCTTCATAACATCAAGCCCGTCGACACCAAACCCCATCCAGTTGCCCAAGTTATATAACCAAACCCAAATGAACGGGAACGTCCACGGGTTACCGACGACCGTACCCAATGCCGAAGCCAATATGTCAGCCCGGATGATCCAGGCCAGCACAGCGGCAAAAATAAAATGCAGGCCGACAAAGGGAGTAAAAGAGGCGGCAGCGCCACAGGCAAACCCACCAGCTAGCGCATAAGGTGTCCCCGGCAGCCGCGACAACCGGTGCATCAAATACGTTCCGGCCCGGCGAAATCCAGCGGCCGGCCAGAAAAAGAGCAGCACTTTAGCGCCCAATCCCAATTTATTACGACGTTCAAACATCAGAAATTCTATTTTGCCCAGGTGATCGTGAACATATGGCTATGACTAAGTACAATGAGGACATAATACCGCAAACTCAACCACGCGCTCGGTCCACCGCGTGGGTCATCGGGCTGGCGCGAAGTGCGGCAATCACATCGGTTAAATGTTTGACGTTTTGCACCTCAACGTCAATAAGCATGTCATAAAAATCTCCGGCTCTGTTGGTTATCTTTAAATTGGATATATTGCCGTTATTTTTTGCAATAACCGTCGACAAATCGCCAAGGGCACCTGGCACGTTGGCCACACTGACAAAAATTCGACCGACCTGAGAATGGTTATTTAAACCGCCCCCCGACCGGTCATCCCATGATACGTCCATCCACCGCTCCGGCTGATCGTGATAGGTTCCCAATGTCTCACAATCAATGGTATGAATTGTAACACCACGACCGGTCGTAACAATGCCAACTATTCGGTCCCCAGGCAAAGGGTGACAACATCCCGCTAAATGCATTGCCATGCCGGGGATCAGTCCTTTTATGGAAATGGCTTCGCCATCATCGTTATTTGATTTTTGCCGCGTGGTATTGGCTGGCAAATGTTTTTTGTCGTCGGTATTTGGTTTTTTTCTGACCCCGGGATAAACCGCTTCCAAAACGTCTCTGGCACCAATATGACCGGAACCGACCTGCGCACAGAGATCCGCGACAGTTGGTTGATGAAAAATCTTTATGACGCCGGCCAATCCTTTGTCCGCAAGTTCATACTTCTCGTCCTTAAAAACCCGCCGCAACATGGAACGGCCAAGTTTTTCGTATTGCTCTCTTTCCTGAAACCGAACAAACCGACGAATTCGTGCCCGCGCCTTACCAGAAACAACAAACCGTTCCCAGGTGGGTGATGGGGTTTGAGCCTTCGACGTAATGATTTCAACCTGATCGCCATTCCGCAACTGGCTGCGCAGCGGCATCATACGACCATTAATTTTGGCTCCGACGCAGCGGTCGCCAACCTCGGAATGAACCGCATAGGCAAAGTCGACAGGCGTCGCACCTGTCGGCAGATTGATCAAGTCGCCACGGGGCGAAAAACAAAAGACCTGGTCCTGAAACATTTCCAGTTTTGTATGTTCCAGGAACTCCTCAGGCCCGGCGGCATGTTCCAGAATATCGAGCAGTTCGCGTAACCACTTATATTGTTTACCGTCTTTCAGAGCCCCGCCCTGTTTATAGTTCCAGTGGGCGGCAACCCCTGATTCTGCAATTTCATGCATTTCCTCGGTTCGGATCTGTAATTCAATCCGTTGCCGTTCGGGTCCGAATACACCGGTATGAATAGAACGATAGCCATTGGGTTTGGGTGTTGAAATGTAATCCTTAAAACGCAGGGGGACTACGGGATAGGCGCTGTGAGCAATGCCCAGAGATTTGTAGCAGTCGTCGATGGTTTTAACGACCACGCGAAAGGCCATGATATCGGATAGTTGCTCAAATCCGACTTCATATTTTTGCATTTTTCGCCAAATGGAATAGGGCGTTTTTTCGCGACCGCTGATTTCCGCCTCGATGCCGTTTTCGGCAAGCAAAACCGTCAGTTCAGAAATCACTTTCTGTACCAGATCTTCTCCCCGCTCCCGTAAAAAATCCAACCGCCTGGTGATGGAACGGCGCGCTTCCGGATTGAGTTCGGCAAAAGCCAGGTCTTCCAGTTCGGCCTTGAGTCCCTGCATGCCGATGCGCTCTGCCAGCGGGGCATAAATATCCATGGTTTCGGTGGCAATTCGACGTCGTTTATCGTCGTTTTTTATAAAATGCAGGGTTTGCATGTTATGCAAACGATCTGCCAATTTGACCAGAAGCACCCGAATGTCCTGCGACATGGCAAGAACCAGTTTTCGGAAGTTCTCAGCTTGTTTGGCCTGGTCGGACTGAAATTCAATTCGCGTCAGTTTGGTTACGCCTTCAACCAACCGGGCAACTTCGTCACCAAAAAGTTCGGTGATCTCCTCATGGGTAACGTCTGTGTCTTCGATGGTATCATGCAGGAGGGCAGTGATGATGGTTGCGGAATCAACTTTGTAGTTGGTTAAAATACCGGCGACCTCAATGGGATGGGAAAAATAAGGATCGCCGGACGCGCGTTTTTGCGCGCCATGGGCTTTCATGGCAAACACATAGGCGCGATTTAGACTATCCTCATCGACATTGGGGTCGTAAGCCTTGATCATATCCACAAGTTCAAACTGACGGATCATTTGTCCTCCTGCAAATGAGTCTACAGGGCCCTGAGGAGGTTTCAACCAGCAAAAACGAAAATGGCGCAGGAGATATCATCACCCACGCCACTCGAATAATACGCTGCCAATAATTAATTTAGGTGTCGGATTCCTCATTTATCACGACGTCGCCAAAAGCATCTGGGGCTAAAGTACCGTCAAGCTCCGGCGCGCTGTCAATGACCATGACCGGGGCACCATCAAGGGGATCAGCCGACGTGTGATCCTGCTGAATGGCGAGCAAATCCATCTCATCTTCTTCCGGCTCATCCATTTCCACGTAGGATTGCAGGCCCTTGATGACGGCTTCTTCCAATTCGTCCAGGTCGACGGTTTCATCGGCAATTTCACGCAGCGCCACGACCGGATTTTTGTCGTTGTCCCGATCAACGGTCAGGGCCGCCCCGGCTGAGACGTCACGGGCACGTTGTGAGGCCATCATTACCAGCTCAAAACGGTTCGGAACTTTGGTTACGCAATCTTCAACGGTGACGCGGGCCATTGGCTAACTCCAAAAATGGGGGAAATTTGTCGATGGTATATGGGGCAATTTCTAAGAATGCAAGGCATTTAGCATGCCAAGGGTCTGATGACCCTAAGAATTTTTCCATTCGGTGCCAAACACACCCGGTGCGTCGACCATTTTCCGGGCTGTTTGATCGTCTGGCAGGTTACAAATGAATTCATCAACAGACCTGCCCGATACGGGATCCCGCCAACCGGGTTGAATATCGCGGAGCGGCAACATTACAAAAGCCCGGCGATACATGCGCGGATGAGGAACAGACAGATCCTTACGATCATCACCCCGACGGATCTGCTGATGATAGGCCAATAGGTCCAGATCAATAATGCGCGGCGCATTTTGAACCGTTCGAACACGCCCGATCTGCAGCTCGGTTTCCAGTAGCACCTGAACAAGGTCCCGGGCGGAGCGGTCCGTCAGGACTTCACAGACACCGTTTACATACCACGGTTGATCAGAAATCGGCACGGGTGCACTTTCGTACCAAGGCGCACGATTTCGCACGGTAACGCCGCGTTGTTGCAGCAACGTAAGGGCAGCCCCGAGTGTAGCGCGGGGTGGTCCGTAGGTTTCCGTCGGCAGGTTTGCCCCAAGTCCTATCAATATCATTTATTTGGTCTTTTCACTTGTCTCATGTCTCCAACCACCTATTTTTAGGTAACGCACACTGTCATTAATTTCATTGGCGTGAACGCAAAACCATTTTTATATTGATTTTTCAGTACATTAAATTTTCGTATAAGGGATTTTCGAATGACATTTTACGCAAATGAACGGTCAGCTTTATTCATTGATGGTGCAAATTTATATGCGGCGGCACGGTCCCTGGGCTTTGACATCGACTACAAACAACTCCTTAGGTACTTTAAAAAGGACAGCCGCCTCGTCCGTGCTTTTTACTATACAGCGCTGTTGGAAGACCAGGAGTATTCGCCAATTCGCCCGCTCGTTGATTGGTTAGACTATAATGGTTA
The DNA here is from genome assembly GCA_021775095.1 of Rhodospirillales bacterium. Classification (GTDB taxonomy): domain Bacteria; phylum Pseudomonadota; class Alphaproteobacteria; order Rhodospirillales; family Casp-alpha2; genus JABMNT01. Next base: position 37,255 of record JAJFII010000064.1, read on the forward strand.
TACGATGATCACCAAACCGGCCAAAGAATTTACCGACCCAAGCGGACGGCGCAAAATTAAAGGTAATATGGATATTGAATTGGCGGTCGATCTCATGGAAATGGCACAGAATATCGACCATGCTGTGCTTTTTTCAGGTGACGGAGATTTTCGCCGGGTTGTCGAAACCGTGCAACGGCGCGGTATTCACGTGACCGTCGTCAGTACCGTCCATTCCGCGCCACCAATGATTGCCGATGAATTGCGACGCCAGGCCGATGATTTTATTGACCTGAAAACCATCCGCTCTAAAATCGAACGCCAAAATGCGGCAAAAGGTGCCGATGGTCACCAGGAAATGCCAAAACATTTTACACCCGACGCCTACACAGATACCTTTGACGATACGGAAACCGAAGTTGCTTAAACCCAGAGCCAATTGCGATCTATGTCCAAGGTTGGTCAAATTTCGGGAAACCAACAAAGTTCTTCATCCGAGTTTTAAAAATGCGCCGGTGCCGTCTTTTGGTGATATCGAGGCGGAAATCCTGATCGTTGGGCTTGCGCCCGGATTAAAAGGCGCCAATCAGACCGGTCGTCCTTTCACCGGAGATTATGCCGGCGATCTCCTATATCCGACACTGCTTAAGTTTGGACTGGCCACGGGTCGATTTGGCGCAACCCTTGACGACGGTTTGGAGTTGGTCAACTGCCGAATAACCAATGCGGTGCGATGTGTCCCGCCGCAAAACAAACCGACCGGTCCAGAAGCATCGACCTGTCGACCTTTTTTGATCAGTGAGATTGCTGCCATGGTAAATCTAAAAGTGCTGATTGCGCTTGGTGGTCTGGCCCATGCGGCCATTTTAACGACCTTTTCAGAGCGCAAAACGGATTTTAAGTTTGGCCACGAAAGTCAGCACCGCTTGGCCAACGGCCTGATATTAGCGGATAGTTATCATTGTTCGCGATACAACACCAATACGGGCCGCCTTACCACCCAGATGTTCGAGAATGTTTTCACCAGACTTGCACCTCTTTTAACTTAAATTTTGTGACTTTTAGTCGACAAAACGACCTGAATTCCGATATTCTTAAGTTAGATGGGAAGGAGGTTTTGTGATGACGGCTGAGATCGTCAATTTAAACAGGTTTAGAAAACGCACCGACCGGGAAACAAGTAAACGTCAGGCACAAATTAACCGCGTTAAGTTTGGTCAAACCAAGGCTGAAAAACGTCGCCAGGAATATGAAGCGCAACGCGACATTAAGGAATTGACAGGAAAACAGTTGGATAAGGACGATCCGGCGGGTGCCTGAGCGGCTCAGTGGTCGTGATTTTCCGTCGACGATTTTGGGTCAAGCATCCGGTGCATATGGACAATCACATATTTGGTTGAAGCTTCGTCAACACGTGCCTGACTGGCACCGCGCCAGGCATCCAGTGCCAGCGCGTAGTTCGGAAATATCCCAACAATATCCAAAGCGTCCGTATCGACGAAATCAGTCCCTTGCGGATCGGCAACTTCGCCGCCAAAGACCAAGTGTAAAAGAGGTTTATCCATTTGCCGTCCTACTCCCGTTCTGTCCCCAATTCTGTGCTCCTAAGGAACAGGATTTGTGATGGCACTGGCCATTGTATTCCCCGGATCACACGGACATATATATATCCGAACGCGGAAAGGTATGCACTCACGATTAATACGGAGCACCAATGATCGATCTATATACGTGGCCGACACCAAATGGTCACAAAATTCACATCATGCTGGAAGAGACCCATCTCCCCTATAAGGTCCACCCGATCGATATTTCAAAGGGTGATCAATTTGATCCTGAGTACCTGAAAATAAGTCCCAACAACAAAATGCCCGCCATGGTCGACTCCGAGGGGCCCGACGGCGCTCCGTTTGCGATGTTTGAATCTGGCGCAATGTTGATTTATTTAGCAGAAAAAACCGGCCTGTTTTGTCCCGAAGACGCCGGGACCCGATACACGGTGCTGCAATGGCTGATGTTTCAAATGGGCGGTGTCGGCCCGATGTTCGGTCAATATCACCATTTTCGTCACTATGCGCCCGAACAATTCGAATATTCGGTTAATCGATACACCAATGAGGCGGGACGCCTGTATGGGGTGATGGACCGGCGCCTGCAAGAATCCCCGTATATCGGCGGAGACGCCTATAGCATCGCTGATATGGCGACTTATCCTTGGGCCGTAACCATTGAACGCAAGGGCCATTCCTTCGCCAATTTTCCGAATGTTAAACGCTGGTGTGACGAAATTGGCGCTCGCCCGGCCGTACAACGGGGGATGGCTGTCCTGGCAGATTCGAAAAAAGAATTAACCAAAGATATGGACGACGAAACCCGAAATCATTTATTCGGAACGGGACAATATCAAAAACCGTAAATCGATCAACCTTTATCTCTCATCAACCGCGATTTCTGGCGGTTCCAATCTTGTTTTTTAACGGCTTCGCGTTTGTCCTGACGGCGTTTCCCTTCGCCCAAAGCCAACTGCACTTTGGCGATACCCCGGTTATTAAAATAAATTGACAAAGGAACCAAACTCATCCCTTTGCGCTGAACTGCATCGAGCATTTTATCCAGTTCCCGTCGGTGCAGTAGGAGTTTACGGGGCTGTCTCGGGTCGTGGTTAAAGGCACCACCCACATATTCCGGAATGTGGGCATTCTGCAGATAAAGCTCACCGTTTTTTTCGCCCGCAAAACTCTCACCAATACTAGCGCGACCGCCACGCAGGGATTTTACCTCGGTGCCCTTCAACATAATACCGGCTTCGAGGGTTTCGACAATGTGGTAGTCAAAACGCGCCCGTCGATTTTGGGCAACGCTGTTACCTGAGTTTTTCTTTTTTTTGTTTTTTCCCGCCACCGGAAAGAACCCCTGCCCTGCCGATCCGCGCTAGTTCAGTAAACCAACTTGTACCATCGCATCGCGGACAATCCGTTTGCTGGATTCGGATATGGGGACAATCGGCAACCGCGAATCCGGTGTGCATTTGTCGAGAAGGCTCGCCGCGTATTTGACCGGTCCGGGGCTTGTTTCACAAAAAATGGCATTATGTAGCGGCGTCAACCGATCTTGCAGTTCCATGCAGGTTTTCATATCCCCCGTACGCCACGCCTTTTGCATATCCGAACACATCCGTGGCGCAATGTTTGCCGTGACAGATATGCAACCATGACCACCGGCTGCAAGCAGGGGAACCGCAGTTCCATCCTCTCCAGACATGATGCAAAAATTACCTTCGATTGCGAGCCGCGTATTGATCGGGCGGGCAAGATCTTGAGTCGAATCCTTCATGCCGACGATATTTGGTAGTTTTGCCAGTTCGGCCATCGTTTCAACGTCCATATCGACAATGCTCCGCCCCGGAATGTTGTAAATTATAATGGGAATATCGGTCGCGTCATGGATCGCTTTATAGTGTGCATATAGGCCCGCCTGGGTGGGTTTGTTGTAATAGGGCGTCACGATCAATGTGGCGTCGGCACCGGCTTTTTGCGCATGCTGCGCCAGCCGTATTGCTTCGGCTGTCGAATTTGATCCGGCCCCGGCGATTACCGGCACACGTCCGTTCGCAACTTCAATGCACATTTCAGTAACCCGCATGTGTTCTGCATGACTGAGGGTTGGCGATTCGCCTGTCGTTCCACAAGGCACCAAACCGTCAGACCCCTCACTGATTTGCCATTCGACGAACGATTTGAAACCAGACTCATCGACGTTACCGTTAACAAACGGGGTGATTAGCGCTGGCATTGACCCATAAAACATGGCTGGCTCCTGTTCTTCGAAAATGTTTAATAAACACGGCACGGGAACATACGCTCAGCGAGCGGTCGCGGCAAGAAAATCAGTAAACCACCAACATGGATTCTCCATTCAAACGGTCAAAACGCAGAACCCTGGTCGGCTCCAGTCATGCAACGATATGTAAATCAGGTGATGCCGACCTTGGTTTTTGCGGTGCAAAAAGCAGACGCGATATCAGTCGTCACTGTTTTTCGATTCTGCCGTGTCCAGTTCTTCAATGGAACGACCCAAGGCAATCAGTTCAATTTCAGAATCCGGATATTTGTCGACCAATCGTCTTATTTCGTCGGCTAGGGTTTGCAGAGTTTCGAGGGCACTTAAATGCCCTTTGGGTTCTATATTTGTCATTATTTGACTATAGCAGGCCTGTAGACCTAAATCCACGTGATCGCGCATTGACAGGGATAAAAAAATAAGATCAGGGGCTTTCGGTTTGGTTAGGGCCCGTTGCGCCGTCAAATTATTTCACTGAAACCGAAAAATCGAATTCCGCAGCAAAACCTCCGTCAAATGTTCTGGCGACCCGTGCCGGCATCGTTCCCGTCCCCTTAAAATTTAAAACCAAAACCTGTCCGACGGTAATCGGCTCACTTTGCGGGATTTCTTTTTCGAGATAGATCACAGCGGCACCGCTGATTGACATATCAAGCAGTTTTCCTCCGGTGTAGGGTATACCATCATTTACCATCACCTTTGTTTTCAAATTATTCCTCGGGTATTTTCTCATATCTGCCCCAACCATAATTTACTCCCGCACTAAAGTTCGATGTAAGGGGTATGGACGGTTGGTTTTACAACAGGATGAAAAAATTACGTCGGCATTGTTAAAGTATGTTAATTTGCAAGTGATGACAGGAAAACATCGCCAAACAGGTTCATAGAGCCTTTTCCGCGCGCCCTTAAATTCGCCCGTGAACACCGCGTCTGGCAGGAATGTTACCACCATGTTACCCTTATTTGGTCCTGCGCAGGCGTTTTAAGGTCCTGCCCAAAACTGGCAAATTCGAATAACTTCGAATAGCATAGGATATGATGTAATCGCGTGACTTCTTGTTTCTCGACCGTAACATACGATCTCATTGTTATGAATAGGCAAGGCCTACATGTTCGAAATCCTGGTATGGCTTCTGGTCAAACATTTTATTTGCGACTTTCCGCTCCAGTCCCATCCGTTCCTTTATTCCCATAAGGGCGAATATGGAGCACTTGGAGGGATCTGCCATGCTTTGATACAGGGACTGGGGTCCTTGCTCGTGTTGGTGCTTTTGCCTCAAATTGATCTCGAATCCGCCTTTTTGTTTGCCGCCATTGATACGGTAATTCATTACCACATTGACTGGGCGAAAATGTCTACCAATAAAAAAATGGGGTGGGGCCCGACAACCAATGAAAAATTCTGGATTTTGCTTGGGTTCGACCAATTCCTACACCACATGACCTACGTGCTCATCGCTTTTTGGATCATGTCCCCCTAAAAAACGCCCATATTCGATCCCACCTTCTTGTTTCCTTAACCCATGGCGAGCTATGTTTATCGTCCACCTAAAGTCGAGTGACTGAGGAGGTCTCCTGATACTTTGGTTTAGACGTTTAATGTTTGTCCTGTTACTGGGCATTTTTGGTTTTGGCTTTCAGGTACCCGCCAAAGCCCTTAGTGATGCGGAACAGGTATGGTTTAATAATGCCCTCAAAGCGGTAAAGGCTGGCCAATGGAAAACCACTGGACGGTTTGCTAAACGGATAAAAGCACCGCTCGCACGAAAATACCTGGCCTGGGCTGTACTGACAAATACCAACCCAATTTCGTCGTTTGAACTTATTGATACTTTTTTGCAGCAGAATCCGGAGTGGCCGTTGCGTCGGCAATTGCTCCGAAGGGCCGAACAATTGATTCGACTGGACCTTAGTGCCGAAGAAATCGTCAACTGGTTTGGTGATCGAGCGCCCGTTAGTGCGACGGGGCGTGGACGGCTGGCTGGCGCTTTGATTGATCTGGGTAAGCAAGACGAGGCCATCGAGATTATTCGAAAGGCATGGATTGAAGACAATTTTCCGAAGGCCGAGGAAAAAGCTTTTTATAAAAAGTTCCGTAAGTTCCTGACCCGTGATGACCACGTTCAGCGATTGGACCGATTGTTATGGGATGGCAAACGCAGCGCCGCCAGACGCATGTTTCCGAAGGTAAATAAAGCTTGGGTTGCCTTGGCCCAGGCGCGGATCCATTTGCGGGCCAGGAGTGGCAATGTGGATCGATTGATTTCCAAGGTCCCCAGCTCCCTAAAAACCCATGCAGGGCTTGTTTACGAACGTCTCAGGTGGCGGCGCCGTAAGGGTAAAGATAACGCCTTTGAAATTTTGGATGAATTACCTGCCGACCTGATCCGTCCGGATATTTGGTGGCCAGAACGGGCAACTTTAGCCCGCCGGGCCCTGTCGAAAGGTCTTATCAGCGTTGCCTATCGCGCCACCACAAATCACGGTTTGGTTGAAGGTGGTGATTTTGCCGAAGCCGAATGGATGTCCGGCTGGATTTCCCTTCGTTTCCTTAACGACTCGGACCGGGCCTTCAGGCATTTCGAAAAAATGTATAATGCCGTCAAATTTCCGGTCAGTCGGGCCCGCGGTGCCTATTGGGCGGGGCGGGCAAAAGAAGCCAACAGTGATATCGAAGCCGCAAAGCAATGGTATGAACTGGCAGCTGTCTATCCGACCGCTTACTATGGACAACTTGCGTTTGCCAAATTGCGTCCCGGTGACAGCCTGCCCCTGGGCAACGGCCCATCTTTGAACGACACTTCTAAAGATGCCTTTGAAAACCACGAGTTGGTTCAAATGGTCCGTTTACTGAATCGCGTTAACCAATCTGATTTAATTCGCCCCTTCATCCGCCATCTCTATGATTTAAAACAGGACCCGGAATGGCGCTTACGAACGGCACGCCTGGCCCGGCAAAACAACCGCCCAGACCTGGCGGTCTGGATTGCCAAACGGTCAAGTCAGGATGGGGTTGAACTGCCCTCAGCCAGTTATCCGGTCATCAGCCCGCCATCCCTGCCCCGTACCCTTGGGGTTAAACGTCCGGAGGAACCCTTCGTTCTCGCGTTAATCCGCCAGGAAAGCCAATTTAGAGTTGACGCAAAAAGTCCGGTTGGTGCCCGTGGATTGATGCAGTTAATGCCGAGAACCGCCCGAAATATCTCAAAATCTGTGAAACTCAGATACTCAGGCCCACGCTTAACCAGCGACCCCAACTATAACATGACCCTGGGCCAGGTTTATTTGGCACGACTCCTTAAAAACCAAAATAACTCCTACGTTTTGGCTCTTGCCGCCTACAACGCCGGGCCTAGTCGGGCAAAAAAGTGGATAAAAGCTTTTGGTGATCTTAGGGATAAAGATGTAGACGCCATTGATTGGGTAGAGATGATCCCCTTCGATGAGACCCGCAATTACGTTCAACGAGTCCTGGAAAATCTTCAGGTCTACAGGACCCAACTGGCCGATACGGAAGTGGCTCTTGCCCTCGATGCCGATTTACACAACTAAAACAGGTGGCCAGGTGCACTTCCGGGATCACAGGCCCCAGCGAAGGCCTTGGTCTTTTTATCCGTAACAGCGCCGTGCATCTTACCCGATATACCGCCGTGTCACGATATGAACGTACCGGGTCTGAGTGCGCTATATGATCCCGGAAAAGCACAAAAACCAGAGTCCAATGATTGACCCCTCTTGACGAGTTCTCGATAATGGAACGGCCCCATAATCTTCAAATTGGAATATGAAATGCCCGCTTTAAACCAAATTGACGCCTGCGTATTTGATGCCTATGGAACTTTGTTTGACGTTGTCGCTGCCGCCAAACATTGTCAGGATGATCTGGGCGATCAGTGGGCACCCCTGGCACAGATTTGGCGGGAGAAACAACTGCAATATACCTGGTTGCGTAGTCTTATGGGAGAATACACGTCCTTTTGGCAGGTTACTCAGGACGGTTTGGATTATGCGCTGGAAACCCTAAAGATTGAAAATCCTCAGCTCCGTGCACGATTGCTCAATATCTATCTGGAGCTCGATGCCTATCCGGAAGTCGCTGAAATGTTGCAAAAATTAAAGGGCGCGGGTCTAAAAACCGCAATTTTATCCAATGGTGCACCAGAAATGTTATCGTCAGCGGTTTCTAATGCGGGATTAAATAATCTTCTGGACGGTGTTTTGTCTGTCGAAAAACTGGCGGTATTCAAACCGGATTCCCGGGTCTATCAAATGGCGGTGGATGACATGGGCGTTTCGAAGGAACGCATTTGTTTCATGTCATCAAATGCTTGGGATGCCTGTGCGGCAGCAAATTTTGGATTCCGCGTGGTTTGGGTAAATCGATTTGGCCAGGCCGAGGAACGCATTCCCGGGCACCATGAATTCGAAATAAAAACCCTGGCAGAATTGCCACCGTTATTTGCATTGTAAGCTGTTGTCTGGCCTTACGCTGCCTACGGCTGAAGACGTTCGCGCCGCGGCCCGGCGCATTCGGTCCCATGTCATAAAAACTCCCCTGTTGGAATCCCCCCATCTAAACGAAATTGCCGGTGGTCGATTGTTTATTAAGGCGGAACCTCTGCAAAGAACGGGTTCATTTAAATTTCGCGGGGCCTTTAATACCCTGTGCCAACTGACCGCTGACCAACGGGACAAAGGTGTCGTCGCCTATTCGTCGGGCAACCATGCCCAGGGGGTAGCTCTGGCAGCCCGGCTGTTGGGTATTCAGGCGACCCTATTAATGCCTGCCGATGCCCCCCACATTAAAGTCGAAAACACCAAATCCTATGGTGCGGCGGTCGTCCACTTCGACCGCTACCGGGAAAGCCGTGAAGAGATCGGAGCGCAGTTATGTTCCGATCAGGGGGCAATACTGATCAAACCGTATGATGATCCGCATATCATCGCCGGGCAAGGTACCGTTGGTTTGGAAATTGCCCAACAACTGCGTGAAATGAATATCCAGCCGGACCTGATCGTCGCCCCCTGCGGTGGCGGCGGATTGATCTCTGGGCTGTCCTTGGCCGTCAAATCGGAAATTCCAGAGGTTCAAATATTCAGCGCAGAACCGGAAAACTTTGACGATACGGCAAAATCACTGGCAGCAGGGCAAATTGTTTCCATTGATCCAAAGCAAAATTCATTATGCGACGCGCTGATGGCAGCGCAACCCGGAAATATGACCTTCGCAATCAACCGCGAACTCTTATCCGGGGGATTGGTGGTATCTGAAAACCAGGTAAGAGACAGCGTTCGCCAAGCCTTTAATCGACTAAAACTCGTCGTTGAACCGGGCGGTGCTGTTGCCATCGCCGCCCTCCTCAACAACAAAACAGAGATGCGGGGAAACACAGCCGTCGCGGTATGCTCCGGCGGCAATATTGATGCCGCCCTGTTTGCTGAAATTCTTTCTGATTAAGCGGTCGCGGCTTTCGCCGTTGGCGTGCCTGTTTGGGTTTGCGTTTTACTGGCCGAGATTTCCGCTATGTCTTTTTTTTGAACCATTCTCTTGCAGTGGCCCTCCAGGAACGCACCGGTTTCAATCGCCAGATCCTCATGCAGAATATCACCGACCACATGGGATGTTTTTGCCAGTTGAACGGAGCGGGCTTTCACCTGTCCGGTAATTGACCCGTGTACGACGACATTGTCTGCGACAATCTCACCCGTGACGTGCGCGCCTTCTCCAATCAACAGGGAATGTGTACGAATATCGCCGTCGACGGCACCATCGACTTGTATTTCGCCTTCACTTTGTAAATCGCCGACGATCCGCAAATCAGCACTGATCAGGGATGGCGCTTTTGGTTTTGCCGGAGCCGTCGGGGTTTGCGCCACGGTACTGCTGGACCCCTTATTATTCCTGGAAAACATGACGCCCTGCCTTAAAAAAGTTTATAGGATTTTTAGCTTTGCCGCGAAAGACGATCTCGTAATGCAGATGCGCCCCGGTACTGCGGCCGGAATTGCCGAGCAACGCAATCTTATCACGGAAATTAATTTTCTGCCCTCTTTTTACAAGGATCTTATGGAGGTGGCCGTAACGGGTTTTTATTCCAGCACCATGGTCGATTTCAATCATCCGGCCATAATTGCCCTTCCAGCCGGCGAAGGTCACTTTGCCTGCGGCAGGCGTAAAAATGTTGGCCTTTTTGTGGCTTACCAAATCCAACCCGTAATGGGCCGCCCATTTCTTATTTTTGGGATCACGCCGCTTGCCGAAACTTGAAGTAATACGGTAGCTGTCCAGCGGTGCAGTCAACGGCAGACGCGCCATAACAGACTGCAAAGCCTCGACCCGACCGAGGTAACTATCTAAATTATCCAGATCTGCGCGTAACTTTGCACCCGGTTTATTGTCCGCCGTTGCGGCAATAAAGGGCCCCCCTTGACCAACCGGCAAACTGGTATCTGCCGCCAGCAGATTTACCGCATCAATTCCAGCAAGTTCGATAATTTTTTCGCTGGTTTCGATGGTTTCTACAGCCTGCCTGGTCAGGCGCTGTACCACTGTCTCCTGGTCACCCTGCATTTGGCGGAGGCGCAATTCCAGACTGGCGATTTCCAGTCGGCGTTTGCTTTCCAGAGATTTCAGTTCATTGCGTCGTCTGTTTTCCAGGTTTTTTAAGGCACTGCGTACCCGCGCGCCCTCAAAGAGAGCCTGATTTCGCTCTTCAAGTACGGATTGAAGATTATGTTCGACCGACGATAAATTGCCCTTTAAGGAAAAATTTCTGGACGCGGTTTCATGCAGTCTATTTTCGATCTGTGCCAGGTCAGCTTTCAATCTTTCGCGGGCGGTTTCGACCACTTCCCGTTCCGATTGGGTCGCCACCAGTTTTTTAGAAACTGAGTTTAAACTCTGACGCAAAGAGGAGTTTTTTTCCACGAGACCAAGCGTCATGGAAGTATTGTTTTCCATATTTTCCGCAATTTTTGCAAACTTCTTTTGATATTCGGCGATTTCCCCTATCAGTTTTTTCTGATATTCGGCAACTTCGCCTAACAGGCTGTGGTAGGCCAGACGGGCATTGGAAATTTGGTTATTTTTAAAATCGACGATTTGGGTATGTTGGGTGAAACTCCAACTTGTAAATCCAGTCCAGACAAGGGCAATAAACAAAACGCCAGCAAAAGAGGCCTGAAACGAAGTTGAAATCCTAAAATACTTTATATGGCCGTCGGTGCGAATATGTACCTGTCTTTCAGGAAACCAACGCCGCACGCGCCCACGCAAGGTTTTTGGGCGTTTCTTATTAATCATATACGATCCCTCGACACCTATCCCTATTTTACCCCATTGTTACTCGTTACAAATTTGTACGAATTCATTCTTATCGCGCCGAAAACCAACCATCCTTTTTCAGCCCAGAATATTATTACAATGGAAGCAAAAATCCTGTTCATCGAAAAATTCAAACAGTGGTGTTAAGTTAACTTTTTGGCCGTTTTCATGCAAGGATTTTTGTTAACGTTTTCTTCACATATGCTTTGAATAAGGCGGAAACCATAGATTTCTAGACTTCATTGAGTTGACGATATAGATATCGTTCATGGAAATGAATCCTTCTAAAATGCACCCAAAATTTGCGAATCCGAAGTTGTCTCACCCCAGCGTTTTCGTTGCCACATGGTTTGGCGTCGGATATCTGCCAAAAGCCCCTGGGACATGGGGCTCCTTCGCCGCCCTGCCCTTTGCTTGGTTAATTATGGAAACATTAGGCCCCTGGTACCTTTTGCTTGCCAGCGTCGCGATTTTTGTTGTGGGCATCTGGGCGGCGAAGGGATTTATGAAATTATCCAATAGCCACGACCCCGGTCCCGTTGTCATTGATGAAGTTGCTGGACAATGGTTGACGCTGATTTTGGTCCCTGCAGATATTGTCTATTATGCACTGGGGTTTGCCTTATTTCGATTGGCCGATATTTTTAAACCTTGGCCGGCCTGTTGGGCGGACCGTCGGGTTGGTGGCGGATTGGGTGTCATGTTGGACGATATTCTGGCTTCGTTCTATTCAGGTGGATTGTTATACGCCATTTATCATATGGAGATTATATAATCGATGTTTACTGATGAAGTTCTGATGTCGGCTGAAAGGGTGCTCGAAAAATGTCGCCGTGCCGGTATACTTATATCAACAGCCGAATCGTGTACCGGTGGATTGATTGTCGCTGGTTTGACAGCGATTGCGGGCTCATCGGATGTGGTTGACCGGGGTTTTGTGACCTATACGAACGAAGCCAAATACCAAATGCTCGGAGTTTCGGAAAATTTAATAAAAAAAGTGGGCGCCGTTAGTGAAGAGGTCGCCCGGGCCATGGCTGAAGGTGCTCTGGCCCGTTCTGATAGCCAGATCAGCATATCCGTAACGGGAATTGCCGGCCCTGGTGGCGGCTCCGCCGACAAACCCGTCGGTTTGGTCCACATGGGCCTGGCCCGATCCGGCCAGCCAACCCACCATCTGCGACAGGTTTTTACCGGCGATAGATCCGATGTGCGAAATGCGACTGTCTTGAGTTCCTTATTTTTTTTAAACAGCGTGTTATAAATTTTTTTAATCTAATAGATGAGAAATTAAATGAAAGTGACAGCGGTTGAAACGGTCTATATTGAAGAGTTGCCAAATTTGCTTTGGGTTCAGATTCACACCGATCAGGGGCTCATCGGGTTAGGCGAAACCTTTTTTGGTGCCGACGCCGTCGAGGCGCATATTCACGAATTTATTGCGCCCTATTTGTTAGGCAAGAACCCCCTGCAAATTGAACATCATTCGCATCGAATGACCGGATATGCGGGGCGCGGCGGTTCGGGTGCCGAAATGCGTGCGACATCGGCCACAGACATCGCATTGTGGGATATTTGGGGTCAATACAGCAACCAACCCATTTATCAAATGTTGGGCGGGGCGTCACGTGATAAAGTCCGCGTTTATAACACCTGTGCCGGTTACGAATACGTGCGCAAGGCATCGGCCCAGGTGACGGCGAATTTTGGCCTGAAAAACGCCCACAATGCGGGCCCCTACGAAGATCTTGAAGGATTTCTGAGTACGGCCGATGAATTAGCTCAAAGCCTGTTGGAAATGGGAATTTCCGGTATGAAGATTTGGCCCTTTGATTTTGCGGCTGAGGCGTCTGGTGGGACCTATATTTCGAATGATGACCTGAAAAAAGCGATGGAACCCTTTGCTAAAATCCGTACTGCCGTTGGCGACAAAATGGAAATCATGTGTGAATTGCATTCCCTGTGGAACGTACCGACGGCGAAGCGGATCTGCCATGCCCTGGAGGACTTTAATCTGACCTGGATCGAAGATCCGGTTCGCATGGACCATCAGGGGAATGTCGGCAAAGTGGCAACCGCATCATCGACTCCAATCGCTGTTGGCGAGTTGTTAGGCGGTCGGGCGCAGTTCCGGGATCTGGTTGAAAAAGCTGATATTGGATTGGTCATCATGGACATTGTCTGGGGCGGCGGTTTGACGGAAGCGCGAAAAGTCGCTTCCTTCTGTGACGCCCATGCCCTGCCTTTCACGGGCCATGATTGCACCGGTCCGGTTGCGCTTGCCGCTTCAACGCATATGGCAATGCACGCCCCCAACAGCTTTATCCAGGAAATGGTTCGGGCATTTTATTATGGCTGGTATCAGGACCTGGTCACCGCCCTGCCGACCGTTGAAAACGGTTTTATTCAAGCGCCAGATCTCCCCGGCCTTGGCATGCAATTGAACCCCGATGTTTTTAACCGGGCGGATGTACGTATTCGTAAATCGATTTTGGATTAGGTTCCCTTGGCCGTATCCCTGGAGGCTGTCCACGGGTTGAACTGAAACCGCTCACCTGATGGTGATTTCCAGGGAGATCACCCTTTTGGCCTATTCTTTTCGCCATAAATGTGATGGGCCCTTAATTCAAAGGCGTTGATCATTTTCTGGACGGCTTCATTAAACACCACACCGATGGTTTTTTGCAGGATCACCGAGCGAAATTCGAAATCCACATAAAAATCGATTTCACAGTGGTTGTTGGCCATTGAATTAAATATCCAATGATTATTCAGATACTTAAAAGGCCCATTTAAATATTCGACATCAATGCGAACTTCCGGGTCCAGGCTCACGCGGGTTGTAAATTTTTCGCGAAATACCTTAAAACCGATAATCATATCCGCCATTATGACATTTGCTTCACGCTTGCGGACCCGTAGTCCCATACACCAGGGAAGAAACTCCGGATATTTTTCAATATCGGAAACCAGGGCGTACAGGTCGGCCGGCGAATAGGGCAGTTCGCGTTTTTCCGCGTGAGTGGGCATTTGAGTTAAACGGACGCCAGTTTCGCCAGACGGGCTTGCCGAAGTTGCGTAAAATCATCGTCCGCATGATAGGAGGACCGTGTTAACGGTGACGATGCCACATGCAAAAATCCTTTGACGAGCGCCAGCCGCTTAAATTCTTCAAATTCAGCGGGAGTGACAAACCGATCTATGGGGGCATGCCGCGGCGTTGGTGCCAAATATTGTCCAATGGTCAAAAAATCCACGTCCGCTGAGCGCAAATCATCCATTACCTGCAACACTTCTTCACGGGTTTCACCCAAACCGACCATGATCCCGGATTTGGTAAACAGGCTTGGGTCGAGAGACTTGGCGTCGTTCAAAAGTTTCAGGGAATGAAAGTATCGGGCACCGGGCCTGATCGTCGGGTACAGCCGCGGCACGGTTTCCAAATTATGGTTAAACACATCGGGTCGGGCCTCAATGATTGGTGCCAGGGCCCCGGGTTTGTCGCGAAAATCCGGCGTCAAAATTTCAATGGTGGTTTCGGGTGAACTTTCGTGCACCAGATTCAGGCAACGGACGAATTGACTGGCGCCGCCATCACTCAGGTCATCCCGGTCGACCGAGGTTATGACGATATGTCGCATGCCCATTTTTTTAACCGAAGCGGCGAGGTTTTCTGGTTCGTGTTGATCCACCGCATTGGGTTTACCCGTCGCCACATTGCAAAATGCACAGGCCCGTGTACAAATTTCACCCAAAATCATAACCGTTGCATGTTTAGCCGACCAGCATTCACCAATATTTGGGCATGCTGCTTCTTCACAAACCGTATTCAAATTGTTTTCACGCATCAGTTTGCGGGTTTCGCCATAGGCCTTCGAGGTTGGTGCTTTGACCCGTATCCAATCCGGTTTCCGCATGGGCGGATTGACGGGTTTATTTACTTTTTCCGGATGGCGATGCCGGCGGATATTTTCAACACTGCTCATGACAAAACCTTTTTATTATTCCTCTGCTAACTGGTGCTTATATAATCTTTTTTTCCGAATGTTCACTTACAAATTTTAACGTTATCTTATTATGACAAATTCTACCCTTTCGACATGAAATGTGATTTGCTGAGCAAATGAATACCCTTAAGGAGCATACCTCAATGTCAAAGACGGTCTTTTCGGAACAGTTCGACGCAGGTGAAGTGATTTTTCGTGCGGGAGACTTGGCCCGCAACGCATATATTATTGAAAGGGGTACGGTTGAAGTCTCGACGGAGAGTGGCGGTAAAAAAATCGTTATCGCTGAACTTGGCAAGGGTGAGTTGTTCGGGGAAATGTCAATGATCGATGATGCCCCCCGTTCGGCTTCGGTCACGGCGATCGAACATACGGAAGTGGTCGTTATGCAGAGATCGCGCTTCCAAAAACCAATAATGGCAGCCGATCCGCTGATGAATATGCTGATGCGGGTCATGGTTAATCGGTTTCGAGATGCGCAACGAAAAATGTCGGGCACGCGTGACGGGCCATCGGAGTTCGATCCGGCATTGGAAGAAGCCCGGCAACTGGCCCTGCGTCGCATCGAAGATGAAAAAGACATGCGCCATGGATTGGATGTCGATCAATTTAAATTGAATTATCAGCCAATTATTTCGCTGGAAACGGGCCATATCGCTGGATTTGAAGCCTTGATGCGTTGGGTCAAGCAGGACGGTCAGTTTATCCCACCCGTCGAATTTATTCCGCTGGCAGAGGAAACCGGTTTGATCGTCGAGCTTGGCCGCTGGTCGCTCGAAATGGCCATAAAGGACCACATGAACTTTTCAAACCAATTTCGGCAGTTCTTCCCCGATCAAACGCCACTTTTTATGAGCATCAACGTATCGGGCCTGCAACTTTCTGAAATGACTGAAATTGATCAATTGGCAAAGATCATCAAAAACGGCAGCCTCGATCCTTCGGCACTAAAACTTGAAATGACCGAAACCCTATTGGTCGAAGATCCGGTTCATGCTGCACAAGCCTTGAAGAAAATCAAGGAACTGGGGGTTTCATTAGCCATCGACGATTTTGGTACCGGATACTCCAGCCTGAGTTATCTACATCAGTTTCCCCTCGATACTTTAAAAATTGATCGGGAATTCGTTATTAACATGGACAAAACAGAAAACAGCCATCGGATCGTCAGCAGCATTGCCCAACTTGCCCTTTCACTGGACATGAATATCGTCGCCGAGGGCATCGAGAAAAAGCACCAAATGGACGCGCTACGTGATTTGGGCTGCCAATACGGACAGGGTTATTATATGGCTAAACCCATGTCCGCAGAAAAAATCATCGAGCTCATTGCTTCTCAACCCGTTTGGTAATGGCAGTTATTTTTGCGCGTTTCCAGGCTCATAGGGTGCTTTCTGAGCCTGGCCTTTTATTCCGCGCCCGATACCTGGCAACGCGCTGCGAACCACGCCTAACCGAATGATCTGTTCTCGCCATCAGAGTTTGCCCGATGAGCCTGCAAGTGCACTAACTCTTCAATTCAGCTTCGATGCGTATTTCACTGGTGATTGTTTTGTGAACAGGGCACCGTTCGGCAATTTCGAAGATCTTTTGGCGTTCTTCGTCCGTTAAATCGCCGACAATCGATATTTCCGCTTTAATTTGATCGACTTTACCGGTTTCTGTTTCGCATTGTTCACAGTCCGCAGCATGTATTTTGTCGTGACTGAGTCTCACTTCCGCGCGTTCCAGTTTAAACCCCTTGCGGTCCGCATACATACGCATTGTCATGGATTTACAGGCCCCTAACGCCGCCAATAACAAATCGTAAGGCGTAGGTCCGGTATCGTCGCCGCCAACCGACGGCGGTTCATCGGCACTCAAAATATGACCCGAACCGGTCATTACCGTATTGGTAAATTTTCCGGTCCCCGTTTCACCGACAGCAACCGTACCGGCGACGGCTTTTGGAATGACGGTACCCGGCGTGTCGGCGTTGGCAATATAGCGTCCGGCCCAGGCGGCGATGACTTGCGCCACATAAACCGCATCCGCCCGTTTGGAAAGCAGGTGATCGGCGTTATCAAGTGAAACGAAGCTTTTTGGATGTTTGGCGGCGATAAAAATTTTCGCCGCGTTTTCGACTCCCACCGTGCTATCAACGGGCGAATGGAACACCAGCAGAGCTTTTTTCAATTGGGCAATATTCTGTTCCAGTTTTTGCCCTTCAATATCATCCAAAAACTGCTTTTTTATGTGGAAAGGTCGACCGACAAGGAGGACTTCGGCGACGCCATTTTTTTCAATTTCGGCACGCGAACTTTGAAAGTTGTGCGCCACATGGGCCGGGTCCGCAGGTGCGCCAATTGTTGCAACGGCGCGGGCTTCGGGAACCTGTTCCGCAGCTGCAAGTACGGCGGCTCCACCCAGAGAATGGCCAATTAGGATTTGCGGCGCTTGCAATTGCTGACGCATGTGATTCGCGGCGGCGACCAGGTCACCGACATTTGATGAAAAGTTGGTGTTTGCAAATTCGCCTTCACTGGCACCAAGGCCTGTAAAATCAAACCGCAAGACGGCTATTCCGGCGTCGGTCAACCCTTCTGCGATACGACTCGCGGCAAAGATATCCTTGGTACAGGTGAAACAATGGGCAAACAGCGCATAGGCTTTCGTCAAACCGTCCGGTTTATCCAGGCGAGCCGCCAGTTCCTCACCAAGCGCACCGGGAAAAGTAAATCGTTCTGTGGTTTTTGGCATCGAGTTATCCTCTGATCATGGTTTTCTTGTTCTTAACCCAGTTTTCCGGCAATAAATCATCACGAATTGGTGACCCAGAACGGATCGTTTCACGCTGGTATTCGCGGCACAGGAATGGGCTGTTTATGTCGCTGTTCAGGGGCGGTCCCTGGATCGTCAAATGACCTTCCTGGACAGTTCGAGGATTGCCATGCGGAGGCCGGCAGGGTTTAAGGTTTTTCCGTGAGTTGTGCCTTGAGTTGTTTGGCGGCCACGGCAAAGCCGCCGTCCCCCCCATCAATGAAATGAACATGTTCACTATCCGTCAAACTAAAAATCAGGCAAGTCATCAATGCCGTATCCGCCTGGTGAGTGCCGAAGGCGATGGCCCCCTGATCGCGAAATGCCACTAAAACCCGTTCAATATTAATGACCTCACCGGGCGAACAATCGAGGACCAAACGCAGGGTATCGTCGAACCGTCGATAATCGGTATTTGCCCTGAGTTCACGGCGATACAGGGCGGCGTCATAAGCGCCTAACTTTAGCTCGAAGGTTTCGAGAATTAACTGAACCAGGCACTCCCAGTAGAGGTCCAGCATTCGGATAAGGAACCACTTTTTTCCTCGCGTCGCCTGAGCTTCCGCAACCAAACCTTTTGGCGGCCAGCGAAACCTCAGGTTCGCAGCTTGTACGGGTTGGTTGTTCTCCAATTTAAATCCCAGCGCCTCGTTGATTCCTGCCATAACCTGACGGTAGATATCGGCTGCCTTTTCGCGGTCCGACGATAGAGCCTGGATCAGCATACTCAGCATCACACCACGTTGCGCAGCGAGTGGTTCCCAACGGCACGACAAGCCGTGCAGGTCCAACCCACCTTCACCACCATCGTTGTTCAATAAATAGCCATGGGTGCCATTGTCAGCCTTAATCAGTTTGTCAACAAGGCCAACGCCGCCACCGGAAAATACGGCAAGAAAATTACCGGGGCTTAGACGGTATTTGGCAACCAAAACGTCGACGTTATCATCACGAACGCGATGAACAGGTACGGCCCCTACCCGCAAATCAAGACCAAACTCAGCCATTGCGATATGTCGAGTCTTCACAAGCGCCCGACATACATCGGGCAGCGCTGCAGGCGGAATCAGCAAAGTTGCACCATCACCGCCGAAGACATAGGGAATATCATGCGCCTGGGTCACGTTAAGAACCGCCGTGATCGATGCGGCACCAACTAAATTCACGTCCTTGTAACGGCCTTCCTGAATGGCTTTTGTCGAACCGCTAATATCGGCGATTACGACCAGCCAGTCGTCGGGAGCCGGTTGATAACGATCAATGTCCGCGACATCGGCAAAGTCTTCGAAACTCGTCAATTCCCGATAGAAACCGTCGGTTTCATCGCGTTGTTCAGCCGTCACTATCATTTTCGGTTCCCCTCATATTCTGGTTCCCGGTTAATATTTGACCGCCAATGATCGAGCCGTATTTTGTGCCACGTCTCTTTCGCATTTATATCGCTCACTGGCCCAGGGCCCGTTCCAAAGACTCGATTTTTGTTAACAGTTCATCCGTCGACTTTACCCGGGCGGCATTTCTGTAATCGGCCAAGGCGGCATGGAGGTTATTTCTCAGATGATGTATGCGGCCGCGCCAGAGACTCAGATCATAATCGCGTGGAGTATCGGAAATGAGTTTATCGAGGTCCTTAATCGCCAGATGCGATTGCCCAGTGAGCTCGAGCGCCCGTGCCCGTATTTTTCGGGCGATGACCGAACGGGGATCAACGTCTAAAACCCGAGACGCCATGCCAATGGCATCGCGTTGTCGGTCTTGATTAGCATAGGCACCTGCCAGCGCTTCAAGGATCCTTGTGTTGGCTGGAGCCTGGCGGTTGGCCCGTTCGAGATCCGCCGTTCCGGTTTTTTGCCCGTCCCTTAAATACTTAAGCCGGGTGGTCCCGCGCAGATATAGAATATACCCCTGTAAACGGCCCACCGGTAACCTGTCAATGGCGATGGAATAATCCCTGATTGCCGCTAGGGGTCGACCCGACGCCAGCAGCGCCTGGGCCCGAATTTGCAGGGCCCGGATGAGGTGTGGCGTGGCCAGCGACGGTTTGGCAATGACCAGATTACAGGCATAAATCGTGTTCAAATAGTCGGAATAGGCTTCCCGACACCCGTTGCTGGCTTCCGAGGCCGAGGCGGCGCTTACCGCCCACAAGGCACATAGCCCTACAATCAAGGCCATCACTTGGCGGGGGGGCGCCCGCTGAATTTTACATGTGTATGACACGACCATAGGCATCGAGAACGGACTCGTGCATCATCTCGGAAAGGGTTGGATGTGGAAAGACGGTATGCATAAGCTCCTCTTCCGTTGTTTCCAATCCCATGGCAACGACATACCCCTGTATCAATTCAGTTACCTCGTGGCCCACCATATGGGCACCTAACAATTGTCCGGTTTTTGCATCGAACACTGTTTTAATCAGCCCTTCGGCTTCACCCAGTGCGATGGCTTTACCATTACCCATAAACGGGAAACGACCAATTTTGACGTGATAGCCCTGCTCCTTGGCCCTGGTTTCCGTCAGGCCAACACTGGCCACCTGTGGATGACAGTAGGTGCATCCCGGAATATGGCCCTTGTCCATTGGGTGAACATTTGCCAGGCCAGCTATTTTTTCAATGCAAATAACCCCTTCGTGTTCCGCTTTATGGGCCAGCATGGGAGGTCCGGCCACATCGCCAATGGCGTAGATTCCCGGTTCATCCGTGCATGAAAATTCATCGGTAACAATGCAGCCCCGGTCGGTCTTGATTTTTGTCGTCTCCAGGCCGATGCCCTCGATATTGCCAACCACGCCCACCGCGGAAATCACCCGGTCAACGGTAATTTGGTGGGTTTTACCTTTTTCGTCCTCGACCGTGCAGGTCACGGAATTAGCCGCCTTATCGAGTTTCGTAACCTTAGCGGAGGTCATGATTTTCATCCCATGTTTTTCAAGCTGCTTACGGGCAAGTTTCGAAATCTCTTCGTCCTCGACCGGCATCACCTGGTTCATGACCTCAACAACGGTTACCTCTGCCCCCATGGTATTAAAGAAGCTGGCAAATTCGATGCCAATGGCACCGGAGCCAATGACCAAAAGGGATTTGGGCATGGTATTGGGGACCAGGGCATCAAAATAACTCCAAACCAATTTGCCATCCGCCTCTAGCCCCGGCAGGGCCCGAGGTCGTGCACCGGTGGCAACGATAATGTGTTTACCGGTCAATTCAGCGAGGGATTTACCACCTTTCGTGACGCTGACTTTGCCAGGGCCATTCAGTTTGGCGTCACCATCGACGACAGTTACTTTGTTCTTTTTAAGCAGATGGCTGACCCCGCCACTCAATTGTTTGGCAACACCCCGGGACCGATCCACGACCTTTTGCAGGTCAAATCCGATATTCGAATTGGACAGACCATAGTCGCCGGCGTGTTTCATATAATTATATATCTCGGCCGAACGCAGCAGCGCTTTGGTCGGAATGCATCCCCAGTTCAGGCAGATGCCCCCGACATGTTGTTTTTCAACAACGCAGGTTTTCATCCCCAATTGGGCCGCCCGAATGGCCGTCACATAACCACCGGGGCCGGCACCAATTATCACTACATCAAAATTTGTTTCAGCCATTTTTTATATCCGTGGGAAAATTTTGGGGGTGGGTTCACAGGTATCGGATTCAGCGATGGGCGACTCAGGAACCGGGCAACGGCACCTGTCGCCATGGTTGATAATCGCCGTTAGATTAACCCATACCATAAGTGTCGTTCCCGCTTCATAACATCAATTGAATGGGGTCTTCGAGGATCGCCTTTAGGTCTTTCATCATGGCCGCCGCCGGTGCCCCGTCAATGCATCTGTGATCGACGGCGAGAGTTATTGACATCACCGTGGCGATCGCCAACGCCCCGTCCTTCACGACGGCCCGTTGTTCGCCGGCCCCGACCGATATTATTCCGCCCTGCGGCGGATTAATGATCGAATTAAAGGATTTAACCCCAAACATACCTAAGTTTGAAATTGTAAAAGTCCCGCCCTGATACTCCTCAGGCTGCAATTTCCCGTCCCTGGCCTTACCCGCCAGAGCTTTAATTTCATGGGAGATGGTGGCGAGGCCTTTGCCGCCGGCATCCTTCACAATCGGCGTAATCAATCCACCTTCAATGGCAACGGCGATGGATATATCAACCCGTTGGAATTTCAGCACTGCGGCATCGGTAAAGGCCGCATTACAGTCTGGGTTACGTTTAAGACTAAGGGCGACGGCTTTAACAATAAAATCGTTAACCGAAAGTTTATAGTCGGCCCCTTCGCGCTCATTCAGGTCCTTTCGCAAAGCCAGAAGATTGTCCAATTCGATATCACTGGAGATGTTAAAATGCGGTATATCACGAGCGGATTCCGTAAGTCGTTTCGCGATCGCCTTACGCATTCCCGTATGGGGGGTTGCATCAAACTCTGGCATGAGCGCGAATATTGGATCTGCCGATGTGGTCGGAGCCGGCGGCACCACGGTGGTTGTCGGCGCCGCAGAAGCCGGTGTCGGTGCAGCCATTACCGTTGGTGACGCCGGACCAGCAGCGATGGTGGCCTCGACGTCAATTTTGACAATTCGACCGCGCGGCCCGCTGCCCGCGATCTGTGCCAATTCCAATCCATTTTGCTGCGCCAATCGTTTGGCCAACGGGCTTGCAAAAATTCGCTCACCGGGCGCGGGTGTCGGCGATGGCACGGCGGCTGTAACCGTCGGCGATGGCACGGCGGCTGTAACCGTCGGAGGTGCCACCGATACCGCCTCGGCAGGCGGCGCGGACACTGCTTCTGCCTGCGCTTCGGCAACAATATCGCCAGCGCTTTCGCCCTCTTCGAGCAGTATTGCGATCGGTGTATTGACGGCCACACCGTCGGTGCCTTCAGCAATCAGAATTTTACCTAGAACGCCCTCGTCCACGGCCTCAACTTCCATTGTTGCCTTATCGGTTTCAATTTCGCAAAGCACATCTCCACTGTCGACGACGTCGCCTTCCTGTTTTAACCATTTTGCAAGACCGCCCTCAGTCATTGTCGGCGACAATGCGGGCATGAGGATTTGAATTGGCATGTTTTGTCTCCCCTTCCCTAGCGATAACAGACGGCTTTTACCGCCTCAACAATTTGTGGCGGTTTCGGTAATGCGAGGGCCTCGAGATTTGCCGCATAGGGCATCGGAACATCTTCGCAAGAAACCCGTTTCACCGGTGCATCGAGATAATCAAAGGCTTCTTCCATGATACGGGCCGAAATTTCCGCCCCGATCCCACAGGTTGGCCAGCTTTCTTCGACGTTTACCAGACGATTGGTTTTTTGCACAGACGACACGATGGTCGCCGTATCGAGCGGTCGGACGGAGCGTAAATTTATCACTTCCGCTTCAATCCCCTCTTTCGCCAGTTGCTCGGCCGCCTGCAGGGCCAAACCAACGGAAATTGAATAGGCGGTAATGGTTACATCGATGCCCGCACGTTCGATTTTTGCTTTGCCGATAGGTACGACAAAATCCGGATCAGAGGGCACATCAAAGCTCTGACCGTAAAGCATCTCATTTTCCAGGACGACGACCGGATTCTCGTCACGAATAGCCGCCTTGAGCAGCCCCTTGGCATCCTCCCCTGACCACGGGGCCACGACTTTTAATCCGGGGACATGGGCATACCAGGCCGCATAACATTGTGAATGCTGGGCGCCAACACGGGCCGCCGCACCATTGGGCCCGCGGAAAACCATGGGTGCACTCATCTGTCCACCCGACATGTAGCGCGTCTTGGCCGCTGAATTAATAATTTGATCGAGGGCCTGGACGGCAAAATTAAAGGTCATAAATTCGACAATCGGTTTCAAACCACCGAATGCGGCACCTACGCCTAAGCCGGCAAAACCGTGTTCGGTAATCGGCGTGTCGATCACCCGTTTGTCGCCAAATTCGTCCAATAAACCTTGCGATACCTTGTAAGCGCCCTGATATTGAGCCACTTCTTCGCCCATCAGGAAAACCCGCTCGTCCGTCCGCATTTCTTCAGCCATGGCATCACGAAGGGCCTCACGTATGGTCTGATTGACCCGGGCACCGGTATATTCTGGATCCGGTGCCTCAGCCGGTTGCGTGGGTGCCGACGACACCTCAGGAGATGAGACCGCCGTCGGCTCTACAGGCGCTTCACGCGCCGGTACGGGGGCCGCACTGACAGCGTCGGCAGCGCTGGCATCTTCGCCTTCCTCAAGAATCACGGCAATTGGCTGATTAACCAGAACGCCTTCGGTTCCTTCTTCAACCAGGATCTTCCCGAGCACCCCTTCGTCTACGGCTTCAACTTCCATTGTCGCTTTATCGGTTTCGATTTCACAGATCACATCACCGCTTTCAATGGGGTCACCCACTTGTTTGAGCCACTTTGCGATGGTGCCTTCTGTCATGGTCGGCGAAAGCGCCGGCATCAGGACTTGGATGGACATGTATCTACCTCTTTCCCTTTCGGGTAAAATTAATCAAAATCAAGTTATGCAGTCGCGTAAACATCCGTGAACAATTCAGATGGGTCCGGTTCCTGGCTTTGCTGAGCAAATTCCGCAGCCGCCGTAACAACGACTTTCACTTGCTTATCAATTTCCTTCAAAGCGGCTTCATCGGAAATTTTTTCTGAGAAAATTCTGTCGCGCAGCATATCAATGGGGTCGGTTTCCTTGCGCACCTTGGCAACTTCTTCCTTCGAGCGGTATTTGGCCGGATCAGACATTGAATGCCCCCGATATCTGTAGGTTTTCATTTCGAGGATAAAGGGGCCCTTTCCCGACCGGCACCAGTCATTGGCTTCCTCGGCAGCGGCCCGGACTTCGACAACATCCATCCCATTGACCTGTTTTCCCGGAATACCAAATGAGTCACCGCGTTTATATAAATCGGTAACCGCCGACGCCCGTTCAATGGACGTACCCATGCCATATTTATTATTTTCAATGACATAGACAACCGGCAGCTTCCACAAGGAGGCCATATTAAAGGCTTCATAGATCTGGCCCTGGTTGATGGCGCCGTCACCACAGTAGGCGTGATTTACACCGCCGTCGTTCTTATATTTATGGGCGAAGGCAAGCCCCGTACCCAACGGCATCTGCGCCCCGACGATACCATGACCACCAAAGAAATTCTTTTCACGGCTGAACATGTGCATGGAGCCGCCCTTACCCTTTGAATAACCGCCGCGACGTCCGGTCAATTCAGCCATGACTCCCTTTGGGTCCATATCGTAGGCGATCATATGACCATGATCGCGGTAACTGGTGATGACTGTATCGTGCGCCTTAGAGGCGGCTTTCATGCCGACAACAACGGCTTCCTGTCCAATGTAAAGATGGCAGAACCCGCCGATCAAACCCATTCCATAAAGTTGACCGGCCTTCTCCTCGAACCGGCGAATGAGTAACATTTTTCGATAAAACTCAATCAGTTCCTCAGGCGATGCGTCATTGCTTTTTTTACTCGCAGATTTTTTTGATTTGGCGGCCGGTTTTTTTGCGGCAGATTTGGTTGCGCGTGCCATAGGCTATCCCTCTCCCATCTAATCCAGGCAATTCATGCTGCCTGTTAGGGACGTTAATCGACCCGTGATTGCTATTCAACTCCTTACATCGGTCGGCAACACAATAATCGTCATTTTTATGAAAATATTAACTTATTTTTTGTTAATTAGCTCATCAATGTACATTTTTGGCCTGATTTTCTAGAATATCCAAAGGGCTCCGGCAAACGGTATTGTTGAGAATTTCAACTGAGTGGATTAAATATGTCATAGGGACAGGTGCCGGGTGTCGCGCATCCCTATGGCGGCGGCGCAGCCGCTGGCCATTTGAGTGCGAAGCACAAAAGGCCAGCCAGTTTGTAAAATATTGTAAATCCAGCCCCCGCAGCCGTGTGCCTCGATGCTCTCCGACGGGTTATTGTCACTGCTCATTGGAAAAAAGTAACCTCGGCCAAACCGCACCGTGGTTTTACGGATTGATGTCGACAGCAACCCGTAAAGACCTAATAAAATCCGGCGTCTTCGGCGGTTTTCCTGTTGCCAGTTGATCGAGATACGCCATGCCACTGACGACTTTTCCCCAGACCGTATATTTGCCATCCAGCGCGTTGGCCCGACCAAGCGCGATAAAGAAAATACTGTCACCACTGTTGGGATCATTCAATTTACGACTCATACCAA
This sequence comes from Rhodospirillales bacterium, assembly GCA_021775095.1. Lineage (GTDB taxonomy): Bacteria > Pseudomonadota > Alphaproteobacteria > Rhodospirillales > Casp-alpha2 > JABMNT01. The sequence goes on from JAJFII010000064.1 coordinate 63,415, forward strand.
CAATGCCGCGCTCAATGGGAGTATCTGAAAATTCAGCATCAAGCGTTACGCCGGAACCACCAACCCCTGTCCCCGTCGGGTCACCGGTTTCTGCCACATAATTCTGGCGGACAAAATGAAACGTCAGGTTATCGTAGAAGCCATCCCGGGCCAGCTGTTTTATGCGCTTCACGTGATTGGGTGCCAGGTCGGGAAGCATTTTAATCTCAACCCGACCCGCCGGCACGTCCATATAGATCGTGTTTTCTTTGTCCGTCTCTGCCCGCGCGGGTGAAGCGGATGGATTAACAGATGCTTGCTGCGTTGACTGCGGACTGTTGGAGGGACTTTTGCCCTCGGTTGCCAATGCAGCCATCACCGTGGTAACCGCTTTTTCCAGCGCAGCAGAAGGCTGGGTGCCGAGACTTGATATTCCGTCACTTGATACCGAATAAACCTCGCCAGCCGTAACCCGTTGAGTTCCCGCTGCGGAATCGACTTCAATTGCCCCCTCCAGGACAGCGACTTCCATGGTGTCTTGATCTGCAAGAACGTCGAATTTGGTTCCTCGGATACCGATTGTTGCCGTTGGCGTGGTGATTACCATATCCATTTTCACGTCCGCCGAGGCGAACCGGAAGAGGCCGTGTATCAATTCCATCTGGCCTTCAACGACGCCTTTATTTGGTCGATAAACCAAATTGTCGAGGATCATTTCCGAGGTCTCTCCCAGAATCAAAGTTGATTCATCATTAAGAGAAATATCGACGGCACTTTTTATGCCGGTGACAACAACCTCATTAAAAACCAAACCGTCCCCCTGGTTTAGCTTTTTGTCCAGGGTTTTACGGAAAACATCGCGCACAACCTTGCTGGCCGTGCCAATTTCCTGTGCCGCGTAGGCGTTGCAATCGGCAAAAGCAAAGAAAAGGATTATCGGTACAATGAAAAGTCGATGCATATGGGTCATAGTTGTATATCGATCTTTTGAGTTTCAACATACTTCACCTACCAGCAAGTTTGATGCCAAAAACCACGACATGCAACTGCTTGATTCGCAATACTATTTTACATCAATAGTCAAAAGAGTCGTTAACCATCATGGGATAGTGGCAAAAATTACCGGTTTTATCGTGCTGCCGCCGTTTTGCTGTTGCCTTCGGGAAGAAGCAAAAATTGCTTTGGCCGCAGCAAAAAAGTCAAGCAAACCAGCACCTGCTCCTGTCGGCCAGAGCGGCAAAATTATAGCTGCGTCGCCGCCTTGGCAACTGCCGTCATCAACCAATACTGTCCTTAAGCGGCCCGGATCTTCTGTACGACATCCGTTTCGTCTAGACGGTTTAACCAGGGCCACAAACAGCCGTAGGGACCAAGGCAATCATCCAGTTGAATTCGGTGTGGTAATAAATCCCTGGTCGTTTCGAGCCAGTCCCACATGGCGTCATGGGTCGCCCAATAGGCAACCCGGATTGGCCTTTCGTAGGAGTCAAAATCTGACGTAAACCCCAAAAATGACGATTTCAGGGTCGCTGCTGAAACCAAAGTCGAGATCGCTTCCGAGTAAAGCCCCGCATCCAGACCTTCGTGCGCTGTTGCATAAAGGATCATATAAAAAGGGGGACTGACCAGGTTATTGAACGGCTTCATGACGCAGCAAACCAGACAGGGCCGGAAAAACCGTCAGTAAAAACGCCGCAATAGAGACGGTCTCGTGACGAACCGGGATCTCCCGTTTGTCTGCCCGCAAAGACGTATCCTTACCAATCTTATGCTCAATTTTCGAGACTCGAATGGCGCAGGTGTCGCTAAGCGCATGGCCATCAAAACGTTTGCGAATTTCATTATCGCCACGATGTTCCCAGGCTTGTTCAGCGCTCAGGTCCTGCCAATAGGAAATGGTCACCCACTTGCCGTTTTTATCGGATGTTGTTTCCAGGCCGAGAAAGCCAGGTTGACCGGGGGCAATAGACACCATCTCATCCATCGGCGTCATCTCATCATTGGATACGTGTTGACGATCCCCATTGTTTATAATCGCCGCGTAGAAGGGTGGTTTTAGATTTTCCGCAAGACTCGCCATTACTTTCTCCTTTTCTCGTCGAGAGCAACAATATCGTTGATATGGCCGTAATTGAGCATGATCCGTGCCCGTTCCTCGAGCATGTCCAGATCAAGACTGTCCGGGTGCAAAAGACGCACCCGTCGTTCCAACGCAGTACGTTGATAGGTAATCTCCTGAAGAGATACATGTGCAATTTCAATACGCTGACTAAGCTGCCACCAAGCCATCAATCCCCGGTCGCCATGCACCACGTGATAGCCGAAATAGGTCACCGCAGAGATGCCGATTACCGGGCCAACAACATGGCGTGCACGAAGACGCAATTCCTTTAAAAAACTCATTTGGACCGCGAACCTTCGTTCCCCAACATATTTCCACAGTCCCAACCCACGGACATAATGTTCCGTAAATGTTAATAAGCAGTTAGCGCAGCACCAATGGGCAAAAGAAAAGCCGGGCACAGGGCCCGGCTCGTATATTTTTCAGTCGGGAACGGTTTACGTCTTCAAAATACGGCGCCCCGCATATTGGGCGGATGGCCCCAAATCCTGTTCAATGCGGATCAACTGGTTGTACTTAGCCAAACGATCTGATCGGGACAGGGATCCGGTTTTTATTTGTCCAGCGTTGGTTGCCACGGCAATGTCGGCAATCGTTGAATCTTCGGTCTCGCCGGAACGGTGGGAAATTACCGACGAGTAGGACGCCTTGTGGGCCATCTCTACAGCTTCAAGTGTTTCCGTCAGGGTACCAATCTGATTAACCTTAATCAGGATCGAATTTGCAATGCCTTGGGAAATCCCCTGCGCCAGGCGAACGGGATTGGTAACAAATAGGTCGTCGCCTACCAGTTGAACCCGATCACCAATCGTCTCGGTAAGGGCTTTCCAGCCGTCCCAGTCGTTCTCATCCATACCATCTTCAATGGAAATGATAGGGAAGCGCGCTGCCAAATCGGCCAGATATTTTACGTTGCCTTCCGCATCAAGAGACTTACCTTCCCCAACCAATTGATACTTTCCATCCTTGAAATATTCACTCGACGCACAATCGAGCGCCAACATGATATCATCACCCGGGTTATAACCGGCTGTTTCCGTGGCTTTCATAATGAATCCCAAAGCTTCGTCAGCGCTGTTCAAACCGGGTGCAAATCCTCCCTCATCACCAACGTTGGTGTTATGTCCGGCGTACTTGAGCGCGCTTTTCAGGGCATGAAAAATTTCTGAGCCCATTCGCACGGCATCGGCAAGTGACGCCGCGCCTACCGGCATGATCATGAATTCCTGAATATCAATGGGATTGTCCGCATGTTCACCACCGTTGATGATATTCATCATTGGCACTGGTAAGGTATGGGCAAACGCGCCACCAATATAACGGTAGAGCGGCAAACCATTGTCTTGCGCAGCCGCCTTCGCCGTCGCCAGGCTTACACCCAAGATGGCGTTTGCCCCCAGACGGCTTTTGTTCGCCGTCCCATCCAAATCAATCATGATTTGATCAATTTGCATTTGCGCGTCCGCTTCCATTCCGGACAAGGCATCATAAATTTCACCGTTGACGGACTCGCAGGCCTGCTCCACACCTTTTCCGCTGTACCGCCCCGTATCACCATCACGCAGTTCAACGGCTTCGTGCTCCCCCGTCGAAGCACCGGACGGAACGGCTGCACGTCCGACAACACCTGTCTCCAACGTGACATCTACTTCAACCGTTGGATTGCCTCTGCTATCTAGAATTTCGCGGGCAAATATATCAATTATAGCCGTCATGAAAGGAGCTCCTGTGATCGGTTGATACGAGATTTCGGGAACTCATAGCGTTTTGCCGAATATCACGCAAGCCCAAGACCGGCAATAATCAGGCTTGCCTAAAAAATTGATTTTACGAAATATATCAGCGCTTTTCTGAGGTTATTATATTAGTACAATAAAATGCAGTTTATATGAGGGACCCTTCAATTGCCGAATTCCACCAAACCCGAAACCAAAACAGATTTCGAAGATCTGTTTGCCCATGCAGCAATTGGCATGATACGGGTGCGACGGACGGATGGTCAAATTCTCCTGGCGAACCGGAAGATCACCCAGATACTTGGGTATCAAGTGCCTGCAGATTTGGTCGGATCCTTTTGTTTTACTTCGCCTCAGGTGAGATCCCTAACCTGGCCAGACATTATCGCCCAACTTAACAGCAAACCCGACAGCCCTTCCATTGTTACGGCAATCAGAAAGGACGGAAAATCGACACGGTTAATGCTTTTTGGCCAGGTCAGACCCGATCTTACTTTCATTGATCTGGCGGCAACGGAGATGGCTACTGATTTTTTATCTGATGCCATCAACGAACTCTCTGCTGCCGTCACCATATATGATTCTGCGGATAAAAGGGTGTTTGCCAACAGAACGTTTGAAAAACAAAACCAGATCGTCGGCAAGCAGGCGGGCCTGGGCGTCCGATTTGAGGATTACCTCAGAAGTCTCGTTGCGGCGGGTCAGGTATCTGAAGCGATGGGCCGGGAAGAAAAATGGATCGCAGAGCGATTAGCACGACATCAGGACCCGGACGGCATTTTGATCATTGATCGTGGTGATCAGGGATGGATGCAGGTTGACGAGAAGCGGTTGCAAAATGGTGGCCGCATTATTGTGTCATCCGATATTACAGCCATTAAACAAACGGAAATCGTAGTTAGGGAGAGCGCCGCGCGATTACGTCGGATTATGAATTCCAGCCCCATTGCAGCGATGATTGTCGATCAGGACGGTCGTTTTCTATATGTAAACGAACAGGCCGCCTGCGGTTACGGGTTAACACGGTCGGAAACGGAAGGACGCATGTCGCAAGATTTTTTTGTCGACATTGAGGACCGGAACAAAATCCTTTCGACGTTGAATACAAACGGTTTTGCCAACGATATCGAAACCCTGATGAAACGAAATGACGGCACGACATTCTGGGCTCTGGTTTCCGTTTATATCGACCCGGACCACGAAAATCAGAAAATTGCCTGGTATTATAATATTGACGAACGCCAACGTTCCCACCAAAAACTGGTGGAACTGTCGGCTGCTATTGAGGCGATACCCGAACCGGTGGCATTTTTTGATGCCGATGATCGGTTCATATTTACGAACAAATCCTTTCGCGACGAAGCCACCCTTTATGGTGCCCCTATCGACATTGGCAGAACCTTCGAAACTCACTTGCGCGATATTGCTGTGACCGGATCAGTCCTGGAAGCCGTTGGCCGCGAGGCGGATTGGGTTGCCGAACGTATGGAAAACCACCTCAACCCAAAAGAACCCTATTTTGTCACCCGAAAGGATGGGCAATGTTTGCGCGGTATAGAGAAGGCACTTCCCGGTGGTGCCCGTCTGTTGCTGATGACGAATATTACCGGGATAAAAAGGACTTTGGATGAATTGCAACAGGCCAAGGACCAGGCCGAAGTTGCCAACCGGGCCAAATCGGAATTCCTGGCAACCGTCAGTCACGAACTGCGTACGCCTCTTACATCGATCAAAGGATCTTTGGGATTATTGATGGGAACCATGGCCCACCAGTTGTCCGAGGACGGCCAGACTTTATTGGAAATGGCCCTGCGCAACAGCGATACACTGTTGATACTGATAAATGACCTCCTGGATTTTGAGAAAATACTTTCCGGCAACATGGTCTTTTCGCCTTCACCTCAAAATGTCGCCTTGTTAATCGGCGACCTGGTCCAATCGATCGACGGTTACACCCAGTCGCACGGGACGCAGATTAATTATGAGATGTCTGAAGTCAGCCTTTGGGCCAAGGTTGACCGCCATCGGTTTGAACAAGTCATGCGCAATTTGATTTCCAATGCTGTCAAATTTTCACAGGCTGACAGTGCGGTTACCGTTACCCTCGTGCAGGCAGGCGAACAGGTTCGAATCAATGTCATGGACCAGGGAGTCGGCATTCCATTTGCCGAGCAAGAAAGAATTTTCGAACGATTTACACAGGTCGATTCCACTGACGGCAGGCATAAAAACGGAACCGGACTCGGTTTGCCGATTAGTAAGGCTCTGATTGAGGGGATGGGTGGATCCATCGGCTGCATGTCAACCGTGGGATCCGGTTCCACTTTTTACATCGATTTGCCGGCGGCGTCGGCACTACAAAATACCTGTGCGCCGCGCCCAAATTAGACGAGCGGGTTATTCGGCGGCCCCTCCTTGCGGTGAGGCCTTCTCCCCGGCGGGACTAACAGAACGGACTTATCCCATAGATTTCGCCGTTACTTTTCGATCAATAACTTTTTGTGTTGGCGATAGCCTGCCCTATTCGACCAGGGATTCGGAGCGATCCGTTGCCGGCGGCGGCGTTGGGGTCAGGGCGGATATTTGGTGCCGCAATTCGGCTGTCATCTCGATATCCACTGACGCCAGAGATGGTTCCAGTTGTTCGACATTTCGCGCGCCAATGATCGGACTGGTAACATCGCGATGCCCGCCCACCCAGGCTACGGCCAAACTCACCGGATGAACGCCGAGATTTCTCGCAAACTCCGTAAAAGCACCGGCCGCTTCAAATACCAAGTCATCCTGGTAACGCTTGGCATACATGGTATTGGATACGATACGGCCATCGTTGGGCCGGGTGTTTGGCCCATACTTGCCGCTCAGTAAACCGCCGCCGACCGGGCTATAGGTAATGACCGCCAATTTTTCAGCCTTGGCCAATGGCAAAATTTCAGTCTCGACCTGCCGTTTTACCAGGGAGTACATGGGTTGCAGGACATCAAACCGCGCCCATCCCTGACGCTCGGATATGCCAAGCCCTTTGGCAATCTGCCAGGCCGCATAATTGCTGGCACCGAGATAGAGAACCTTGCCGCTTTGTACCAACATTTCCAGGGCGCGAAGGGTTTCTTCAAGTGGCGTATTTTCGTCCCATTGGTGCATAAATTGCACGTCGATCCGATCGGTTCGCAAACGCATTAAACTGTCTTCAACCGCTTTTACAATATGCCGTCGATTACTGCCGCCGGAATTTCGATAGGGCGCTGTCGGGTTATAACATTTGGTTGTGATCACCAGTTCGTCCCGATGGTCCTTCATCAGCCCGCCCAGGATTTCCTCGGCCTTACCGGCACTGTAGGCATTGGCACAGTCAAAAAAGTTGATGCCGCGGTCTCGACAGGCGCGGTACAGGTTAGCCGATTCGGATGCGTCCGCGTCACCGCCAAATGACATGGTTCCGAAACACAATTCAGAAACTTCAACACCGGTTTGTCCTAAAAAATTATATTTCATTTCACATTCCCTAAGTTATTAAATTGAGTTGTCCCGTGTTGGCGAGGCGCGCCCTTCGGGTCGCGGGGCTTCCGGCAACCGTCGCAAAAGGCCGCTCCAAACCCATTTGTCATCTGTTCAACTTCGGCAATGAAAGAAAGCCGTACTGGAAGATCATACGGATCGGGTTCAAAAAGAGCACCCGCATAATCAGGTAATGTCGACGGGCCGGGATTTCGCGACGGCATCAAAGGCCATTAAGGTCTCTATAACCGATTTGATTTGGTCCAGTCGGATCATATTGGGGCCGTCGGATGGCGCGCGGTCCGGGTCCTGGTGGGTTTCCATAAACACCGCGGCAACGCCAACCGATACGGCGGCCCGGGCCAGTACGGGTGCAAACTGGCGCTGGCCGCCAGAGGTCGTTCCCTGACCTCCGGGTTGTTGGACGGAATGGGTCGCATCAAAAACCACCGGGCAGCCGGTTTGCGCCAGTATGGGCAGGGCCCGCATATCGCTAACCAGCGTGTTATAACCAAAACTCACGCCGCGCTCACAAACCATGACCTGACTGTTTCCCGTTTCTTCGACCTTGGATACAACATTAGCCATATCCCACGGTGCCAGAAACTGTCCTTTTTTAATATTTATTGCGGCCCCGGACTTACCGGCGGCGACCAACAAATCCGTCTGACGGCACAGAAATGCCGGAATTTGCAGAACATCAACGACAGTCGCGGCTTGCGCACAATGCGCCGCCTCATGAACGTCGGTTAAAACCGCACAACCGATTTCCTTTTTGATTTTTTCAAAGACTTTCAACGCGCCTTCAAGACCAATTCCCCGCGGGCTCGACAAACTTGTTCGATTGGCTTTGTCGTAGGACGATTTGTAGACCAGTCCAAACCCCAGTTCATCGGCCATTTCTTTTAAGGCACCTGCCATGTCCATGGCATGGGTTTGTGATTCCATGGCACAGGGCCCAGCCAGGATGGTTAACGGCAAATCGTTCCCAATGGTCAGACCGGCGACATTTACATGTTTTATCTCAGGCATATTTAAACCAGTCGTGATTGATGGACTGCGGCGTTAACAAACGACGTAAACAATGGGTGCGGATCAAAGGGTCTGGACTTGAGTTCCGGGTGGAACTGCACACCAATAAACCAGGGATGATCCGGTATTTCAATGATTTCAGGCAATACGCCGTCCGGTGATTTGGCTGAAAAAACCATGCCGTCCTTCGCCAACACATCTTCATATTTTAGGTTGACTTCGTACCGATGGCGATGGCGCTCGGAAATGGAGTCTGCGTCGTAAACCCGTTTTATCAAACTGTTTGATGCCAGGTTGGCTGCATAGGCACCCAACCGCATTGTTCCCCCCAAATCGCTTTCTGTTGATCGTTTTTCAATTGTGCCATCGCGTTCCCATTCGGTGATTAAACCGACAACTGGTTCTGCGCAGGGGCCAAACTCGGTTGATCCCGCACCCTTGATTCCGGCAACATTGCGAGCCGATTCAACAACCGCCATCTGCATCCCGAGGCAAATACCAAAATACGGGACCTTGTGTTCGCGCGCGAACTTGGCGGCGGCAATTTTCCCCTCGACACCCCGTTCACCGAACCCACCCGGAACCAAGATGCCATGCACGCCTTCAAGCTCATGCATGGTGTTGTCGCCTTCAAAGATTTCGGAATCTATCCAATTCAGATTTACCTTAACATTATTGGCGATCCCGCCATGGGCAAGGGCTTCAGCCAGGGATTTATAGGCATCCAACAGGCCCGTATATTTGCCAACAACCGCAATCGTTACTTCGCCTTCCGGTTTTGTCGCCCGTTCGGTAATTTGTTGCCAACGGGTCAGGTCCGGGGGCGGCGCATCCAGTCGAAAATGACGGCAGACTTCATCATCAAGCCCCTGTTCCGAATAACTGATCGGTACCCGGTAAATGCTGTCAACGTCCAGGGCCTGAATAACAGCTTCTTGCCTGACGTTGCAAAACAGGGCTATTTTTCGGCGTTCGCCTTCGGGAATTTCCCTGTCAGCCCGGCACAACAATATGTCCGGTTGAATGCCGACGTTCAACATTTCCTTGACGGAATGTTGGGTCGGTTTGGTTTTGAGTTCGCCGGCCGTCGAAATATAGGGCAGAAGGGTTAAATGAATATACATGGTCCGATCACGGCCAAGTTCATTACCCAGTTGACGTATGGCTTCGAGAAACGGCAATCCTTCGATATCACCGACGGTACCGCCAATTTCGCACAACACAAAATCTTCATCCGTCAGATCATTGACGACGAATTCCTTAATCGCATCGGTTATATGCGGTATCACCTGGATGGTCGCACCCAGATAATCACCACGGCGTTCCTTTGCGATGACGTTGGAATAGATCCGCCCGGTCGTCACATTGTCGGATTGGCGCGCTGAAACGCCGGAAAAACGTTCGTAGTGACCCAGGTCCAAATCCGTTTCCGCACCATCGTCAGTGACAAAAACTTCGCCGTGTTGATAGGGCGACATGGT
>JAJFII010000065.1 GCA_021775095.1 Rhodospirillales bacterium
TTTTCCGCAATGACATCCGGAGTTTTAAAGTTACCGTTAGTGCCATCGATGATTGACCTGGTTGTCATTGGAAAATTTTCCACCTAAAGCCCTGGGAAAACCCTAGCTGCCAGGTGTGGCGGTGGTAAATTTACCGCTTGGACGCCCGGGTTTAGGAATTTCATTGCCTGCTTTCCAATCCATTGGGAATAGGCAGGCGGGATGGCCTGTCCCAACTCTCTACGGGACATCCAATCTATGCCCATTGCCTTTGACCATCGCGGGATGACGTTTCTACCGCGCCCGGATCCATAAACGCCTTCGACAACTCCAGATTTTAGAAGCCCGTAACCGCTCAATATTTTACCGGGCGCTACGGCGCCGAAATTCAATTCAAAATGACGACGGCGGATTAACGCCAGATCAAACATGCGACCTGTTAAAACCAGATCTGCACGGATTGGCGCGGCCGGTACGTTTTCGATGACCGTTAACGCTCCCGATGCTTTCAGACGTTCGCGCGTCTCAGGAATTAAATTTACGTGATCCTCTCGTGAGAGGACCGGCGTGATACTGGAAAATTTTTGGCAGGGCGGCGATGCCCAAATCAGATCGAAGCCTGAAAGGTCAACGGCCAGGGCATTCGCGGTTAAAAACCAATAGGGGTAATTTCGCTGGTACTGAATATCAACGCCGTAAACGTCAAAGCCTGCGCGATATAAGCCTTTGGCCGCGCCGCCCGCACCGCAAAACAAATCAAGTGCTTTAGGTCTCATGCGCCTGCCCCGTCCCTCGGCTGTTTGCGTTTGCCGACAACCGGCCGGTTGAACTTGGCCATAAACTGTTCGATGGCGTAGGCCCTCAATCGCTTAATCTCGGCCTGGTGTTCGACCTGGCCACGGCCGCGAAACTCGACAACCTGGCGGGCAATGGTCGCGGCCTCGGCCGCCTCGATCTTGTCGCGAGTTTCCTGGCTGCATGGTTCAATGATAAGGCCCCAGATTTCTGGATCAGGAAACAGCTCGGCATAACGACGCCAGGCGCTCAAACGATCATGAAATTCACTGCTGGCCTCGGCGGCGCTGTCACGCATGTAGGTGACGCGGTAGAGGTCTGGCATATGCCGGACCTCTCCTTTTAATTTTGGTTTACCGGTCAAAGTGAGACCCTAAATTCTGTGCCGTCATCGTTCGGCCAGGCTGTCAGGTTTCTGACGGCCGCCGGTAATTCTGGATTGTCGAGGAAAAGCCCGATTTTCCATCCCGAGCCGTCAGCATTTTGCCAGGTTCGTTTGAACGCCCGGCCAATCGATACGGGCTTATCATCAAAACCCTTCGTGAAAATGTTGTGGGAGTGCCATTTGTTGTCGGCTACGTTGGCCGGCTTTTCTTCCTGATTTTCTTCCAGCCAAAAACTCAGGCCAAAAGATATCGACCTAATACTACCTGAAAATATTCCGGCATCGTCTTGAAACATTTTTGCTTCCATAATCGTTGTCTCCTCAAGGGGTTGATTGCTGACGGCTTCGCCGCCAGGGGGAGTTTTTCGGTTTTAAAGCGGGGTCGCATGGAGCCAGGGTTTTAAATGACCGAGTAAAACCCCGTCTTTGCCCTGGCTCCGGTCCTTGAGGGGACCCGCTCTAAAGGCTCACGTTGTCAACTCCCCAGAAGACAGAGCGCGGCCAAAATTTCGTTATTCGGGAATGGTGATGAATTTTGCCTTGATCCATCCGCCGGTGCGCTTGTCGCGTTCCCAAAGAATGCAAACGGTCTCGCCTGGCTTGCCTTTTACCGTGAGCGATTGAATGTTGACTTTCTCGCCGCCCGGAAGTCGGCCGCCGGCCTTTTTGGCGCTGATCAGTTTGGGGTAGGTTGCTATCGTCGCCCGGCCGCATGTCAAAGCAAAATTATCTGGAGCCATTTCTAAACCTCGTTTGTGTGGCCAGGTCGAACACAGGGAAGGATTCGACCTGGCCGGTTACCCACAAAAGAACCGCCAGGCACCTGTGGATAAATTTTTTAAAATTAATATTTCGGCGGTTGGTTCCCCTAATTTCGAAGCTGTTGAGCCCCAATCCCTTCAAATCCACTACATATAGAAAAACGTCCATATTGTGTGTTTGGAACATCACAATACAGACAAGGATCAGAAAAGTTGTCAAAGGTTATTTTTTCAGGGATGATAAACCGCACAATTTAAACGAGAACCGCCAATGCACTCGCTAAATTATTACATTGACGCCGCAATGCGTGTTCAAGGCATTGAAAGCGACCGGCAATTAGCTCTGCGACTAGGGCAAAATCCGAGCAACGTTTGCCACTGGCGAACCAAACGAACCCACCCAAACGACGCCACTATTGCCCTACTCGCCAAACTTGGCAAAAAAGACGTGTGCAAAGCATTGATCGACCTGAATATTTGGCGATCCGAAGGCGAAGCAAAGAACACATACAAACTGTTGTCTGATTACTTGAACCGCAAAGAACAATCCATGTTAGCCGCCGAATAATTTAGAGTATTCGGGTTAGAACAAAGGCAAAACTTTGCACATTCTTAGGTTCCAATTTATAAATTATGCGATAATTGGCATAACACCATGACGCCTTCGTTCCCGCAAAAATTCAAATTCCCCCCTCATGTAAAATCTCAGGCATGTGGTAATCCCATCGCCGTCGGTCTGCGTGGTTAAGGTTAGCCAAGGTTGCAGGTCAACACTGCTGAATTGAACCTTTGTTGCTGGACAACAATAGATGCGAATATTATTAGGGTGACTTCTCGTCCATCGGAACTTCTAAGCAAATAATCAATCCGACCTGCGAGATGTTGCTGTTGGCTCTCGGCGGACCATAGAATCGTAGGGATGCAGTTCACCGAACGCCACCAATTTGGGCAAACGTAACGTTATGTACATCTATCTCCCTATCGCCGAAATTTCTGTAAACATCTTTTTAGTTCTTGGCATCGGCACTGGGGTCGGCGTTCTATCCGGTATCTTCAGTGTCCGGGTTTCTTGCTCATTGGCGTCGAGGGTCGGTCGATTTCCAAATGGGAACCGTGCTGCTTGTCGGCGGGGTATTCGGTTCAGCCATCGGGGTCAGGCTATTTTCATGGCTACAGTCGCTTGGGCAGATCGATCTGATAATACAGCTTTCCTATGTAATTATGTTGGGGATCATCGGAGTCCTGATGATGGTCGAAAGTATCCGTACGATCCTTCAAGCCCGTGAGGCTGGAAAATTACCTCGGACCAAGCTGCACCAACATCATTTGCTTCATCGGTTGCCATTTAAAATGCGGTTTCGGAAATCGAGACTCTATATTAGCGCCCTAATGCCTTTTATCGTAGGTATACTGGTCGGTGTCCTCAGTGCAATCATGGGTGTCGGCGGTGGGTTTGTGATGATTCCGGCCATGGTATTCCTGCTTGGGATGCCGACAGCAATAATTGTCGGGACGTCAATTTTTTTAAATTATTTTTGTCACTGCCAATGTCACAATATTTCAAGCAACGATGAATCAAACTGTGGATATCCCACTTGCTTTGTTATTATTGGTCGGCGGGGTAATCGGAGCCCAGACCGGAGCCCAGACCGGAGCCAAATTGCCGGGTGAACAACTCCGAGGACTGCTGGCTCTTATGGTGCTATCCGTTTGTGGGAAAATTTTGTATGATCTTTCTGTAACTCCCGCCGATCTTTATTCTTTTCAAATATTATGAGATCGATCTTGAGCCAGGTGTCGGACCGAGGATCGTTCATCGGACGGCTCCTGGTAAAGTGGCAAAGACCAACTGGTTTACCCATCCCTCCGGAACTATTGGTACATATTTCACCGTCAGGCTGAGCGCACATTAATCTCACAGGCGATTACCGGTGGCCAAAACCTTAGACCAGATGAGCGAGGTGCCGTTATAAGGCGATGCGGGATCTGATCCGCACGCGCAAACAAGCGATTGATGCATTAAAAGTCGCTAAACAACAATTACACAGCTCCCTTCATCTGGCCTGGAAACTGGAATCTATGCAGAGGGAACGGATTAGCCGCTGCCAGGAATAACCCGGCAGCCATTGAGTACCAACCAAAAACCGATTATCCTTGGCAACGCCTGCCAGGGCAGCGGTCGGTTCAATGGGGCGGGTCAAGGCCACGAATAGGATGCAAAATTTGGGTTCCCAGTCCGGTGGATTTGCCGGTGACTTGTACGGATTTTGTTTGCTTTTAGACTGGGATTTTGAGGCACCTGGACCCTATGTATATCCCCTTACGGCGATCGCTCCCGTG
>JAJFII010000066.1 GCA_021775095.1 Rhodospirillales bacterium
CGGCGGCTCGGATCGTCAGAGTCTGGATGGGTCTCGAGGGTCACGTCCCCGATATGATGCCGCTGGTTGGCGATTTGCCCGGTATCGACAACGCCTACATCATCGGCTGTGTGCGCGGTGGGTTCACCATAAGTCCGATGATGGGCATGCTGATGGCCCAGCACATCCTGGGTCAACAGCCTGAAATGCCAATTTTTGACCCGTCCCGGTCCATGAATAGCGAGCCTGACGTTCAGGCCGCTGAAGCCCAATCAGGAGGATTGTTGAAATGACCCGATCGGAAACTGGAAAAATGCCCGACTTGGCCAATGACTTCTACGCCCCGCTGAAAGCCCGCGCCGCAGAAATCGAATCCCGCTACCGGGTGCTGACGCCAAATTCGGCAGCGCTTTTTGACGAGGCTAAAAAACTTTATCCCGGCGGCTATACCCGCGATGCGATCATTCGAAATCCTTACGCGCCGTTTATTCGCAGGGGCCATGGGACAAAACTGATCGACTGTGACGACCGGTCAATTACCGACTTCTGGTTCAATGCCACGTCATTGCCGGTCGGTCATGCCCATCCGCGGGTGGTCGAGGCGGTGACCCGCCAGGCCCAGGCGGGGTCGGCTTTTTATGCATTTTCCGAAAACGAACTGCAACTCGCGCAGCGGATATGTGAGCGCCTGCCATCGGCGGAGCGCGTTCGGTTCACAAACTCCGGCAGCGAGGCGGTGATGGTCGCAATTCGGCTTGCGCGCGCTGCTACCGGTCGGGATCTGTTGATTAAATTCGAGGGCAGTTATCATGGCACCTATGACGATGTCTATTGGTCCGTGGCACCGCCGGTGGACCACGCCGGCGATGCCGACCGGCCGACACCCGTTGCCGATACTGGCGGATTGCCAAGCGGCGAGGGCCGGGTTCTGGTGCTGCCGTTTAACAATCCGGAGATACTACGTCAGGTGATGGCGGAGCGCGGCAAAGATGTCGCGGCAATTATCGTTGAGCCAATGGCAAACCGCATCGGCCTTGTGTTACCAGAAACGAAATTTCTGCAAGCGGCGCGTGCGGTTTGCAATGACAGGGGTGCGGTCCTGATCTTCGATGAGGTCATCGCCTTTCGATTGGGCTATAACGGTGCCCAGGGCACGCTTGGCGTGACGCCCGACCTGACAACCCTCGGTAAGGTTATTGGCGGCGGATTGCCTGTTGGCGGCGTCGCCGGTTTGGCGTCCGTGCTTGATATCAGCGACCCGTCGCGCCCCAACCGAATGGCTCATGCCGGTACCTTTAACGCCAATCCGATAACCGTTGCGGCGGGAAGCGCGACACTCGATGAACTCACGCCCGAAGTCTTTTCCCGAATTAACGCTTTTGGTGCCGACGTGCGGCAACGACTGCGCGACGCCTGCGAAGGGTTGCCGTTACAGGTTACGGGCGCTGGTTCCCTGTTCAAGGTCAATGCCACGTCCCGGCAAATCCACGATTACCGCGACGCCGTTACCGTCGATCGGGAATGGGAGCAATTGGCTTCTTTGGCGTTGCTTAACGACGGTTTCATGGTCACCACATCTCTGCAAGGGTGTGTTTCAACAGAAACCACGCCAACCGAGGTCGATGCGCTTATCGACGCATTCTCCGGGATTTTGAAAGTCTGAATAGCAACTGTATATTTCAGATCACCGGATTATGTCGCCGCCTTCACCAGGCGGCGGTGCTTCATGCCACCTGCGTGGTGCCGGCATCCATCAGGTCCAGGCTTCGCATTACGGTGGTTAATTTTTGCAAATCGTCGCCCGCCAGGGCCTGAACGGGTTCGCGCGGTAATCCGGCCGGTGCACCGACCATATTCAGCGCCGACTTCAACGCCGACGGCCAGGTGCCCGTTCCCATCAGCGTCTGGTAGATCAGAGTAAGGTCGTTGTGGGTTTGCCGATATGTGGCATCTGGCGCACCGCGGCCCAGGCTGACCAGCCGCGATGGCAGGGAACCGAATAGTTCCGGCCCGCTGGCGATAAATCCCCGCGCCCCCATGCCGATACCCCAAAGGATCAAAGGACAGGGTCCCATGAGCACGGCGATCCGCCCGGCAAAGTCGCGAAGAATTTCCGTTACATGAAAGATATCGCGAGACGCCTCTTTGAGGCCGATCACCGGGACCGCATCGCAAATGGCGCCAAGCAGCGCCGAATTGAGATTGAGGCCGGTGCGTCGCGGTGAGTTATAAACCACAATGGGCAGTGGCACTGCGGCGTGAATGGCTGTAAATCGATCAACAATTTCTGCCGTGCTGGCCTTGCCGACGTAGGATTGCGGTCCCACCATTAAGGCATCGCAGCCCGCCTCGGCGGCAATCTCGCCATAGGCGATGGACTGCTTCGCGCCCGGCGCACTGGCCCCCATCAGGACAGGGACACGACCGGCGACGGTTCGGATTGCGGTCTCGGCGATCCGGCACCGGTCGTCAAGGGTCAGGGCCCAGGATTCGCCGTTATCGCCCGCCAGACAAACGGCGTCGGCACCTTGCGCAAGATGCCATTGCACAAGCGCTTCAAAGTTCTCCCAAAGGATGTCACCGTTGGCATCGAAGGGGGTCACGACCGCAGGCACAAAACCTTCAATGATATTTTTCATGGATCCAATCTTTCTTCAGTTGGCATCATCACTTCCCCGGCCTGTTTGTTTTGTAATATTTAGGGTCAGGACCCTAGGCAGCGTCTTTCCTGTCGCCAAGCAGGGATAACCCGCGCAGCACGGCGCGGACGTTTTCGGTCTCTGAGTGATCGAGATCAAGTAGCGGTGGCCTCGCAAAACCGCCCGGGCGTCCGAGCAGGTTCATCGCCGCTTTCAGGTTTGCCGGGAAGGTGCCGGCGGCACGCATGCCCTTGTCCAACGCCAGGGTACGCATTTGCACGCGGCGTGCCTCTTCAAGCTGTCCGGCCATGGCCAAACGATACATGGAGATGGCTTCTGTTCCCATAATCTGGGATTCCATACTACTGACGAATCCGGGACATCCCATAAGTACAGCGGCGACGCCACGTTCCGCCGAATGTCCGGCAAAAACGTTGATGCGGTGACCGACCGCATCGAGGGTCCGTTGGAGTTCGACAAAGTCATTAGAACTTTGTTTGAGGGCTACGATCCAGTCGATTTCAGCGAGGTCCACAAGCTGCTCGGGCGTCATGTTAATGCCGGTGCGTTTCGGGATATTGTAGAGTAGTATCGGCGCTTGTGTGGCTGCTGAGACGGCTTTGAAATGAGCGAAAATTTCGCGCCGATTGATCACCGCATAGTAGGGTGGCAGCACCAGCACGCCATCGCAACCCTGTTCGATGGCAGCGCGCGAGAGTTCTCCCACCTGTTGGGTATTGATCCCGCCTGTGCCGCCGATTACCGGTAGGCGACCTGCCACCACTTCAGCGGCAAGGCGGAACAGGTGTAACCGGTCTTCGCCAGACAAGGACCAGGATTCACCGGTGCAGCCCGATATGACGAAGCCGTCGGCACCCTCTGAGATGAGAAGCTCCAGGTTTTCAACGAAGCGCGCCTCGTCGATGGCTCCATCGGCGGTAAAGGGCGTCACTACGGCAACGAAACTGCCTTTCCAGTCGATTTTTCCATCGTTCATTTTCAAATCCTCCCGTAACAATTTATCTCAGGCTGCAGCTTCGGCCTGTGGGGTTAAACCAAGACCATCCAAAACAGCACGAACCTGATCTTTTTCATCTGCCGTGAGTTCGAGAACCGGTCGCCTGGGAAAACCGCCCGGTCGACCGAGCATATTCATCGCCGCCTTCATTGTCGCCGGTCCGGTACCGATCGCGCCGAGCTTGGTCGCCAGTTCCAGGGTTCGCATCTGGACCCGTCGCGCCGCCTCGTAATCGCCGTCACGTGCCAGCCGATAAAGCGAAATGCCCTCCCGCCCCATGACGTGAGGATCGAGGCTGCTGACGAAGCCGGCGGCACCGACCATCATCGACGCCAGTCCGCGCGTCGCCGAATGACCCGTGAAAACTCTGATGCGTTCGCCAACCGCAGCAATGGTCTGTTCGAATTGGACGAAGTCGGGACAGCTTTGTTTGATGGCAACGACATATTCGATGTCGGCCAGTTCTTCGGCAATTTCGGCGGTAACATTAAAACCTGTCGCCTTCGTGTTGTAGATCAGGATCGGCATCTTGGCCGCGTCGGAAATCATCTGAAAGTGGGCGACAACTTCACGCCGAGAGATTCCGGCGTAGTAGGGCGGCATAATCATGACGCCGTCCACACCGGTGTCTCGCGCGGCCTCGGTAAGCGCTGCGACGTCGGAGGTAAGGATGCCGCCCGTACCGCCGATCACCGTGAGGTCAAGGCCGGCAACGTCGCGGGCCAGGCGGAACAGACGTAACCTTTCGTCGGGTTTGAGGGCCCAGGATTCACCATTTGAACCGGAAACCACCACGCCGTCGACGCCTTCTGAGATTAATATCTCAATATTGCTCGTGAACTTCTCTTCGTTTATCTCTCCGTTCCGGTCGAACGGTGAGACAACGGCAGGGAAATTTCCAGCCCAATTCACTTTACCGTTATTCATCTGTTTGTTTCCTTCTCCGTCTTTTCGTGCGGCGGAAGAACACTTCGCCGCGTCGATGCCGGCAGACCCGGCCCGTCGTTCGGTCAAATTTGCAGGACCGGCATGGTTTAATGGGGTGCCGGCTACGCAGTATACTGTCGACAGAATGGTTTGAGAACTTAAAATTTCACCTTTTCGGTGATTTTTGCGCTTGCTTGCGGTTTGCGGCGAACGGAACGGCCGTCGCGCTCCGCTGATCGACACTGCAAAACGGGCCCATCATCGAGAAAGACCGTCGATTAAGAAGGACCGTCTATGGCACCGGGCAACGCCAGCCGGCTAAAATTCGGGTTTAGATATATGGTTGTTGGGATCCATGAGTTTTTGCTGATCGGGCATCATCTTTTCGACAACCACGTGCGCGCGCATCGCCTTTTCGGCCGCGTCGGGGTCATCGCCCGTCACAGCGTCGATCAAGATCTGGTGGTTTTTGGATACACAATTGGCCCCACCATGGAACTTCCAGTTCATCGTGTGAAACAGCCGGAATTGTTGCTTCAAGCCATCAAGAACCGTGCGCAGGATGTCGTTGTCGGCCAGCCGCCAAAGTTCTTCATGAAATTCAAGATCAAGCTGCACCAGCCTCGCGTAGTCTTCCACACCGGCGGCTTCATTCATTTCAGCAACAATGCAATGTAAATCTTTGGGATCGGCATCGCCCTTGCGTGCGGCGACCAGTCGTGCGGCATGGCCCTCCAGCAAGGCGCGAACAGAGAACAATTCCTCGAGGTCCTTCGCCGTCCAACTGCGGATCATGGCGCGTCGGCCAGGAGATTTGGTCACCACACCGGAATTCTGCAAATCCTGTAGGGCTTCGCGAATTGGCGAACGACTGACCCCCAGCAACTCCGCAAGTTCACTTTCGACCAGCACGTCGCCAGGCTGAAAATTTCCGTTTAGGAGGCCATCCATAATGATTTGTGACACATGATCGGAAAGCACAGAGCGTTCAAGGGGGGCTATTCGGGTGGGCGGAGCCATAAGTACCCTCCTTTCAGGGTTTGCCGGGAGCCCGTCTGCATGTTGGCAATTCTACCCGCAAAGGACATATCAAATAATTTGCCGCACAATGCCGTGGCAGAAGGCATTATACAATTATTATTCCCTCACCCCAAGTATTTTGGTATACTGTCGACTGAGTGCCGACGGCTGCGGCCACAGGTGACTTTGAGAAGCCGTTCAAAATTCTCAAATAGGTGGTGCAGTATTGAGGTCTCGATGGGGGTGCGTCCCGACAATGAAAGCGTTTTGACAGCCCCTAGAGCAATTGGGAGCAGGGAAAACAAAAATGAAGCAGATATCGTTATGACGCCAAGTTCTTGTTGTCCTGAGGTGCGGCGCGTCTGCCGCTTAACCTTTTTGACGTCAGGCTCCAGGGTCTTGGAAGAAATTCCCAGACACGGCGGGTTGACAGGAAAGGAAGCAAAACGGGTCTAACGTGTATTGAATATCAACCAGAGAATGAACAGTGGAGGAATCGAAAATGAAACGTTTGATAACCCTTTCGGGCTTTGTCGCAATTATGGTTGGATTGGCAGCCGTCCTCGCGACGCCAAGTCAAGCCCAAAACAAGAAGCATCCGCTTATCCAGTTTACGTCCGGCAGCCCAACAGGCGGCTGGTTCCCTGTCGCTTCGGCTATGTCCGAACTGACCAACCAGATGTACGATGGGCACCCGATCTCCGTGGTCGCTGGTGCTGGCGGCGTCGGAAACCCGAAACGGGTCGTCTCGGGCGAATCGGATATTGGCGTTTCCTATGGCCCGTTCCTGAAACTGGCGACGCTGGGTGGAAATGAACTGTACAAAAATCCCGCACCGAAATTACGTGCCATCGCCGGGATGACCGCGAACAAGCTGCATATTGTCATGCAGGAGGTTGACGGCGTCAGCACTCTCGGTCAGATCAAGGCGGCGAAACCGAAAATGCGCGTCGCGACGGGACCTGTCGGTTCGACCGAACTGTTTTCCCTTGGTGAAGTGTTCAAGACCTACGGAATTTCATACAAGGATTTCGACACATGGGGTGGACGGGTTGACCGTTTGAATACGAGCGGCCGGGCCGATGCCTGGCAGAACCGCCAGGCGGATCTTGTAAACTTCTTTATCAACGACCCGGCGGCCAAAGTGATCGAACTGATGTCCGGGCGTTCGGGGTCAACCTTGTTGAGTGTTGAGGATAGCGTTCGTGACTCGCTCGTCAAAGAGTGGGGAATGATCAAATTCTCGATCCCTGCCAACTCCTATCCAAATCAGCCGGCACCGGTAGAAACCGTTGGCATGCCGTATGTATACTTTGCGACGACCGACCTGTCGGCCGATCTCGTATATGATTTGACCAAGACCATTGCTGAAAATAAAGACAGACTGGGCAACACCCATTCTTCCTTTAAGACATGGGAGCCCAAGAACATGCCATTTGGTCTCGGTATCGAACTCCATGAAGGTGCCGCACGCTATTACAAAGAGCGTGGATGGATCAAATAACCACGCGCCGGTAGTATCGGACGTACCCAAATTGCCGGTCCCGTGCAAATATCCGGGGCCGGCAATCCATTCAGCGTCTCCCGACGAGACGGGCAACGCCCGACGTAAGGGCGATGCTGTCCTTCAATCGCTAAACTACGGATGAATGCCTGTGGCCAATTTTGACGCCCTATTGGGCCGCAACGACGATCTGCAGGCGGTACGCGATAACGCGTTTCCGGTGGGGCAGGCAACACCAACCGGTTGGCTGGGCATGCTCATCACCATTGCCTGCGCTGGTCTGGCGGTCATCACATTATATATGGCGTTTCGCGTCACCTTCGGACCGATCCCGACGCGCGCCATGCACCTGGCCGTCGTTATTCCGGTCACGTTCCTACTTTATCCGACACTGAACCGTTGGCGCGGGCGCGGGCCGTCAACGATTGACTATTTGTTCGCCTTACTTGCCTTTATGGCCTTCGCCTGGGCGATCTACCACGCCGAACGATTTGAGCTGCGCGACGCCTATTATGATCCGGTCGAAACCCTGGACCTTGTCTTTGGCGTCATTGCGATCCTGGCCGTTTTCGAAGCATCCCGGCGGACCGTCGGCATGACCATCGTGGTGCTCAACCTGATCTTCATGTTGTACGCCATTACCGGCCCGATCTGGCCCGGTTTGCTGGCCCACAAAGGGACCAATTTTCTGCGCCTGATCGAACACACCTATATGCTGTCAGATGGGTTGTTCAACTTCATCATGGGTATCATGGCAACTTTTCTGTTCACATTTTTGACCTTCGGCGCGTTGTTGCGGGTTTCCGGCGGTGATCGGGTGTTTACGGATTTCGCGTTGGCGTTGGCCGGGCACCGGCGCGGTGGACCGGCCAAGGTGGCCGTCATCTCCTCGGCGCTCATGGGGACGCTGTCGGGCAGCACCGTGAGTAACGTGGCAACCACCGGGGCGATGACCATTCCCATGATGAAGAAAACCGGGTTTCGTCCTTACGAGGCCGCCGCAATCGAATCTACTGCGTCCCTTGGCGGGGCATTAATGCCGCCGCTGATGGGAGCCGGCATTTTTGTCATGGCGGCTTTTACAGGCGTCCCCCTGGTAACCATCATCCAATATTCGGTCGTACCGGCGATCCTGTACTTCGCCTCCATATATTTTTATGTCGACATTAAGGCCCGTAAAAAAGACCTGCGCGGCCTGCCACGCGATGAACTTCCGAAGTTGATCGACGTTCTGACAAAGGGCGGCCACATCTTTCTCCCGGTTATCGTTCTGATCACATTGCTATTGATGAACTTCACGCCGTTTTATGCCAGCTCAGCCTGTGCCTTGATGACGATTGCGGTCAGCTGGTTGCGCCGGGAAACCCGGCTGACACCGGCCAAACTGGTCATTGCGCTGGAGGCCAGTACCCGGGTCGCGCTGACGGTGTCGGCGCTGTCGGCTAGCGCGGCCATCATTTATGGCGTGATCACGGTGACCGGATTGCTGGTGAAGGTGACGTCGATCATCCTGGCGTTGGCCGGCGGCTCGCTGCTGGCCGCCATCATTTTCATTGCCCTGATGTCCTACGTTCTTGGCATGGGCTTGCCGGTTACAGCGTCCTATGTGTTGATCGCAGCGCTCGGTGCGCCGGCGCTCGGGGAACTCGGCCTGCCTATTCTGGCGGCGCATCTTATCATCTTCTGGTTTAGCCAGGATTCGACGATTACGCCGCCAATCTGCATGACTGCATTCGTCGCGGCGCGCATCGCCGAGGCGCCACCGATGCGAACGGGCTGGGAGTGCGTGCTGATCGCCAAGGCGCTTTACATCATCCCGTTCGTATTTGCCTACGGCAGCCTGCTTTCCGATTCGGTAAGTGAAATCGCCTTCGACGGGGTGGTGCTTGGCTTTGGCTTCGCACTTATGCCCGTTGCCGTTGAAGGATTCTATAATCGACAGTTGACCTACGTGGAGCGCGCTATGTTTGGTTGCGCGGGGATCGCGTTTTTCATCGCTTCCTTCGGACCGATGTCGGAGGGGTGGACATGGCTTGTCGGTGCGGTAGTCCTTGCGGTCAGCGGAACGATCCTGGTATCGCGCGGCGGACAAGGGATAGCTAAGTCATGAGCGACGGAATTAACGATTTTTATTCAAGCCTGAAGAAACGCAAATCGCACATCGAGACGGAATATCGAAGTTTGACGCCGGTTTCGTTTCAACGGTTTGAAGAGGCGAAGAAGGTTTTACCCGGCGGCTACACCCGCGACGCCGTGATACGCCATCCATATCCCAACTTTGTCACGGCGGCAGCAGGTTCTGAACTGGTTGATGCGGACGGTCGGCGTATCGTCGACTTTTGCTTCAACGCCACCTCCATGCCGCTCGGCCATTCCGATCCCAGGGTCGTCGAGGCGGTGACGCGGCAGCTCGGTGCCGGGACAAGCCTGCAGACAATGACCGGGCGAGAGACCGAACTGGCGACGACTATCTGCCAACGGCTGGCGTCTGCTGAGCGCGTGCGCTTCGCCAATTCGGGAAGTGAAGCCGTCATGTTGGCGATCCGTTTGGCCCGCGGGTTCACCGGTCGCGATGTCATCGTCAAGTTTGAAGGCAGTTATCACGGGACTTATGATGATGTGCAATGGTCGGTCAGTGCGCCGCCTGAACGACTTGGCTCGCCGGATCGGCCTGCCTGTGTACCCGAATCGGCTGGTTTGACGGCCAACAACGGGCGCACGGTTGTGTTGCCCTATGACGCAGCGGATACCTTAAGCAACTGGATGGCGGACAATGGCGATCAGGTTGCCGCTGTTCTGGTCGAACCCATGGCCAACCGTATTGGTTTGGTCCTGCCGGAACCGGCGTTCCTGCAGGCCGCCCGGCAAACCTGCGATGCCGCAGGCAGCGTCTTGATCTTCGATGAAGTTATCGCCTTCCGTCTTGGTTATGGGGGTGCTCAGGCACGTGTCGGGGTCGTACCCGATATGACGGTTCTCGGTAAATCGATCGGTGGCGGCTTCCCGGTCGGCGGTATTGCCGGGCGCAGCGAGATCATGGATCTCACACGGCCCGGCCATCCGGACCGGGTTACTCATCCCGGCACATTCAATGGGAATCCGGTCACCATGGTCGCCGGTCGGACGACGCTGGAGGCGATGACGGCCGAGAGCCATGACCGGCTAAATGCCACAGCCGAAGCGTTGCGCCAGCGGCTGCGCGATATTTTCGAAGGGTTGCCGCTTCAGGTCACGGGCGCCGGACCTATGTTCAAAGTCAACGCGACATCCCGGGACATCCGCGACCATCGCGATGCGGTGACGGTAGACAAGACATGGGAAAGTCTGGCGTCATTGGATCTCTTAAACAAAGGATTGATGTTAACGACCACCTTGCGCGGCTGCATCTCTACGGCCACGACGGAAGATCAAACCGAAGCCCTGTTAGCGGCATTTTCCGACATCATCCGCACTTGATGCCTTAATATCCGAGGGCCGGGTCGACGATGTTCTTCAGCGGTTCGCCGGCCATCCAGCGGGTCAGATTATCACAGAACAGATCTGTGACCCGTATGTTCCAATCCGATGCATCGCCAGAAGCGTGCGGCATCACGATAACATTTGGCATGGACCAGAAAGGACTTTCGGCAGGTAACGGTTCTGTTGCAAAGACGTCGATGGCCGCCCCGGCAAGATGGCCACTATTCAGGCATTCGATCAACGCGCCCTCATCGACAAGCCCGCCACGACCGGTGTTGATGAAATAGGACCCAGGTTTCATGGCGGCCAGAATATCGGCGTTGATCATGCCGCGGGTCGCTGTTGTCAGAGGCAGCACGATGAGCACGTAGTCTGCCTCACTGAGGACGCCGTTTAAGGCATCGAGCCCGACAACCCGGTCAGCCGCAGGCGATGGCTTCGGATGGGCCCGGACACCGAGAACGCGCATGCCGAGAGCCTTGGCCAGACGGCCCACTTCTTCGCCGATGCTGCCAAAACCAACGATGGTCAACGTCAGGCCAGTGGCCGGAACCAGTAAATTCTTGCGCCATTCGTGGTGTTTTTGTTGTTGTGCATAAACCGGCATGCCCAATTGATGATTGAGGATCGCCCAGACCACAAACTCGGACATGACATCGCCATGAATGCCAGAGGCGTTAGTCAGAGAAACGCGGGTTGGATCCCACGGCGTCCAATGATCGATACCGGCACCGGAAGCCTGTATCCATTTTACGGAATCCGTTCCGAGAATGACGTCGCGCGGAAACGTGCCTGCCGTTCCGGCCTTGAATGCGAGCACAACTTCAGGCCGTTCCTGAGCCACCATATCGGCCATGGCGTCATAGTTGTCACTGACCAACAGCGGCAAATTCGGAAAACGCTCTTTGATGCGCGCTTCGATTGGATCGGGGTTGGCATTCAGAATCGCAACCTTCGGTGTCTTGTTGTCAGATTTCGTCGTAACCATTTCCATGCCATCCTTTTGCAATTGTTAGATTAAGCGGACCTGCGCTCTATTTGGCGTAGCGGAGATATTGCCCGACCCAGTCGCAGCCAACCAAAGCCACGTAGGCATCCATCAGGCGCTTGGTCATTGGCCCCGGCACCTGAGAATCTCCAATTTGGCGTCCATTGATGGTCCCGATCGGGCAGATGCAAAAACTGGTCGACGTAATAAACGCCTCATCGGCCGTATGGGCGTCGAAAAGATCAAGGTCTGCATCCGCGACGTCAATTCCGGCCGCGATGGCCAGTTCAATGGCCGTGGCGCGGCTGATGCCTGGCAGCACAAACTGAGCTTTCGGCGTGCGTAACCGACCCTCGTGAACGAGGAATAGGTTACTGCCCCGCCCCTCCGAAAGGTTTCCATTGGTATCGAGAAGTAGCCCAACTGCGTCTGGATTGTGGCGTTTCGCCTCCAAATCACCAAGGACCAATGTCAGATAGTTCTGTGTTTTTGCCCTTGGACTCAGCGCATCCGGTGCCGGACGGCGAATGGAAGGTACGATAACATCCAATCCATCCCGGTAGAGGCGGCCGCGCGTCTGAAAGGGTAAGGGCCGACATTCGACGATAAGCGTCCTGTCGGGGTAATCTGGCCATGCCGTCCGCTCACTCGGGTCGATTCCACGTGACACACGCCAGGTAAGCCAGATGTCGTCGGCGGGGTCCACCAGGTGCAGATTCTGAGCGGCCAGTTGTTCACTGACATCGATGAGTTTTTTGGCGCTGACGCCGGGGTCGATGTCGAGATATGCCAACGAGCGAAACAGCCGCGTTACATGCTCCTCAACCCTGAAAAGTTGATGATTAAACGTCCGTGTCGTGTCGAAGGCGGCATCGCCGAACTTGAAGCCACGATCACGAAAGGGCACACGAACCTCGGATTCTGGCACCATGTGCCCATTGAACCAAGCATACCATTGGTCTTTGGAAGGCAAGGATCGGGTCTCCCACTGCACAACACAAATCAAAAATATAGTCGACAGTATACTGAATTAAAAAAATATTTCAACTCATCGTGCGCGGCAACGGATGATTTAAATCTGCCGCTGAGAACGGTGTTGGTGCTGGTGTCCGCCTGATTTCCGGGCAGATGGGCGGCTGACCTGTTAACGCGCAATCCGTTCACGATGGCCGATGTAAACAACGCTCAACATGATGATCGCGGCACCCATCAGGGTCCATAAATCCGGCGACTCGCCGAACAGGAAGAAGCCGATAACGGCGGCCAACGGCAACCGGGTGAAATCGACGGGCGAAACAACAGTCGCGTCCGCCAGACTGTAGGCACGGGCAGCGCACATTAACCCGATTGCGCCCGCACCACCCGTTCCGGTCAACAGTATAAATTCGACCATCGTCGGCGTAACCCAGTTGAATGCCGCAGGTATGATGCAGATAAGGGTTCCGATAAAAGAGAAGTAAAAGGTGGTGGTCAGCGCCGAATCGGTTGATGATAGTTTTTTCACACATGCAAGGCTAAGACTGGCGAAAAACGCGCCCGCCACTGCCGTCAGCATCGCCGGGTCAATATCTATATCCGGGCGAACAATTATCAGAACGCCGCCAAAGCCTATCGCCGTCGCCAGCCAACGTTTCGGTCCAGAACTTTCGTTTAACATTAGCGCCGCCGTGATTATCATCCATAGGGGTGTCGTGAAGGAGAGGGCGACCGCGTCGGCCAGATCCAGTCGACTCAGGGAGTAGACGAGACAAACAAGAGACAACAAACCTGCTGCGCTGCGCCATAGATGCAGACCCGGCCTCGATGTCCGTACCGGCGCAAATCGATCACGCAAAAGCCATGGGAAGAGCATCACCAAAGCGATTACCATGCGGAAAAAAACAACCACTGTAAGGGGCAGGCCCTGGGCAAGGTACTTGATCAGTGCTCCCATAATTGTGAAGGCGGCACCACCCGCGACCATCCAAAGGATGCCCCGAAAGGCAGCAGAAAGATGAAACGGTTTTGTCCTCATTATTTGCGCGCCCATCCTTGTCGGCGGCAAAGCCCGGGGTTCATAATTGTTCGCCTCAGCCGCATCACAACAGGTTCGCCGTACCGATCAGAATGACCCGTTGGAAGAACATGAAAAAACCGCTGACTGATATTTTTTGATAGAACCCTGTGCCGACAACCGCGCCAATAACGATAGTCGGCAACCGTCAATCCGCCCGGACCAGCTGTCAATCGCCGGCAATTTTGAAAGGTTAATGCAGTCAATAAGGCCATGTTCCGTTGCCGTCCCCATTTGGTATACTGTCGACTATAGCGCTTAAAATCAAGGTCCCTTGGCGGCGCGTGTAGGCGCGTTTGACCAGACCAGAGCGGTCGCACAGAGCTTCCAGCGCTTGTCCCTTATAACGATTGTACATTTTGCAACCTGTCTTTCGGGAAACCCCTAAGGCCGAAAGTGTAACCCATGTGTCTGGTACAAAGTCTCACCGATGTCTCAGGTTGGGCACGTAAGATTGATGGATTGCATGGGTTCCCGAGCCCGGTCGGACATTGCGCTGGCGCCGATGTTGTCTAAACTGAGGTTCTTTGTCTTTGCAGCGGGGAACCCAATGATGGCAACCACAATCTCGATAATGAACGGACCAAATCTAAACTTGCTTGGCGAGCGTGAACCGGAAATCTATGGATCGACAACGCTGGCGGCGGTAGAAAAAAGCTGCCAGGACTTTGCTGAAATACTTGGCGTTGATTTACAATTTGCGCAATCCAATCACGAGGGGGTGCTTGTTGAACTGAGCCAGCAAGCCCGCCATAAATCGAGCGCCCTTATTATAAACCCGGCGGGGTTTTCTTTTCATTCGATCCCCATTCTTGATGCCCTAAAAATGTTTTCAGGTCCGATCATTGAACTGCATATCTCAAACGTTCACGCCCGCGATGAATTGCACCGCCACTCCATTTTGTCCGGTGAGGCGACCGGGGTTATTTGCGGACTGGGGACTTATGGATATACTGCGGCTTTGCAGGCCGCCGTGCAAATGATCGGGGCGATGCCGGAGACCCTGCCGGAACCGATTCGGATCGGCCCGGCCTGATCATTGATGACGCGCGATATTTAGGGTCAGGACTCATTAATTTCATGCAAATCTGTTTGTCCGTAAGCTTACGAATACAAGAAAACAAGCGCAAGGACATGCCGGACCTATTCGAGCCTTGTTTTCGCAGAAGGCGTGAGCTTACGGACAAACCCCTTGGGGCGGGGCGCTTTATCTCTCTGGATTCGTTGAAAAAACTTGAAAACCGTGGGGTTTCCTGCGTCTTTCCGCCTTACCGACAAGAAAAATCACCTCCGCAGAATGGATGCAATTAATGGGTCCTGACCCTAGCAGGATATCTAAGTTGACACCCCCTCCCAAAGCGGTCGATCTGTTGATTATCGGGACCGGTGCCGGCGGCATGGCGGCGGCGCTGAGCGGGGCGGTGCTGGGGTTGGATGTGTTGGTGGTTGAAAAAACCCATCAGATCGGCGGCACGACGGCGCGCTCGGCCGGTTCGGTTTGGCTGCCCAATAGCCGCCATAGCGCTCCCGGTTCAGATACTTTTGAGCAGGCCATGGATTACCTTCGCAACGCGGTTGGCAACCGGCTGGATGAGCCGATAGCCGCCGCATTTTTACGGGCCGCGCCCGAAATGGTCGATTTATTTGAAAAAAACACGTCTGTAAAGCTCAGGGCCTACCCCTACCATCCAGACTATCTGGCCGGTCTGGAGGGTGCCACCTTATCCGGTCGGGTCCTGGAACCGATGCCATTCGATGGGTCTGTATTGGGTCGGAACTTTGCCCATATCCGACCCCCGTTGGCGGAGTTTACTTTATTTGGGAAAATGATGGTAGATCGCGTCGATATTGGCCATTTGATGGCGGCATCAGGCCGTCTTTCGTCGTTTTGCCATGCCATCGCGTTGTTTGCCCGCTATGGCGTTGATCGGCTGCGTTACAAAAGAGGCACGCGATTGGTTATGGGCAATGCTCTGGTTGGCCGCCTATATCATTCCCTGTTGGCGCGCCGGGTGCCCGTAATCCGTTCGACAGAGGTGATCGCGCTGCACCAGACGGAGGGCCGGGTGAGTGGCGCCGAGATGGTCTGGCAGGGAGAGCGTGTGGCGGTTGAGGCCAGGGCCGGTGTGGTTTTGGCGACGGGTGGCGTATCAAACCATCCGAAAATTCGCAAATCCCACATGCCCGATACGCTTTTTGCCACGTCCCTTGTGGTTGACAGTGTGACGGGCGACGGTCTGGAACTGGCCGAAGATGTCGGTGGCCATCTGGGTCCGCATCACGAAAGCAATGGGTTCTGGGCACCCGTCTCAAGCCGCACTCGGGCCGATGGCTCCATCGCCGTTTTCCCGCATTTTGTCCTGGACCGGGGCAAACCGGGGGTTCTCGCCGTTGACCCGTCTGGAAACCGGTTTGTCAATGAGGCGACAACCTATCATTTGTTTGGATTGGCGCTTATGGCAAGACACAAACAGTTTCCCGAGGGCGGCTGTTATTTGATTTGCGACGACGCGTTTATGGAAAAATACGGACTTGGAATGATCCGGCCAAAGCGCATGGGGTTATCTGCCGCGTTACGTGATGGTTATGTGGTCGCTGGTCAGACCACAAGCCAATTGGCTGAAAAAATCAACCTGCCCGGTGAGGCCCTGGCGAAATCCATTGACCGGCATAATGGTTTTGCCATTACCGGCGTCGATGAAGATTTTGCCAAGGGGCAAGATGCCTATCAACGGAACCTTGGCGATCCGGCGCAAAGACCCAATCCCTGTATCGGGGTTGTTCGCCAGCCACCCTTTTACGGCTTGCAAATTTTCCCTGGCGATATCGGCGCAAGTGTCGGTTTGTCAACCGATGCCTGCGCCCGGGTTTTGGATAAAAACCTCGAACCGGTTGATGGACTGTATGCCTGTGGCAATGATATGGCATCGCTGATGGCAGGGCGCTATCCGGGCCCGGGAATTACCCTTGGCCCGGCCATGACTTTTGGGTTTATCGCGGCCCGTCACGCCCTGGCGCTGAAGAGGAAATGCAATCTGCATGTCACCGATCAAGGATGAATCAGGACCGACATGGCTACGGACCGACTCCGACCAGGAGAGCCCACAGACAAGCCATTAAATCAGGAAATTGGGACCTATCAGATGAACCCTAAAAACGTGAATATCGAGTGTGTCGTAAAGGGAAAAGACCAGCTTGGAGAGACACCCCTTTGGTGCGGGCAGACGGGCAAATTATGGTGGTTGGATATTGAGAAACCGAAGCTCCAATCCTTTGATCCTGCGACCGGTAACCATGATGTTTTCCCGACAACCGGAACCTTTTTGGGATCGCTCGCGTTGACAAATTCAAATGACCATCTGGTTGGCGTGGATTTGGCCCTCCGTCGGTTCGATGCTGGGGCAAACGTTATGAAACCTGTTGCTGAACTGGAACACGGGTTCGATAACCGGCTCAACGATGGCCGGGTGGATCGCCGGGGCCGGTTTTGGGTGGGCTCCATGGACAACGCCTACACCCGGCCCAACGGCAGCCTTTATCGCGTCGACCCCGATGGCACCGTCGTCAAAATGCTGACCGATATAAAAGTAAGCAACGGCATCGCCTTTGCTCCCGACGACAGGGTTTTTTATTTTACTGATACCCGCCGCTTTCAAAGCTGGGCCTTTGATTATGACTTGGATGATGGGCAGATATCGAACCGCCGTCTGTTTGCTGATTATAGCGCATCCGGGGAAAGACCGGACGGCGCCTGCATGGATGTCGATGGCTGTTTGTGGACCGCTTTCTTCGGCGGGAGCCGGATTGTTCGATATCGCCCGGACGGCACAATTGATCGAAATATTCCCGTGCCGGTGAGTAACCCCACTTGCCTGTGTTTCGGCGGCCCTGATATGAAGACCTTATACATTACAACGGCGTCGAAGTTTCTTTCCCAGGAACAATTAGGTGCAGAACCCCTGGCTGGCTGCGTGTTGGCAATCGATGGTGTTGGCCAGGGGTTGCCTGAGCATCGGTTTGGTGGATAAACCCATTCCGGATTACAGATAATGTGTCGCGACGCCTGCACGCACCCATTATTTCGTAAAAACCTCCTGTAATGCCCGGATCACGTGAGAAGTCCCTGATCACCCTCGGACCTTTAGTTGGCACGCCCCGGGCGACCCTAATGGCCGAGCTTCGGGGTCTGTACCGACCCTTGCGATTTTGCTCGATCCTCAGTCTGTGCGTTTTAATCAAAACGGCTTTGCTTAAAACCCGGATACCGCGAGTTGAACCCTGCTGTATTATGTGCATTGCAACATAATTGTTGTTGCGATGCAATATTATGGAGAAATGAACCATGGCAATGGTCTTAAATCACGGGCAGACCGCCCTGTATAAAAACGGTCTTTTCGGCGGCACGACGTCTTTAGCGAAAAAAATCGAAAGCGCCTGGCGACGTCATCTGCATTATCAAAAAATTGTCAGAGAGCTTGCTGCTTATAACGATCGTCAACTTGCCGACGTGGGCATTGCACGAGCCGACATCGCGCGCCTGGCCCGACAATCCGCAAGCCAATTCCACAACAGCTGAAGCGCTCTTTCTGACCCGAGCGGCGACTCGCCCCGGGCGATAAATAACGGCGTTTTTGCAGCAAATCAGATAACCGCAAGGAACCACCAAAATGAAACCCGCGAAACCATCCGGACGGAACGCTGCGATTTTCGGTTCGCCGACAATCGGCGAGCCTTTGTATTTGCATGACCATGAAATCGCCGCAAGAAAACTGCAGGCACAGGAATTCGCCAGACTGATGCGGGCGATTGGCCGCTTGCTTAACCATTTATTCAAGGCAAACAACACGGTACCCCCGGCCAACAGAATGGATCCGGACAGGAACGGTGCGGCAAAACGTGCCGTTCTCTGACGAAGTTCAGGACCCATTCATTGGGGTGTACCCGAGGCCGCTTGCTCGGCCATCTTGGCGAACAAGTGCAAGGTGGTGGGGTAATCGGAGCGGCGACGCCAAACGGGAAAGAAGCGGGTTTATTCAGAGTGCGGCTTTGGCAGGGGTGGCCCAGCGAGCCCCCCTGCCATTTGTTTTAACCTTTGAATTTTTTGATTTCGCCGGATAAAAGCCGCGAACTGTAGGAGTTCAGCTCTTTTTTCACCAGTTTCATCAAGAAGTAGAGACAAAAGATATTCACCACAGCCATGGCAAAGATTGCTGCATCAGAGAAGTCAATCACCGGGCCAAGATTTGCCGCTGCCCCAATCACAACGAAGATACAGAAGATAATCTTGAAGGTCAGTTCTTTAGCTTTTCCTTCGCCAAACAGGTAGGTCCAGCTTTTGAGACCGTAGTAGGACCATGAAATCATGGTTGAAAAAGCAAACAGCACAACCGCAATTGCAAGGACATACGGGAACCAGGAGATCGTAGAACCGAACGCTGCGGAGGTCAGGGAAACACCCGATGTATCGCCTATGGTTTTGATCGCTGTGCCCGCTTCGTTCAGCACAAAGTGACCGCTAACCGGGTCCGCAATCAACTGACCGGATATGGTGATCACCAATGCGGTCATTGTACAGATTACAACGGTGTCAATAAATGGCTCCAGTAGGGAAACAACGCCCTCCGTGATCGGTTCCTTGGTCCTCACTGCAGAGTGGGCAATTGCCGCCGAGCCAACCCCAGCTTCATTGGAAAATGCCGCCCGCTTAAAGCCCTGGATGAGTGCACCGACAAACCCGCCTGCAACACCCAAACCGGTAAACGCGCCGGAAAAGATCTGGCCAAATGCCCAGCCTATTTTGTCATAATTAACCAACAGGATGATAAGGGCTGCTCCTACATAAAGAATGCCCATAAACGGCACGACCTTTTCAGTCACTTGCGCAATTGACTTGATGCCACCGACAATCACGGCAAACACGACGGCCGCAAATATTACACCTGTGATCCAGCCCGGGTAATCGCCAAAAATTCCGGAAATCTGGGCGTGCGCCTGATTGGCCTGGAACATATTGCCGCCGCCTAGTGCACCAAGAATACAAAACACGGAGAAAACAACGGCAAGTGCCTTACCGCCGGGCAATCCCAATTCTTTGAAGCCTTTTGAAATGTAATACATGGGGCCACCGGAGACGGTTCCGTCCTCGTACTCGTTGCGATATTTCACGCCGAGTGTACATTCCGTAAACTTCGATGCCATCCCCATGAGGCCAGCAAGGATCATCCAGAATGTCGCACCCGGCCCGCCGATGCCGACGGCAACAGCCACACCGGCAATGTTGCCAAGACCTACGGTGCCTGAGAGGGCCGTTGCCAGGGCCTGAAAGTGACTCACTTCACCCGCATCGTTGGGATCCGAATAGTCGCCCTTTACAAGGCTGATCGCATGGCCAAAGAAGCGAAATTGTACAACCCCAAAATAGATTGTAAAAATGCTTGCGGCGACGACCAGCCACATCACAATCCATGGAAAACTTGTGCCGGGAAATGGTGCGAAGATGAGGCTGACGAAAGGGCCCGTCACACTGGCGAAAACGGCATTAACTTTTGCGTCCAGCGTTGATGCTTCCTGCGCGTAGGCGATGCTGGTAAACCCTGCTGTTGCCCATATAGACAACAATAGTATTTGAATTTTTTTCATTTGTTCCTCCTTTAACCGACTACTGTTACGGGCACGCTTGCGCTCATAACCAGATGGGATGTTGCGCTGCCAAAAATACGTTGAGAGAGCCCGCCTTCCGATGACCTGCAAACGATGATTTGTTCGGCCTCTTCTTCCTCGGAAATTGCATTTATTGTCCGCGCCACGTCCCCATGGCGGACGATTCCCCTTGCGGTTAGGCCCGCATTTTTCAGTTTTTCGACTGCCGGGTCGACAACCCGTTGCATCGCCGTTGATATTTCTTCCTCACGGCGTTTGTGGCGTTCTGCATTCTCTTCCGGCGTCTGGAAGGAATAGGGTGACCATTCCAAAACATAGACGACCAGAAGTTCGGTATTGCCAATCAATTCGGCCATCTTCTGTGCATAGGCCAAGGCGCGTTCACCTGAGCCATGCCCGTCGAGACCGATGACGAGTTTCGTTACCATTTGCTTCTCCTTTTGTTTACAGCCCCTTTTCGACCCGGTTTCATGAAAGGCGCCTCATTATTGGAAACGAAAAGGCTGAAACCAAACCCGGGGTTGCATCAAAATAAAACGCCCCTCAAATAGGAGTATAGGTATATAAGACTAGTAGTTGTAACTATTAATAGGGTTATATTAGAAATTTTGCCCAATTTATGGCAAAAAATAGGAAGAAAGTCTAAATTATGAGGATATTCGATTCTATCGACCGGCGGATACTGGATGAGCTGCAGGTGAACGGCAGGCTTTCGATGGTCGACCTCGCGAACAAAGTCCACCTGACCAAGACTCCTAGCTCAGGGCGCGTGAAACGGTTGGAAAAAGAAGGGGTCATTGAGGGTTATTATGCAAAACTTAACCCCCTAAAACTGGGCCTTAATCACCTTATGATCGTACATGTGAATTTAACCAAGACGGTGGATAATTCTCTTAAAGACTTTCATGAAGCCGTGAACCAGATTCCAGAGATCGAAACCTGCCTTATGATTGCAGGTCCGTTCGATTATATGTTGAAGGTGCGCACACGTGACATCGTCCATTTTCGCGATTTACTGGGAGAAAAGATCAGTAAGCTGCCAAATGTCATGCAGACCCATTCCTTTGCTGTCATGGAAACCGTGAGAGAAAGTAATGTCATAAAAATGCAGGAAGAACGTTCGTAAGTCTCCTGTTTAACCCCGCAGGACGGGTCCGTTAAACCGGCTCAATGATGGCCTTTCTGATCTCAGACCGTCTAAAAGAGTGTCTTCCCCATTTTCCAAAAAAAGTTCGAGACCCGTCAATCAGAGAGATACAAATCATTTTGGGACCTAAAGACCAAAATTTTTTACATTATGTTGCATTGCAGCATTTATGGTCTATATAATTCGCGTACCCGTAAACAATCCTGGAATTTTAATAGGTGATCGCGAGAGGTAACAGATAATGGAACTGGAAAGTCAGATGGTTCTTTTTGCCCGTTCAGTAGACTCCGGCAGTTTTTCTGCCGCGTCGCGCGAGTTAAATCACTCGCCTTCGGCGGTTAGCAGGCAAATCAGTGATCTGGAAAATAAAATTGGTGTGCGGTTATTAACCCGATCAAGTCACGGAATTTCTTTGACTGAAGAGGGCCATGTTTTTTATTCCCGCTGCCGGGAAATCAGGCGAAATATCGCTTCCGCCCTCGATTTGGCAGACTCCTTGAGTCAGGTACCAGAAGGTAAATTGCGGGTCAATACAACAGTGGCTTTTGGAAAATCGCAAATCGTGCCGGCCTTGAATGAATTTTATGAGGCATATCCAAAGATCGAATTGTCCATCGATTTCAACGATCGTCCTGTGGATTTAGCAATTACGCCCATTGACGTTGCCATTCAATTTGCCGAACAAATCAAAAACGAGTCGCTCATTGGACGAAAACTGGCCGTCAATCAGCGCATTATTTGTGCCGCACCCCGTTATATTGACCGTGCAGGCCTGGTAAAATCACCACAGGATCTGGCACATCATAATATTCTCCGCCTTTCGGCGGTCGACCGTTGGAACGATTGGGTTGCGGAGATCTGCGGCGCAGATTATTCAGCTCGTGAACACAGTAATTTCGAAGCAAATAGCGCCGATGCCCTATATCATGCGGCATTGGCCGGTTTGGGAATTGCCCGATTGCCCACCTATTTGATTTCCCAAGATATCGCCGAAGGCCGGCTGCTTAACCTATTGCCGGACCAAGTCGATAGGTCGTCTAACATCTATGCCGTCTATGTGATGAAGCGCAACATGTCTCCCAAGATCCGCGTATTTCTCGATTTTCTGACGCGATTGTTTGGTTCGATTCCGCCTTGGGAACGGGCTGGTAAAACCCATGGTTAAATACGATGCCGGCCCGGTTCGGCCGGCACCTTTAAGGGATCAGCACGAAGCCAGGCGCGTTAAAAAAACAGGCAAAAGGGGTTATCTGCGAACGCGAATTTGCTCCAAATCAGTGGCTGAGATGATTTTCCAGCCGCTGCGCCGTGGACGATGGGACAAGTGAACCCCGTGGTTTCAGCGGCCTCTTGAAACGATTTACCCCGGTTATTGTGAACCGGGTTTTAACAGTCGGACGATGTCATCAAATCCCTTGGATGTGGCATGTTGAAGAGCGGTTATTCCCTCGTTATCAGCAATATTTGGGTTGGCCCCGTGTTCTAATAAAAGCTCAATAATGCGTTGATGATCAGGTCCGCCATCAGATAAGACCACGGCCTCCATCAGGGCGGTCCAGCCCAGTTTGTTCACGTGATTGACCTCGATCTTAGTTTTCTCCAGCAACAGTCGAACGGTTTCGACGTAACCTTTTTCGGCAGCGGGGATTAACGCCGTGCCACCGTAAAAGTTGTAGATATCAGTTCGTGGATTTGCCGCCAGGAGCATCGTCAGCGCCGCATGATTACCGGTAGCCCCGGCGTAGAGAAAGGCGGTCTGATCGATAACGTTTTTACTTAATTCAGGATCATGGGCATCGATATCGGCACCGGCATCAATCAACAATTGGATCGCATCCAGACGGCCAGCCCGCAGGCTGTGAAGAACCGCCGAAAGGCCTTGTCCATCCAAGCTGTCCAATTCATCCGACTGGGCAAAGGTCAGCAATTTTTGTTTATCGCCGGCAAGTGCTGCGGCCAACACACGGGCAAACAGCTGCTGGTCCCGTTTCATGTTATGATCTTCGGCATTTAAAGAGGCACTCCACATCTGGGCCACAATCAATAGGAAAACGATTTTTGCTGTGGGATGACAAAGGATGAATCGTAAAATCATCGGCCGCTCTTATAGGTACCGTGCGAAACCGCCTTGGCCCGGGACAAGGCATACCCGCCGATTTTGCTGGTCGTCAACCCGGCGCCGATTAAGGCTTCGGTCATTTTGACAACGGAAAATCCCATTAAAATCATTGAGGCTGCGACCCTGCCTGCTTGACAAATGCCAACAACCGAGCCGGCAGCGACTTGCCGACAGGCGTCCAGACCCGTATCATCAAAACAGGCGATGATGTACCCATCGATAGGGTCCGCCTCGCCCTTTTGAATTTCCCCCAGCAAACCAGGGAGCGCCAGAGCGCCGTCGCTATAGCCGTCAATGCTGGC
This sequence comes from Rhodospirillales bacterium, assembly GCA_021775095.1. GTDB lineage: Bacteria > Pseudomonadota > Alphaproteobacteria > Rhodospirillales > Casp-alpha2 > JABMNT01. The sequence continues at coordinate 23,816 of JAJFII010000066.1, forward strand.
TGGGCTTTGGTGCGGGGTAACGGCAATTATTTTCGTTCCCGGTGCCGCTGCTGCTTTTGCACAGGCACCAATCTTCTCCGTCATGGAAGCCGTCGAGTTGGGATTGATAACCATAATTTTCAAGAATTTCGCACCCTACCATTGGCTTTTTTCTGCGCCAGATATTCGGTCATTGTCGGTTTGTGAATTTCGAACTGATCCTCAGAGGCAATGTAAAAATCGGCATGTAACCGGGCAATTGGCTGGTAGATCGCGCTGTCCACATAGAGGGTTTCGGGGTCAATGCAGTCATCGCGAACCTGCATATGGACGACGCGGCCAAGGACAATTGTTCGCCCGACGTATTCCACCGTTTGTTCCAGCCGGCATTCCATGGCGGCTGGCGCATCGACAATTCGACCCGGTTTTACCTTGATACTGGGTGCCAGACAAAACCCGGTTTCGCTGAGTTCATCAATTTCCGGCTCGAAATCCACGGCACAATCCACCATTGCCCGGCCGATTTCGCGATCCGTCATATGAACAACAAACTCACCCGTATCCTTGATGTTTTTTGTTGTATCCTTGGGCCGTCCGTCAGGTCGATCCTGAATCCCGAGGATCACGATCGGCGGTTCGTCGCCAAACACGTTAAAAAAGCTGAAGGGTGCCGCATTGTGAACGCCATCCGTCGACACCGTTGTGACCAAAGCGATAGGTCGCGGCGCGACAAAGGAACATAATAACTTGTAACGAACCGCCTTAGACAAAACCTCAAAATCGAACTCCATTTAACGCCATCTCCTAAAAATCAGTATTTTGCGCCAGCAACCCGCTGACGCCTGGTTCGGTTAGTGACCCGCCATCCGCTGGCCAATTACCGACAAATCCGCGTCTTGCCGGCTGGTCTCATGAACAAATGCGCCATCGGATATGACGATAACCCGGTCCGACAGCTCCAACAATTCATCCAGGTCTTCGCTCACCAGAAGAACCGCTGTGCCGTGATTGCGGGCTTCCATAATCTGTGCGTGAATATCAGCGACAGCAGCGAAGTCCAGACCGAAGACCGGATTGGCCGTTATTAAAACATCTGCCGGTTCGCCCAGTTCACGGGCTAGCACAGTGCGCTGTATATTGCCGCCCGACAATTCGCTCATGCGCATCGCCGGCGAACGGGTTTTTATGCCATAGGTTTTTATGCGCTCGGCCGCATGTCTGGTAAATTCAGATCTTTTCAGCCATTTTTCCCCCTGACAGAACGGCCATATGTCAAAGTGCCGAAACGCCAGATTTTCAGCCACAGACATGCTCGCAACACAGGCGTTTTTCAAGGGTTCCTCGGGCAGGCAGGCAACCCGGTGGTTTCGAATTTCGGCCCGGGTGCCGCGATAGGGGGTGCCGTGGACAAATATTTCTCCGCCGTCAATGGGCCGTTGGCCTGCTAACCCTTCGACAAGTTCAATCTGGCCGTTGCCAGAGACCCCGGCGATACCGACAATTTCTCCGCCCCGCAGGGATAAATTGACAGCTTTAATGGCGCGCTCGCCGGAATCATTGTTGATTTGCAGGTCGCGCAGTTCCAACCGAATATCGCCACCGGTTAATTTTTTGCGGCTGCCAAGTTCTCGAATGGGCTCGGCGCCAATCATCATATGACCCATTTCTTCTGCCGTAAGATCCCTCACAGAGAAGGTGCCGACATTTTTCCCACGGCGCAAAATCGTCACCGCGTCGGCAAAGGCCAGGACTTCCCGAAATTTGTGGGTGATCATCAGTACGGTGAGCTGATTGTGATTGGCCATATCACGAATCAGACCGAGAATCTCATCGGCTTCCTGTGGCGTCAAAACCGATGTCGGCTCGTCCAGAATCAAAAACCGGCAATTGAGATATAATTGTTTTAGAATTTCCGTTTTTTGTTTTTCCCCGGCCGATAATTCAGACGTCCGTTTATCGAGTGGCACCTTGAACGGGACCGTTCCCAGGAAGATTTCCAGCTTGTGCCGCTCCTGATCCCAATTAATAACCGGCGGAATGTGCGGGTGGTTCATTACCAGATTTTCCAGAACGGTCATGCTCGGAACCAGGGTAAAGTGCTGATAGACCATACCCAAACCCAGTTCATGGGCGTCATGCGGTCCGGTAATATGCTGTTCAGCCCCATCGATGTGAATTGAACCGACATTCTTGTGGTAAAACCCCATCATACATTTTACCAAAGTACTTTTCCCGGCACCATTTTCTCCTAATAAGGCGTGGAAGGTGCCTGCCGGGATATGCATGTCGACGGCGTCCAAGGCGACAAAATCGCCAAAGTGTTTGCTCATATTTTTAACAGAGACGCCAAAGGCATGATCTTGTGAGACATCCATAAGTCTTCTTCGGCTCCTATCGGTTGACGCTTAATTCACCCGGAGCGCCCGACAGGCGCTGTTTGGATGAAGAGGTCAAAATCATAATGACCAGGGTCAGGAAATAGGGGGCGACGTTTAACAGGTGATACCCACCCGAAAAACCAACGGATTGTAAGGCCGGACCCAAGGCACCGGCACCCCCAAACAATAACGACGCATACAAACAGCCCAGCGGGTTCCAGCGGGCAAAAATCACCAGAACAACAGCAACAATTCCCTGGCCGCTGGAAAGACCTTCGTGCCAGACACCCGGGTAAAAGAGCGACAGGAACGACCCGCCCATCCCCGCCAGGGCGCCACCGGCTGCGGTCGTAACCGTGCGGACAAAATTCGGATTAAATCCCATGGCACGGGCCGCATCTTCGCTGTCACCGACGACCCGAATGATCATCCCCCAGCGGGTAGACTTGAACCCCCAGGATATGACGAACGCCATAACCAGGCCAAAAATAAACAGGACATTGATGCTCAGGGCGGATTTAATTTGTCCGATATCGCTCCACCAACCAAATTCAATACTGGGCAGCGCCGGGGCCTGCGGCCCGATAAAGGGTTTGCCAAAATAAAACGCCAGCCCGGTTCCAAATAACATAAGGGCAATGCCGACCGCTGTATCATTAACCCGTGGAAGACTGCAGATGATACCGTGCAGGAAACCCATCATCATCCCTGCCATGGCGGCAATACCTACACCCAGCCAGGGTGAACCCGTCAGGTATGACACCCCATAAGCGGACATCGCTCCGATCATCAGGGTGCCTTCAAGTCCGAGATTAATGCGCCCGGATTTTTCGGTTAAACATTCACCAAGACTGACCAGCAGAAAGGGGGTTGATACGCGAATGGCGCCGGCGAAAACGGCAAGAGGGACGACCCAGTATCCAATATCTGTATCGCCCATGGTTTATGGTTTCCTGCGTTTCAGAAATCCCAGTCGTCCGGAAAAGGTCTCGAAGGCGAGGACGACAACAAAGATAATACCCTTAAGCACTTCGACTGCGGCGTTTGGCAGGTCAAGCCTGCGTTGGACAAGTCCTCCACTGGCTTCAATGCCACCGAATAACAGCGCCACGGGGATGATCGCCAAAGGGTTTTGTCGGGCCATAAACGCCACCAGAATACCGGTAAACCCGTAGCCCGCGATAAGCGCCGAGTTTGCCCGGCCATGAACCGCAGCGACCTCGATCGCCCCGGCGAGACCGGCGGCTCCGCCTCCGACCGCACAAATTATGATCACCAGTTTTCCAACCGGCAGGCCGAGCATACGGGCTGCCCTGGGGTTGCCGCCAACAATTCGGGCGCTGAACCCAAAGGGTGTCAAATACATCAGAACAAACGTCGCGATGCAAAACATAACCCCGATCAGTAATCCCCAGTGAACGTCCATGCCCGGAAGGTTGCCAAACATGACGGTGTCCGCAACGGGGTGGGTTGATGATTTCTGCGGCTGTCCCGGGTCGCGCATAATGCCTTCGACAAGTGTGTTTAAAATGGCGATCGCAATATATACCAGCAAAAGGCTGGAAATAATTTCGTTGACGCCCCGTTTGTGCCGCAAGGCACCGATACCGCCAATCCAGATCGCCCCGGCAATTGTTCCGGCCAGAAGCATGGTGATTTGTACAGCAACAGGGGGCAGAAAGGATTGCAGGACAAGCGCCGTTGATACCGAAGCGAGACCGCCGATGACCAATGCCCCCTCACCGCCGATGATGACCAGACCCATCTGCGCGGGTAAGGCCGTGCACAGGGCGGTTAACAGCAAGGGTGCCGCACGCTGCAAACTGTTTTGCCAGGAAAACCAGGTACCAAAGGCCCCCTTATAGATCAGGGCATAGGTCTCAAACGGGCTGACGCCGGCAAAGGCAACAAAGATTCCAAACAGCACCGCCGAAACCAGCAAAGCCAAAATCGGCACCAGAGCGGCTGATAATTTGTCTGTAAAATAATCCATCAGCGGGAATGGGGGTCTCCGATAAAGTTTTCTGCCCACCAGGCAAAAAACACGTCGCGCAAGGCATCACCGTCATCATCGCCATAGAGTTCCGACAGCCTAACGGAATTTAATATATCATATTCAGCGTCCGATAATGTCACTTCCAGTTCACTGACCTCAATCGGGACATTCATAAAATCCGGCCGATAGGACGGGTCGGCGGATAATTCGCGATCTGCCTTGATGGTCGCGTTTTTAAATTGCGCGGGCGTGCGCTGGCTCGCCAGAGACGCCGTATAGGGGACGCTGGCGAGCTCTTCGCGGGTCGCTTGATAGATCTGTATCTTGATCGGTTTGAGCGAATAGTTGCTGGTATTCAAAACATCATTGCCACAGGTGTTCGGGACCGCCAAAACATCGAACAGGGCGAGAAATTCGACGTAATCGCCGGGATCCGAACTGAGCCGTTTGATGTACATAACACCGTCTTCGTTAACGCCTGTGTTCATGAAAAGATTAAAGGAATCATGGACGTCATCGGGTGTCAGGCCATATTCGCGTTGTGCTTCTGCCTGCATATCATTGCAATTGGTATGTTTCGATAACCCGAACATGTTTTCATACATATAGGCGCTGCAGTAGGGGAAGATGACGTCGTTTTGTTTCAAGGTATCTTGCAAAATGTAGATCATCGGTCGTTCTCGCGGCGGCGCCGACCACATGAAATCGCCTTTCGACGGATTTAATCCATAAAGTGTCCGCGTCCGTCCCGTATGCATAAACTCCTTATAGTCGTGCAAATTAAAGCAGTTAAAATCAACGCACTGTCCCCCTTCAATTTGCTCAATCCGTAAGATCTGGTCTTTTAAAACTTCGAAGGCTTTGCCGGTTCCCGGTTCGATAATGTGTTCGCGAATTATTTGGCGTTCACTCATTGTGCAGGCTCCTTTCGGTTCTGCCCGTGCGCCGCTGCGTATTCGTGCAATGCCCGAAGGATGAGAGCGACACGGTTCGCCGCCTCGCCACGCTCGACGGTTTTGTCAATTAACTCCAATTGCTGCTGGTTCAATTTTAAGACAACGGTGTGCCCACTCATTGTGATCTCCCTTTGGATACGCAAAAAACGGTCCGAAAGCGCCTTAACTTAAAGGTTCAGGATCGGATATTTCCGCGATTGAATAACATCATAATTATCAATTGCATGCAATTTAATTTAAAATTGATTGTAAAAACTTTCTATTTTCGATACGATTTTTTTAGTGATTGTATGCGTGTATTTTGCAGGCCATTTAATCGGGTTATCGCGATGAACAAAGGCGAGCAGGTCAACCAAGATGAGGAGGGAAGTTCGGAGACGAATGAACGGGTAGACACTGCTTTTTCAGCGCTCCGCAGGGCTATTCTCGACCGGGCCCTGGAGCCCGGCGCGCGCCTGCCGGCGGATTCCATTGGCGTTGGATTTGGGATGAGCCGGACATTGGCTCGAGAAGCCCTGTTAAGGCTTGAACGGATTGGCCTTGTTGAGATGCGGCCAAAGCGCGGAGCGATTGTCGCCTGCCCGAGCATTTCCGAAGCTTATGACATCTTTGATGCCCGCCAGGTCCTGGAAAATCGCTGCATCGAACATGTCATCAGGCGTTGGAATTCAGAAATTGAAGCGCAACTCGAGGACCACGTCAAAAAAGAAGAGACGACGGCAAGGTTTGGTGATGTCGGTGCGTCAACCCATCTCGCTGAGGATTTTCACATAAAACTCGGGCATCTGTCGGGCAATCAGGTCCTGGCAAAATTTATCGAAGAAACCGTAAGCAGGAGTTCCTTAATTCTGGCCCTTTACGGCGGCCCGCACCAGACGGATTGTTCCGTCTCCGAGCACAGGATGATCCTCAATGCCCTGAAATCCGGAGACCAAAGCGCCGCTCAAAACCTAATGAACGGACATATTTCCGCCCTGCAAAGTCGCGCCGTGGTGGACGAACCACCGGCCGAAAAATTGCGATTGGAGCAAATTATAGGGCGATACGTCACTTCCAGTACCGGTTAAGTCGCCGCTCGCCCCTGTCACGCAGACAATTGAAGTGCGTCAACCCTAACCCAGTCAGCAACCGAAGGGAGATAATTAATATGACATATACGAGAATGGACCGGAGAACCGTACTTAAGGGAATGGCTGCGGGTGCCGTTAGCGCTTCCGCCGCCAGTTTGCCGATTGCTGCCGCCGCCGCCGGTAACATCACGGTTGGCGTCGTCTACGTCGGCGCGCGCAACGACCTGGGCTGGACACAGTCCCTGGCGGTTGGCGTTGGCGAACTCAAAAAGGTCGCAGGCATCAAGGTGATCGAAGAAGAACAGGTTCCCGAAACCACCGCCGTCGTCAAAACCATGGAGTCGATGATCCAGCTTGATGATGCCAAAATGATTTATGGCGGATCCTTTGGTTATTTTGACCCGCATATGATTAATCTGTCAAAGAAGTATCCGGATATCCATTTCCGCCATTCGACGGGCCTTTGGGACGCCGACAAACATCCGAAAAATCTGGGAGGGTTTTTCTGTTATCTGGATCAGGCGTTTTACGTTGATGGCATTGCCGCCGGCTTGGCGACGAAAAGTAACAAAATCGGATATGTTGCAGCGATCCCCATCACCTTGGTCATTCGCAATGTCAATGCCTTCATGCTCGGCGTGCGGTCCGTAAACCCGGATGCTTCCGTACAGCTTATCTTTACCGGCCAATGGTCGATCCCGGTGCGCGAAGCGGAAGCGGCGAACGCGTTGATCGATTCGGGCTGCGACGTTCTCGCCGTCCACAATGACAGTCCGAAAGTTGTTGTCGAAATTGCCGAAAAGCGCGGAAAATGGTCGCTTGGCCATAATTCGTCACAGCGGCACCTTGCGCCAAATGGTTTCCTGACCGGGGCCGAAAACAAGTGGGAAACTGTCTTTACCAGCTGGGCCAAAGATTTGCTGGATGGCAAAACACCGTCGAATACCTTCTATGGCGGATATGACAGAGATATGGTCCGCAACACACCCTATGGAGACAATGTGCCCGAGGAAACCCGACGCCGTTGCGACGCGGCAATCAGCGATCTGCGAAAGGGCAAATCGATTTTTATTGGGCCAATCAAAGACAATAACGGCAAAGTGCGCATCACCGGAACGGTCGATAACTATGACGGTTCCCTGTGGGGCATGGACTGGCTCATGGAAGGCGTCAAAGGTTCAACGTCTTAAGACCGCTATTGGGTAGGGTAGTGGCGCTCCAAATTTTGCCGCGGTGTAAGGTTTGGAGCGCCCCGGTGCGGCGTTGCCGTCAGTTGTATTTGCGCTCAGGAATGGGCCAGCTAGTCATTTGGAACAGAAAAACGCTTCATAAATTGATCTTCAGCTGATATTCTTTCGAGAGATTATGGGAGGATTAATGATGGTTGGAAAACGCGGGCGTCCGGTAATTGTTTTGTCGCTGAGTGCTGATGAGCGGAGCTATCTGGAGCAACAGGTTCGCCGCCACAGAACCCCTCGCTCGCTCTCTGATCGTTGTCGCATTATCCTTCGATGCGCTGATGGATTGACGAATAAGGAGGTCAGTGCGGAACTTGGATTTCATGAACATACAGTTGGTAAATGGCGTCGACGATTTCAGAAAGACCGCCTTGACGGGCTTTGGGATGAACCACGCTCCGGGCGTCCACGCTCAATCACTGACAATGAGGTCGCGATAATGATAGAGCGCACTCTCCATGACAAACCCCGAGACGCTACGCATTGGTCCATTCGTTCGATGGCGAAGGAGACAGGCCTTTCCCATACGACCGTGCGGCGCATCTGGACCGCCTTTGGTCTGCAACCCCACCGCAAGGAACGCTTCAAGCTTTCCAGCGATCCCTTGTTCGTCGACAAAGTCCGCGACATCGTTGGATTGTATCTTTCTCCGCCTAACAGGGCTCTGGTTTTGAGTGTTGATGAGAAGAGCCAGATACAGGCTCTTGATCGATCACAACCGGTTTTACCGATGATGCCCGGTATTCCAGAACGCCAGACCCATGATTATATTCGCCACGGCACCACATCCCTGTTTGCCGCCCTTGATGTTGCTTCCGGTTTTGTGATTGGCAAGTGTTACAAACGCCATCGGGCGAAGGAGTTTCTGGCTTTCCTCAAGGAAATCGATACCCGGGTCGCAGGCGACCTTGATATTCATATCATCATGGATAACTACGCCACCCATAAAACAAAAGAGGTCAGAGCTTGGCTGGCGCGACGCCCCCATTACCATGTGCACTTCACACCGACTTCTGCGTCCTGGATCAATCAGGTTGAGCTTTGGTTCGCTGAACTCACGCGCAAACAATTAAAGCGCGGCGTCCATACGACAGTGAGACAATTGGAGGCCGACATAATGAATTTTGTCGATCTCCACAATGAAAATCCAAAGCCTTTCAAATGGACAAAATCTGCCGACGAAATACTGGCTTCGGTGAAACGTTTCTGCCATCGTGTCGAGAATAACTTATGTGCCGAACTTTAGATTCAGATGACTAG
>JAJFII010000067.1 GCA_021775095.1 Rhodospirillales bacterium
TCTGCGATTGGTCGATGCCCGTACGATACCACAATTTGTCAATTCCTTCACCCTATTCGTAAGATTCACGATACATAAGGGTCAGGACCCATTAATTTCATGCAATTCTGTTTGTCCGTAAGCTTACGAATACAAGAAAACAAGCGCAAGGACATGCTGGGCATATTCGAGCCTTGTTTTCGCACAAGGCGTGAGCCTACGGACAAACCCCTTGTGGCGGGGCGCTTTATCACTCTGGCTTCGTTGAAAAAACTTGAAAACCATGGGGTTTCCTGCGTCTTTCCGCCTAACCGATAAGATAAATCACCTCCGCAGAATGGATAAAATTAATGGGTCCTGACCCTAGAGGCCGAGCATTTTCCGGGCCTCATCCGGGGACGCCACCTGGTTACCTAAATGGCCAATAATAGCCGCTGCCCGTTCAACCAATGCGGCATTTGACGGGGCCAGTTCGCCCCGCGATAGGTAGAGGTAATCTTCCAGGCCGACCCGCACATTACCCCCCAACAGGACCGCTTGCGCGACCATGGGAAACTGATAACGCGAGATGCCAAAGGCCGACCAAAGGGCCCCGTCCGGCAGACAATTGCGCATGTGCATCATAGATTCCGGGGTCGCTTTGGCACCGTAGGAAATCCCTAGACACAGTTGAAAATAGGGCGGATTGTCAATATGACCAGCGGCGATGAGATGGTTGGCCAGTTCGATTTGACCCGTATCAAAAACTTCAATTTCCGGTTTCGTGCCGGCACTTTTAGCCCGGTCCGCCATGTCGCTCAGGATATCGGGTGTATTGAGAAACACCGATTCTCTGAAATTCATGGTGGCAACATCGAGCGAACAAATTTCCGGTTTTAATTGCTCAATGTGAACCAGACGCTCGGCCGCCGATTTGAGCAATGTACCCTCACCGACAACATCCGGTGCCATGTCGCCCGGCTTGAAGGTCGCACCCGGGCCGGTTGTCAAATTAAGGATAACCTCAGATTTGCTGGCCCGGATGCGCTCAACAACCTCTTCGTAATGAACCCGTTGCATGGACCGCAGTGTGGTTTGCGGGTCGCGCACATGGATATGTACAATCGCCGCGCCGGCTTCGGCGGCGGCCAGGGCTGAACTGGCGATTTCTTCCGGGGTGACGGGGACCGCCGGGTTGAGGCCCGGGGTCGGTGCTGATCCGGTGACGGCGCAGGTGATAATTGTTTTATTGGACATGGTTTTTGCATCTCCCTTATGCTTGAAACCCTACCGGGACCGGGTCCAGATGAACATTAAAACCTGCCTGTTTCGCGCCTCAGCAAGCCCGTCGGGATTGCCACGTCTGGGCTCGCAAATATGCACTTATTAGTTGCTTATATTTTAATATGCACCTGCTATAAGTGTATAATGGGATGTTTTTAATATTCGAAGGAGGTGGATAAAATGGCTCGTTATGACCATTGGAGATGTGTTTTGTTCCTTGCGGAACAAGAAGAAATTCTCGACTTCCTGAGCTTTGCTAGTGAAAACGGGGAATCGGTCATTGGAACGTCGCGTTGTTTTGCCCTAAATATCGAGGACGATTGGTTGAAAATGGGTTTCGATCCCGACGGTTTTCCCAGGGCCAGTGTCTGCGATTTGGGCGCTTATAGTGCTCTCGCCCTGTTAATTTACCTGGGCACCCCCGATAACGGCTACTGGATGATATGGACGGGTTATCCTTATCTTAATCAGGGAGAACAATGCGAAATAACGATTGATAAGATCTCGTCAAGTGAATATGGCATGGAAGCCATTATTTCCGCCAAAACAAACAGCGGTTTTTCCGTTGATTTTTTGGATACCTATTATTTCAAGAACGCCGGCACCTATAAGAAGGGTGACCGTATTCTGGTGGAAATGGGGGCCATGGCGTTTTCCCTGAGGCGGATCAAAGAATTGCTGTTCTTTCAGTACGAACCGGATGACAAGGGTGCCCCGAATTTTGATCTCAGTGATGATAAAAAAAATACATATCGGGCTACGACGGCTCTCATGAAGCCTGTCGAAGGGGCTTTTTCCTTTGAATATTGGTTTTCGGGGCCGGTCAAATCGATTGAAACCCTGTGGGGCCATGGCCAGAAATATTACCGAATAACCCTCACTGTTTTGTTGAGTTGTGCAGATAGTAGCGAATTTGATGTACCGGTTCTTGTTTCAGAACAGATTTTAAGAGGCCCGGTCCCGGTCGTTGGCGACGTCATTGAGGGCTGTTTGTGGCTGCATGGCCGTTATGTGGACCCGCAGGAAACCTAACCGGGCGTTTCCTTGCACAAAACCCGAAGATTGAGACCCCTGCGGCCGAAGTGTTTAAAATTCGCTGGCCTGCCTGTTTTATGAGGGAATTGTACCTGCCGTGATTGTATGTGGGATAAGGTCATTTATATTAGGCCTGACCGGTGCACGGATGAAACAAGAAGGATCTGGGAATGACGGCCATCGATGGTTTGAAAAAGGGATTCAAGGACTTCCGCGAAAGGGAGTTTCAAAAAAATTCTGCCGTATGGAACGGTCTGGTCAAAAATGGCCAGGCGCCGAGAATAGCCATAGTCGCCTGTTCGGATTCCCGTGTCGATCCGGCGATTATGATGAATGCCGAGGCCGGAGAAATTTTTGTTATTCGCAACGTTGCCAACCTGGTGCCCCCGCATGACGAAGCCGGCGGCTACCACGGAACCAGCGCCGCCCTGGAATTCGCCGTTCAGCACTTGAAAGTGGAACATATTGTTGTCCTGGGCCACGCCTATTGTGGCGGCATCAATTCCCTGTTTGGGCCCCGGAAAACCGGCGTCGAGGGCCACTTTTTCATTCCTCCGTGGATGTCCATTGCCGAGCCGGCACACCGCCGCGTGGCCGCGACCATGCCGGATGCGCCGTTGGCCGAGCAGGCCCGGGCCTGCGAAAAGGGCGCCGTTCTGGTTTCCCTGGAAAACCTGATGACCTTTGCCTGTATTCGCAAAAAAGTACATGAACGCACCTTGAGCTTACACGGCTGGTACGTTGACATGGGGGACGGCACCCTGAGCTGTTATAATCCCGAATCCAATCAATTCGAAAAGGAAGTGTAAGGTCAACCTGCCTTTTATTTTGTGCCGTCGGGTAGGGAAGCCAAAAATAACCCGCCATCAGCCGGTCAGTTTCGGATCAGAATAGCCTTATGAGACTCCATATTTAGAGCGAAAAAAACCTGCTGATCGAACCCGGCTAACGACCGCTCGCTTAATATGTCGCTGCTTGTCAGGAAGTCGTCAGGTTGTTTGCCTAACCTGAAGTGATGTGGGGGCTTTGATGGCCATCGACTGATTTGATTTACAAAAAATTGACTAAAGTGGAACAATGGCACTCAAGTATCTATTAAATAATCTTTTTGAAAAAAAGGACGAAGGTCCTTCCGTCGAAGACATCGACGCTGAAACCGAAGCCGCCGTACGGGCTATCGCGGCGTCGGCGCGGGTTGACGTTGAAGCCGGTCAGGTCCTTGGAAAGGGCTGGGGTGCGGCCGGGGATATGGTTTATGTCATGGCCCTGGCACCAATTTATACCATTCTCGGTTCGCGCACCGGTCGGACAGCAGAAAATTTACGGGAATCCTGCCAGGAAGTGTTTGCAAAATATTGCAACAAAGGCAAAGGCCAGGCGTCATTTACCGGCGACAACTTTGTCATGAAATTTTATTCCCTGGGTGAGGCTGAAGGATACCACCGGGCCGCAGTCATCACCAACGAAGTGGGGACGACCATTTTGGGTGACCGGTTTGAGGCTGTTAATGTGCCTGATCTGTTGATTGCCGCCGACGCCGATGAAATTACCAATGCGGATGGATCGCTCAATCTGCAAAAGTCAGAAGCGGCGTTTCGCTCCGGTGGGCTGGCCGTTGATAAAACCCCGAAGGACCGGGTCAAAAACATCATGGTTGCCTTTTATCCGACCTGGGCACCGGCAGCCGAAGCAGTATCGGCCTATGCCTGTTACGCCCGGCTGAAGACGGACCGCGGTTTTATTTATGGCAGCGCCGTTTACCCGGAATCAGCGAGCGATCCGTTGAGTGTGCTCATTGATGGCAAAAAAACCAAGTTGGCAGAGCGGGATATGGGTGTGTTGGCACACTTTAACTATCAGGTTAAGCTATTTTTGCCCCTGCGGTTTTCAACGCTCCGGGGCAAACATTCCGCAAGTATTGCTAAAATTATTGATAATGTATCTCCCGTTTGGCGTTCACAGCATTTGATCTTTGAAATTCTCGATATTCCCGCCATGGCGACCGCCGAACACCTGAAACCCATTGTAAATTGGGCAAAAACCCATGGTCATGCCGTCGCCATTCGAACCCGGACGACGGCCCCTCACCTGGACCGGATTGTCGATTGTGGCGCCACCTACATCTGCTTTGATCATGAACAACGTGCGAACGACCAGCAAAATTATACGGATCATGTCGCTAAGGCCCATGACAGGGGGTTACTGACGGCCCTGTGGAACGTCAATGAAACCGTTGGTATGGAACGCCATATTGATTCCGGTTTCGATCTGATCAACGGCGGTGCCGTCATCGGTTCCGCCGGTTCCGCCGGTGACCAACGAAAATTGAGCCGCCACGAGATGCTTCGCGGATTTTAAGACGGTCCCACAACACGCCTTAATTTTTGCCTAGGTTAGCGCCCGTATTCGATTTCAGTGAATCCAATTAGGCACGACTGGTTTTAGTCCGCAATTGCATTAGGGACGGACGTAGGCCCAACCCTGCTCTTGCAATTCAATCAACCGGACCACACCGGACGGCACGTTCTTGGCCTCAGAGATCAGGGTGATCTCCTTGCCGGCTTGTTCCGACATTTTTGCTTTTGTATTACCGCAGGCGGCAAAAGAGATATTGGGAAGTTCCAGACTAAGGGCGGCAATACGGGTTTTAACCGGCGATGTATCTGCACGAAGCATATGTAAACCGGGGCCGTAGGTCACAACTTCGATTTCGACCGAATCACCTTGCGATTGATAATAATTGTTTATGTTTTCGGCATTATTTAATGCCATGTTCATACGCGCTTTATCGTTTTCATCGACATGAATAGCGACTTTGTGAACTTTGCCGGCGGCGTAAGCTGGCGGTGCAAATACCGCCAAGGCGAAGGCCAGGAGCAGGGCGACGGGCAGGACGCGGACGATGGACATTTTCGGGTTCCTCTCTGATGGATTTTATTAAAACAGACTAACATCGTGTGTGGATTGTGAGAAATGACATTATCGCTAGCGACAGTTTACCCATTGTCGGCCCTTTAAACTGCGGCGTTTTATAGCGCCCCACGCCGCCTGGTAACCCACACCGGCCCTGTTATCCAATGATGTCGGTCGCCAGTGGTAAACCGGTCATGATACAGGCGTGGCGCCAACTGGAGATATCTCGGGTCAGGAGCCACGGTGAAGCGGCGGTTTTCGGTAAGCGGTCCACTTGGCTCGGAAGCCGAAAAATCAGGAAATGGCGACTTCAGTGGCCATTATTGCGGGCAGTCCATCGGCCTTGGATATGCGACAACGGCCCATCAATTGACGACCGATCTGGCGGCAGAGACGACGCGGCGGTTAATGAGAGTTACAGACCCAGGGCGCTGAGGTTGAGTTTGCCGTCGGTTACCGGCGGGCACCAATAATAACCACCGCTGACGGGGCGGCTGAATTGGAACAATCCGTCGACAATGCCATCGTCGGTCCCGATCATTCGTCGCATTTGCACTTCGAACGCCGACAAGGTGTTGCCGTAGGCGATGAACATCAAACCATTTCCAGTGGCGTCAGACCAGGGTAAGGAGCGGCGCACGACAAAGGCTTCCGGATCAAAACTTTCCTGTGCTGTGCGTTTGACATGGGCCGAAGCGGGGGCGTCGTCGAGTTCTTCGTTATCGCTTATTCGGCGACCGATAATATGGTCGCGGTGTAAGGCGTCCAGGGATTCAAAATGGTCCAGATCATGAAGCCATTTTTGCACGGCGACGAAGCTCGATCCATCCAGTTCGGGACCCGATGCGGTGACCACGGCGGCTTTGAGCGCCGCATCTCCTTCGGGGTTCTCGGTGCCATCCACATACCCCGTCAGGTCGCGACCTTCTTTGTACTTAAAACCATCGATAAGCTGCACGCGCTCAAAATCTGTCGCAAAAAGCGCTTCCAGGGCGCGTCCCCGGTGCAGGGTTTCGCCCGGTTCCGACGCACCAATGGCGCACCACAAATCAGCCTGTGTGGAGGGAACCGAACAGTTGTTATTGCTTAAGTCCGGGAATGGGTGCAAGCCGTCAATGGGACGACCAAACTGAAAAACCAGGTCCGAGCCCAGGCCGATAACGCAGGTCGGCGGAAGATCTGCAGACGCAAGTTGCTGTAGGGTTTCTGACGGATTGCTACCAGCACGGCGATTTAATTCCAGGTACCGGCAGTGCTCAGATACCGGATTTAAAATTCCCGGTTGTGGTCTGTTCATAGGCATATATCCAAATAATAGGGTCGTCAATTGGCCTGCCCCATGATGGCTTGTCACCTGGGCCAAGGCAATAGGTAGCCATTGACCGAGGCGGCCGATCGCCGAAAAAAAACAGTGACGGGCAACTGCAAGGGGTCCTTTGTCCACAAGCGACAAACATCCGGCGGCGAAGGTGACTTCTCCCTTCGTTGATATGCGGACCTCATGTTTTTGTCCCCCGGTCTTTACAATCGAAGCGGTTTAAAACCGCTCGGCAACGCCGTTCGGCGTCAGTTTCATGCCCGACAAGGTTCGTTCATCATTTTGCATGCGCCAGGACAGCAGTTTTTGCACATACCCCAGCATCTGGCCGCCATGGGCCGGGTCCCGGGCAAGGTTTATTAAGTTGTGGGGGTCGGTTCTCAAGTCAAAGAACAGCGGCGGTAATCCATTGAAATGGACATATTTGTGGGTTTTGTCGCGAATCACATTTAACGTACATTGATCCATCGTAATCCCCAATTTGTCCTCAATCCGTTTGTCGGTGACATCCCGGAAATCGTATTCCCAATGGACCTCTGTACGCCAATCCTCCGGCGTGTCGCCATGACAAAAGGCGAGCAGGGATCGACCGTCGCACTGACGGGGAATGTCGGACCCCAACCCATCCAATAGGGTTGGCATGATATCAACGGATTCGGTAAACGCACTGACCGTGCGTCCGCGGGCTGCGGCTGCCGCCGGGCGGGGGTCGCGAACGATCAGCGGAATCCGGTACCCCTCATCAAAATAACCGCGTTTACCAAACAGCCAATGGTCGCCTAATAATTCCCCATGGTCCGACGTGAAAATAATCAAGGTGGTGTCGTAGGTGCCGGTTTTTTTGAGATGAGCAATCAGCCTGCCAATGTAATGATCGACCTTGGTGATCAACCCGTAATAGGTGGCACGAACCTGGCGGACATCCGCATCGTAGCCGATCTTTCCTAGCTCGGATTGCATCCATGGATCAAACCAGTCTCCCAGGTCATCGAGGGCGCAGGCCAGCCAGGGGTGCCCATCCGCCTCGTCGGCGGCGGTTGCAGCGCGTACCGGTGCCGGCACGTCGGCCGCCCGATACATGGAATTATAGGGTTCCGGCGCGACAAAGGGCGGGTGCGGCCTTAAATAAGAAACATGGGCGAACCAGTTTTGGCTTTGTCGAGACAGGTAAGAAATCACTTCTCGGGTCAGAAAAGCGGTCATCGATGCATCGGCATTGTAGATCGGCGGCGGAAAGGATCGGCCATGGTTTTCGCTGCCGGGATAGTCGGAAACAGGGTGATATATATCGCGGTGGGAGGCAGGGATTGCATAACCCCGGGACTCGAGGTCCTTGATCCACGGCCCCAGGTCATCGAGCAGCAGGCATTCGGGTTTGAAACCCGGAAGCACACCTTCGTAAAGATAGCGGGTTAACAGACCGGGGTCCGTCGTACGCGGGTCGCGGCTGGTATCGGTATATCCAAACAACACCGGGTCATAACCGGCCTTTTGGGTTTCCAGGGCAATATTTGTATGGCGTTCATCAAGCGGCGTGCCGTTGCGGCAGGAACGGTGGTTTTGCAGATACATGCCGGTGAGTAAACTGGCCCGTGCCGGTCCGCAGGGCGCACAGACGGAATAGTGGTTTTCAAAAACCACACTGTCGGCAATCAACGCATCTAAGTGTGGGGTTTGCACGCAGGGGTGATTTAGCGCCGAAAGGCATTCGCCACGCCATTGATCGGCGGTAATCAACAGGATATTTCGGATCGGTTCAGTTGCCATTCCAAGCCTCTAAATGTGCCCTAATATGAACGAAGTCATTGCCCGTTTTGGTGCGCAATTGGGTCTGGAAAGCCAAGGTCAGCACGCGTCATATTAGCCCGGATGACGCGCTCTAAGTCACCATTTCCGCCAGTCGTTGCGCCAGGGCGTTTAATTTTTCGACCAGGGCGTTAATTTCTTCCGTGGCCTGTGCGGTTTGCGCCGCCAGAATTTTGACTTCTCCGGCGACCACCGCAAATCCACGGCCTTTGTCGCCGGCCCGGTTGGCTTCAATGGTCGCGTTGAGGGCAAGCATATTGGTTTCACTGGCGATTTCTTCAATCCGTTGGGAAATGGCACCGACTTTTTCGATGCCGGTAACCAGGGAAATAATCTGGTCCTCAATGGTTTTTCCCTCGACCTCTTCGTCCTTTTCCTTCAAGGACACCAGCAGTTCGTTCACCTGTTCAGAGATGTGTTTGGTCGCCTCGTAAATGCCGTTGGTGGCTTTTCCCGACTGGTCCGCCAGGTCTTTGATTTCTCCGGCGACCACCGCAAATCCCTTGCCAGCATCTCCGGTTCTGGCGGCTTCGATCCGCGCGTTCAAACCCAATAAATTGGTTTGTTTGGCGACGCCGGAGATTTGTCGCGCCACTTCGTTTATTTTGGCAACTTCATCAATCAATTGGTAGGCTTCACGTTCGATATTTTCCGTGTCGCCATCGCCGCCGGTGCCCGATGTGTCGTTCGCTGGTGGCAATGCCTCGGCGATGCCAATGCGTTCGGCTGACGGGTCGTGCATGACACCAAACGCCGCTTCGCGCATGATGCCCGACATCATCACCCAACCATCTGACCAGGCATCTTTTAATTGGGGTAACAAGTTGTCCTGTAAACAGCTCTCGAGGCCATGGTTAAGGGCCTGGCCAAATAATTCGTAATGGTGATCTTGAACGCCAACATCATAGAGCGCTTCGCCATAGGCAGCGACATAGTCGGCAATGTCACCGGGGGTGTGGCACAATTCAACCACATGGGTGATGACGTTGGCCAGGTCGGCGTTCACTTTGCTGCGGTTCGAACCGACCACGTCGGCAAGCTCGGGAATGTTGGTTAAAACATGTTCCAAAATAGCGTCGGCCAAAGCCGCAAAGCTTTCGATGTTGTCGACGTAGGAGGTTTGGATAAGTTCTGCTTGATCGGGGGTCACAATTTGTTCCTTCGATTTATTTCGTTTATTGCGCCCTGCTTATGGCAAAACTGTGCGGAAACTTTTTGAAAGGGTCAAAAAACCGAAGCATCTGTGGCACCTATCCATAATCTAATAAAGATGGTTCCACATGTGCAAGCAAACAAAGTCCACATCCGGTAAAGGTCCGGCACCGCCGCAACAGAGACGGGGTGTTATTGCCGGAACCTGTTGCCTTGTCGCAGGGCTCCCGGCCGCCAACATTCGGGCGCTGCGACGAAAGGGTAATCGCTGACTAACCAAGTGTTTGCCTGAGATCATCGCCCACCTGGGAGGGCGTGTCGAGCACGTGCACACCGGCACTTTCCAGGGCTTTTTTCTTCGATGCGTAGGTGCCTTTGTCGCCCATGACAATGGCCCCCGCATGGCCCATTTTCTTGCCGGCGGGTGCCGCGCCACCGGCGATAAAAGCGAATAGGGGTTTAACCATCGAAGCCGCATATTCCGCCGCATCTTCTTCCATAGCGCCGCCGATTTCACCGACCAGGACGACCGCGTCGGTATTTTCAAACTGGTCAAGGGCCTCAAGCGCATCGCGGGTCGTGGTGCCAATGATCGGATCGCCGCCGATCCCGATGAACGCCGATTGGCCAAAACCGGCGGAGACAATGTTCTGACACATGAGTGTTCCCAGGCTGCCGGAGCGCGACATCACACCAATCCGGCCTCGCTTGAATATCCGTTCGTTAAAAGCCGGCATAAATCCCTGAAAACATTCGCCTACGGTAACGGATCCCGCGGTATTTGGTCCGGTAATCATGGTTCCCCGTTCCGCCGCCATGGCCATCACATACATGACGTCCTGCACCGGGATATGCTCGGTCAGGATACAGATGTTTTTGGCCCCGGCTTCGATCGCGTCGACCGCTGCATCCTTAACCGCCAAAGGTGGAATGAACATAATCGATGACTCGAATCCATTGCCGGCTTGCATGGCCTCGACGGCGGTTGCGTAGACCGGCACGTTGCAGTGCAAGGTTCCGGCTTTTTTCGGGTTGACCCCGCCGACCACCTGGGTTCCGTATTGCTGCATGCGCTCGGTCCAGAATGTGCCCTGTTTGCCGGTAATTCCTTGGATCAGGACCCGGTGGTGTTTGCGTAATATTCTCATGCCCCAGTTCCCCCATTGGCCGCTTCAACGGCGGCTTTACTGGCCGCGTCCATATTTGCGTAGGGTTGCATTTGCAGACGGTCCCTGAGCATCCGAATGGCTTCCTGGTCACCGGTTCCGGCGATGGAAAAAAACACCGGCAGATCCGGTTGCAGTTCTTCCCAGGCGTTCAGCAAACCATCCATCATCACATCGCAACGGGCGAACGCCCCGCAAAAATTGACCACCAGACTTTTGACGCCGGGTTTTTCGAGAACCATCTCGAGAGCGACTTTGCCCTTGGTGTAAGCTTCGCCGCCAATTTCACAAAAGTTAGCCGGGGCCCCGCCATGGTGGCGAATGACGTCCATTGTAGTCATTGTCAGACCGGCACCATTTGCCAAAACGGCGACGTTACCGTCAAGTTCGATGTATTTAATGACGTTGTCTTCACCCTTTTGTTCAAGCGGTGTCAATCGATCCGGAGTGCCGTGTGCCACCAGCTCCGCCTGGCGTTTGATGGCCGAATCATCCATCACAAATTTGCAGTCCAGGGCAACGATTTCTCCTGCCGTGGTCTGAATGAGGGGATTGATCTCCAGCAATTCCGCATCATTAGTGCGGTAAGCATCATAAAGTTTGAGTAGCACGGCAGCGACCGCGTCGTTGGCACCGTTCAGGTCTAACCCGTCGATCAATGGGGTTGCCTGATCCAGGGTTAAACCCCGACGAATATCGATTGCGAGGGTCCTTAATTTTTCCGGAGTTGCAGCCGCAATCTCCTCGATATCCATGCCGCCTTCCGTTGAAAACATCAGCATCGGGCCCTTGCTGGCTGGATCATTGAGGATGGCCGCATAATATTCATACGCGATATCGGATTTGGCTTCCACCAGAACCTTCTCGACGACGTGGCCGCCGATTTCCATGCCAATAATCGTCTCGGCGTGGCGGCGGGCCTGATCCGGGGTGTCGGCCAGTTGAATGCCGCCGGCCTTGCCACGTTTGCCGGTTGGCACCTGGGCCTTAATCACCACACTGCCGATCGCCGCGGCGGCATTTGCCGCTTCATCGAGGGTGCGGGCCAGTTGCGATACCGGGACCGCTATGCCGGCAGCGGCGAGGATGGGTTTGGCGGCGTACTCTTCAAAATTCATGATTATTTTCCGAACTTTTGCCAGTACCCGCCGAACAGCTCTTCCTCGGAGGGTTTGTCTTCGGGGATTTCGCGGACAAGGTGGGTGATATTGATGAAGTGTTTGTAATTGAGGTTCTCAGAGATTGAGTTGCCGGCCCAGGTACCACAGCCCATGGACAGGGTGAAGTTGAGACCGTTATTAAAACTGCCGCCGTTGCCGAAGGTGTGGGCCTGATTGACCAGGACCCGGACGACCTTCAAGTCTTCGGCGAGCTCGCGAACATGGTCGTCGTTGGCGGTGTGGATGCCGACGGAATGCCCCATGCCAACAAAATTCAGAATATTCTGAACATGGGCTTTCGCCGCCTGGAAATTTTTTGCCCGGTAAACGGTTAATACCAGGGAAAGTTTTTCGTCGGAGAAGGGGTGGTCCTTGCCGACGGCGTTGTCGTCTTCAACAATAAAAAAATTTGCACCCGCCGCTTCGGCTGACAGCTCACAGGTTTTTGCCAGTACATCCGGGTCCTTGGCGATGACGTGCCGGTTCAAATGACCATCGACCCAAAGGGTGGATTGAATTTTTGTTTTCTCTTCGACCGTACAGACATAACCGCCGGCGGCTTGCAGGGCAGTGATCGCTGCGTCATAAACGTCGTCCAAAATGGTCACGGAATTTTCCGAACTGCACGACGTCGCATTATCAAAACATTTGGACTGTTGAATTTTTGCTGCGGCGTCGGCCAGGTTGGCGGTCGAGTCGATAATCACCGGCACATTGCCGGCACCAACGCCAATCGCCGGTGTTCCCGATGAGTAGGCACGGCGCACGTTATTCTGGGAACCCGTACAGACGATCAGGTCCGACTGGTTCATCAATTCCTGGGTCAGTGCTTTATTGACCGGCGACGGCAGAACCTGGACCAGGTCTTCCGGCAAGCCTATTTTTTTCAACTCGGCACGCATATAGTCAACGGTTTTGGCGGTCGTAGATGCGCCCGCCGGCGACGGCGCAACAATCACCGCATTGCGTCCCTTGATGGCCATCATTGCCTTGTTAACCGGCGTCGCCGCCGGGTTGGTCGACGGCGCAATGGCGGCGACGATGCCAACGGGTTTGGCATATTTTACCAATCCCAATTTTTTGTCGTCTTCAATAATGCCAACGGTTTTGGCCCGGCTTAAATCGCGCAGCGTGCCAAAGGTCTTGCGGGTGTTTTTAATAATTTTGCTTTCGACGGTGCCCAGTCCCGTATCTTCCACCGCCATTTCCGCCAGTTGTTTGGCCCGAGCGGGCTCGTATAGGGACCAGGCGAGGGCCGTGACCGCTTCGTCTACGCGGGCTTGGTCGGCCCGCTCAAAGATTGCCATCGCCGTACGACTGCGGGCAATCAGATTGGCGATGATGTGTTCCGCCGTGTCATTGGAATTTGCCGACGGTGCTGCGGGTTGGGTCATGGGTTAATTCCTTGGTGGAAAAATTCATAAAACGGGATAAAACGTCCCATTTTATACTCTTAATTACGAGTTTATGTCAATGTCCCGTGTATTTCTAGCAGGGCAGCCGACGACCAGCGGAGTGGATTTTTGGCCGCCGATGCGCCGGGCGTGCCCTTGTCTTTCGTCTGCCGGACTTTTCTGATAGGAAACGCTGCATTCACGGCAAGGACACCGGCAATGGCCTACAAGGGCAAAAACAAAGGCAAAAGAACCCACGGTCGGTCACGCGGACGCCCGCAAGCCGCCCAGGAGACCAGGGATTTGACTTTGCGTGTCACCGAACTTGGTCGCCATTGTGATGGCATCGCGTCGGACGGTGCCGATGGGGATCGGTATTTTGTCGGCCACGTTGTGCCCGGTGAATTGGTGCGGGTCCGCGCCGCCGGTAACCGGGCAGAGCTCCTCGAAGTGATCGAGCCGTCGCCCGACCGGGTGGCGGCATTTTGCCAACACTATGGCAAATGTGGCGGCTGTTCCGCGCAACATCTGGGTAGCCGGGCCTATGGCGATTGGAAATCAGATATCATTACCAAGGCGCTCAACAATCAGGGCCTGGAAATGGCGATTGACGATCTGATCGATGCCCATGGCGATGGCCGCCGGCGGGTGACTTTTCACCTGCAGATACAAAACGGCAAGGTGCGCGCTGGTTTTATGCAACCGCGCAGCCGCGATCTGGTGGAAATCGTCGATTGCCCGATCCTCAGTCCGGCCCTCAAAGATACACCAAAGCTGGTGCAGGCCCTGGCCCAACCCTTTGTAAATTCCGTGCGGCAGCTTGATATGGCCCTGACAGAAACGACCAATGGTGTGGATTGTGACATTCGCGGTGCCGAGACGATTACCTATGATATGCACGTGTCCCTAGCCCAATTGGCTGACCAATGGAACCTGGCCCGGATCACCCTGGATGGGGTGATCGAACTGGAACGCCATAAACCGATGTTGCCGGTTGGAGCGGTTGCCATCCCCCTGCCGCCGGGTAGTTTTTTGCAGGCGACAACCCTTGGCGAAGACACCTTGGCGGGTCTGGTCGAGCGTGAACTGGGTACTGCAAAAAAGGTCGCCGATTTGTTTTGTGGCGTTGGTCCCTACGCCTTGCGGTTTGCCCGCCAGGCCAGGGTTTATGCCGCCGACAGCAACCAAGTTGCCATCGCCGCCCTGGGCCACGGGGCGCGCCACGGGGTTGGCCTTAAACAGATCGATGCAGAAGTCAGGGACCTGTTTCGCAACCCGGTCTTTCGCGATGACCTGGGTTCCTTCGATGTGGTCATCTTAAACCCGGCCCGGGCCGGAGCCCAAGCCCAGTCTGAAGAACTTGCGGCTTCAGAAGTGCCTTTGGTCGTATATGTCTCCTGTGATCCGGCGACCCTGGCCCGCGATGCGCGAATTCTTGTGGATGGCGGTTTTAAACTGGCGCGGTTAACCGCCGTTGATCAATTTAAATACGCCGCGCACATTGAAACGGTTGCGGTGTTTCGGCGCGGGTAAAACGGCACCACAGGCGTAAATTACTCAAGGCAATGCGTCGGTGCCTGTCGTGGTCGCAAAAATCCCTTTGTTCTCTCTTGCTCCCTGTGGGGGAGGGCTGGGGTGGGGGGTGACGTTGCCACGACTTCGTGTGCCCCGGTTTTCCGACCGTGTCACACCCATCCTACTCTTCCCCCATCAACGATGAAAGTTCTGTCATATAACTCA
The DNA here is from genome assembly GCA_021775095.1 of Rhodospirillales bacterium. Classification (GTDB taxonomy): domain Bacteria; phylum Pseudomonadota; class Alphaproteobacteria; order Rhodospirillales; family Casp-alpha2; genus JABMNT01. The sequence goes on from JAJFII010000067.1 coordinate 14,927, forward strand.
GTTGTGATTTAGCCGACGGGCGTTCTTGTGGCATCTTGTTGGGGTATCGCCCGTAAAACGAAGACGGAACAATGATCCGGTTATTACCAGTGCTTTTCCTGTGGATTCTGGCAGGGTTTGGGGTTTCCCCCGCTGTTGCCGCCGAACTGGCTGTCCTCGCCCGGCCCGGTCCCTGGCCGGTGGCCGATAATCTTGTCGTCTACCAAAACAAAATCTGGTTTTCGGCCGCCGTAAAAGGCGTCAATCACAATTCAGCCGATATCTGGAGTTATGAGCCAACCCACAAAAACCTACAATTTGAACGGTATTTGTTTACCCAGGACACCGGTTACCCGACGGTCCACAAGGGGTATTTGTATTGGCCGCACGAAGACATGCGCATTGGTTTGGGCAATGGGATGGTCACCGTTACCGATGGCCGCACCTGGCAAACCCGAACCATCGCCAGCCAGGATCATATGATGCACACCCATGCCGTGGCTGAGTGGCGCGGCCAGCTGGTGGCGGCCCTGGCCGGATGGAACAGCTCCCTCGCGGTTTCCTCAGACGGCGGCAAAGACTGGCAATTACTGGTCAATGATAAACCCCGCGTCGGGCGCTTCCATCGCTATAACCATTTGGCTGTTCTGGGCGAGCATCTTTATGTGCGCCATTGGGAAACCACGGGAATGTCGTTGGCCGAATATCGGGACGGGGAAATTAAAGATGTCGTCTCCTGGCCAAAAAATCGGACGTTTTCAAAGCTCGTGAGGTTCAAGGACGCGCTGTATTCCCTGGTCCGAAATGACGATGGGGAAAATCAGTTGTGGCGGTTAAAAGACGGCGTCGCCCGGCCGCTGGAGGTAAAAACCGGTGGTGCCGGAAAGGTCCTGTTGGTAAGCGATCAGCAGGCCCTCTGGATAATCACCGCCGACCGCAACCAAGGCCGGCTTTGGGTCAGCGACGATGGTCTGACATTTGTCGCTCAACACAGCTTCCACGGTGGCTGGCCCTATAGCGCGGTGGTTTTGCAACCGGGAAAGGTTTATGTGGGCGGCGAGGGTGCGGACGGCCGGGCGGTCCTTTGGGGGCCATCGGCATCTCCGTCCCAGGTAGCGCTAACCGCCGCGCCGCCGCCGCTTATGTCAGATCCCTATCGAAACCGAAACTTTGACATCGACGGTGCCCGCCAACGGATGGCGTTGGCGCTTGGCGACCCGGCCAGTTACGCCCGGCGTGGGCGGCCCTTACAAGGGGTGATCAATGATCTTTTAAGGCAAGGACCAGCGGATGGGTTCTTTGCGTCCTTTTTGGAACAATCGGTGCCTGAGCAAAGTGTGCCGACCTTCGGCGGACGGTTTCAGGTGCCCCTGCGGGAAATCGCCAACTGGCAGTTACTGAGTGCCATGGCGCAAAATGCCGAACCCCGGATTCCCCTGCGGTTTTTGCAAAAACCCTGGTTGCGCAAATCCAATGGCCCGCAAAAATGGTCCGACGAACTGCTGATCGCCCTGCATACGGTTCAACGGGTCAAACAAAACGACCAAAAAACCATTGATTTATTGATCAATCGGTTGGCCGATCCGGGTGATCCCGATTGGCTGCAATCACAGATCAGCGGAACCCTGGTCGGGCTGACCGGCAGGCATTTTGCCTATGACACAGACGCCTGGAAAAAATGGTGGGCCCTGGCTAGGGCCGATTGGCCAACCGGGGTGGTCGGCGGTTAGGCGAGCAGCCGAAGTGGTTGACGGGATTGCCTAAAAACAATAAGTGGTTTTATCGCCCGGTTGCCAGGCCGGGCGTTTTTCCATGACCGACGTAAACACCTGGGACTGCAAAAAGGTTTCCAGCCACTTTTGCACATGCGGGTAGGGGGCCTGATCAAACCAATCCTTGTCGGTGTTGGCAAACTGGCGGATGAACGGGGCAATGGCATAATCCGCCAGGCTCGGTCGGCAACCAAACAGCCAGGTAGTATCCGTCAGTCGGTCTTCCAGATCCTGTATAAATTCCTCGGCTTTAATTCGCTGTTCCATGGGGTCGACATCGTCGTAACGGTTGGCATATTTGTAACGGTCCAGGTGAGGTTTAAATTCTTTGTCGCACTGGTCGATCAGCTCCCGCATATGGTCGGGGGACTGGACCTCGGGGATTAACCACCGTTCCGGATCGTGACGTTGCAGGGCCCATAACATGACGTCCAGGCTTTCATCAATAACCGTGCCATCGGTCGTTTGCAGGACCGGGACGGTTCCCTTGGGCGACAGCTCCAGCATATGGTCGGGTTTGGCGCGGAGTATCAGTTCCCGCACTTCGCAGGTTTGTCCACTGATACTCAGGGCCATGCGGGCGCGCATGGCGTAGGGGCAACGACGGAAGGTATAAAGCAGGGGATAGGCGTTGTCGGCCATGGATTGGTCCTATTCCCCGATGGAGGCATGTCCCAAATGCACCTCGCCCCGGGCCTTTGCCAGTTCCATCTGTTTTTGCCGTTCGGCGAAACGGCGCTTTTGGTCGTCAGACAGGGTATCGTGGCATTTTGGACAACAGACCCCCGCCTCGAACAGCGGTGATTTTTTATCCGTATCATCGATCGCGTGGCGGCACCCATGGCACATGTCATAGGGGCCTTGTTTAAGGCCGTGGCCGACGGAAACCCGGTCATCGAATACAAAACACTCGCCCTGCCACAGGGTTTCCTCCGGCGGCACTGATTCCAGGTAATTTAAGATACCATCCTTTAGATGATAGACCTCCTTGACACCCAATTGCCTGAGGTAGGCCGTCGATTTTTCACAGCGAATACCGCCCGTACAAAACATCGCGACTTTTTTATGGCTTGTGGTCAGGCCACTGTCTCGGGCCCATTTTGGAAAGTCCCTGAACGACGGGGTGTTTGGATCGATGGCACCTTTAAAGGTACCGATCTCGACCTCGTAAGCGTTGCGGGTATCGACGACCACGACGTCCGGATCCGAAATTAACTCGTTCCAGTCTTTGGCTTCCACATACCGACCGACGGAATGAACCGGGTCAATATCGGCCACGCCCATGGTCACGATTTCTTTTTTCAACCGCACCTTCATGCGCAGGAAAGGCCGTTTGCTGGCCACCGATTGCTTGTGGGTCAAATCGCTCAGGCGTGGATCCTGGCGCAGGAATTCGAGAACCCTGTGAATGGCTTTTTCGGTACCGGAAATGGTGCCGTTGATGCCTTCACGGGCAAGCAGCAGGGTACCCATAACGCCCTCCGCCTGGCATTTGGCAAGTAGGGGCGGTTGCAGGTCTTCAAAGTCATCGAGTGCAACAAATTTATAAAGAGCGGCGACCAGGTAGGAGCTCACGGTTTTGTCTCTTTTTATCTGCTTTTTTGGGTGCATTCAGCGACTTATGGATCACCGGAAACACCCCTGTTGGTTAATTTTCTGCAAAACCAGGTTGGCAAAGGGGTTGTTCGCGCTGGCTTTGTTCTAATGGTTGTCGCGCGGAACCCCTTTAGTGGCGGCGATCCTCTGGTACTTCTCGGCACCTTTCATGATCATGCCTTCATCAAACTGGGCAACGCGCTCGCGGAAAATTTCCTGCCAGGGGGTCTGGTTCTCAGGGATCGGAAAGCCACCCGCCGCCTCCAGATTAGCAAATCGTTTCGCCACCTCTTCGGCCGATATCAGAATGTTGGCGTCGCCTTTGCGCAAATCAATGCGCACTTTGTCATTGGTTTTTAAGATCGCTAAACCGCCGTTTGCCGCAGCTTCCGGTGCGGCGTTGAGGATCGACGGCGATCCACTGGTGCCCGATTGACGGCCATCACCGATACAGGGCAGCGAAGTGATCCCGGCTTTGATCATCGCCGACGGCGGTTGCATGTTCACCACTTCGGCACCGCCCGGGTATCCGATGGGGCCTGTGCCGCGGATAAACAACATACAATTAACGTCAATATTCAGGTCCGGATCATCCAAGCGGTCATGGTAATCTTCCGGTCCTTCAAAAACGATGGCGCGCCCTTCAAAGGCGTCCGGATCATCCGGGTTCATCAGGTACCGGTTACGAAATTCTTCGGAAATAACGCTGGTTTTCATGATTGCCGAATTAAATAAATTACCCTTCAACTCAATAAACCCAGCATTTGTGACCAATGGATCGCTGTAGGGTTTGATCACATCCAGATTGCTGCTGGCCCGTTCGGCGCAGTTTTCGCCCATGGATTTTCCGTTGACCGTGACAGCGCCCGGATGGGGCAATTTATTGGCTTTCATCAATTCGCCAACAACTGCCGGCACACCACCGGCCCGGTGGTAATCTTCGCCCAGATATTCACCGGCGGGCTGCAGATTGACCAGTAAGGAGGTGTCATGACCAACGGTTTGCCAATCGGTAACGCTCAGTTCAACACCGATATGGCGGGCAATGGCGTTTAAATGAATGGGCGCGTTGGTCGAGCCGCCAATGGCTGAATTGATAACGATGGCATTTTCAAAAGCTTCGCGGGTCAGGATATCGGACGGTTTGAGATCTTCCCAAACCATATCAACAATACGTTTGCCGGTTTCATAGGAAATTTGGCCACGCTCGCGGTAGGGGGCCGGAATCGCCGCGCAACCGGGCAGCGACATGCCCAAAGCTTCGGTCAGGGAGTTCATGGTCGTTGCCGTTCCCATGGTGTTACAATACCCCACGGACGGTGCGGACGAGGCAACCAGTTCCAAAAACCCGTCATAATCGATTTCTTGGGTGGCCAGCATCTCGCGGGCCTTCCAGACAATGGTGCCGGACCCGGTGCGTTCGCCATTGTGCCAGCCGTTCAGCATCGGACCAACGGACAGGGCAATGGCCGGAATATCGACGGTTGCCGCAGCCATCAGCAGGGCCGGTGTGGTTTTGTCGCAACCGGTGGTCAGGACAACCCCGTCAATGGGATAGCCGTACAACAGTTCAACCAGCCCCAGATACATCAGGTTGCGATCAAGATTGGCGGTCGGCCGTTTGCCGGTTTCCTGAATGGGATGGGTGGGAAACTCAAAACACACGCCGCCGGCCGAAATGATGCCGTCGCGGACCCGTTTTGCCAGTTCAATATGGTGCCGATTACAGGGCGATAAATCGGAGCCGGTCTGGGCAATGCCGATGATCGGTTTACCGGACTGCAGTTCTTCAAGGGTGATGCCAAAGTTGAGCTGTCGTTCGAGGTAAAGAGCCGTCATTCCCGGATTATCCGGATTGTTATACCAGGCTTGCGAGCGCAGTTTACGTGTTGGCTTGTTCATTATTCGTCCCCTATTCAAAAGTCAGTTGTACCAATAGGAAATTTGCCAGCAAAGTGCAATGTTTGCTTGCTGTTTTTGCCCGGAAATAGCGGGTTTGGGCGAATCATAATCATTCCAGACAGGGATTGCCCTTAACCGCAAAACCCCATCAAATAGATCCACATATCGCGCAATATTGAAGGCAAAGTGTTTCCATATGCGGCGATTATTGGTTAGGTTTCCGACGCCGCCTGTTTTGTCATGCCCGGTCGGGGCGTGGGGCCACTGTAAAGGAACTTTTGTAATGCTGATATCGCTTCGAACGTACATTTATATTGCCTTGGTTGCACTGGCTGCCGGCGGCCTCTCGACCCCAGCGGAAGCGGCAAAAAATACCGTCGAAGTGGAGATCATCAAACAGGGAAATGGTGCAACGGCGGTTCGCAATTCGACGGTTTACGTCCATTACACCGGCACCTTGGCATCCGGTAAAAAGTTCGATTCCAGTGTCGATCGGGGCGAGCCCTTTTCGTTCACCCTGGGGGCGCAACAGGTGATCCGCGGATGGGACATCGGCGTAGAAGGCATGAAAGTTGGCGGCAAACGGATGTTGACCATTCCACCGCACCTGGGATATGGGGCGCAGGGTGCCGGCAACGTCATCCCCCCCAACGCCGTATTAAAATTTGAAATCGAATTGCTGGATGTGGAACCGCCTAAATATTCAAATGTTAATAACGTTGAACTGCAGGCCCTGTTGGAAAAAGGCATTAAAATTGTTGATCTGCGGCGTCAGGATGAATGGGACCAAACGGGCCTGATCAAGGACAGTCATAAATTGACCGCCTTCGATAATCGCGGAAACTTCGACCGCTCGTTCGTTCCTAAAATGATGGCCGTTGCATCGCCTGAAGAAGACGTCATTGTGATTTGCCAAGTGGGCAATCGGTCTGCGGTTATTGCCCAGTTTCTCTCTCAACAACGGGGCTATGAGAAAATTTACAATGTCACCGATGGCATCGATAAATGGATCAAGGATGGCCTGCCTGTCGTTAAATGAGTGAAGCCCTTTTCATCCTGCAGAATACCTTTGGTTACCAAACCTTTCGCCCCGGCCAGGAAGATGTCGTTTCCAGCCTGTTAGCAGGCGAAAACGTTTTGGCCGTGATGCCGACCGGTGCCGGAAAGTCCTTGTGTTTTCAGGTGCCCGCCCTGGTCCGAGGCGGCCTGACCGTTGTTGTGTCGCCCCTGGTGGCCTTGATGGAAGACCAGGTGGCAGCGCTGAAACTGGCCGGAGTTGAGGCCGAGACCCTGAATTCGTCGCGCTCCTACGACGACAACGTTTTGATCTGGAGAAAAGTTGCCGCCGGACAGGTTCGCTTGCTCTACATTTCGCCGGAACGTTTGATGACCGAGCGCATGTTGGCGGCCCTGGCCAAATTGCCGGTACGGATGATCGCCATCGACGAAGCCCACTGCATATCCCGCTGGGGGCCATCGTTCCGCCCCGATTATGAGGAGTTGGCACGCCTCGGGCCGTATTTTCCCAATGCCACATTGGCGGCAATGACGGCAACCGCCGATACGGCGACGCAAAAGGATATCGTCGAGCGGTTATTTGGCGGCGAAGGCAAAACCTTCGTATCGGGGTTCGACCGGCCGAACATTCGTTTGGGCGTCGAACTGCGCAGTGCATGGAAACAACAACTCCTGGAGTTTCTCAAAAGCCACGCTGGGGAAAGCGGTATTGTCTATTGTCTTTCGCGCAAAAAGACTGACGAAGCAGCCCTGTTCCTGAACAGCAACGCGATACGCGCCTTGCCCTACCATGCGGGTATGGACGCCGAAGACCGGGCCATACATCAGGACATTTTCATGACCGAACCGGCGGTCGTTATGGTCGCAACCATTGCCTTTGGCATGGGCATCGACAAACCCGACGTGCGATTTGTTTTCCACGCCAACCTGCCGTCCAGTATGGAAGCCTATTACCAGGAAATCGGCCGTGCCGGCCGGGACGGCCTGGAATCCGAAACCAACATGTTGTATGGCCTCGACGACATCCGCATGCGTCGGATGTTCATCGACCAGGAAGACACCGACGAAGATCACAAACGCCGCGAACACAAACGCCTCGATCAGCTCATTGCCTTTTGTGAAACCTCGTCATGCCGTCGGCAGTGCCTTTTGGCCTATTTTGATGAACATATCGAACCCTGCGGCAATTGTGACATATGTATCGATCCACCGGACTTAATCGACGGTCGGGTCATTGCCGGAGATATCTTTGCCGCCATGGAAGGCACCGGACAGGTTTTCGGCGCGGTTCATATTGTCGACGTTTTGTGTGGGGCCAATACGGATAAAATCAGAAAATTCAACCACGACAGCCTGCCCGCCTACGGGGCCGGAAAGGCTCATGGCAAAGAGGGCTTGCGCTCAATCATCAGACAACTGGTGGCCAGTGGATTTGTCAATTTGGATACGGCCGGTCACGGTGGCCTCAGCCTTTCCGAAAAAGGTTTTCGCCTGGCCCGCGGTTCAGAAAGTTTTAACTATCGCAAAGAGGCCGCCCACAAAAAATCAAGTCCAGAAAACCGCCCGCGAACAGCCCTGTCAACCGGCCTGTCGCAAGCCGATGAAGATCTTTATAACCGGCTCAAGGTCAAACGTCTGGCCTTAGCCCAGGAGCGCGGCGTGCCCGCCTATGTGATTTTCCCTGATAAAACACTGGTCGATATGGCCTATCAAAAACCGACGGACAAGGACGCGTTTTTGGGCGTATATGGGGTGGGAAAAGCCAAGACGGAAAAATTTTCGAACCCGTTTATGGAAGTGATTGCCGATTATTTGGGAAACTAAAAAAAGAGGGTAACGATGGAAGCCAAAAACCTGATCATTTTTATGGCCGACGAACATAACAAACGCATATTGGGATGTTATGGCAATGGGCTGGTGCAAACGCCAAACCTCGACAAAATGGCCGCCCAGGGAACCCGGTTTGAAAACGCCTATAGCAATTGCCCAATTTGTGTGCCGGCCCGGGCATCCTTTCAAACGGGCCAATATGTCAACAAAATCGCCTATTGGGACAACGCCCTGCCCTACGACGGACGCCATCCGGGGTGGGGTCATCGTTTGATCAACGAGGGGCACGACATTGCTTCCATCGGCAAGCTGCATTTTCGCAGCTCCGATGATGCCAATGGGTTCAGTGAAGAAATTATCCCCATGCATGTGGTCGACGGCAGGGGCGATGTCCAGGCCAGTATTCGGAACCCGCCCGTTGCCCGGCCGGGAAGCCGCCTGATTGCTGAAAAAACCGGCTATGGCACATCTCACTACCAAATCTACGACGAAGACGTAACCGCCCGAACCATCGATTGGCTGCGCCGGCAACGTTCATCGCCATCGGACAAGCCCTGGGTGCTATTTGTCAGTTGGGTCCGCCCGCATTTCCCGATGATCGCCGAGCCCAGGTTTGAAAACCTGTATCCGCCCGCCCATATGCCTCTGCCCCTGTGCCGCGATGCGACGGAAATTCCCGTCCATCCGGTGCTCGAGAAGTTTCGCGAAATCCAGTGTTCCGATGATTTCTTCCGCGATGATCTGCACCGACAAACCGCACTGTCTGCCTATTACGGCATGGTCAGCCAGATTGATGAAGAACTGGGCCAGGTGATGGAGGTGTTGAGCGAAACCGGGTTGGCAGACGGCACACGGCTGATCTATACCAGCGACCATGGCGACAACCTGGGCGCCCGGCAACTGTGGGGGAAATCCGTGCCCTATGAGGATTCGATCGCCGTGCCGCTGATCATGGCCGGGCCGGATATTCCCAAGGGCCGGGTCGTCGATACGCCGGTGTCGCTGGTCGATATTTACCCGACAGTGATTGAATATATGGGAAAAACCCTGTCGGCCGAGGAACAAAGATCCCTGCCGGGAAGGTCCCTGCAAACCCTGGCCGACGGCATTGATGCGGAGCGCGATGTGTTGATTGAATACCACGCGGTCGCCTCGATGACCGGATATTTTGTCTTGCGCCATTTGCATTGGAAACTGGTTCACTATGAAGGATATGCCCCACAGCTTTTTGATCTTAAAAACGACCCTTACGAAAAAACGGATTTAAGCAGCGATATCGAATTCGCTCCTGTTTTGGAAATGTTGCAGCAAAAACTGTCGGCGATTGTTGACACGGAAGCGACAAACAAGCAGGCCTTTGCCGATCAGGCCGCCTTGATCGAAGCCCATGGGGGACTGGATGCGGTACGGCGCCTCAGGCCGATCCCCCATACGCCGGCGCCGGGCGAAGCCAGGGCCGACATCAGGCTGGAAGGATGATTTAGGAACCAGCAGGATAAATACCAGACCTTCGAGGCCCTGCACGACGGCCCGGACTGTTTTGTCATCCCCAACCCCTGGAATGCCGGAACGGCCCGCGCCCTGGAATCCCTTGGGCTTAAAGCGTTGGCGACGACCAGTGCCGGATATGGATTTGCCGTCGGCAAACACAATTCATTGAATGCATTCTCCCGCGACGAGATTCTTGATAGCACCGTCGAAACTGTCAATGCAACGGCTCTCCCGGTGTTGGCTGATTTGGAGGCGGGTTTTGGCACGGCATCGCAAGCCTGCGCCGAAACCTTTGGCCAGGCCGCACGGGGTGGGTTTATGCGGGCGGCAATGGAACACGGAACCTTCACCTATGCGGCAGAGGCGGTCGCAGACGGTGAGGCCAGCCGACGTACGGCTGGCGACAACTGAGACCGCAGTTGATCACGCTTTGGCGATGCGGAGCGGTCCCGGCGGGATGGTTTTCATCATGGCGTTTAAATGACGGGCCAGCAGATCCGACCTGAGATCCCTGTGGGTGGCGTCCTGCCAAAGGTTAACAAATTCGCCCGGGTCTTCGCGCAGATCATAAAGTTCCCCCAATCCGCGATGGGAATGGTAAACCACCAATTTATAACGACCGTCGAAGGTCATGGAGGCCTGGGTATCGTCATCAATAGGGCTGGTGCCGAGGGAATCGTTAAAATCCGTTATCACCAGGTCCTTGTGATGGCCCGGATCCTTTTCCCCAGTCAACAGGCGATGCAGGGACTGACCCTGGACATAATGGGGGATAACTATGCCAGCGGCGTCCAGCAGGGTTGGTGCGATATCAATCGATTCGACCAAAGCGTTGCTCTTCAGGCCTGCATCGTAGGTGCCGGGCCAGCTGATAATCAACGGCACGTGGACCAGACCTTCAAAAAATTTGCAGCCCTTATACAGCAATCCGTGATCGCCCAGCAGTTCGCCATGGTCGCTGGAAAAAATCACCAGGGTGTTTTCCAATTGTCCGGTTGATCGCAGATGATCGATAATACGGCCGAATTTGTCGTCAAGATTTTCGATCATCGCGTAGTAGGCGGCTTTCACCGCCAGGCCGTCAAACCGCACTGGCGGTGTGGCACCGTTGAGATCGCCACCGGTTGGTGCGAAGGTCTTTTTCTCGGCCTCCGTCAGTACGGGATTGGAGGCTTCCATCATTTGACTGCGCACCCTGGAAAACTGATGTTGGCGGGCGATGTCGCTCTGGCGAAATAACGGCGGTGGCATGTCCGCCGGTTTGTACCGTTTGGCGTATTCAGGTGGCGGGTCAAAATGCGGATGCGGATCAAACGGATTGACGCTTAACATCCACGGACCCTGACGGTTCTGATTGATGAACTGAATGGCCATTTGGGCACACCAGGCCGATTGACTGAGCTCAGCCGGTGGACCTTCACAAAGATAAGGACGGGGACCGGGGAACCAGGTGCGGGGGTCGACCCCTTTGACATCGGTTAACCATTGCCAGTATTGATTGACGCCGGGCGCAACTTGTTTGCCGGGGTTTTGTGACCAGTTGAAGACCCGATATCCGTCATCCGGACGGGTTTCCGAGGCACCGCCGGCCGAGGATAAATAGAGTTTGCCGACCAGACCACACTCATATCCGGCTTCGGCCAGCATTTTGCTCACAAGTTTTTCGCCGGGCGGGAAAAACGCGTTGCCATTGCGGTAGGTCTGATGGGCCGCCGGATAGCGGCCGGTCAAAAAACTGGCACGGCTCGGTGTACACAATTGATTTTGCACATAACAGTTTTCAAAGGCCACGCCCGATTGCACCAGTTGATCGAGGCGGGGAGTGTGAATGACCGGATTGCCAAGTGCCGCAATGGTGTCCGACCGCATCTGGTCGGCGCAATACCACAGGATATTGGGGCGTTCTGAATTCACATAATATCCTTACTGAAGCGCAGTGGCACCAACCTGATCGCCCGTTGATTTGATGTTTGCCCAGGCCTTGTCGCTGAGCGGCAATCCCGTCCGGGAACGTTCGGCCATGGTTTTTAATTCCACTTCACCGGGGACCAGAACCTCGCCATCGGGTTCTGCCGGCCGGGAACTTTTAACAAAGTCGATGTAATTGCGGACTTCACTGGCAAAGGTGTCGGTGGATCCAAACACCGCCGGCGACATGTATATGGATAACATGCCATTTCCCACATTGCGTTTGTCTGGATCAACAAGGGGGCCATTGGCACCGGTGCCGGTGAGGGCACCGGCCAGGATTTCCATCAAAAAATTCAACCCGGATCCCTTGTGATCACCGAAGGTTCGAAGGGCACCGGGCCCCAGATTGGGATTGGCTATGGCACCGGTTGACTGCGGGCCATACAGGTGCAAGGGGTCGTTGGACAAACTGCCGTCTGCGGCAATCAGGGCGTCGGCCGGCAGGGCTTTGCCGCCACTGAGGGCAACCAGGGCTTTGCCTTCGGCCGCCGCCGACGTGGCGAAATCCAGAATTACCGGGGTGCCCGGCGGCATCGGGATGCCGGCACAAAAAGGCGAAGTGCTCATGCGCCGATCACGACCACCAAAGGGAGCAACCAGCAGAGAGTTTTTAACATTAACCATGTGGATGGAAATCAGCCCACCGTCAGCCGCCCGCTCCGCCCAGTCACCGATCCGACCCAAATGGCCTGAATTGCGCAGCGCGATGATAGCGACGCCATTTGCCGCAGCTTTTTTGATGCCCACGTCAACCGCCTGTTCACCCATGGATTGACCAAAACCGAATTTTGCATCCAGTACAGCCATGACATCATTTTCGGTGATCACGTCGACCGTCTGGTCGGCAAACACCAGACCCTTTTGCAGGGCATCGACATAACGGGGCACTCGAATAACCCCGTGGCTGTCGTGGCCCCTTAAATTGGCACCAACCAGACGGCTGGCAATACAATTGGCTTCGGTTTTTGAACAGCTGGCGCGATGAAAAATCTCTGATACATATGGGCTCAGGACGTGTGGGGCCAGGAATACGGTTCCCGGCGTTTGGCGAATGGCTTGCATTTAATTTCGGTTGTTTTTTATGTGTTGTTCGACAATGCCACTACAGGCAGTTCGCAGGAAGATAATATCTGAACCAGCCGTTGTCATATTATATCCCTTATCAAAGGTGTCCTGCCAGGAATAGGAACCGTAGGGGATGGTGGCCAAAAACCTGTCCGACGCAAAAACCGTTTTTTCCACCTTATCCATCATCGCAACAAAGGTCGGGTCGGCAAAATCGCCGACTTTTCCATTGCTCGCCGATAAATCGTTGGGTCCGATAAAAAACATGTCGATGCCTTCGACAGCGACCAGGGCATCAATGTTTTTGACCGCTTCAACCGTTTCAATCTGGCAAATCACCAACAGGTTCTGGTTGGCGGTTTTTACATATTCCTGGGCCTTGTAGCCATAGTTTGATGCGCGGATAATACCTGGCGCCATTCCCCGTAGACCGGCTGGCGCATAACGACAGGCGGTGACGATGGCCTGCGCCTGGGCTGCCGTATTGACGCTTGGAAACATGATGCATTCAACGCCGGCATCGAGCACCCGTTTGGCGTAATTGGGGTCGTGCGATGGCACCCGGACGACCGATGTGGTCTGGCTTGCGGACAGGGCCTGCAATTGGTGCGCCAAATGGGTGGGGTCACCAAAGCCGTGTTCCTGATCGATTAATAAATAGTCAAATCCGGCCATGGCCAGGATTTCCGTGGAAATCGAGCTGTCCAAACTGGTCCAACTGCCCAACGCCTTGCCACCAGACTGCAGGGTTTGATTGAGTTTGTTTTCACGGTACATGGTAAACACTCCTTAACTATATGATTTACGGGCTGGTTTGGCGGCGGTTTCTATTTCGCCACTCGATAAACACCGGCCACAGCAGCGACAGGATAGAGATCACAAAAAAAGTAGCGGCAAAGGGCCGGGTGAACATGGGCCAGAGGGATCCGTCCGTCGACATCAATCCGGATCTTAACTGCATTTCGGCGATTGGCGACAGCACAAAACCGATGACAAAGGGCCCCAGGGGCATTTTGGTGCGTTCCATGATAAAACCGATAATGCCGAACAACAGCATGATCCAGACATCAAAAAACCGGTTGCCGACGGCAAACACGCCGATGATGCAAAACATCAGAATCGTCGCCAATAAATAAGCCCGTGGGATATACAGCATGCGGGCAATGTGAACGACCGAGAACATCATGATGCCAAACATAATGATATTGCCGATCAGATAAGCGGTGATCACACCGTAGGCAATTTCCGGATTTGTGGTGAACAGCAGGGGACCTGGTTCCAGGTTATGAATGATCAATGCGCCGATCAGGATGGCGTCAACCACACTGCCGGGAATGCCCATGGTAATGAGTGGAATCAAGGCGCCACCGACCGACGCGTTGTTGGCGGTCTCGGCGGCGATAATGCCTGGCTCGTGGCCGGTGCCAAACTTCTCCGGTTCCTTCGATACATTTTTGGCGGTCGTATAAGAAAGCATGGCAGCAATATTTGCACCGATGCCTGGCAGCAAACCGACCCAGGTGCCAATGCAACTCGACCGGAAAAAATTGGCGGCGTATTTTTTCAAGTCGGCAAAAGACAACATCATGCCCTGGCGGGTGACCGTAACCTTTGGTGGTTCCCGATCAATGACGATGATGTCCTTGAAAATCTGGCTGACGGCGAAGGCACCGATCAGAACCGGCAACAAACTGAGGCCACCTTCCAGGTTCTCGATATCGAACGTCAGGCGCATTTGTCCGAGCGACGGATCAACGCCGGGCAGGTGGACCATCATGCCAAGCGCTGCTGCCATCAGGGCTTTGATCATCGATCCCTGGCTCAGGCTGGCCAGCATAACCAGGGCCATCAAAACCAGGGTGAAATATTCGAACGGCCCAAAGGTCAGGGCCAATGCCGCGAGCGGCGGTGACAGGACCGCCAGGAAACCCCAGGAAATGAGGCCACCGATGAACGACGCGGTAATGCCCAGACCAAGGGCACGGGCAGAATGGCCCTTTTGCGACAGGGGATACCCATCAAAGGTGGTCATGATCGACGCCGGTGTGCCGGGCATGCGCAATAACGTCGCAGCGATCAGGCCGCCGGAGATGCCGCCCACATACATGCCGATGAGCATGGTGATGGCATTGACACTGTCCATGAAAAAGGTCAGCGGCAGGGTCAAGGTAATCAGCATGGTCGCCGTCAATCCGGGAATGGAGCCGATGATAATGCCCGACGCCACCCCAATAAACAGAAGAAACAGCGGTAACGGTTGCAGAAGTGTGACAAAGGAAGTGATTAAATGTTCCACAGTACGTCTCTTTCCGGCGCCGGTCAGGGCAGATCTATGTAAAAAATCTTAGTGAAAATATAAAAATTGCCGACCACCATAATCACCGAAAAGGCAATGACATAGGGCAGACGTTTCAGGTCGCGGTGGGTCATCAGGTAACCAATGGCGGTCATGAACAACACACCGGCCGGCATAAAACCCAACAGGCCAAAATCAAGCACGGCGATGAACACCACGGTGATGGCAAAAATCGCGACGGCCAATCGGGGACGCGGCGTAATGTCGGTTATTTTTGTTTTTGTCGCCTCATAGGATTTGAGATGGGGCAGGGCACGGATCACCAGGAGGATCGACAGAAATGTCATGATCACCGCCAAGCCTTTGGGAATGGCAGCGGAACCCATCGGTTCGTACCGCGGCGGCGGCAGCTCCAGGGACCCGATGTAAATAACGGCACTGAAAATAATCATGCCGATGGCCAGGAGGATATCGGCTTTTGGATCCACTTGATTTTGCACGGTTGCCCCTCCAGTAGTGGGAAAAAAACCGCCACGCCAATACGGCGCAGCGGTTACAGGGAGAAAAACGTAATTTCGAAATTATTTCCCGAGGTTTTGTTCTTTGACAACGACCTTCAGTTTGTCGAGAACAACCAGCGATTCTTTTAAGGCCGGTTCGCCATCTGTCCAATAGGGGTCAAGGGCTTTTGAGTTGAAGTAGTCGGTCAACTCCTTGCTGGCCATGGCCGTCTTCAGAACGCTGGCCAGTTTGGCGGCTGCTTCCTTGTCCATGTTTTTCGGCCCTAACCACCAGTTGGGGTTGGCCCAGGTGACGTCATACCCCAATTCCCTGGCGGTCGGGATATCCTTGATCGACGGGATCCGGTTGGGACCGAAGAACAGCAGGGCTTTGATTCCCTGGGGTTTGAACTTCAAATATCCAGCGGCTGAGAACAGGGCGATATCGGCGTTTTTGCCAAGCAGTTTGGCCAGGCGGTCGGCGCCACCGCCCGATCCAATGTAGCGGGTTTTAAAACCGGCGGCGGAGGCCAGTTGCACACCCATCAAATGGGGAATGGTACCAATGCCGACGGCTTCTGTCAGGCTTTCCGGTTTGGCTTTGAGCTGGTCCACCAGGTCGGCAAAGGTGTTGAGGTTGGAATCCTCGCGAACGGTCCAGACCGGGCTGCCTCCGCCCAGGAATCCGAGGGAAGTAAAATCATTGGGGTGGATTTTGTTGACCCCCATGGCATTTGTGATCAGCATCTGGTGATGCCAATGTAAAATGCTGTAGCCATCGGGTTTTGCGCCCAGCACGGCGCGTGCGGCGTTGGCGGCAGCGGCACCGGGTTTGTTGACGATGATCATCGGTTGCGACAGCAGATTGTTTTCCTGAACGTATTTAGCGACCAATCGGGCGACCGTATCGGTCCGTCCACCGGGTTTAAAACCAACAAAAACTTTGATCGGTTTGGTCGGAAACTCGGCCTGCGCCTGGCCGGATTTTGACGGATCCGCACTGGGATTGAGCGTCAGACCAACCACAGCGCCCGCCGCGATCAGCATTTTTATTCTGGGGTTTTTCATTGATGCCTCCACCTGCTATTAACCGGATAAGGATCGCCGCTATGTTTTTAAATCTGACAACCCAACTGAAATCTTAATGTTTTCTACCATACCAGTTTGCGGCGGTCAAATGGTTTAGAACACATGTTTTATATTATGGAACTTTACCCATTGGGGTGCCTGTGTAGCCGATTTTGCGAGAAATAGAATGGGCGGCGGTTAACAGGAATGGCGCCCACGACAAAAGGGTTTTGCGGGGCACCCGGTAAACCAGGGAGGTCACACTGATGCCACCGACGGTGGCGCCTTGGAAGTCAAATATGGGGGCGGCGATACAGCGGATTTCGTCGCGAAACTCACAATCGTCCAGGGCATAACCGAATTTCCGGGCGTCGGCCAGTTTGTCCAAAAACCCCTGGGCGTTGGCCAGGGTGTTTTTGGTCATGGCTGTATAGGTCAGGGCATTGGCGATTTGCACCTGAGTTTCGCTCGGCAGAAAAGCAGTGAGGGCTTTTCCCAGGCCGGTGCAGTGGATCGACGCGCGCGACCCGAGGGCGGCGACGGCGCGCACCGGTTTAAAACTTTCGACCCGGTTCATATAGACGATTTCCAGATGATCGCGGATCGCCAGATTGACGTTTTCGCCGGTCTCGCGATTAAGCTGGCGCATTTCCTCAAGCGCAACTTCACGCAAATCAAAATCCCGCCAAATGCCGGCCGCCCATTCCATGATCTTGATGCCCAGGCGGTAGGTTTTACTGTCCGCGTCGTAAAGAATGAGCCCTTCGCTGCCGAGGATGCTTAAAATGCGATGGGCCGTGCTTTTCGACAACTGGGTTTCTCTGACCAGGTCCGTATACCGCATGGCCCCCGTGGCCTTGCCCAGGGTTTCCAGAACCAGAATGCTTTTGCTCAATATGGAACTTTGTAAAATTTTGTTGGCCATGGCTTCGGCGTTTTTTCGCTTCCGTTTATTCCAAATAATGATAATTATGTTTTATAATATAGAACAATGTCAAATAGGGCAGGTTGGTGCTTGATATCACAAGCTCCTGTTCGACGGTGGTAGGGGGTAAGATTAATCGATACAATGCCGGTTTGGACCACGGATTTCCAACTGAACAGCGCGGCAGTAAATCCCCGACAATGGCATCAAATCTCGAGGGGGTGGCGGCAAATTAGGGCGCGACAGCAAATGCGTTGAGCCCTGTCATCATTAATAAATCGTTCTTTCTGGCGGAAACTTCAGGATAACCTTTGTCCCCCGGTCGAGGGCACTCTCTATCTTCAGTTCGCCGGCAAAAAGGGCCATGAAATTATAGCACAAATACAGGCCGAGCCCGGTTCCGTCATTTTTGTTGGAGTGCATACTCGATACCTGCTCAAACGGTCTTACGGCTTTTTCGATATCATCATCTGACATTCCGGCACCGGTATCTTCGACCGCAATTCGGATCGATTTATCATCCGCCAAACCGGCGGAAATCGTCACAGTCCCTTGCGCCGGGGTAAATTTCACGGCATTGGAGATCAAATTGTTCAGAACCTGCACAAGCACACGTTTGTCGCCCATTAAATTGGGAAAATCTGCGGGAATATCCGTTTTTATCGTTAGTTCGGATAGTCGGGCTGAAGTCCTGAGCTGGCGAACACATAATTCCACCAGAGCCGAGACCTGCAGGGTTTGGTCTGCCAGTACGTACTTGCCGGCTTCTATTTTCGAGAGATCAAGAACATCGTTGATCAGGCTAACCAGCAGTTCTCCACTGCTGTGAATGTCCGCGATATACTCGGCGTACAAAGGGTCGCCAAGCGGCCCAAATGTCTTTTGCATCATCACTTCGCTGAAACCCATAATGGCATTCAGGGGTGTTCTGAGGTCGTGGCTCATGGCCGCCAGAAATTCCGACTTGGCCCTATTCGATTTCTCGGCTTCCTCTTTGGCGGCATTGAGTTCGCGTGTCCGCTGCTCGATGGTTAGGCTGAGAATATCCTTGTTTCGGATCAACCGATCACCGGCGAACATTAGGGCAATCAATAAGGTGATGCCAATGACCAGAACAACAATGTCCTCAATTGGCGCTAAGGCTTTAACGCGTTGTGGCGTCGGATAGAAGTCGATGGTCCACTGGCGACCGCCAAAGGTAATTGATCTGGACAAAAGGTGCTTTGAATTGGCGGCTTCAGCTTGTGCGGTCCGACTGTCGAAGATCAGGAGGTCTTCTTTGTCTGTGGTATCGCGGATGGCGAAATTGAACTGCGGATTGACAATGTTTTGATAGATGTCAGACAGGACGGCGCCCGGCGTATAGCTGATCGCGATAAAAGTTGGGCGATCTTTCGTGTTTTCCAGATCGTTTCTCAGCCCGAGGTTGCCCGCTTGCGTTGCCGCTAACATTAAAACACTTGGGAAGGAGGCACGCCCGTCCTGCGATAGTGTGACGGGCGGGGTTATAAGTATCCTGCCTGTTTTCTGGGCTTCGAGAGCCGTCTGTAAGCGGATGGTGCTGCTGCCGATGTCATACCCTAAGATGCCTCTTGGGCCCTTTGGAGAAACAACATATACAACAGGTGCATAGATATCCCGGTCCGGGAAAACCTTGATGTCGATTGGCGTGTAGCCCAGGTCGCTGCGCACTTTTGCCCGCTGTTCAAGCTGGGCCAAAAAGTTTCCGGTTTCTGCCCGTTTTAACACGGGCATAACGGCCAAAGCGCGTATTCTGCTGTGTTCGGAGAACATCTCGAGAGAGCTGGCAAAAGCATTCAGTTCGGCTTCATGGACGATTTCACTGCCTTCAAAAAATCCAATCACACTGCGTAGTTTGTCGCTGGAACTGTTCAGGGTAATCGTAATTTCTCTGGTTATGGTTTCCGTATCGTTCTGAAATGTCGCCAGAAATTCATTGGTTCGTGCGTTGCGAATTTGTATAAATAAAACCAACATGACGACGGTTGCCAGTATCGCTGCCATGCACATGCTGAAACGCTTCATAACCAAGGCGACTCCAATTTATAGTCCCAGAGTCTTTAATCAGAACCATAGGTAGTATTGATCTGGAAATCCTACCCCTAAACCGTCGGGCATAGCAAATGTACAAATGCTTACCATTTAATTTGCCTGTCGTTATTTAGGCCTGATCTGACGGGGTGGGCGGCTCCTGCTATCCGGCACCAAAGTGCAATGGCGCGGGGCTGCGAAAAATTCCTATTCCGCCAGCAGGTTTCGCAATTTGTCCTCGAGCAGGCCGATGCCGATGCCGGGGCCGTCGGGCAAGCGGGAACTGCCGGTCCGGGGTGGCAACGTGCCCCTTACAATGCCGTCGAACAGCGGCGTTTCGTTAAACTGAAACTCCAACGGCGCGCCATTGTCCAGGGCGATGGCAATGTGCAGGCTGACCGCATGGGAGATCGGGCCGCTGGGATTATGCAAGGATACGGCAACCCCGTGGGCCTTGCCGCGGGCGCCAATATCCATGATTTCGCGCATGCCGCCGGCGTATTTGGCATCGGGCATGATCACGTCGTAAACCTTTTGTTCAACAAACGGGCGGAAGTCTTTCCAGCCGGTAAACTTCTCGCAGCCCGCCAGACGCATGCCCAAATCATTGGCTTTTTTTCGTAATTTTTTTAAGGCATCGATGGTGTCACCGGATTCCGGCAGTGGGCATTCATACCACGATACCTGTGATGACTTGAGAAAATCCAGGGCCTCATTGGCGGTCTTCTCGTCAAACCGCCAATGGCAATCGACCATCACTGCCATGTGCGGATCCAGGGCATCACGGACCGCCTGAATGCGCTCAGCCCCGGCCCGGACCAGGGCCCGGCCGGCGTCGGTTTGACAGATCTCCGGCGTCAATCCGTCAAAGGGTGCCATTTTGATGGCGCTAAAACCCGCCGCCTGGGCCTGTTGGGCGCGCTCGGCAAAACCCCCAGGGCTGCGATCGACCACACTGCGGTTGATATTGGCGTAGAGGGCAACCTGATCATTGCGGCAACCGGGATCCAGCAGTTCAACAACCGGGATGTTCCGCCGGCGGGCGTGGATGTCAAACACCGCCTGGTCGAGGGCCGTATAAAGCGCCGACCTGAGCGGTTGGTCCAACATGCCGGGTCCGCGTTTCGGTCCGTCCAACTCGAAATCGCCCGGTTCAACCGCTCCGGCCAGCTCCTGAAATTCGGCGCGCATCTCGGCAAGCGGGGCCTTAATGGTAAACTCGCCCCACCCCGTATAGCCGTCGTCGGACACTAGTTTTAAAAAACACCAGGTGGTTTTTGCCGTGGGCTGTAAGATATAACTCTGCAGGCTGTAAGGCATATTGGGACTTTCATCGGGAAGGCGATAATTCGCAACGGTTAGGGCGTGAAGTCTTTAAATTGTTTGCCCAGTTTTAACCCCTGGCGCTGATAATTGGAACTGATTGTCTCCCCATAGGTCATTTCCGGCTTTGCAGACAAACGTTCGTAGACCAGCCGGCCGGTGGTTTGGCCGTGCTCCAATAAAAACGGCACATCGTGACTGCGCACTTCCAAAACCCCCTTGGAGCCCTTGCCCCCGGCCGCTTCCCAGCCGAACCCGGGATCAAAAAAACCAGCATAATGCACCCGAAACTCGCCCAGCAGGGTATCGTAGGCCAACATTTCTGCGGCAAGATCGGGCGGCACGGATACGGATTCCTGGGTGGCCAGAATATAAAAATCACCGGGGTTCAGAATAATTCCTTTTTTGGTGTCCGACATGACCGGTTCCCAAAAGGTTTTTGGCTGGTAATAAGCAATCCGCCTGAGATCGATCACCGGGGCATGGGGGCGGGCCCGATAGCCAATAATCCGGGCACCGTCGCCCGCCAGATCAACGGTGAATTTAAGCCCCCTGTCCATCAGGCCATGGACCGCCCCATCCCTGACCAGCGGTGTTCGGGCGTGCAGCTCGGCCAGGTCGGCGTCGGAAAGTTTGGACCGTTCCTGGCTAAAGCGGATCTGATTGAGCCGGTCTCCGGTGCGCGCCAGGATGGAAAAAGTGCAGGGCGCAATCTCCAGATAAAGCGGGCCTGCGTAGCCGGCCGCCACACTGTCAAATTCAACGGCATTGTCGGTGATCAACCGGCTGAAAACATCAAGCCTGCCGGTCGAGCTTTTGGGGTTGGTGATCGCCGAAAACGCCGGCGTTAACAGCAAGTGTTCCTGCAGGGGCACAATATAAACACAGCCCTGTTCAAGCACCGCGCCGGGCCGCAAATCCATCTGGTGCATGGTCAATTGTTCCAGGACCGTGCGGACCGAAGTGTTTTTGCCCGGTAAAAAACTGGCCTGGACCCGATAGGCGATGTCACCCAGCCGCAAATCGAGACTGGCCGGCTGGATTTGCGCCGGATCGATCCGTGTAACGGCGGTAATGAGGTCGCCATCGATCATTGCCTTGATCGATTGCGACGGCAACAGGCCGGCTGTGGCCGGTCCAACAAAACCGCGATTGATGGCCGTATTCAGGTCTTTGAGGTTATTTTGGTCGGGCATCACTATTTCCAGTTTCATGCAAAAGCGCAAGTGTTGTCCGGGCCACGTTTAGACACGGATGGGTTTTATCCGTCCAGTTTGGCCCAGCCTAAATCGTCAAATATGGCGTAGACGGCGGGTACCAAAAACAACACCAGCACGGTCGACACCAACAAACCAAAACTCAGACTGGTCACCAGGGGTATGAGGATTTGCGCCTGCAAACTGGTTTCCGAAAGCATCGGCAGCAGACCGACAATGGTCGTCACCGAGGTCAGAAAAACCGCTCGGAACCGCGCCCGGCTGGCCAGCGGTGCCGCCACGGCGACGGATTTTGTGTCGCCATGAAAATGTTTGATGAAATTCACCAGCAATATGGAATCATTGACCACAACCCCCGCCAAAGCAACGAACCCTAACATGCTTGGCATGGTGAAATCCAGGCCGAGCAGGACATGGCCGCCAACCGCGCCGATGAAGGCAAAGGGGATGATAATCATCACAACAAACGGTTCCGCATAACTTTTGAATTGAAAACTCAGCAGTAAAAACACCCCGATAAGACCGAGAACAAATCCCCGGACCATGGATTTTTGTGTTGTCGCGGCATTTTTGTTGGCCCCTTCCAGGGCAAATTCGACGCCCGGATAGGTCTTGCCCATATCAACAAAAAATCGTTTTTGGGTGTCGGCTAAAAGTTCACCGGCATTGGCCACCGCCGTATTGACGTCGCCCTGAATGGTTATGGTGCGGACCCCGTTGACCCGATTGATCCGTGAGTATCCACGGCCAAAGGTGACATCGGCGATGGCCGACAGGGGGATCAGGCGGCCTTCGCTGGTGGAAATGGTGAAATAATCCAGGTCCGATAAACTGTCACGATCCTGCGGGCGCAGGCGCACGTCGACTTCATAGGACTCGCCGTTCCTTTGGATCTCGTCGACGGTGGATCCGAAAAACGCCGTCCTCAATTGATCGGCAATCATTTGCGCGTTTACGCCCAGGGGCGATGCGCCGTCTTTCAGGCGCACCCGTATTTCCGGTTTGCCGGGACGCAAATCATCGGTCACGTTAAAGCTGCCCGAATACCCGCGCAGCCATTTTTGCAAATCCAGCGAGGCGCTTTTTAATTCCTTCAGGTCGTTTCCCTGCAGGCGGATTTCAATGGCGAGTCCGGCCGGGCCAATTTGCGCTTCGGCAAATTTAATCCAGATCACATCGGCCAAATCGCCGGTCTCCAGGCGCCAGGCTTCCATGGCCGCGTCGATGGTTGTCGACCGGACTTCCGAACTCAACAGATCGGCAGTCAGGGTGACAACATGGGCGCCGGTTTCGTAGGCGTCGGTATTTT
Source organism: Rhodospirillales bacterium (assembly GCA_021775095.1). GTDB lineage: Bacteria > Pseudomonadota > Alphaproteobacteria > Rhodospirillales > Casp-alpha2 > JABMNT01. The sequence continues at coordinate 38,240 of JAJFII010000067.1, forward strand.
CGCTGAATTTGATGCCGACTGATTTAACCAGCGAACGGCCGTCCGGTTGCTCTGGTGAAAACCGTTTATCAACTGCCGCCAAGGCGTCGTTGACTTTTTTAACAATCATCTCGGTGCGGTGCAGCGGGGTGCCCTGCGGCAACAAGACCCGGGCTTCCATGACGTCGCCGTCGAGCTCGGGAAAGGGTGAAAATTTTAGGAACCCGCCGGCCAGGACACTGACCGCCAGGATCAGTGCGGCAAAGGCACAACCGGTGGTGAAATAGCGCCATTCAACGGCTTTGTCGGCGACCGGTCCAACCACATGGTCGCTGAACCGGCGCATTTTATCATCGACCCAGGCCTGAACGGCCGGTTGCTTGGCGTCAGCCGATGCCAAGGAATGGCTCAGGTGATTGGGTAATATGAAAAAGGCTTCGATCAGAGAGACAATCAATACAAACAACATAACCACCGGGACGACCCGCAGGATCTGACCCAGATCGCCCTGCAGGAAGGCCAGGGAACCAAAAATGCAGGTGGTTGTGATAAACGATGCAAAGACGCTGGGAATGACCTGTTTTGCGCCGTCGACGGCGGCATCGAGGGAGGATTTTCCCTGACTTTTGTGACTGACGATATTTTCGGCAATGACGATGGCGTCGTCCATCAACAATCCAATAACGATTAACAAACCGACCATGGTCAGCATGTTGATGGTATATCCGACCTGGACCATGAGCACGATGGCACCGAGAAAGGAAACGGGAAGCCCCATGACCACCCAAAAGGAATAACGCAGGCCAAAGAAGAGCCACAGGGTCAGAAAGACCAGTACCAAACCCTGGCCGCCGTTTCTTAATAACAGCGCCAGCCGGTCCTTGACGATCGATGAGACGTCTTTGCTGAGAACCATTGCAACGCCCGGCGGTGAAATCGCCCGTTCGTTTTCGAGAAAGCCGTTGACCGCATTGATCACTTCCAGGGTATCGTCGCTGGCGGTTTTTGTGATGTCCAGAATGGCCGCGGCTTTGCCATTGAACAGGATCTTTTTTTCGTCGAGCTCAAACCGGTCCTGGATGGTCGCAATGTCGCCCAGCCGGATTTGTCCGCCGTCGGCGCTGGCCACGACAACGATGTCATGAAAACCGTCGACGGTTTTTCTTTCATCGGCAAATCGCACCAACAGTTCCTGGTCGCTGGTGGTTATGTTGCCGGCTGGCAGATCAATGCTTTGGCGCTGAATGGCGGCGGCAATATCGGCAACACTCAAACCGAATTGCCTGAGAGTTTGATCCGCCAGCTCGATGCGGATCTGGTGGTCGGAAAAACCCTTGATCTCAACTTTTGGAATGCCGCCGTAATGTAACATGCGATCCTTGGTCTGTTCAGCCAGGGCTTTCAGATCGGCCTTGCGATCAGGGCCGGTTATGGCCACGGAGGCGACAAAATCGGTCCGCCCCAATTGCCGGATGGTCGCCTGTTCAGCCCGTTCGGGAAAGTCGGTTATGGCCTCAATTTCGGTTTTAACATCGGCCGTAAAACGGTCCAGATTACGTCCTTCCTGCATTTCGACAACGGCTTTTGCTGATCCTTCTCTGGCATCACAGGAGATTTCTTCCACATTGTCGATGCCGTCGATGGCGTCTTCAATGCGCTGGCAAATGGCCTCTTCAATGTCTTCGGCCCGGGCCCCGGGATACAGCACGTTGACTTCCACCCGTTTGGCGTCGACCCGCGGGAAAGTTTCCCGCTGCAGGGTCGGCCAGGCAAAAAGCCCGGCGATGATAAATCCGGCCATCAGCAGATTTGCCGCAGTCGGATGGGAGGCAAAATACCGGATCATTTGAGGGCTCCACGGGCGCTTGCCTGTTGCGCCAGCCGTTGACTAAGCTCCGGATCGGCGACGGGGATCAACAGCATGCCGGCAATGGCCGGCGACAAATCGGAAACGACCACCTGATCGCCTAGTGCCACACCGCTTAGGGGTGCCGCCAGGTCGCCTTGGTAAAGGCCCACCTCAATGGGATTAATGACCAGCCGATTGGTTTTGTCCAAAACATAAACCCGGCCGTCATGGACCGCCGAGCGGGGGATGACGATCCGGTTTTCCAGGGGTTTTGCCCGGATTTCGATCTCCACAAACATGCCTTTGGTCAGCGGCGGACGTTTGCCGGGGATGGCTTTCGAATAGGCCCCATCGACGGCAGCAATGACCCCGATGGTTCGGGTTTTCGGGTCAACGGAATCACTTATTCTGGCAAATCGGGCCGGCCATTCGATGGCCGTGTCGCCAGCCCCGAGACGCACGGTCAGTTGCAGCCCCATCTGTTCGATCACCTCGCGGAAAGACGTCGTCGTGAGATTTAGCGAGCGCCGGTCACCGACGGCGGCCTGGGCCAGGCCACGGAATTGATCGACGGCAATTTGCGCCGCAATCTCGGCGGTTTCCATACCGTCGGCGATGACCAGGGTTTGCCCAACCTGGGCATATTGTGTGGTTTCCACGTTGACTTCGGCAATCCGCGCGGTGAACGGCAATTTAATGTGGGTACGCTGTAAATTAAGTTGCGCCTGTTCCAAAGTCGCCTGATAAACGTTGACCTGCTCGCCCTGCACGGCAATTTGCGTGGGGATCAGGTTGAGGGTGTTTTTGAGATCCTGGACTTTTTTACGCTGCGACAGGGTATCGCGAAATTCCTGGTCAACGGCCGACTGGGAAAGGGTGCCGCGTTTTTTGAGGTTCTGTTTGCGCTCCAGCTCCGTTTCCCGAACCTCCAGGGCGCGCTCTTCGATCTCTAAGGTTAGTTGGGTATTGTGTTTGGAGACGTCGAGTTCCTTGCGTTTGGCCTGGGCCGAGCGGATGTTGGCTTCGGCTTCACGGATGGCCAATTCATAATCGACTGCGGAAATCCGGATGATTTCCGTTCCCGCCTGCATAATCGCGCCCTTTTTTAGATCCGCATGAACAAAGGTAATCTCACCACTTACCTGGGTACTGGCATTCCAAATCTTACCGGGTTTGACGTCGCCAAATCCAATAATCCGAGGCACCAGTGTGGTCGGTACCGCTTCGATCACCCGTACCTGACGGGCCTCCTCTGTCGGCGGTTTGCGTTCCGGCGGTTGTTTTGAATTGATGACAAAAACAAGCACCGCTACGGCCAATACAATAGGTGGCACGATCATGAGTTTTCTGAACATCGTCTCTTCTCTCAGAAGGTGAGCTCGATCCAAACCTATGATGACGGCGAAGCCGGGGTTTTATCAAGACCCTGGTTATTTGTTTTTTAGATTGCCCCGGTACAGGACAAACAATCCGCTGCCGACAATCAAGGCCGCACCGGCCAGCGCCTGGGATTGCGGGAAATCGCCCCAAATCACATAACCAAGCATGATCGCCCAGACAAGGGAGGTATATTGAAAGGGCGCTACGACCGCCGCCGGTGCCGTGGTTACTGCCGAGTTCATCAGAAAATGCCCGGTCGTTGCAACGAATCCCAACAATCCGAGCAGGCAAAAATCAACGGCCGTCGGGGTCACCCAAGCGAACGGCAGCGTCGCCGTTCCGGCCAGGGCAACGCCCAGAGTTTGCAGGGTGATAAGGGTCAGGCCACCGGACGCGCTTAAACTCCGCGCCAGGGTCAACATCAGGGCCAGGGCCAGACTTCCGGCCAGGGCAATCAGCGCCGGCAAAGACAGCACCGCGTCACTGGGCGGAAAAATAAAAATCACCCCGGTAAAACCGATTACCAGGGCCGACCAGCGCCGCAGACCCACGTGCTGGCCCAGGATGATCACCGAAAAGGCCGTCAGGAAAAGCGGCGAGGCGAGATAAAACATAAACACATCGGCCAGCGGTAAATATTTGACGGCCCAGTAAAAACAGGAAACTTCGGCGACCACCAGAAACATACGAACCAAATGCAGAAGCGGCCGTTGCAGGGGGAACAGGCGTTTTAAATCGCCACGGTGCCAGGCCAGGGGCAGCAACACCAGCAATGCGGCAAAACTGCGGATCGCCAGCAACTGGCCGACCGGATAAGAGGCCACCAGCCATTTACCGATGGCATCGTTGAGAGTGAACAACAACATGGCAATGAGCATCAGCACGATGCCGCGCTTATGGGAGCTATCGGTTTTCATTGGAATTTTTCTCAGCAACTCAGACAGGATATCGCTATACAGCAAAAACAGTTTTAGGTCATGTACCCAAAACGGGATTCTCCATTTACCCGAATTCTGATTAAGCTTCCAAACCGCCTCGCTATAATAAAGTTGGCCGCTGTTCGAATTTAATTGTGTGTTAACGAGTCCATGGCCTGGTTTTTCCCAGAATTAATGACTCCGATATTTCATCATGCAAAACGCAGCGTGACCCGATGGGAGTTCAAAATTTTTAGTTGCAAAACTTTACTGGAATAAGCCTTTAATTGCTATTATCGTCAAGAACGTTAAATAAACTACTCCAATTAAGTGAAAGTGATTGACGCGTTATTTTGAGTTTTGGGGTCTCTGAAATATGTTGGGGAAAACTAAAAGTATAGGGATCGTGATCGGTCTCCTGGTATTGGTTGGGTGGCTTACCTGGCCAAGCCCCGGATTTGAAATTTTTCTCGAGAAACGCCTTGTTGACAACAATCAAGCACCGCGAATAATACAAATTGCGAAAACGGCGTCGTCAAGGACAGACCGGATAGCCCGCCACCACAGTTACCTTGCGATCAAAGTCGATGAGACCAAAATCGATAATCCCGTCCCCACAGAAGTTTTTGGCGGAGCCTTAAAACCGGGCGATCTAGTAACATTATCATTAAATACAAAACTGTCAGGGAAATGGGGATCGTTTTCTGCAGATTTTAAGGCCGACAAAATGTTTGACGCTTTTATTGCAACACTCGCCGGTTATTTGGGAGTTAAACGATATTATCTGGTTGTGCAATCCTTCAAGGCTTGGGGAACCAGCGGAGATAACCCGTCAGAATCAACCGCCAACCAGATGCTCACGTACCTGTACCCAGAACAGGACCGTGCGGCCGAGCTTCCCTACCGGGCGGGAGCAACAGATGAACAGCTGGTTGACCTCCTCGCGCATAACCTTGTCATGTCTGTTCAGGATGATCGGGCCGATTGTTCCAGTACATTGTGTTTTTCAGACCTGTCGGCATCTTTGGTCAGCCTCGACAATACACGAACAGGTTTTGATATTTTGTTTCAGGGCAGAAATCACTCTGCATGTCTCGGGGAAAACGAGAGTGATTGCAAAGACCGCTCAGAGGCATTTTTTCAAAAAGCGTTGACCGATGATGCAGATAACGACCACGCTTCATTTGGTCTGGGTTTGATATATCTGAGTCGAGCGAAAAGCGGGATCGCATCTTCTTCGGCTTATGCAGTCGGGAAACATTTGATACGCGGGCTCGACTATCTGAATCAGGCCCGAGAATCGAACAGGTTTCTTGATGGATTATTGAGTTCGTCGGGTTGGCTTCGATTGTTGGAGAAAAATCCCGAATTCGGTAAACTTGGTCTTAGTAATGAGTTCCTTGCTGCCGCCGATGCCTATCGGATGGCGCGAATAGCTATGGTTTCTGGGGATTACATGGCCGTTCTGAGGCATATTGATTCCCTGAACAATTTTCCCAAATGGTTGGCCGGTCATATCACGTTACTGAAATTTCATGCGCAATTACAATTGGTTCAAAACCGTGAGGATGCGCTTGTGATTTTAAAAGACCTGTTTGAAAGCCAAGGCGAATTCGAAGTGTCTGGATATTCTGCGGTTTTTGGCATTGCTGCGGCCCAGTGGGCCAAAGGCGAAGAGGTTTGGGTTGAGCGTGCCGAGCAGGCACTGGATGAGGCTGTCCTTACTGCACACGATAAGATCGCCGCATTGGATGCCATGGCAACCCGCAGCGCGGGATTGGTGTTTTTGGGGAAATCGGAAAAAGCGCTGCAGGAACTTGAACGTGTCATCAAAAAGATTGGCGACACGCGCGACAAATATGATTACCGAAGCATCTTGTTGTCTGTCGGTCGGGTATTTGTCCTTTTGAACCAGTATGACGATGCAGCAATTTATTTCGGAGAGGCGATCCGCCACGACCCTGCTTACTTGAGCTTGATTGGAACACATTCGAGTTTTGAGAATTTTCGGAGACAATGGTTTAATTACGAATCTTGGAGACTTGAAATGCTGCCGGAACACTAAACCTGCAAAGCTTTTTTAGCATTACGATGCATTAAGAAACTCGCCGGAGCAGTAAGGAGAAATAATGGAAATTTTTAGACGTTCACTGATTGCGGGCACGGCAGGGTTTGCATCACTTTTAACATTTGGTCCGGCCCTTGCCTTATATCCCTTTTGTCGGCAATTGCGGCTGGGCAATTTTGGCCCGCCTGAAATGGAGGATTGGGGGCGGGAGTTGCAAAGCCGTGTAAGAAATACAATTGAATGGAAAGATGGTTTGTCCGTTAACCGCGGAACACTTTTTGGAAATACGCGTCAGGCTTTTGAGCTCGTCGCCACTAATGTTATAGACCTGGCCACCGTGTATGGCGGTATTGGCGTCGAACGCTCGCCGGACCTTGCCGTACTCGACGACCCACGAACACAACACATTTTTGCAACCGACATTGAACGCGCAGCGGCCTTGCTCGGTCTGATCGGTCGGACGCCCGCCGAGCAGGGGGTTTTGTTGCTTGGCGCTACTCACGTGATGCAGGATATCTGGGTCGCAACAGATAAAAAAATTGCGTCGATAAAAGATCTTTCCGGCCTGAAGATAAGGGTCGGCAATCAACGACAGCAGATTTTCGCCGAGGCTGTTGGGGCAACGGCAACACAAATGCCGTTTGCCGAAGTTTCCATGGCTCTTGAGCAGAGGGTTGTCGATGCAACGGTCATCAATCCCTCGGTGGCAAATCTTTTTAAATTCCGTGCCAATACCGTCGTCTCATTGAATGCCGCACAATTAATGCCGCAGGGGTATGCGATGGTGATGAATGGCGAGGTGCTGAAATCTGCTGATGATCGGGCTCGTCGGGTATTTTCAGCGGCGGGTTTGCAAGCCGGCGTGAGATACACCGAAATTGCCGGTTCTCGTTACAATTCGGCGATGGAATCATTGCAGAAACAGGGAACACAACTGGTATCACTTTCGGCGGATCATCTTAAACCGGCCCGTAATATTATTCTGAAAAGAGCAGATGAACTCTACGGTGAAATTGGAGTATCTGCCGACGTTTTGGACTTGATCCGTAGTTAGGGCAGGCGGGTCGAAAGCTCAACGGACATAAACTATTAAAAGGCCAGTTTATTTGCCCAGGGATCGAAGGGCGGCGCAGGCGGCACCGTAGCCGTTGTCAATATTAACCGCGACCAAACCCTGGGCACAAGACGCCAGGGCCGAATGCAGGGCGGTTTCGCCGTTCCGGCAAATGCCATATCCGCGGGATGTGGGAACGGCAACGATGAAGCTCGGGACCAATCCGCCCAACACGGAAAACAGCGCGCCTTCCATACCGGCGATGGCGATGATTACCGGATATGCGGCCAGTTCGTCGCGAATATTGAGCAAGCGCCACAGGCCGGCGACCCCCACATCCACATAGGATTTCGACGGGGTTCCGTGAAAGGCGAGCGTGCGGGCGGCTTCTGTGACAACGGGAAGGTCCGAGGTGCCGGCGCTGACAATGGCCACGCGGGCGGGCCCGGTCGGGGCCACCCAGTTGCCGGCAATGGCGGTTTGTGAGATCGGGTCATAGTCAAAGGAGACGGCCGAAAGGGCGGCGGCTTTGGTTTCGTCGAGATGGGTCAGGAAGATCGCGATCTGGCCGTCGCGGGCCTGATCCAGGGCCCGGTTGATTTGTTCTGGGGTTTTGCCGGCGCAAAAAATCGCTTCCGGCAGGCCGGTGCGGGTTTTGCGCTTTAAATCCAGGATAACGTCGTTCTCGGTCATTTTACGGGCCCGGGTGGACGAAGGCACTGCCTTGTTTGTAGGCGGCAAACTTTACCGGAAGGGACTGATCGGTGGCGGCAAAAGCGGTGATCTGGCCGCGCAAATCTTCAATGCCATCGAGCTTCTCGAAGCTGACCGGATCCAATTGAATTTCCACCTGTTTTGCCAAAATCCGGCAACGGACCGTTGTCGGGGTTAACAGATCACTGATATAGCGTTCCATCTTGTCAACAAACCGCAGGCGTTCGGCAGTAACCACCACACCCGTTTGCAGGCGGCTCGACAGGCAGGGTGCGGCCGGCAACTCGGACAACTGGTCGAGTTGCAATTCGCGGGCAACGGCGCGGATGGTATTTTTGTCGATCTCGGCGATGACCAGGGGGTGTTGAACCTGGTGGTCTTTGGCCGCTTCCAGGCCGGGGCGATAGTCCGATAAATCGTCCGTATTGGTGCCCGAAACAATGGGCAAAGCGGTAACCCCGGTGATGCAGTCGTATAAGTTAAATTTGCAATAAAAACAGCGGTTTACCGGATTGGCCAGATACCGCTCGTCGTTAAACTCTTCGGCATTAACGATTTTTAAGTTCCAGCCAAACTGTTCGGCGTGGGCCTTGACCCGAGCGGTGGCGTGCGGCGGTACCGCTGGCGATACGGCATGGACGATCAGGGCACGGTTTCCATGAATATTGTGGACGACGGCGGCCAAGGTCATGCTGTCGACACCACCGCTGGCGGCGACAGCAACCGGGCCCAGGGATTGCAGGGTTTTTTCCAGGCGTTCAAGGGCGACTGATTTAGGCATCTTGGTCCTTTGTTTTTGCCAGCGTTTCGGCGCGCTGGCGCAGTTGGTCTCGTTCATAATGCCCGCTGGCGGTCTTTGCAATGTCGTCGGCCTCGGCTTTTGCACTGAGCTGGCCGTCCGGTCGCTCGGCCATTTTAACCTGGATACCGTCCTCGGTCTGCATGAATTGCCGATCCAGGGTCAGGCGTTGTTCGAACCGCCAACGCAACCCGAGGGTTGTGGTTTCGTGAAAACAGGCACGGGCAACCGGGTCCCTGGCGTCGGCCTGGGCGATCACCTGGACCACATGCCCGAGGCGGCCTTTTTTGGCCATGGCCGGGATTTGTAGGACCTCAAGGACATCGGCGCGCCGGCGCAGGATTGCCAGGCCGGTCGCCAGATCTTCCGGGGTCTGGTCATCAATGACAAACTCCAGGACACAGACCTGTTGCGGGTCGTTGCTGATCGGTTGTTGCCTTTCGTAGATCCGGACCCGTAACATATTTGCCATGCCGTCGAGTTGGCGGGTGCCGAAACCCTGGCCGGTTCCCGAGGCGACGGACTGGCCGGCCGGCAGGCCCGATGCTGGCTTCAGGTGTTTTAAAAGGGCAGCACCGGTTGGGGTAATACGCTCGCCCGAGATCCCGTCATCGACGAAATTAAATCCTTGCAGCAGAAGCTGTGTCGCCGGCGCCGGTACCGGCATGCGTCCGTGCGCCGCCTGAATAAAACCACCGCCGACCGGTAACGGACCTGTCGACCAGGTGCACGGCGCGAGCGCCTCTATGAGGAATGCCGCGCCAACCATATCGGCCAGGGAATCGAGATCGCCGACCTCATGCAAGGCGACGTTTTCAACGTCCAGGCCATGGACCTCGGCCTCGGTGGCGGCAATCAAATGCACCAGTTCCTGGGCCCGTGCCAATACCGCACCACGCAATTTGGAAGCTTTGAGGGTCCGGCGAATGTCCGAATAATGATGGTGGCTGTGGCCATGCCCACCCTGGCCATGGGATTTGTCCGGGGCAACCGCCGGTTCGATCCGCATGCGATGGCCGGTCATGCCCGTGTCGGTGGCCGGTTCGGCTTCAACCCGCCAGCTGTTGGGCAACCCGCCGGCGCGCATGGCGGCAATACAGGGTACGAGCAAATCGGGCCGTGCGTCGATTACCGCAGCAATGAACATGTCACCGGCAATGCCACCCAGAACATCCAGGTGGATATGGGTCGTTGGTTGGTTTGTCTCAGTGGTCATCGTCGTCAGTCATCCATTTCAACAATTGGCGACTTTATCTTTTGTCGTGGGCAATGACCATAGGCGGGTTTGAAACAGGCTGCCAACTGGCCCCAAATACACCTGCTGAATTTTACCCTTAATGGTTTCATCGCCTTGACGGATGGCGTTTCATCGGTTGAGGTTGGATCTGTTCGCCGTGACGGGGCGCAACGATTTGGGTTCTGACGGGAATCGCATAAGGCAGGGAGGATGACAATGACACAATTCATCAACCACAAAGATCGGGTTGTGACCGATGCCATCGATGGTCTGGTGGGCAGTTCCGGTGGCCAGCTGGCCCGACTGGATGGATTTCCCCATATTAAAGTTGTTGTCCGCAGCGATTGGGACAAATCGAAGGTTGCCCTGGTTTCCGGCGGCGGCTCCGGCCACGAGCCGGCCCATGCCGGGTTTGTTGGTCGGGGATTGCTGACGACGGCGGTTTGTGGCGAGGTTTTTGCCTCACCGTCGCTGGATGCGGTTCTTGCCGGAATTCTTGCGGTTACAGGCAAGCCCGGCTGTTTGCTGATTGTAAAAAACTATACCGGTGATCGGCTGAATTTTGGCCTTGCTGCCGAGCGCGCCCGGGCCCTCGGTTTGAAGGTCAACATGGTGATCGTCGACGATGACGCGGCCCTGCCTGAGTTGCCGCAGCAGCGCGGTCTGGCCGGGACTTTATTTGTCCACAAGATCGCCGGTGCCCTGGCAGAAGCGGGAGAAGACCTCGATAAGGTAACGGCCGCCGCCGAGGATGTCATCGCGCGGACAACAACCCTTGGCATGTCGCTCGATACCTGCACCGTACCCGGATCGCCAAAAGAACAGCGCATTGCCCACGGTCATGCCGAACTGGGGCTCGGCATTCATGGCGAGGCCGGGGTCGAACAGGTTGCCTACACCAATGCCCGTGACGCCATGGCCATGGTGGTTGAAAAACTGGTTGTTTCTTCCAATACCCAACCGGTGGTCGCCCTGCTCAATAATTTGGGCGGGACCAGCGATCTGGAAATGTCGGTGTTGGCCAATGAACTGCTGAATTCGCCGATTTCCCACCGTCTGAAATATTTGATTGGCCCGGCACCGCTGATGACCTCGCTTGATATGCGAGGGTTTTCGGTTTCCCTTTTGCCCTTTATAAAATCCCATATTCTGGCCCTGCAGGCACCCTCCGGCCGGACCGCCTGGCCCGGGATGCGGGAACTTAAACCCTCAGAACTGATGCCCGTGCCCGAGGGTTTAAAACCGGTCCTTGCTGCGGCGACAAAACATCCAGCGCGACGCGATTTCATAAAAAAATGCTGCACCGTTCTGATTGCCGCCGAAGCTGACCTCAATGCTTTGGATGCAAAATCCGGTGATGGCGATACGGGCTCGACCCTGTCAACTGCGGCCCGCGCCCTGATCGATTCCCTCGATCAGTTGCCGCTGGCCGATCTGAGCCAGTTGTACCGGGCCATTGGCCTTGTACTGAGCCAGACCATGGGCGGATCGTCGGGAGTTTTGCTGGCGATCTTTTTTACCGCTGCCGGCGATGCCTCGGCCAAGGGCAAAGGTCCGATCGGTGCCCTGGCGGCCGGACTTGAGCGGATCCAGCAAGTCGGCGGTGCCCAGATCGGTGACCGGACGATGATTGATGCCCTGCGGCCGGCCCTGGAGGGCCTGAACAACGGCATCGAAGCCGCCGCCGCAGCGGCGCGTACGGGGGCCGATGGCACATCGCGCATTCTCATGGCGAAGGCCGGTCGGGCAACCTACGTGTCGGCCGAAAATCTGGCCGGTAACAATGATCCAGGTGCCGAGGCCGTTGCCCGGTTGTTTGAGCAAATGAGCTAACGAGTTAATCGTTGGAACCAAGGACGCCTGTAAAAACCGCGAGGCGGTGGCGGCTGGGCGGCCAATTCCAGCCAAGGTTTGATGGCGGTTTTCGTTTTCAAAACTGCCAAAACACGATATGTCCTAAACAATCGCCAAAAGGGACATTAAAGATGACGACGCCAGACCACTTGGTAACTGCGCAGCAATTTCGCCAGCTGTTTCTTGCCAATACGCCGTTTTTGGATGTGCGGGCCGAGGTGGAATTTGCCAAAGGGCATTTTCCGACGTCGGAAAATCTACCCATTCTCAATGATCAGGAACGCCAGCAGGTCGGCACCTGTTACAAAGAACAGGGCAAACAGGCGGCGGTAAAACTGGGCCACGATCTGGTCGGTGGCGAGCTCAAACAGCGGCGGATCGACGCCTGGTGCTCATTTGCGGCGGACCACCCGGGGGCCCATTTGTACTGTTGGCGGGGCGGCATGCGCTCAAACTACGCCCGCCAGTGGATGTCTGAAGCCGGTGTTAACATGCCGCTCATTGACGGCGGCTTTAAGGCCCTTAGGCGCACCTTGATGGACGAAATCGACGATGCCGCCACAGCCCTTCAGATGGTTCGCATCGGTGGCAAAACCGGTACGGCAAAAACCGTTCTGGTCAACGCCGTTGCCTTTAACGTTGATTTGGAGGGCCATGCCAATCATCGCGGATCAAGCTTCGGTCGGCGGGTTTCCGGTGTGCCCAGCCAAATTGATTTTGAAAATGCCCTAGCCATCGATCTGATGCAAAAACGCCAGGCGCATGCAAATCAGGTGCTGGTGCTTGAGGATGAAAGCCGCCGCATCGGTGCCTGTGCCATTCCCGAGGGTTTTTTTCGAACCATGCTGGTGAGCCCGGTTGCGATCATTGAAATGCCCATGGAATTTCGCGTGCAACGCATCGCCCGTGAATACGTCGTTGAAATGAGTGAAGAATTCAACCAGGCCTATCCTCTGGACGGCTGGGCACGGTTCGAGGACTACCTGACGCAAAGTCTGGTGCGGGTGCAAAAACGCTTGGGGTTGGAGCGGTATAAAAAAATTCGCAGGCTGATGGACCGGGCGTTGGATAAACAACACAAATCCGGCGATACGGCGGATCATCAGGACTGGATCGAAGCCTTGCTGAGGGATTATTATGATCCCATGTACGCCTACCAGCTGGACAAACAAAAAGATCAAATTGTCTTTAGAGGCGCTTATGATGAGGTCCTGGGGTGGGCTCAACGGTACAGCCAGAACCATAACCAGAGCCATAACCAAAGGGGAGCCGAGGTGCCGTGACCGATAATTCCGCCGTCGCCACTGGCGATGATGCACCGCTCTGTCCGGGGCCGCAATCCGAACCGCGTTCTCCAAAACATCGATTGCCCGCGGGGGCCTGTGACAGCCACATGCACATTTGTGGCCCCGGCCGGGACTTCCCCTATGACGCACAGCGTATTTATACACCACCCGACGCCCTGGTTGTCGATTATCGGAAAGTCATGGACTGCCTTGGAATTGACCGGGTGGTTCTGGTGCAGCCTAGCATTTATGGCACGGATAACCGGGTGATGCTCAACGCCATGGCGGAATTATCGGCGGCCGGTATTCAAAACCGGGGCGTTGCCGTCGTCGATTTTGCGGTGACCGATGAGGCCTTAGCGCAAATGCATCAGGCGGGGGTGCGCGGGTTGCGGTTTAATCTGGTTGACGTTGCCGACCCGTCCCAGGGGTTGCCGCTGGCGCAGATCCGCCGCCTGGCCGAACGGATTGGCCGTTTTGGCTGGCATGTGGAATTTTTGGCCCATGTGGACGATTACCCGCAATTGGCCGAGATGTTTGGTGACTTTCCGACCGATATTGTGTTTGGACACAGTGGTTATGTGCGCATCGCTAACGGCCCCCAGGCGCGCGGCTTCCAGGCCATGCTGACCCTGGCAGCGGCGGCCAAGTGCTGGATCAAAATGACCGGGCCATATCGCATTGCGGCAGGCGGGTTGCCCTTCAAACAAGCCGGCGACTACGCCAGGGCCTGCGTAGCCGCAGCGCCTCATCAGGTGATCTGGGGCACCGACTGGCCGCATGTTAAAATTGCCGAACCCATGCCCCATGACGGGGATATGTGTGATTGTTTTTATGACTGGGTGCCCGAGCCAAAACATCGCCAACAGATTTTGCTCGACAACCCAACCCGCCTATATGGTTTTTAGCAATTAATTAGGGTTAACTATCACCTAAGGAATGTCACATGATTTATTCGATCGTTATCTTTGATGAACCCGACACGGCTGAACTGCGCGACATTCACCGTAAAGCCCATCTTGAATACCTGAAAGCGTTTGATGCACAAACCCTGTTTGCCGGCCCCTTTACGACCGACGATGAGACGGCGGATTTGGGCAGTCTGCGGCTCATTGATTTCCCCGATTTGGCTGCGGTTGATCACCACATCGCAAATGAACCTTATGTCACAGGTGGCGTCCAAAAACGCTGGATGATCCATCGCTGGCGGCCCTCGGTTGCCAACACCTGGCGCGACTGCCCCCGCGTCGAAGGCAATATTCAGGCTTTGTTCCATGCCATTGACGGGCCCGATGGCGCAGCCCTTCGCAGGCAATTCCGCGCCGCCCATGAAAGCTACCTGACGGAACACGCCGACAAGGTTATTGTCCGCGGCCCCCTGCTTGACGACGACGGGGAAAATGGGATTGGCAGTGTGCTTCTGCTCGATGTGCCTGATATGGATACTGCCCGGGCGTTGATGGAAAACGAACCGTTCTATAAGGCCGGATGCTATGAAACTCTGACTTTTCACCGCTGGCGGTTTGGCCGGGTGTTTGACCGTTTTAAGGTTTAACGGCTGGCGGTCGCTGACCGGGTATCAATCGTCGCGTGACCGGCGAATGTCGTCCCGATGTTTTTTTGCCCGTTCCGCCCGTTGTTTTTTTGCCTTAGAATGGCTGCGCAGCGAAACCAGAAATCTATTGTTTTTAAAATATTTTTCGAATGCCGACGGTTTTAGGCGGGCCGCCATGAGGTTTTTGTGATGCTGGGCGGCCGAGGTCTCGAAACCCGACAGGTACCAGACGGCGACGCTGGAAATTGCGAACAATTTGAGGACCAGATAAAACCAGGGTTTTGTCGGCGCAACCCAAAGCGCCAACGGCGTAACCGCCATAATCATCCCAAAGATGACCATACCGATATCGGCAAGGCGGGTCCTTAGGGGATGAGGTTTGGTCTCCGGCATCTATTCATCCTTAACAACGCGTCATTAATTTGCCCTGGTCAGAAAATATTATGGGTTCTGGATCGCTCAGTTGTTCAACATCCTGACGACCGTCAATATCGGCAAAGAGCGATGAGGATACCAGAATCTCGTTCAATTGTGCAGTTGATCTTATCATACACAGCCGGGCCTGTGTCGGATCGGCAACCCAGGCGGTTGATACGGAAGCCCGAAAAACATCCAGATCATGGGGCAGAACCAGCGGAATACGCCCCTTTTCGACAATCGCCGCGGTAACCCCATTAAAATAAATAGAATGCAGGTCGATGGCGTTGACAAAATCCATCGGCGCGAAGTCGGCCATTCCAATACCATTGGCGTTGCCTTTGGATTCCGGCGTTACCCCCAAAATACCAATCCGGTGAATGAGCGGTTTGGGCGGGTTGTCGATACCGCGGATATCGGTTCGTCCGGTGACGGCAAAGTCCATCCCGGCACCGGAAATATTTTTCCCGAGCAGTTCACATACCAGCGCGTCGATCTGTGCAAAGGGCAAACGGGCGAGCAGGGACTTCGCCGTCACCAGTAAACGTTCGTCGGCGGCGTAAAAGTTTTCGGGTTCAACACCTTCAATGGTCACCAATTCCTTCTGTGGGTTTTCAACCAGGGCAATGCCAAAACAGATGGGGCTATTGGCGATGGAAATTTTAGCCAGTTCCGGCAACACGTCGCGCAAACCCTCTGGCCCCAGCACATGCACCCGTTTCGCGCCTTCGCCTTTGCCGAGGCCGACCGCAACCATTTTGGTCAGGCCGCTTTCAATGGGGCGATCAAAACTGGTGTGTGATTTGACCCGGTTTATGACGACCACGGCGTCAGCCTCCGCCGCATTTTTATCGAACAGGGCGTCAACGCCGTGGCTGGAGGTTCCGTATTTTACGACCTCCATGGTGGCGCGAATGGGTACCCCCATGGTTTCTTCGGTGACGCCAAGGCCCGCCAGAACGGCAACCTGGCCTTCGGCAATACCGCCCCCATGACTGCCCATGCCGGGTACGATAAACGGTTTAAAGCCTTGTGATTTTAGGTGATCGACGGTCGCCCGCGCGACGTTGGCGATGCCGGAAATGCCACGGCTGCCAACCGCAACGGCAATACGGGCACCACGGGCCAAAATTTGCAGGCGTTGCGATTTGCTCAACTCGCCCGATATCGCAGCGGCGATGTCGGGCACGGCTGGCGCGGAGGGATGCGTCAGTTTCACACGAATGACCTGTGGCAACTCAACGGATTCCAACATGGATAAGTGGACGGCGGGGAAGTGTGGCGATTGCATGGGTGGGTTCCTCAAGGCGGTTTTCTGCAGGGCGGCATGAAAGTGGCGTTTAAATTATTGGCTGATCGTGTTATTTTCTAAACAAGTGGTTTAAATCTAATATAGGATACCCACAGGGCCATCTGCCATGGGGTTTCCGGCGGGGGGCCGGCGGAAAGCAGCGCGAGGGTGATGCCCGCGCATCGGAAGCCGTCCCCTGGATAACCGATAGTCCGTGGTTTACCGATAAAAGATTCATATCACTAGCGTTTATCATCAAACAACAGGATTTCCAAATGCAGGTCGATCTTAATTATGCGAAGGGCCGTTTAACTCTGAATTTGGACGAGGCCTACGATGTTACGGTGGTCGGTAAAAGACCGATGCCGGTTTTGTCCGATCCCCATTTGGCGATCACTGACGCCATTAACCATCCGATCGGCGCTGGCCCGACATTGGACGACATGGCCGGACCTGGAAAAACCGCCTGCATTCTGATTTGCGACATTACCCGACCGGTCCCCAATGGATTGTTCCTGCCAATTCTGATCCGCCGATTGATGGATCTGGGTGTGGGTGCCGATGATATCACGGTGCTTGTCGCCACCGGTCTGCACCGCCCCAACGAAGGCCAGGAACTGGTCGAGTTGGTGGGCAGTGACTGGGTTATGGACACGGTTCGTGTGGAAAATCATTTTGCCCGCGATGACGCGGCCCATACGGATTTGGGTAAAACCGAAACCCGGGGAACCAGTGTGCGTATTGACAGCCGGTTTGTCGACGCCGATATCCGCATTGCCACGGGACTAGTGGAGCCGCACTTCATGGCGGGTTACTCGGGCGGCCGCAAGGTCATTGCCCCCGGGGTCGCCCACGCGGAGACGATCACCACCTTTCACAATGCGGCGTTTATGGAAAACCCCAACGCCATCAATTGTAACCTGGCCGGCAACCCGTTGCATGAAGAACAGTTGCAAATTGTTAAAAAAGTCGGCGGCGCCCTAGCCCTCAATACGGTGATAGATGAGGAGCGCCGGTTGTCCTACGTGACCTTTGGTGAAATCGTTGAAAGCCATGCTCAGGCGGTGGCGTTTGTTAAAAGATATACCGAGGTGACGGTGCCGCGCCTGTTTAAAACCGTGGTCACCAGTGCCGCCGGATATCCGCTCGATAAAACCTATTATCAGACGGTCAAAGGCATGGTCGGGGCGATGGATATCCTGGAGCCGGGCGGCAATTTGATTATCGCCTCGGCCTGCGAGGAGGGCATCGGATCCGAAGAATTTGCCGCAGCACAAAAACGTCTTGTGGCTCTCGGACCGGACGGGTTTCTACGCAGTATCCAACAAAAATCCCGGGCGGATATCGACGAATGGCAAACCGAGATGCAGCTCAAACCCATGCGAATCGGCACTATTCACTTGTATACGGATGGTTTGTCGGCGGCCGATCAGGCCCTTACCGGGGTGAATTGTATCGCTTCCGTTGAACAAACCATTGCGCAAAGTGTTGCCGATATGGGCGACAACGCCATCGCCGTAATTCCGGAAGGCCCCTATGTGATCCCCCGTTATTTGCCGCAGGCAAAAACCGCTTAACGGGCCGGCACGTCTTAATGGGATCAGGTCTTTTCAATCAGGAACCGGAAACTGCCGTCGTCCTGATTATCACTGGATAACAATTTGTCGCCTGAGGCCCGGCACAGGGCATCGAAATCGCGCGCCGAACCCGGGTCAGAGGTGAAAATTTCCAATGTCTGGCCCACATCCAAATCCTGAATTCCTTGCCTGGCCTTGATAACCGGGATTGGACAATTTAAACCGCGCGCGTCGATCGATTGCGTAATCATTAATATCCCCAAGAATAGAATTGTAGTTTTTATTAATATACATTCACATTACGTATTATATAATCTTATATACTAAAGACCGTGGGAATAAGCAAACCGCGCGTCGACGATTGCGGGTGGTGCAAAAATCAATATGATGCGGCAACCCCGGGGTGGGTGGGTTACGGGAAGGAAAACAATCCAATGGATGAAATTGACGTGAGTTTGGTGGTGCCGTTTTTGGGGGTAGTCCTCGGTGGCCTGCTGGGGGCGACGGCACAGCGGACGCAGTTTTGTACCATGGGCGCGGTATCGGATGTATATTTTATTGGCGACTGGAATCGTTTTCGGTCCTGGATGTTGGCCATTGCGGTTGCCATTGTGGGTACGCAATGGCTGCATATGGCCGAAATTGTCGATTTGCGTGACTCCATCTATTTGTCGACAGATCTGGGCTGGGCCGGTGCCATTATCGGCGGCCTGATGTTTGGTTTTGGCATGACCCTGGGCGGCGGCTGTGGCAACAAAACCCTGGTTCGTTTGGGGGCGGGAAATCTCAAATCTTTGGTTGTCGCCCTGGTATTGGCGATCTTCGCTTATATGACCCTGCGCGGATTGATCGGACTTGGACGGGTCGAGCTGGAAACCCTGACGGTTATTGATTTGGCCGAGCGGGAAATGAAAACACAGGGCATTCCGGATTTTCTGATGCGGGTAGGCCTGGAAGCCGATGTCGCGCGGATCCTGACGGTAGCGGTTATTGCCGGCGGTTTGTTTGTGTTCTGTTTTAAAAGTTCGTCATTTCGCTCAGCAAAGCTCGACGTTGCTGCGGGTTTGATCGTTGGCAGTTTAATCGTCCTGGCCTGGCTGGTAACCGGTTATATTGGATTTGATGAGTTCGAGCCGACCCCGGTCACGTCTTTGAGTTTTGTCGCACCGGTGGCGGAAAGTTTGCAATATCTGATGACCTTCACCGGAGCAAAAATCAACTTTGGCATTGCCGTCGTCGGCGGTATTATTCTGGGTTCCTTTATGGCGGCCAAAGTGGCTGGTGAGTTTCGTATCGAATCGTTTGTCAATGCCGCCGACATGCAACGTCACCTCAGCGGCGGCGCGCTGATGGGGGTGGGCGGCGTTTTGGCCCTGGGTTGCACCATCGGTCAGGGCGTCAGCGGCATGTCGACATTGGCTTTGGGCTCTTTGATTGCCCTGCTTTCGATTATCGCTGGCGGCGTGTTTGGCATGAAATATCTTGAAGAGGGCAGTTTTAAAGCCGTCTGTATGGATCTGTTTAAAGGCGCTAAGTCGCTTACCAAAGTTTGACCTCTTTGCCCTGGGCGCGCAGTTCGTCGGAGCGGACCTGCAACCAGCGCTGGAAGTTGGGTTCGGTCCGATAACCACCGGACTGCACATAAACAAACGAATTGAGAAAATGAAATGGTTTCCAGTATCCCAATAGGCGCCAGACCTCCAGATCCTGGCCGGGGATTTTATTATCGGCGGCAACGGTCCTTGGCAAAAACTGCATGGTCGGGGTAAATTGAACCCGGTATTTTCGCGCCAGTTTTTTCTCCGTCGTCACTTCGCCGTCCACATCGGTCACCTCGCGGTCGCCCCACAGGTTCAATTGTACCACGTTAAAATGGGTTTTGATATAATCGACGATTTCCGGGATCCTTAAATTTACCTGATGGGTTTCTTTACAGTAGGGGCACCCCCGCTGTTCCCACAAAATGACCAGGCCTTTGCCGTCGCTTGCGGATTCCGCAATATCGTCGCGCAAATCGAGAAAGGAATCGAGAAACCACGGTTGGCTGTAGATACCGTCATCATTCAGTTCGGCGGCGGGCAACTGTTGTTCCGTTGCCTGGGCAGCAGAGGGAACGGTTAAAACCGCCATAAGGCCGGCAACCAGGGCCGATAGCAGTAAATCTTTCATGACAGGCTCCTTAAAAAGGGAACGGTTGGCTTATTTTCACAGATTTTGCACAAGAATCCAAATTAGTCCCGTAATAATCGGTTAAACGGGTTTGGGGGATTTCAGCGACCGAGGCAATTGGTCGGCGGATCCGATTTCGCATTTGCTTATGATAACCGGTTTTACGGCGGGTTCGGTCGGGCTTTCCCGGTTTGCCCGTTGGCCCTACAGAGCTCGGTCGCGGGTTTGCCATAGGGCGCGGGCCCGTTGGTTGGCGTCGTCGATGGATGAGGTTTTACCCAACAGTTTTAGCGCGATGGCCAAAGTGCCGATGACGGCGGCCTCGCCATAGGTGTCCGTCGACGCCCCGGTCCATAGGGCGCGCAGCCGGTTGAGGTCCATATCCGGATCAACCGATTGACGGGGCTCTGGCATGAGGGCGGGCCAGGCTTCGGTTTGTGTCATACCGTCATGGACCGTCCATACGTCAACGGGTTTTTGCGGGCGTCGCTCGATTTCCCCGCCTTCGCCGCGAAATACCGCCAGATGGGGTTGACCGATAAGCTGGCCAGCTTTTTGGTGCACCGCGTTAAATCCTGGGTGAAAGATCCCCTGCAGAACGTATTTTGCCGCCAATGGATTGAGCATACGGGCCAGGGTATGAACCGGTGATCTTAATCCGAGAACGGATTTTAGATCGATAAGGGCGGACAGGCGCAGGCTGATATTTGGCAACGGCACATAACATAAATTAAAACGGCTCAACTGCCGGGCGGCTTCCGTCAGGCTGTCAGCGATGGGAAGTTCCAGGGATCGCAGGGTTTGTTCGGCGTAAATACGACCTGCCGTATGACCCGTTACACCATGCATGAATATTTTGGTGCCGGCCCGGGCCAGGGTCAGGGCCGACAGGATATACCAGGGCAACTGGCGCCGTTTACCGGCATAACAGGACCAGTCCAGATCAACCACCGGGTGGTCCGGGGGCGGCGCGATCAGACGTTGCGCGGCGCGAACAAATCCGGCAATTTCTTCCGGCGTTTCCTCCTTGTATCTGAGGACCATCAGGAAAGCACCGATTTGTTCCGGCAAAACGATGTCTGTAAGGATCATCGTCATCGCCGCATCGGCTTCGTCCATGGTCAATGGGCGGGTGTTTGATTTGCCGCGGGCCAGGATGCGAATATAGGGGGCGAAGGGATGCTCTTGCATGGCTTTGAATTTTGCTCGTTTAACCGCCTCGGGTGGGGTAAATATCACATGATGGTGGTGCTGTTCGCCAGCGATTTCTGCAAGCTCCCTTGACCCACCGTAATTCCTGTTTATGTCACAGGTATCCCGAACGCCGGGCCCTGCTAACGAAAAGAAACATCAATGAAACATCTCCCGGCTTTTATCGATTTGAAGGACCGCTCCGTTTTGGTTGTCGGCGGCCAGGCCATGGCCTGTCGACGCACCGCCATGGCCCAGCGCGCCGGTGCCCGGGTGACCGTTGTCGCGCCTCAGTTATCGCCAGATTTCGGCAATCTCAGGACGCCGTTTGTCCACCAGGCGCGGACCTTCGAGGCGGCGGATCTGGCCGGCGTTGTCCTGGTTTTTGTGGCGTGCGAAGAGGACCCGGATTACGAATCCCGGGTCGCCAAAAGGGCCGGCGGCCAGGATGTCCTGGTCAATGTTGCCGACCGTGCGGACATTTCAACCTTTATCATGCCGTCGATTGTTGACCGTTCGCCCATTGTCGTGGCCATTTCCAGTGGCGGCGAAGCGCCGATCCTGGCGCGGATGTTGCGGGCCCGATTGGAAAGCCTGGTGCCGGCGGCACTTGGTAAACTGGCGACCTTTGCCGGCACTTACCGGGACCGGGTTAAAGAGGTGATCCCCGATGTGCAAAGGCGCCGTCGGTTTTGGGAACGGATGGCGGGCGGTGCCGTCGCAGAGAGCATTTACAGTGAACAACCAGACACCGCCAAATCGCTAATGGCCGATATGCTCGAGGCGGCAAAATCCGATCGGGAAGCGGCGCCCACGGGCGAAGTATATCTGGTCGGCAGCGGGCCAGGCGATCCCGATTTGTTGACCTTTCGGGCGCTCCGCCTGATGCAGCAGGCCGACGTGGTTTTACACGACAGACTGGTACCCGAGGAAATTTTGGAATTGGTGCGCCGCGACGCGGACCGCATTTATGTCGGCAAAAAACAAGGCGATCATTCCATGAAACAGGAAGAAATCAGCCGAACCCTGGTTAATTTGGCGAAACAGGGCAAACGGGTGCTCCGTCTGAAGGGCGGTGACCCCTTTGTCTTTGGCCGTGGCGGTGAAGAGATCGAAATGTTGGCGGCCGAAGGCGTGGCGTTCCAGGTCGTACCGGGCATCAGCGCGGCCAATGGTTGTGCGGCCTATGCGGGCATTCCCCTGACCCATCGCGATCACGCCCAGGCCTGTGTTTTTGTGACTGGCCATGCCAAGGAGGGGGAGCTGGAGTTAAACTGGCAGGCCCTGGTTCAGCCCAAGCAAACGGTTGTGGTTTATATGGGGCTGATATCACTGTCCCAGGTGATGGCGTCGTTTTTAGCCCATGGTGCCGATCCCAAAACCTTGGTTGCAGTTGTCGATAAGGGAACACGACCGGGGCAACGGGTTGTCGCCGGCGAAATTGCCACCATTGCGCAAATTGTCCAGGCCGCCGAGCTGACCGGCCCGGCCATTGTGATTATCGGTTCGGTTGTCGGTTTGCGAGAAAAACTTGAATGGTATGCAAATACCGACCGGCCGGTGAGCTAATCCCGCCGGCTTCGCCTTAGGCGTCTTCGGTTTGTGCGACCTTGGCTTTGCGCGGCAGGCATAACAAACGGATTACCCGTTCTGCTTCCTTGCTGGCCAGACTGTAAAAGATTTGTTTGGATTCACGCCGGGTCGAAACGATGCCGTCTGCTCTGAGGCGGGCCAGTTGCTGTGACAGGGTCGGTTGACGAATGCCCAGAAGTTCCTCTAACTGGCTGACATTGCGTTCGCCGTTGGCCAGAGCGCAAACGATGACCAGCCGATTGTCATTGGCCAGCGATTTTAAGAATTTGCTCGCTTTTTTCGGGTCTTCGATTGAAAGTTCTTCCATATCCACATCCCAAAAGCTCCAGATGACCGGGGTTTACCCCCATCCGCTCAGCTAATCAAGCCCGATCACCGGGCATTTCCCCGTGTAAACCGATCATTCTGCGAGGGCACTATACATCAATCTCACAGAAAGCAGGGTAAGAATAACCTTGAGGCCGGTTTTGAAGACCCGTTCGGGTAGGCGATTGAGTAAAGATTTGCCCGCGAGGGTGCCGATAAAACCACAGCCAATCAAGCCGATGAGCAGGGGAATATAGGGGCCGAAGGAAAACCCAAGAATGCCAAAGGCGGCGATTTTTACGCCGTGTTGGATGGTCATCAACAGGGCGTGAGTGGCAACGGTGTTTTGCCGCCGGTCGCAATAGGCGGCGACAAATGGTGCGACCAGGGGCCCGGTTGCACCGACGAACATGGTAACGAACGTGGCCACCAGGCCGGTCCCGAAGAAGGTCGTTAAGGAAGGTTTATGGGCCTGGAATTTCGGCGCCCAGGTCGCATACAGGATAAAAACCGCCAAAATCGCCTGCAGGATCGCTGTCGGCAGGGAAACCACAATCTGAGCGCCGAGGGCCGCACCGATCAGGGTTCCCAGTAAAAAAGGCAGCACCACCGGTTTTACAATGTCGCGCAGCATCAGCGCCACACGGCCCGCATTTGAGCCAATCTGTACCACCGCATGGACCGGAATCAGGACCGTTGGTGGCAGGGTGATGGCCATTACCGCCAAAACCAGGGTGCCGCCGCCCAAACCCAGGGCGGCGGTAAAAAACGACGCGATCAATGACACACCGCACAACAGCAGAAAATTGCCCATGGTAAGGCCGGTGCCGTCCAGTATCAGGTGCAAAAGATCGTTCATCGACGGCGGTTATTCAATGATCTTGGTTTCAACGGCAGTCTTGCGAATGCGATCCCAATCGTATTGCACAGCCAATCCGACAGATGAGCTGACCGGAACATAACCGTTGGCGTCGATACAAT
Source organism: Rhodospirillales bacterium (assembly GCA_021775095.1). Lineage (GTDB taxonomy): Bacteria > Pseudomonadota > Alphaproteobacteria > Rhodospirillales > Casp-alpha2 > JABMNT01. Next base: position 62,457 of record JAJFII010000067.1, read on the forward strand.
CCAGCTGGTCCGAATAGCCGTCGCCATAGATCGGTAAGGACCAGGCGTTGGCGCATTTCGGATGAACCAGGTTTACTTCGTAAAAATTGGCATTGCGACAGGCGGCCATCAGTTGGCGCATGGCCGGGCCGCAGGAATGCACCTCGCAATCCATGCCCAGGCCTTCTGCGGCAACGGCGACCTTATGACATCCGGTGATGCCACCATCGTAATCGGGATCCGCCCGGGCGAAGTCGGTGGCACCGGCGACCAGCATGTCGGTTGTGGATTCCAGGTTTCGCACGTGTTCACTGACCAGCAAGGGCGTTTTGATGTTCTTTTTGAGCATTTGATGACCATGGATGGAGACCCCGCCGTCGGCGTAGGGATCCTCCAGCCAATAAAGCCCATGGTCATCGCAGACCCGGCCAATTTGTATGGCATCGGCCAGGGTCGACAAATGGCAGGCGGCGTCATACATGATAATCATCCGGTCGCCGACCCGTTCGCATACGGCACGGATCATCGCCGCTTCTTCGTCCACATGGCCTTCATTCCAGCCGTGCATTTTGTAGGCCTTGTAACCCATTTCCAGACATTGTTCGGCAAAATCCGCGTAGGCTTCGGGCGACGATAGGCCGTCCAGACGATCCCCCATAAGGGTACTGGCATAGGCCGGCAGGCGGTCGCGGTAACCCCCCAGCATTTCGCAGACGCTTACACCCTGATGTTTGCCGGCCAGATCCCAGAGCGCGATATCGATGGCACCGATGCCAACTTCGCCAATGTGTTTGGTCAGTTTACGCATGGTCCGGTAATGTTTTTCCCGTTGCAGGGCGGGTTTGCCAATGAGGCTGTAGGACAGGGCTTCTGAGGCTGTCATGATGACGTTGGCGCGCCCGCGCGGCGGTACGTATTCACCGACGACGCCGCTGTCGGCCAAAATTCGAACGGCAAATCGCAGGTGAGTGCCCGTACGACCCGGCTGATAGGACAGACCAAAACCGGCACGGTCGGTAACCATATCCTGCAATTCGATCTCGAAGGCGGTTAATTCAATTCTTTCAATGACGGGTGAGTTCGGCATCGGGTTGCTTTCGTGTTTTATGGCCGGCATCAGGTCTCAAAATAGCCGGGCATTTGTTCGATCAGTTGATCCATGTAATCAACATTTTGTTCGATATGGGCTTTTAGTTGCCGGGCGGCTTTTTCTCCGTCCCGGGCCTTAAGGGATTCGACGATTGATGTGTGAAAGGCGACGGCCTGCGACGACGTGTTACTCATTTTTGTGACCGACAACTGGCGCAGGCGGGCCATGTGCGAACGCGCCTGATTGACCATTTTCCAAAGTCCCGGATGCCCGCTGATCTCCAGCAGTTTGATATGAAATGCCGCATCCAGTTGATAGACCAGATCCATCTCGCCATCGTCGCTGGCCTGGCCGTGCGCCCGAATATTATCGTACAGATCGCGAATATCGCGTTCCGTGGCAACGTTGGCGGCAATCCGAACAGATGCACATTCCAAGGCAACCCGGGCAAAAACCGCTTCATGGATCTGCTCGACGTTCAACGGGGAAACAAAAGTTCCAATTTGCGGCCGAATAATTAATAAACCTTCCTGGGATAACCGAATAAAAGCCTCCCGGACGGGCTGGCGGCTGACGCCGATTTGGCTGGAAATTTCCTTTTCGGATACGGATTGCCCCGGTTCAATTTCCAACCGCAAAATGCGGTCGTGCAGAGCCTGATAAGCCTGCTGGGCGGCCGGGATGTGTTGAGGTGCTGATGACAAGGACATATCTGGTCGGCCCTGGTTTGTTGCTGTGCAGCGGCGCAATCTAAAGCACCTACCCGACTAATGATAGGTCGTTCACAAAAATCTAAGGAACCACAGTCATATCATCTTGTCAACATCCTACCATACTAGTATAACGAAACTGAATGAGCCAAATTGACCCTGTAGCTTAACGTGAACCCAGACATATAAAAACAAAAATGAACCAGATAAATCCCTTTGAGCGGTCCCTGAACATTTCTGTCATGCCGGAATACCCGCAGTCGGAAGGGGTAGACCAGGTCCTCGATAATCTGCAGGGAAAAACCGGTGCGACGTCCATCACCACGTCGCCTTATGTCATGGAACCATCGGACAGTCCCGACGCGGGCCGCGAACCCCCTGCTGACGCACAGGCCGGTGCAGTGCGGCTGTTGGATCGGCCCCTTTGGGGGGCGCGCGAACTCAAGGTTCGTACGGCGCCCAGCTTTGTTCCCGATAAATCCTTATATGCAGGATTGCGTTATCAACCGTCGGAACCCGACCAGTTGACGGCGCGCCAAGGAAGTTGTGTTGAGCGGTTTGTCAGCCAGACCAAAAACCGCGGCCTGCAGGCCGCGGTTTTT
>JAJFII010000068.1 GCA_021775095.1 Rhodospirillales bacterium
ACCGAAAACCCGGACGCTGCCTTAGGCGTGATGATCGCGCTCAGTGAAAAGATCGTAAGTACCAGTGAGAACCTAGTCAATAAATCATGACCGGTTTAGGGTCAGGACCCATTAATTGCATGCAATTTTGTTTGTCCGTAAGCTTACGAATACAAGAAAACAAGCGCAAGGACATGCCGGGCCTATTCGAGCCTTGTTTTCGCAGAAGGCGTGAGCTTACGGACAAACCCCTTGGGGCGGGGCGCTTTATCTCTCTGGCTTCGTTAAAAAAACTTGAAAACCGTGGGGTTTCCTGCGTCTTTCCGCCTAACCGACAAGAAAAATCACCTCCGCAGAATGGATGAAATTAATGGGTCCTGACCCTAAGTGTCGGTTTGGCGTAAAAGCTCTTTAATAGCCTTGGCCGCCGCCTCGGGCGCCACGTCATATTGCAAATGGCCTATGTAGGTGCCTGTTTTATCCACCAGGTAGTGAACCGCGCTATGCTCGATGTGATATCCGTCGTCACCTGCAACATTAACTCTGCGAAATTGCACCTGATAGGCGACGGCGACGGCTTTTATCTGTTGTTCCGTTCCGGTCAATCCGATGAGTTGGAGGTGGAAATAAGAAACGTACCCGGCTAGGACGTCGGTGTTATCGCGCGCCGGATCCAAGGTAATAAAAATCGGTTGAAGCTGTTTATTATCAGTACCGAGGAGGTCCAGGATATCGGCCAGAGTGGTTAATGTTGTCGGGCAGACATCGGGACAGAATGTATAACCAAAGGTGATGATTTGTAGTTTTCCTAAATAGGATTTGTCTGTCGCTGGTTGGCCGCGGTGATCCTTAAGTTGGTAGGGGCCGCCAATTTGCGTTGCCGATGTTTGAGCCAGAGTGACCGGCGCGCCCACCACCAACAGCATAAACAAGGCGCCAGCTTGAATGTATTTCCAGGCGGTGTTCGCGGTCATGCTGGCAACGTGTACAGTTCACGGTGGTTTTCGACACCCCGCAGTCGATGGCTGCCGACCGATTTTAGTTCGCCGCAATAGGAGTTGGCAAAAGTATCTGAAATCAGTACCGGTATCGCCAGGTCCTTGGTCATCGACTCGATCCGGGCCGCTTCATTTGCCGCAGCACCGATAACCGTAAACTCCAGACGTTCCGGAATTCCAATATTTCCGTAGGTGAGATCGCCGATATGGATGCCAATGCCAAAATTGATTTCCGGTTTGTTGTCAGCGCGTTGTTGTTGGTTGGTTTCGTCGATCGCCGCTATCGCCGCCCGTGCCGCATTGACCGCCCGTTCGCAGGCCTGACCAATTTCAGCGCCGGTTTTCCGGGTGCCTTTCGCGTCGCCGTCAATGGGGAAAATCGCAAGCACGGCATCGCCGATAAAGCGCAGGATTTCACCGCCGTTGTCGACAACGGTGCCAGCCATACCATCAAAAAACCGATTGAGATAAATCAGGAAATCCGTGCGCGACATGGATTCCGCCAGGGGCGTGGAATTTCTGAGATCAGAAAACCAGATGACGGCATTTATGTCTTCACCGTCGCCACGTTTTATTTGCCCGTTAAGAACACGTTCGCCGGTATGTTTACCGATAAATGTTCTCATTAATGTTACCGCAGACCGTTCTTTGGCATGGACCTCATAGAGGCGACTCAAAAGCGGCAGGATTTCATGAATGTAACCGAGGTTTTCAGTGGAAAACCCATCTTCCTGGTCCGTTGCCAGGGTGATCACGTTGGTTTGACCATCGGAAAACCGCATGGGCATGCCGACATAGTCCGTAGCGCCATCGTTCCTCAGGTCTGCGAGGATCGGATATTCGTCGGCGCTGGCCGCGTCAATCCATCGTCTAACCCCGCCGGAGCCAGCAAAAATGGGGGCCAGGGGACTGTTCTGGAAAGCGTCACTGATAATGGTGTCGTGGGAAGCCTCAAGCTTTGTTACTTTGCCTTCGGTGCGCGACCAGGGATAGGCGATGGCTGCCAGCAACGGGTGCAGGGTCCGGATAACGACGTTCAAATATACGATATCCATACCGCTTTCATTTAACCGTCCGACAAATCGACGGGTCAATTCGCGTGACGTGGTGGCGTCCCAGGCCTCCGACAACAACCAGTCGACCAAAGGATTGGCGGTCGCACTTTTGTTGGCGTTGGTTTGCACATGGACCTGAACATCGTCCTCGTACCAGGCTTCCATTTTATCCCAGTAAAAACTCACGTAGCCGGAAATCCGGGCGGCTTCCGCATAAGGTGCCTCGTAACTCCAGGCCACGTTATCGGCAGATTTTCCGGCCACATTCAGGGTCCAATAGGAAGCGTTACCCTTAAAGGGGCAATGGGTCAGATGTTTCGAAGGTATTAACAGATCCATGCGCACATCGGACCTTGGAAAATAGTAGGTGGGCGCATGTCTGGTTTCCTGTAACACCAGGACGTTATGACTTTCGGCAATGGTTTCGCCGTTAAATTCCGCCCTGATGACTTTCCGACTGGGTTTGATGGATACCTGATAGTCGCTCGGTACCGTGAACCCCGGTGCCATATTTATTGTCCGTTCTGGGCGTCCCATTAATTGCAATTCCGTTTGATGGTTTTTGTATCTAGAAGAGTTAGGTTAGTCTGATGGAGACACAACCACGCCCCGAAAATAAAAATATACCCACATTTCGGGATTTGATGAATTGCTATCACCAGTCCTAATGATTAAAAGTTTAACGTATACATTAATGGGAGCGCACAATTGTCCATATTGCTTGGTGCCATAGCAGATGATTTTACCGGAGCGACGGATCTGGCCAATACCCTTGTGAACGAAGGTATGCGTACGGTCCAGCTCATCGGAGTGCCGGAATCCGATGTTGATACGGGAGATGCCGAGGCGGTAATCATCGCCTTAAAGTCACGAACCGAACCCGTTGCAGACGCTGTAAAGGCTTCGCTGGCGGCCCTCGACTGGTTAAAATCGAAGGGCGTCAAACAGGTTTTTTCTAAATATTGCTCGACCTTCGATTCCACCGATGAGGGCAACATCGGCCCGGTAACTGAGGCTTTGATGGACGCCCTGAAAACGGATTTTACGATAGCCTGTCCGGCATTTCCGGCAAACGGTCGGACCCTGTTCAACGGCTATCTTTTTGTTGGCGACCAGCTGCTGTCGGAGTCCGGTATGAAAGATCATCCTCTTACACCAATGATCGATTCCAATCTGGTTCGTGTGTTGCAGCGCCAGGTCGCAAAACCCGTCGGGCTGGTGTCGTTTACTGAGGTCGAGGCCGGACCCGATGCCATATCAGACGGTTTCCGCCGGCTGCGGTCAGAAGGCAAAGCCCATGCCATCGTTGATGCTGTCTCGGAACAGAATTTGCGTCATATTGGCCAGGCATCGCGGGATCTGCCCCTGATAACCGGTGGCTCGGGGGTTGCTTTGGGTCTGCCGGACATGTTTCGCGATCAGGGTTTGATGGGATCAACCGCCGATATCGAAATTGCTGCTCCCACCGGCCGCCAGGCGATCATTGCCGGCAGTTGTTCCGAGGCGACACGCGGTCAAATCGCCTTTGCGAAAGGCCGGGTGCCCTCCTATATGATCGATCCTCTGGCATTGGCCGACGGAAAGGATCTGGTTGCAAACGCCCTTACCTGGGCGGCGTCACAGGACCCGGATGTTCCGATCCTTATTTATTCCTCGGCGGATCCTGAAGTGGTCCGACAGGTGCAGGAAAAACTCGGGCGGGAAAAGGCCGGGGCCATGGTCGAAAACGCGCTGGGTTTGATTGCCGTTGGTTTGGTTGCAAATGGGTTTCGACGGCTGGTGGTTGCCGGCGGAGAAACTTCGGGGGCTGTCGTAAGTGCCTTAAGGATATCAGCGCTCCGCATCGGCCCGCAAATCGACCCGGGCGTACCCTGGACAGAAACCCTGGGAGCGACAAAATTGGCCCTGGCCCTTAAATCCGGTAATTTTGGTGCGGAAGATTTTTTCATAAAATCCTTCGATTTATTGCCATGAGCGAAACCACACAACGCGAAGCAATGACCCGTCTGGCAAAGTCCATGTTTGAGCGCGGCTTGACCTTCGGCAGTTCTGGCAATATCAGCGTCCGGCTTGATGACGGCTGGTTGATGACGCCGACCGGATCAACCCTGGGGACGCTGGACCCGGCGCGTATATCCAAGCTGGACGAGGATGGTACCCATGTGGCCGGAGACAAACCGACCAAGGAGAGTTTTCTGCATCGCGTTATGTACGATCAACGCCCTGGGACGGGTGCTGTCGTCCATTTGCATTCGACCCATTCCGTTGCTGTGAGTTGTTTGGCCGACATCGATCCAAAAAATGTCCTGCCACCGATTACTGCCTATTATGTCATGAAAATAGGCACCCTGCCCCTGGTTCCCTATTATCCGCCTGGAGATTTAAATTTGGCTAAAGCCGTCGAGGAGATGGCGTCAAACCATCATGCGGTTTTGCTTGCAAACCATGGCCCGGTCGTTGCCGGCAGGTCTCTGGAGGACGCGGTTTATGCCACGGAAGAACTGGAAGAAACGGCAAAACTCTTTTTGTTGTTAAAAAACAAAGAGACCCGGTTTCTCACCGAAGCGCAAATTTCGGACCTTGGAAAACGGTTTTAAACCGGCCACCAACGTCCATTAGATTAAAAGGAATTCATATGTTTGTGGTTACTGTCATGTTTCAAATCAAACCTGATAATATACAGCAATTCGCCCAGGCGATCCAAGCCAATGCGCAATATTCCCTGGACAAGGAACCCGATTGTTATCGTTTTGACGTTTGTAAAGATCCTGACGATGCGAATTCAATTTTTCTCTACGAAGTTTATGCAAGCCGAGCAGCTTTCGGCCTTCACCTCGACTCCAATCATTTTAAGACATTTGATGCCCTGGTCGCCGATTGGGTCGAATCGAAGGCCGTAAAAGCCTGGGAGTTGGCCTATCAAGCACAGTGATAACCCAACAATGCCGGTTGATCCGCCTGTTGACGCCTGATCATCGTATCGGCGCGCGGTGCCGAATTGCAGCGGTTTCGCAGATATGCTGTCGCACCGCTTAAGGGTATCTGGGCAGACGCCGTTCAAGGCTTCGAAAGGTAGATAATGCAATATTGCTGTAAAGAGGATGGCATATGTGAGCGCCCTACGCCAAAACGCGTTCCAGGAAATCCAGAGTGGTTTCGGCAAAAGTCTGCATATTTGCCTGCCGATCCTTGTTCCCGGTTTGCAGGGTTATAGCCTGTTCCGAGGGTCCAGCGATTGCCACGCAGACATGGCCGGCCGGATTGCCATAGCGGTTTCCCGACGGCCCGCCGGCACCGGTTTCACATACCGCCCAGGTCGTTTCTAATTTTTTACGCAGGGCGCGGGCGACTATCAGGGCATACTCTTCGTTTGCACCGGCCATGGTGACGATATCCTCAGGCAAATTGAGCAGTTCACGTCTGGCCGCACGTGTATAGATGACAGCACCACCGACATAGTAGGCGGACGCCCCGGGAACGCTCAACAGGGCCGCCGAAACCAAACCACCGGTCGAAGATTCGGCAACAGCAATGGTTTGTTGTTTGTCGATTAACAAGGTACTCACTGTTCGGGCGCGATTAAATAGGGTCTGCACGGGACTATAATCTCCTTATGTATGGGGTCTGGCATTGGTCGGGTCCTGTATATCACTGATTGTCGATTTTTAACCTACGTTAAATCCGCACCTTTACCCGGGCCCATCCGCTCCCGGCGGTGATTTTGGATGATATGGCAATTAAATTCAGTGCTCACTCAGTTCGCCTGGGGGGTGATGAGCCATCAGTTGAACCGTCACCATAAAGCAATTTACCTAAACCCCGGGTTCGCACATACTCCTTTTGCTTTGCCCCAAAACGACTGAAAACAAAGACACAAAAGTGACGACCCAAAATTTCGACTATATCATTGTTGGTGCCGGCTCGACCGGTTCGGTTGTTGCCGGTCGCCTGTCGGAGAATGGCACATATAGCGTTTGTGTTTTGGAGGCCGGTCCACCGGATCGTAATCCGTTTATTCATATTCCCGCCGGTGTTCTCTATACCCTTAAAAACCCAGCCATAAACTGGATGTATAAAGGTGCCGCCAGTGCCGGTACCAATGGCCGACAAATCAATCAGGCCCGCGGCAAGACCCTGGGTGGTTCCGGTGCCATTAACGGCCACATTTACAACCGCGGTCAGCGTATGGATTTCGATTCCTGGGCGCAAATGGGAAACCGCGGATGGGGCTATGGCGATGTGCTTCCCTATTTCAAACGCAGTGAAAATAAACTGGGTGGTGGCGACGACGGATATCACGGTCACGGCGGACCGTTCACAGTCACCGATATCGACGAGACCCATCCGCTATGTGATGCCTTTATTCGCGGCGCGGAATCCTTGGGTATTCCCGTCAATCCGGATTATAACGGACGCCGGCAGGAAGGCATCGCCTACGCCCAACGCAGCGTCCATAAGGGCCGTCGGGTAAGTCCGGCCCGAAGTTTTTTATATCCGGCAATCAAACGTGGCAATACCCAAGTCCTGACCAAAGCGCATCTGCAAAAGGTGTTAATTGAAAATAAACGCGCCGTCGGCGTGGTGTACAAACTGGGCGACCGCTCGCGACCGGAAATAACACTGAGGGCCAATCGGGAGGTAATCTTGTGCGCCGGTGCCATCGCTTCACCGCAACTCCTGCAGTTGTCGGGTATCGGCGCCGCCCGCCACCTCACTGACATCGGTGTGCCGGTGGTGCATGAGTTGCCTGGAGTCGGCGAAAACCTGCGTGATCATTATGCGGTCCGTTCCGTCGCCCGCATCCACAACATGGCGACCATTAACGAACAAACCCGTGGTCTTAACCTGGTCAAAGAGGTCATTAAATACGGACTGTTCCGCCGGGGTGCCCTGACCTTGACGCCGACCCTTCTCTATTGTTTTTGGAAATCCGATGAAAACCTGCAAAACGGTGACATCCAGTTGACCTTTACTCCGGCCAGTTACCCGGAGGGTGTGCAGTCCGGATTGGACCGATTCCCCGGCGCGACAATTGCCTGCTGGCAGCAACGGCCGGAAAGTGCGGGCTTTGTTCGCGCCCGCTCTGCGGACCCTTATGAGCATCCGGAAATCCAGGCCAATTATCTGGCCGCAGAAAAGGATCGCCGAACTTTGCTTGCCGCCCTGAAATTGAGCCGGCGGTTATTTCAAACCCGCCCTTTTGCGCCGTACGTCGCCGAAGAACGTTGGCCTGGCCCTGCCCGGCAAACCGACGAAGAGCTGTTACAGCACGCCAGACAGACCGGTAATACCGCCTATCATCCCATGGGGACATGCCGTATGGGTCCCCCAGACCAGACTCATACCGTGGTCGATGAACAGTTACGGGTTCACGGCATTGACGGATTGCGCGTTGCCGATGCTTCCATTATGCCGATGATGCCGTCGTCCAACCTCAATGCCGGTGCCTTGATGATCGGCGAAAAAGCCGCCGATATGATATTAGCCAAACCGCCACTGGCATCACAGTCGGTCGCCGACTAAATCCGAACCGGCGAAAACCTCTGTCAGGGCCGGTCGGCACCCTGGGTATTTAAATAGACCGCATAGAGAGACGTGGTGCCGCACATGAACAAACGATTGTACTTAGGCCCGCCAAAAGTCACATTGGCAACGGTTTCGGGAATTCGAATTTTCCCAATGAGTTTGCCTGCGGGGGTGAAACAATGGACCCCGTCGCCGGCGCTGGACCAGACGTTGCCGTGGATGTCGCAGCGAAAGCCATCAAAAAATCCATAATCGCAGTCAGCGAATAGGCGACCATTGGAAATCGACCTGCCGTCGCCGGACAGATCAAAAACCCGAATGTGTTTCGGTCCGTTTGGGTCGTGTGACGCGCCCGTATCGGCTATATAGATCAGGCTTTCATCCGGTGAAAAACAAAGCCCATTGGGTTTGTCAAAGTCATCGCCTACGATGGTCAGCTCGCCGCTGTCGCCGTCAATTCGAAATACATAATTGTGACCGATTTCGCTTTCTGCCTGGTCGCCTTCGTATTCAGATAAAATGCCGTAGGGCGGATCGGTAAACCAGATACTGCCGTCGCGTTTAACCACAACGTCGTTGGGCGAGTTCAGTTTTTTGCCCTGGTAATTGTCGGCCAGAACGGTGATCGATCCATCGACCTCGGTGCGCGTCACCTGGCGGCCCGAATGTTCACAACTGACCAATCGTCCCTGGTTGTCCCGGGTGTGGCCATTTGAGTTTCTCGAGGGTTCACGGAATACACTTACCGATCCGTCGGTTTCGTCCCAACGCATGATCCGGTTGTTGGGGATGTCACTCCACAGTAAGTACTTCCCGTCGCCAAAATAAACCGGTCCTTCGCCCCAACGACAACCGGTATAGAGTTTTTCCACATGCACGTTACCCATGGCATAGCTTGAAAATTCCGCTTCTATAACATCAAAATAATCTGTTAGCATTTTGTTATACCTCGGTTTTATTAACTTTCCTTTTTGTCACCGCGTCCGTAGACGAGCAACATCCCAATAATCACGCACCCATAAATCACCTGGCGACCGGCTTCCGGCATCTGCATGACGGACAGCACCGATTGTAAAAGCACAATTAAAATGGCACCGACAAACGTACCGGCGAATGTGCCTTTTCCGCCGAGGATATTGGTGCCGCCAATGACCACGGCGGCAATCGCTGGCAGAAGGTATAAGTCACCCATGCCCTGGTAGGCTTTTGCTGAATATCCCGCCAAAAGGATGCCCGCCATAGAGGCGCACAGAGAACAGATAACGAAGGTGCCAATTAAAATAAGCCGCGTGTTGATACCCGATAAATAAGCCGCACTTTCGCGGTTTCCCATGGCGAAAATATAGCGCCCCATGGGCATCTTATTGAGCATGTAAATGATTAAAACGGCAATAGAAAGCCAAACCAATAAAGATGTTGGGATACCAAGAATACTGCTGCTGGCCAAATATTCCATGATTGGAGTGGCTTCACTTCTTGGCGAGAAACCTCCGGTCTGGATGACCATCAGGCCTTGCAGGACGGTATTAACGCCAAGCGTGAAAATCATAGAGGGGACACGCAAAAAGGCAACACCAAGCCCATTAACCAAACCAACCATGAGGCCTGTAAGCAACCCCGCCGGAATAGCCATATCCCCGCCTACGGCCGTCGCAACCATGGCTGCTGTGGTCAATGTCCAGGGCACGGATAAGTCAATATGGCCAAGCAGAATAACCATCATCATCCCCGTCGCAACCAACCCCAGATAGGACGCCACTTGCAGTTGCTGGAGCAGGTAATTGGGAGACAGGAAGTTCATCGTACCTTGGGTGATTAGCGTATAGACCGTACCAATAATCAAAATCAGCGCGATGAACCCAAGCGCATATTTGATTGGCTTGTCGATCTGTGGAAATGCGAATGTCATGATCAATTACCCAAATAATTTAAGTCGGTTTTTAACCTGGAAGACGCGGGCCGCACCGACGCTAACAGCGATCAACAGGATCGTCCCCTCAAACAAAGGCTGCAGCAACGGATCGGATATAAATCCGAAGGGCCCATCCGCATCAAATACCCGGAAATTAAAGGATATGGAGCGCAAAGCCATGGCCCCAAAAATGGAGCCGATGACGCCGCCAGCACCGCCATATAAAGACGAGCCGCCGATAACAACGGCCGCAATTGAGTTCAGTGTATAAGCCCCGGCTTGTGGTACATCTGCGTTTCCGCTCCCCGTTTGCAAGGCCAGATATAATCCACCAATCCCGGCGAACAGGCCCGCCAAGGTATAGGCCGCAATCCGTGACCGTCCAACGTTCAAACCAGACATGTAGGCGGCACCTTCGGCGGAGCCAATTGCGTAACAACCCCGACCGGTAACAGATGATCGAAACGGTATCCAGATAACGACGACAATCAAAACCAAAATAGCCATGGGAGTCGGGATAAGCCCGATAGAACCTTCGAACCATTTTGGTATATCCCAGCCATAGGTCAAAAAGATCTCATTGAGATCGAACGTCGCGGCAAACGATAAATCACCATCCACTTTGCCACCGGGTGTTGGCCGTAAAAAAAGCGCGATACCAATATACACCGCACCCGTAGCCAAGGTTACGATGATCGGCTGCAAGCGTCCGTATACAATGATACATCCGTTCATAAATCCAGCAAAGGCCGAAACCGCGACACATAAGAACATGCCGAAAAAGATTTCGGCCGGACTTCCGTTAACGACGACGCTGGCGAGCGCGTTCGACATGGTCATCACTGCGCCAACGGACAGATCCAGGCCACCTGTTAACACCGGGACTGTCTGAGCCATCGCTACCATGATCAGCACGAATGTTTCGTTCGAATTCTGAATAAATATTTTCCCGGTGCCACCGCTCGGATGCAAAAACGAATACAACCCGTAAACCAGCGCAAATATACAGACCGACAACAGCACGCCCATGTTCTGGTTTATCCATAGTCGAAGGTTACTCATTCTGCGTTTTCCTTTTCCGGACCGGACAGATCGATATTCAATGAACTGGCAACAATGTTGGTTTCATTAATTTGATCTCCGACGAGTTCTTTCAGGATTTTGCCCGCATAAAAAATCATGACGCGATCACAGAGGCCAATCAATTCATCGTAATCGGTCGAATAAAAAATTATGCTGTTTCCAGCATCTGCTAATTCGCGAAAAAGTTGGTAAAGTTCTTGTTTTGTGCCAACGTCGATACCGCGGGTCGGGTCATTCAATAATATTATTTGAGCACCCGTCATGAGCCATTTAGCGATGACGACTTTTTGTTGATTACCACCGGATAACGTCGCGACTGAGTCTTCAACCGAACCGACTTTGATGGTCATTTTTTCAACCATTTCGTTAATTTTTTGATCTTCCAAGCCTTTGTCGATCGAAAGTCCTTTGGTAAATTGATCTAACGATACGATGGAAACGTTATCGCGTACACTCATCGGCAACATAAGCCCTTCTGTCTTTCTGTCTTCCGGGATCAGGGCCATGCCAATATCGTCGGACTTTGCCTGTTTCGGGCTGCTTATGCGTGTTTCAGTACCATTGACTTTGATCGTTCCCTCAACGCCACGCAGGACACCAAATAAAGCAAGAAGGAATTCCCGCTGCCCCTGGCCGTCGAGACCACCCAGTCCAATGGTTTCGCCTTTTCCGAGGCTTAAGGAAATATTAGTCAACCGATCCGTCCAGTTTAGATTTTCAACCTCTAACACGTGCGGAAGGGTTTCCGATTTCTCCGGCTTTGGTGGAAATACACTGGAAATTTCCCGACCAATCATCATTTCGACAATTTCCTGGTCGCTGCGTTTTCCTTTCTCAAAGGTTTCGATGTGGCTGCCGTTGCGAAATACCGAATAGGTATCGGCCAGTTCTTCGATTTCGTGCATGCGGTGTGAGATGTAAAGAAGCGTTAGGCCGTCTTCTCGTAAACCTTTTAGAATTTCATAAACTTTTTCAACATCTGCAGCAGCGAGTGCTGACGTCGCTTCATCAAGAATCAGAATTTTTGGATTGCGTCCAAGTGCTTTCGCAATCTCGACCATTTGGCGACGCGAAAGAGGCAGATTTTTCACCAACTCACGGGGGTTGATATCATCGCAATCGACCCGCGCCAGCAGTTCTTCAGAAATACGAATTTGCTCCGCACTGTCAATCAAACCCAGCCAGTTTCGCGGCGGATCGGTAAGGCAAATATTGTCGGCAACCGACATGTCCGGCATCAACGATAATTCTTGAAAAATACAGACGACCCCTTTATCCGTGGCGTGTTGAGGGGTCGTAAAGTGTACGGCATCGTCGCCAATTTTGATAACGCCATCGTCCGGTTGCACGACGCCTGAAATAATTTTGATTAAGGTGCTTTTGCCTGCGCCATTTTCACCCAGGATCGCGTGGATGGAACCGGGTTTGCATTTAAAATCAACCTCATTTAGCGCGGTAACGCCGCCGTAGCGTTTACTCACACCCGTAAGGTCCAATGCAAATTGCGATTGTTGCTCTGTCATCTAATTTGATCTTTTAAAAGGGTTTGGTTGCAAAAAGACGAAGACGCGACCGAAGGATAGGCTCGGTCGCGTCTGATAAAAGCAAATAGGCGCTTTTATTTTTGGTCGTCTTTTGTTTGTGCCATAATTTCCACTGCTGTGATATTGATATCACAAGGAGGGAACTCATTTGCAGCGAAGAAGTTATCGGTCAGGTCTGACCAAAAATTAACGCCGTCCTTCATATCGTCGGTCTCGACAAACGGAATTGGCACAGAAATCATTTGAGGCATGACATTACCCTCCAACGCGGAAAGTGCCGCCTTGATGGAGATCGCTACCAAGCCCGGAGATTGGGCCGCAGACTGCGCCACAAGCCCTTCGCCTTTATGTTTGGCAACCAGCTTGCGGAAGCCGTTTTCCCCTTCACCAGCTACTGGCACAAACTTATGCCCGGCATCCATGAATGCCCGAACCGTACCTGTCGATCCACCTTGAACGTAAACACCGTCAAACTTGCCGTGAACCGCAAGCGCATCAGCGGAAGCTTTTTGAGCATGACCGTCATCCCAGTTGCCAACAACTTCGATAATCTCATATTTGTTGCCAGCTGCTTCAGCGATTTCACGGAACCCCAAATGACGATCGCGGTCAACAGAATTGCCAGGAAGGCCTCTGACTTCGAGAAGTTTCCCAGATTTTCCAACGTGCTCCATCAAAAACCGGCCAGCCATTCGGCCCATTTCTAATTGGTCCTGATTAACCATCATGACTTTGTCGGTATCCAGAATGTTATCAAACGGAACCAGAACGACGTCATTGCGATCGGCAATTCTGATGGCCCGGTCGAAGCCGGTTGGGCTAACGGCAATGGTGACGATCGCATCAAAACCCTGGTTGATGAAATCTTCAATGGCGCCAAGCTGCGCAGCAGCGTCTGTGCCCGTCGAAACAACCTTAAATTCTTTGATTAAAGGTTTGATATCGGGTGTCTCAACATAAGCTTTTGCGGTTTGGATCATTTGAATACGCCACGTATTGCCGACAAATCCGTTTACTACGGCAACCCGGTAAGGCGCTTTATGTTTTTTCCATTGAAAATACTTAATGTCTTTCGACCACGGTGCGAAGCATTTTGGATTTGCCCCGGGCCCTTTTACAATTTCAGGACCAGCCATGGCTTGCCCACCAAAGACCAATCCCGCACCTAAAGCCAGAGCGGCGAAACTCGTTTTAGATATAAAACTCATCGTTAAAACTCTCCCAAATGTATGCCTATATTCCCTGTACACTTTTTATCGCTCCTTTATTTTGGAGCTGCGACAGGAAGGCGAAGGCAGATAACCTTACTGTCATATACATCAAAAGTTTAGGGACCCGATATCGTTTTGTAAGCGGCGCATACTGCATTAAACATGCGTAAGTTCGCACTGATACTGCGGATACCCGCAATTAAAAACAAAGGGACCCTGTGTTCGACTGAAACCTTCTATGATCTACTTAATCAGGTCGGTCCAGCGCCTCGGTTCTCGACCGGCACTTTGTTTTTGACCACTCCATTATTGGGGATCATCTTAAGGGGTGACATTAGCCATGATTACACAAATTAATAACGTTAGAATATTTGACGGCGACGGCGATAAGACATACGCCGGATCCGTTGTAATCGACGGCAACGAGATCAGTCAGGTCGCCGCCGAGCCCTCCAGTCTCGCTGAACCAGCCGATGATGTTATTGATGGTACCGGTTTAACCTTGATGGCCGGTCTTGTGGACGGTCATTGCCATCCCAGTTTTACCGGCGTCAATGTACCCCATGAACTGGGAATGATCTCGCCAGAGGAACATATGATCTTGACGGCGCGCAATGCGCGCCTGCTTTTGGAACACGGATTTACCTCGATTTTTGAAGCGGCATCGGCCAAACCCCTCTTGGGGGTGACGACGCGCAACGCCATTGAAGCGGGGTTTATTGCCGGCCCCAGGATGTTGGCGTGCTCACCTGAAATCACGACGACCGCCGGATTGGGCGACGAACGAAAACGTTATATTTACCAGGAAAGTTTTGGAATTATTGCCGATGGTCCCGACGAGATGCGCCGGGTCGCCCGTGAATGTGTCCGCGACGGCGTTGATACCCTGAAAATTAATATTTCAGGCGACGAGTTCGTCACCCACGCCCGGGGTGAAATCACGCCCCTGGAGGAAGAAGAGCTGGCAGCTTTCATGCGTGTCGCCCGCAAATTTGGCAGAAACGTCGCTGCCCACGCGCGCTCCTCGGAGAGTGCGATCATGGCCGTTAATCACGGTGTCGACTGCATCTACCACTGCGATTTTGCCAATGAAGAAGCCCTCGATAAACTCGAATCTGTAAAAGACAGCTGTTTTGTAGGACCGGCCTTTGGACTTGTTCATAACAGCGTTAAGGAAGGCGATGCCGTCGGAATAACCCAGGACGTTTGCAATGCACTTGATTTATATCGAAAGTTTGATGCCTGCTGTGCCACCTACCAGGAAATGCGCAAACGCGGTATGCGGGTGGTTATTGGTGGTGATTATGGTTTTGCGGTCACGCCCATGGGCCAAAACGCCCGCGACATCCAACACTTTGTCACCTATTTCGGTTACTCAAATGCCGAGGCCCTTAAATGTGCGACCACGGTCGGGGCTGAGCTCATGGGAATGGGGGATCGCCTGGGCAAAATTAAAGTTGGATATTTGGCCGACCTGTTGTTGGTTCATGGCGATCCCGTTGCCGACGTGTCGGTCCTGCAGAAACGGGAGAACCTGGCGATGATTATGAAAGACGGGGTGATTTACAAGGACCCGCGGCGTCCCGGTGAAACGGGCCTCGGGCCCTTGGTATCGGCAGATGGCACCTTGAATAAAACCGGCCATTAACTGGTTTTACTGCCGCCGACCCATCGCCGGTGCCGTCAGGTCGGCGTCGGCCCCACAACGGCCACGCGTTTTAGTCGACGGGCCGTAAAAATCCCGAATGCTGCAGCTATTGCTTCAGAGCCGCCGGCTCGACAGCCAAGTTTCCAGTCCATCCTGGTAGGCACCTAAACCGTCGACATTTAACAGCCCCCGCGACAGAGCCAGGGCAACGGCTCTTGTTCGCGAATTAAATACCGGGCCAAATTCCTGCGTCGCATCCGATTGGTCGATGCCCAGCTTTTCATACAGATGTTTCAGGCGGCTCTGAACGCCGCGGGTCGAAATTTTGCGGCGCGCGGCAATCGCCTTGTCGGTCATGCCCAGTGCAATATCCGTCAGAACCTCAAACTCGGAATCTGTTAATCCTTCGAGGATATTTTCGGACCGTTGCTGCACGCCGCGGACTTCCCGATCAATAATACATTGGTCCTCCTGAAATACGCCGCGAACGGCCAATTCGAGCCGCTCCTCACTGGCCGACTTTAGCAGGTAACCGTAAACGGCACCGGACGGGACGATGCGTGCGACGCCCCTGACATAGGCTTCGTCGGCATAGTTCGACCAGAACAGGATCCGCATATCGGGCTGCCTGCGCCAAATTTCCTTGGCCGCATCAACCCCGCTGGCCCTGGGCATTTGCAGATCCATGACAACTCCGTAGATGGTTTCGCCAGCCATGGCCTCGATCGCCGCCCGCCCGTCCTGGGTCTCCAGTACCCTTTTGCATTCGGGCAGGGCATTTATGATGGCGGTTTTCAGGAAGGACCGATGCAGGGGATCATCTTCAGAAATCAAGATGTTCATAAGGCTGCTTCCACCCTGGTCGGAGGGAACGTCCGGTCCTTACGGGGGGCTGTCATTTCAGTGATGGGTGTGGATACAGAAACCCGCGTGCCGCCACCGGGAATGCTTCCTGTTATTTCGATGTCTGACGAAATGAGCGCTGCGCGAACGCGCATATTATCCAATCCTCCCCTGGAATTCTCAGGTCGCCGACCGGCACCGATTCCATCATCTGCAACGGATATCCATAGCCGGTCCTTGCGGACTTCGATGGTTACGGAAAGGCGGTTTGGCCGACCGTGTTTAACCGCGTTGTTTATGGCCTCTTGGACGATCCGAAACAATGTCGTTCGCAGAGATTCCGGGCAATCATCCAATAGGGATGAAGCGGTGTCCTTAACTGATAACTTTATTTTAGGGGTAATCCCGGCTATCGAACGCTCCAATTGGGCCTCCACCGCCTGGGCAAAACCAAACAGTTCCATCACGCCTGGTTTGGTATCTTCGATAATACGCCGCAGTTCGCTCATGCAGGTTGAAATTTCCGTTTCCAAAATACGCAAATCAGAAATGGACAGTTGGCGTTTGCGGCCAAGTCTGGAAATTTGCCTGGATACCCGGCTCAGATCGGCCAGGGTCTGATCATGGAGATCCATGCCGATACGTTTTCTCTCATTTTCCATGCCTTCGGTTAGGCGCAGAGCGCCCAGGCGGAGAACTTCTTCGCGGCCCCGCGCTGCACCTTCCGCCGAAGCCAGCTTTTCCGATTGTTCGCTGCGGACCAGGGCATAAAAATACGGTGCCAACAAATCGGCAATCTGTTTTGCCGTGTGCAAATCGTCTTCCGTATAGGTGTTGGTCTGGTGGCTGGAAATATTCAGGGTGCCTTGCACAATGCCGTGAACATGCATGGGTACGTGCAGACGACTGCGTAAATTGGCTTTAAAAATCGGCGCATCCAAGGCATTTTCAAAATGAAATCGGGCGTCGTTTGGTGCATCGTCGGTCAGGTAATAGTCGACCTTTCCCAAAAGCAGGTCGCGAATTGGGCTAAAGGCAATGGGCTGAGGAGTGACGGAAAAATCGCCCCATTCCGTTGTCAAGCCGACTTCATAAACAACGTGATCTTCGCGACGATCGGGTACAATGAGTGACACATCCATGTGGTCATGGGCCATCAGATGGTTGACCTCACCGGATATTTCCAATAGCACGCTGCGGTAATCCAACTGCCCGGCAATCGCCCGCGAAATGGCGAGATATCTTTCTAAAAGGGTATCGGCTGTACTTGGCACTGGTGACTCCTGCTCCGACACAGGATTATCACAGATCGCCGGTCGGTGAGAAGCGTTTCCCACCGCCAATTCTGAGATCTCCCGCTATGGGGATTACGGATATCCGCAAAACGCCTTTCCGACCCGTGGGGATTTACCGTCGCCAGGCCCTATGACATGCGAAAAAAATGATTTTACCTGAATTTATATAATTTCGCTTGTACATCAGCCGCGTCGATTGTCGGGGCCGCTGTCAAACGTTACCAGCGGACCAGACCAGAACCCCAGGTGAGACCACCGCCCATGGCTTCCATGAGCACCAGGTCGCCCCGTTTTATTCGTCCATCCTTAACCGCTTCATCAAGGGCCAGCGGGATTGACGCGGCAGATGTGTTGGCGTGCCGGTCGACGGTAACAACCATGCGTTCCATGGGAAGTTTAAGTTTCCGTGCCGTCCCATCCAAAATTCGTTTGTTGGCCTGGTGCGGCACCAGCCAATCGACGTCGTCAGGGCTTAGCCCATTGGCATCGAGGGTTTCGGTGACGATGTTTGCCAGGTTGGTGACCGCATGCCGGAACACTTCTTTGCCAATCATCCGCACATGGCCAACGGTCTGTGTTGATGACGGCCCGCCATCAACATAGAGCAGGTCTCGGGTCGCGCCGTCAGAATGGATATGGGTCGAGAGAATCCCCCTGCCCCGGTTATCGCCAACATCAGGAGGCCCCAAACTATCAGCCGATGCGTCGGCGCCGTTGGCGACCTGCACGACAACGGCACCGGCACCGTCGCCAAACAATACGCAGGTACCGCGATCTTCCCAATCGAGAATGCGGGAAAAGGTTTCTGCGCCAATGACGACTATGGTATCGGCCTGGCCGCCTTTGATCATATTGTCGGCCACAGACAGAGCATAAACAAAACCGGAGCATACGGCCTGGATATCAAACGCCGCTCCGTTGACCATGCCCAGATTATGCTGGACCTTGGTCGCCGTCGCCGGAAAGGTATTGTCAGGGGTTGTCGTCGCAACGATCACCATGTCGATGTTCGCCGCTTTAACGCCGGCATGGTCGAGGGCCCGCTGGGCCGCATTCAGGGCAAGATCCGATGTGAATTGACCTTCGGCAGCAATATGGCGCTGGCGAATGCCGGTACGTTCGACAATCCATTCATCGGTCGTATCAATGGTTTCTGCCAATTCGCTATTGGTTACAATTCGTTCCGGCAAGTAGGATCCGCAGCCCTGGATGAGTGATCGTCTTTTCATTCGCTGGCGGCCTGTTCCTGTCTGTCGGAGTGATCGAGTTTTACCCGCGCATAGTCTTCTTTAATCGCGTCATTGATGTTGTGTTTGACTAATTCTGCTGCAACATCAATGGCATGGGCATAACCCAACCCATCGGTTCCCCCATGACTTTTTACACATACACCGTTCAGGCCAAGCATCATTGCGCCATTATATCGGCGTGGGTCCATATGATCCTTTAATTTATTCAATGCCGGTTTGGCTAACAGCGCTCCTAACATCGATAAGGGCGATGATGTCAGCGCGTCTTTTAAGAAGGTTGCAAACATTTTTGCCGTCCCTTCTGCGGTTTTAAGTGCGATATTTCCGGTAAACCCATCTGTTACAATAACGTCGACGGTGCCTTTGGCAATATCATCACCTTCAACAAAACCGTGAAACTTTATCGGCAGATCGCTGGCCTGAAGAATGGTCGCGGCATCTTTAACCGATTTCCGACCCTTCAGGTCTTCAACGCCAATATTTAGTATGCCAACGGATGGGTTTTCGATATTTAGCCCGATCCGTGCGAAAACCTCGCCCATGACGGCGAACTGGACCAAATTTTCCGCATCACATTCAACGTTGGCACCGAGGTCCAACATGACACTTTTTCCACGCATTGTCGGAAAGTAGGCAGGCATGGCCGGCCGATCAATTCCGGGAAGTGTTTTCAGAACAAATTTCGCCGTTGCCATTAGGGCACCGGTGTTTCCTGCGGATACGACGCCCGCCGCATCGCCTGCACCAACGGCGTTGATGGCAAGCCGCATGCTGGAATTACGACCGGATCGCAGGGCCTGAGCGACCTTGGCTTCATTTGTAATGACGTCCGGCGTATGAAATATTTCCGACGCGGCAGCGGCGATGGAATAACGGCCCAAGGACTTTTTCAGTTTTACTTCATCGCCAAACAGAAGGAACTTCAGGTTTGGGTGCTTTTTAAGCGCCACCTGAATACCTTCTAGGACCATATCCGGCGCGTTATCGCCGCCCATGGCATCAATGGAAAGAGTCAGCTGTTCAGGCAAATGAAAAAGCCCTCGCTCCAGCTTAGGGACAAAACAAAACCAGCCGCCTTTATAGGCGGCTGTTTAACAATTGAACAGCTTTAGGCGGCGTCGGCGGTGCTAACGACTTCACGGCCATCATAAAACCCGCACTCGCCACAAATGTGATGAGGCCGTTTCAACTCGCCGCAATTGGCGCATTCATCATAGGCTGAAATGCTCAATGCATCATGGGCGCGGCGCATGTTACGCTTTGATTTTGATATCTTTTTCTTTGGAACTGCCATTTTACGAGACCTCGAGTTAATAACCTTCACGTGGGAAGGAGCGCTTACTTAAACAAAATTGTCGTACAGGGCAAGCGGCTTGGAAGGTTTTTTTAGTTTTTTGGTGTGATTTTCATATTCTTGAGGATTGCAAAGGGGTTTTCGGCGGAAATCGCCTCTGGATCGTCAATCGGATTCGCCCGGTCCAATGCCACCTGGGCGCTTTCGCTCCCCGGTTTTTTTGGGTGCGGGGCAATTTCCAGGCTTAAACTTTGCGCGATCAGTTCGCCAAAATCGATCAGCCCCTCAATGAGGGGTTCCGCCGGGTCTTCATCCTGCAGGTCGAGATCAAATGTTTCCTGATTCTCCATAGCCTGGGAATCGAAGACACAATCAATATCGATTTTGATTTGGGATTCGAAGGGTTCCAGGGAAACCACGCAGATTTGTTCAATGCGTGCGTGCAACTGACCACGAACGGTGATTTTCATTCGTTTCCCCGAACCCCGGCGGGTGATGGTCAATGCGGCAGACAAATCCGCAAGGCGCTCAATGGAGAAACGCCGTTGAAGGGCCTCACATTCCTCGGCTGTCGCTGTGAAGGTTTTTTTCGATTCTCCGTGAACCAGCGATTCGGCCTCGACCGACCGTGAAAACTCCAGGACTTGATTTGGGGTTTGCATTTGACTCACAACAAAGTCGCCGGCAATTCAGGCGTTAAAAAATCGACAGATCCCCGATGAAATCCGGCCAGATCCTGGGTGCCCAGATGACGAACCTGGGATCGAAAATAGGTGGTTGCGGCATGGATTTGGTTGTCAGATGGTTCGGTTTTTCGAAATAAATTGCGCTTCAAGGCCGACGAGAGGTCGTGGTCATCGGGTTGTTTGAGGGCATCTGCATAGGCGGTTGCCCGTCCAAAAAACGCTTCGACCATGGCCTTAACTCGTTTAGCGACGCCAATATCGCCGACGCCCATCTCCCTGAGATTTTGATCCATATCGGCAAACATCAAGTCGAATATGGCCTGCGACAGAATTTCCTCGTCCGCCGTGCCATCCTTCAACCGGTCAAACAGGATATGGGCGTGCAGGACGATCAAATCGAAGCGACCGTCAACGGTATCGGGTACACCATAATCGGTATAAAACGCCACTTGGCGGGCCTGAGTGACTATTGCGCTATACAGGTCATGGGCGACGTCGGTGGTTTTGTTCGACTTAAACAGTCCAAACACAGAATTGATCCTTGCTTATTGACCTCAATTTTTGCCCAACATACCCATAGGCGCGGAATTGACAACCCGTGCGGGGATGTTCATTTTCCATTTTCGACGGGCTCAGGTATAATCCCTCCGGTTATTGGAACCGAGGATGCAGATTTGAACGGTAAACAAATATGAACATTTTTGTCAGACATAGGCTGTTGGCGGTCATTGCGGCGGTTGCTTTGAGTGTCGCCGTTGGAGCTTGCAGTCCGCGGGCAACGACCCGTGGAAATTTGCCCGACCCGGACCTGGTCGCACAACTCAAAGAAGGTGATTTTACCCGCGAAGAAGTGGCTGAATTCCTTGGCTCTCCTTCAAGTGTCACTTTGTTTGGCGACGAAGTGTGGTTTTATATATCCGAACAGTCCGAGACCCTGGCCTGGTTCGAACCGACGATTAAAAACCGGCAGGTTCTGGCATTGCATTTTGGCAAGGGCGGGACCCTGGTTAAAATCGAAAAAGTTGGACTGGAGGAAGCGCAAGAGCTGGTTCCTGTCGAACGCCGAACGCCGACACATGGTAACAAACTTACCTTCCTGGATCAATTGGTTGGTAATTTTCGCCGGTTTTCCAATGGCAATTGATTGCTAAAAGGTCATTATCGGCTGATCTCTCTGGGGTTATTTGCGCCGGGGCAGGTTCAGGGCAAAGGTCCGGCTTCCATTCCCGTGGATCAGGTCATGGCTCCGGATGACGACGCTGGTTGCGCCAACCGGGACCGTGACGTTGGATATGGAGCGGGTAAAAGGCTGCTCATCCACGTGGGGATGGTACAGGATGCGCGTCGCCAGAACAGTACCGTCGTTGCCCAGGACTTCAAATTTGTCGGCATAATGTTTCCAGCCCTCGTCTTTGTGGAAGATCGTTGCGGAAATTGAATAGGTGCCGTTGGCATTTGCTCTTGCGGTCGCGTCCAATACCGACGGCTCGCCTGCCCGGCTTGCGGTCGCCACGGCAAAAAGCGATAGAAACATAAAAAATTGGATGGCCTTTCGGGAAAGCCGCATGGGTGCCTCCTGTGTCAGACGTCAGGTCGTTAATAAATCTCCCATATCGCCGTAAATTTCAAGCCCAACGGGCGTTTCAATCAGGGCTATCGCATTTGAACTGGGCTGATGAGATTGAGTAGGAAGTCATCGTTCCATGCGGCTCTTTTGAATTTTGCTCGGTTCGAGCCCTTTGATTTATTTTTCTGTATGAGATTGAGCGCCATGTGCCGAAGAACTGCAAGATTGTTGGGGCCACTTCCTTTCCGGTTTCGGGCTTGATCCTCATGCATGACAACGTCCAGGGACCAATGCAGACCGTTTTCAATGCCCCAGTGCGCACGGATCACATGAGTTGCCTCGGCGGCGGCAAAAGCTTTGCTCAACAGGAAATAGCGATCCTGCCGGGTC
Source organism: Rhodospirillales bacterium (assembly GCA_021775095.1). GTDB lineage: Bacteria > Pseudomonadota > Alphaproteobacteria > Rhodospirillales > Casp-alpha2 > JABMNT01. The sequence goes on from JAJFII010000068.1 coordinate 22,282, forward strand.
GCCTTACCATCGACTTCGCGAACTGAAGAGATTTTGGCGATGGCCTTCAGGCCGGGCCATTCGTGACGCTCGTTGAGCCAGCCGATATCGGTGCTGACTGTAGCTTCGCGCACCTCAACACGACCGTGTCCGCCATCCACATGGGCGTGCCGGTCGGCCTCGATTTCCGGGTCATTTAGGAAAGTGCGCACGTCATCGGAAAGATTGCCTTGATTGCCCTTGAGCGCCGGAGCGTAATCCCCGCCGCCCTCGATGATCCGCGCTGCTGTATCGCGTTGGCAGTGCATGGCATCAGCGGTAATTATCATGCCCCTCAACGACAACATTTCCAGTAGTTTTGGCATGGCGGTTATCTCGTTGGACTTGGCGTCCACGGCTACTTGAGCCAGAACAAGGCGCTGCCCACTGGCCCAGGCACTGACCATGTGAAGGGCAGATGTGCCCGAGGCCTTATCGAACGAACGGCGCAACGTCTTGCCGTCGATGGCCACTACATCCTTGTGAACCTCAAAAAATCGATCCATGAAAACCTGGAAACAAGCTCGGAACTGATCCGCGTCGAGCACACGGAAAACCCGACTAAACGTATCGTGGCTCGGTGGGCCGTGGCGAAGGCGCAGAAAACGGCGCAAAAACACTTCCTTCTGTTCTGCAAATTCCGCCATGTCCGTGCATCGTTCCCCTCCGCATAGGACCGTACAAAGGGCGATCATTAAAATTTCCAGCAAATCGTGACGCGCATTGCACGCACATGGATCATTCAAATCTTCAAAACAGGCTTCAAATTCTTCCAAAGATACTCTCCTCATCAAGACGGAGAACTGTTTCAGCACAATTTGATTCCTTTT